>JAZLGF010000029.1:0-77034 GCA_045616165.1 Lachnospiraceae bacterium
GTATGTTATAAGCTAAGTGTTTATGGGCGAAAACTTCCTAAGTTAATAAAATATAGTGTTCTAATCCCATTAAAACCATAAACAGCTATCTTAAAATACAAGATGTTTATGGTTTTAGGTGATTTCATAAAAGCAGGCAGCGGGCGGACATAAGTGTACTGGCGCACATAAGTTAGCTGCCGTAGGTAGCGAAGCCACGGCGCGAGCTCCTTCTTAAGCTCTAGCGCCGTCAGCTTCGCGTTCCATTACGCTCATTCTATATAAAAAATATTTTTGTGTGTAAGGATTGCGAGACGACGGGCTGCGAGCATCAAGAAAAGAGCCCTGCAAACCTGATTTATCGAGCTAGAATTTTATATCGTAATCGAATATAAGAATTCTGGAACAACAATATTCTTTTTCAGAAATTTGCTGATAGTACTTATATTTTCACCTTCATAAAAGGAAATAAGTTTCTTTTTAAATTCCGGTACATATCCTTCCGGTATTACCAAAAAGCCCTGTCCATGTGCTATGAAATTCCGTTTACGAATATAATGTAATAAAAAAATAGGGGACTTATTTTTCATTATCATTACAATAAGTTCCCTATTTATATTTTTTACATACGACTTAATAAAGTTTTGCGCCGGCAGGAATTTTGTTATCAACCATAAGAAGATTTAATCCTTCTTCGCCATCTTCATGATGAATTGCGCTGATAATCATCCCGCATGAATCGATGCCCATCATTTTTCTTGGTGGTAAATTTGTAATCGCAATAAGCGTCTTGCCTACTAATTGTTCTGGCTCATAATATTCATGAATGCCGCTTAAAATAATTCTTGGCTCGGCTGTTCCATCATTAAGTTTGAACTTCAAAAGTTTCTTTGACTTTGGAACTGCTTCACATTCTAAAACTTTAACTGCTCTAAAATCAGATTTGCTAAATGTATCAAAGTCAACAAAATCCGCAAACAATGGTTCAATTTCAACTTTACTAAAATCTATTGTCTGCTCACATGTGCATGTTGCTGGGCTAGCCTGGGCTACTGGGGCATCTTTTTTATCTAAATCAAGGCTCTTCATTGTCGGGAATAAAAGCACATCCCTTATTGCCTGTGAATCTGTAAGAAGCATAACAAGACGATCTATTCCATATCCAATACCGCCTGTTGGTGGCATACCGATTTCCAATGCATTAAGGAAATCTTCATCCGTTGTGTTTGCTTCCTCATCACCTGCTGCAAGAGCAGCTTCCTGTGCCTTAAATCTTTCTCGTTGATCGATTGGATCATTAAGTTCTGAATATGCATTACACATTTCCCAACCATTTATAAAAAGTTCGAAACGTTCAACATAGTCTGGCTCATCAGGTTTTTTCTTTGTTAAAGGAGAAATCTCAATTGGATGATCCATAACAAATGTTGGCTGAATCATCTTATCTTCGCAGAACTCTTCAAAGATAAGGCTAAGGATATCGCCTTTTTTATGGCGTGCTTCAAACTCAACACCTTTTTCTTTTGCAATAGCACGTGCATCTTCTAATGTCTCAATGCTATTCCAATCAATTCCCGCATATTCCTTAACCGCATCACGCATAGTTATGCGCTTAAATGGTTTACTAAAATCTATTTCTATTCCGTTATATGTAAAGCAAGCTGTTCCTAATACTTCCTCAGCAACACTACGATACATTCTTTCTGTTAAATCCATCATGCCGTTATAGTCAGTGTATGCCTGGTATAGTTCCATAAGTGTAAATTCTGGATTATGACGTGTATCTAAACCTTCATTTCTAAATACACGACCAATCTCATAAACTCTTTCCATTCCACCAACAATAAGTCTCTTTAAGTAAAGTTCCAAAGAGATACGAAGTTTTAAGTCTTCGTTAAGTGCATTAAAGTGTGTGTTGAATGGTCTTGCTGCAGCACCACCAGCGTTTGCAACAAGCATAGGCGTTTCAACCTCCATAAAGCCTTCATTATTAAGGAAGTTTCTAATAGAAGCGATGATTTTTGATCTTTTAACAAATGTATCTTTAACTTCAGGATTCATGATAAGGTCAGTGTAACGTTGACGATATCTTAAATCTGTATTTGTAATTCCATGATATTTTTCTGGAAGAATTTGAAGGCTCTTAGAAAGAAGCGTGATTTCGCTAGCATGTATAGAAATCTCTCCTGTCCTTGTCCTAAAAACATAACCTTTTATTCCATATATATCTCCAATGTCCGCTTTTTTGAAAACTGCATATGGATCTTCACCAACGCTGTCTTTTGCAACATAAACCTGGATATCACCTTTTAAATCTCTAATGTTGCAAAATGAAGCCTTACCCATAACACGTTTGAACATCATACGGCCTGCGATAGAAACATTTATAGGGTTCGCATCCATAATAGCTCTACGTTCATTATAGTCAGTGTTAGTAGCTTCTTTAGCTTCTTCTTCAGAAAGTCCTTCTATATTAAGAGGTTTTCTATCAGCTAAAAGTTTTGTTTCTAATTCCTCATAAAGATTTTTTGCATCATTTGTATGATGCGTTTGTTCATATTTTGTAATCTTAAAAGGATCTGCACCAGCTTCGCAGAGTGCCGCAAGTTTTTCACGGCGCACCTTTAATAATTGTCCAATATCCTGAACCTGTTCTTGATTATTTGCTTTGTTTTCTGACATTTATTAATCCTCAGCTTTATTAATTTCTACAACTTTATATCTAATCTGGCCTGCTGGTGTTGTAACTTCAACAACTTCTCCAACTTCTTTTCCCATAAGAGCTGCACCAATAGGTGACTCATAAGAAATCTTTCTTTCACGAGAATTAACTTCTTGAGTGCTTACGATTTGGAAAGTAGTTTCACGGCGTGTTGCCTGGTCACGAACTTTAACCTTGCTACCCATATGTACCTTGTCATAGTCAATTTTTTTAGTATCTAAAATTTTTGCATTTTTTATAATAGTTTCAAGTTCTTCAATGCGAGCTTCGATATCTCTTTGCTCGTCTTTTGCAGCATCATATTCAGCATTTTCAGACAAGTCACCTTGCTCTCTTGCCTCTTTGATTTTTCCTGCAATATATTTTCTCTTATTTACTTTTAAGTCCTCTAATTCATCTTTAAGTTTTTTCAAACTTTGTTTTGTTAAAATGTTTACTTTCTCTGCCATTTTTGTATTCACCTTTCAAAAAAACTAGCCTTTTAGGGCCTATTAATCTACCCTAAAAAGCGTAAATATTGTACTTTACATAACTTTTTTTGTCAAATAACCTCTGTCAATTGCTCTTTACAGTGTTCATTAAATATTAATTTGGATTACATCAAAGCGTTCTTTTAGATATTGCGAAGGCCTTCATCGAAAGGCGGGTAAATAATTCCCTTTTCGGTAACTATGGCGGTGACCAAAGAATGGTCCGTGACATCAAAAGAAGGGTTAAAGCATTTTACTCCTTCTAGTGCCATAGGCTTCTCATAAAACATGTTTTTTATTTCATCTGGATTTCGCTCTTCTATTACTATATCATCTCCAGATTTGCAGTTCATATCTATTGTTGAGGATGGTGCAAGTGCATAAAAAGGAACTTTATAGTATTTTGCTAAAATCGCTACGGCACATGTTCCGATTTTATTTGCCACATCTCCGTTAGCACTTATTCTATCGCTTCCAACAAAGATAGCATCAATAAGACCTTTCTTCATAACTGTATTTGCCATATTATCGCAAATAAGAGTTACGTCTACACCAGCCTTATATAATTCATATGTCGTAAGGCGAGCGCCTTGGAGCAATGGTCTTGTTTCGTCTGCATATACAGAAAATTTCATTCCCTTTTCCGTACCAAGCAATATTGGGCCAAGTGCTGTTCCATATTTCGAAGTAGCTAAAGGGCCGGCATTACAATGCGTTAAAATTATATCGCCATCTTTTATCAATGAAAGTCCATATTCCGATATCTTTGTGCACATGGCAATATCTTCTTCATGAATACGGATTGCTTCATACGTAAGCTCTAGTGCAATCTTATTGCTATCATTTCCATCCGCTGCCAAATTATTAGCTTTATTTATCATCCTTGTTAGCGCCCAACTTAAATTAACAGCCGTAGGTCTAGAAGAATTTAAATATTTGCTATCGTCTTTAAGTTTTTCGATTAACTTAGAAGAATCTATATTTTCTTTTACATATTGATTTGCTAAAACAGCAATGCAATATCCTGCACATATTCCAATTGCAGGTGCTCCTCGAACCTTTAAGAGTTTTATTGCATCGAACATTGCTTCTTTAGTATCAAGCAAAATTTCTTTTTCCTCATTTGGAAGAAGTGTCTGGTCTAATATATAAAGTTGATTGTTGTCTTTATTATATGTTATATTCTTCATGTGCCGATTATAGCACACTTCGTAAGTTTTGTTTCATTATAAATCTATGAAAATCTTAAATATAATTCTTCAATTTTTCTTCCCAATGCGTTGCCCCGTATGTGATGAAATATTGCCTTTTGAACTCTTTAGCTTACCTAAGGAGCCTTTTATATGCCCTTCATGTTATGAAAAGCTTAAATATAATTTAGGACCTCGTTGTTTTATTTGTTCAAAGCCTCTTGAAAATGAAGATGAAACTCTTTGTGCAGATTGCAAAAAACAAAAAAGATATTTTGATGGTGGATACGGCATGTTAATTCATGACGATAGTGCTAGAAATATTATTTACGGATTAAAGTTCGCGTTGAAAAAAGATAATACTAAATTTATTGGATATGAAATGGCTAGATGCTGTTTTAGAAATATTTTGCTTTGGAAGGCGAATGTGTTTATTCCTATTCCTTTACATAAAGCAAAAAGAAGAACTCGTGGCTTTAACCAAGCCGAACTAATCGCTAATGCTCTTAGCAAAAATCTATCTTTACATTACAATATTGAAACAATCGTTGATTCTTCTTTTCTTATAAGAGCTATAAACACAAAGCCACAGAAAAAATTAAGTGCCAATCAAAGACTTAAAAACGTTAGCAATGCTTTTTTTGTTAGCGGAACATGTAAATATAAAAGTGTTATTTTAATTGATGATATTATGACGTCGGGCGCAACACTAAATGAGGCTGCGAGAATCTTAAAAGAAGCAGGTGTTAAGAAAGTTTTCTTTTTAACGATAAGTATTGTCCACTAGCCTTTGGCAAAGGCCTGAATATCTTTTTGTACTTCTTTCATTTTTAATCATTCTTTCTACTGCTTCTTTAGTGCCTACTATGCATACACATGATTTTGCACGAGTAACAGCAGTATACAAAATGTTTCTATTCATGAGCATCTCCGGTCCAGAAAGAAGTGGCAAAACAATTGCCGGATATTCACTTCCTTGTGCTTTATGGATTGTCGTTGCGTATGCAAGGACTAATTCTTCTAATTGTTCAAAATCGTAAATTACATATCTTCCATCATCAAAATGCACTTCTACAAGTCTTGTATATACATTTATTTTTTCTATTACGCCAATATCTCCATTAAATACGCCCGTTCCTCTATCATATACAAACCCGCCGGCTGTACGCATCTCCCACTCTAACGAGTAATTATTTTTTATATGCATAACTTTATCACCCTCTCGGAAAATTTCATTTCCAGAGGCAATTTCAGTTTTAGCTAAATCCGAAGGGTTAATATTTTCCTGCAAAAATTTATTTAAATATTCAACACCGAGCATGCCTTTTTTAGTTGGTGCTAAAACCTGAATCTCTCTAATATCTGTCTTGACATACTCTGGAAGTTTATCTTTAACAAGACCTAGCACTGCGCTTAAAACGGCATTTTGATTTTCTCTTTTTATAAAAATAAAATCTTTGCTATCTGTACGAAGAGATATTTCTTCTCCTCTATTTATTTTATGTGCATTAACAACTATATCGCTTTCTTCGGCCTGTCTAAATATTTTTGAAAGTTTTACTGTCTTGAAGCATTCGCTATCAATTAAATCTTTTAATACATTTCCAGCCCCCACACTTGGAAGCTGATCAACGTCTCCTACCAAGATAAGTCTTGTTCCCGGTCTTATTGCTCTAAGTAGTGCATTCATCAAAAAGATGTCCACCATTGAAACTTCGTCTACTATTATTACATCTGCTTCTAACGGATAATCTTCATTGCGTTGAAACCTCGCTCCGGCGGATGTATCTTCTAAGTCGCTTGCCAGTTCTAAAAGCCTATGCAAAGTCTTTGCTTCCCATCCGGTAGCTTCGGTCATTCTTTTAGCTGCTCTTCCCGTTGGCGCGGCCAAAACGATTTCTTTATAGTCTTCTTCAAAATATTTTATAATCGTATTTATCGTTGTAGTCTTTCCTGTTCCCGGACCACCAGTCATTATTAGGACGCCCGAGTTAACCGCTTCTTTAACAGCATTTCTTTGTTTTTCATCTAATATAATATTCGAACTTGCTTCAATTTTTTCTATGCGTGCTTCTATTTTATCTTCAGAAACTTCTCCCTTAAGATTTATTTCTTTTAGCATCTTAGCTATGTTTGCTTCTGTGTAATAATAAAGTGAATAATAAATTTGATTTTTGTTTTTTATTATTATTCTTTTATCAATTGCAAGATCCATCAAATTTCTATCTATGTCTTCATTTGTTATTTCATATGGACCACCCTCTCCTAGAGGCATTAGCGTTTGCATCATTCTTGCCTTTAATATATCTTCTGGCAAGTAAACATTCCCCTCAGCTGCTCCCTGGTTTAGCTCATATATAATACAGCTTTTTATTCTGAAATCTGAATCTGGCGCAATGCCACTCTTAAAAGCTATTTCATCGGCTTTTTTAAATCCGATTCCCGTTATATCATCTGCAATTTTGTATGGGTTTTCACGAATAATGTCATAAACAGCATTTTGATATTGCTTATAGATTTTTACTGCAAGCAAATTAGAAATTCCTAGGTTACCTAAGAACATCATCGCTTTTCGAATGTCCTTTTTTTCTTCTTGTTGCGCAGCAATTTCCTGCGCTTTATTCATTGATATGCCTTTGATTTTTGCAAGCCTTTCCGGCTCTTCGTCCATAACTCTAAGCGTATCATCGCCAAATTCTTTAACGATTTTTTTAGCCATCGCAGGACCTATTCCTTTTATGGCTCCGCTTGCGAGATATCTCTCTATTGCAATCGCATTTTCCGGCATAATGCTTTCATAAGTTTCCACCTTAAATTGTTCACCGTAAGAAGGATGCATAATAAACTCTCCGGTAAACTCCATATATTCGCCTTCATTAATATAATTAAAAACGCCTACACATGTACTCGTCGCTCCATTTTCGGATGCCTCTAAAACTGTGTAGCCGTTTTCTTCATTTCTATATATGATTTTGTCTACAAAAGCTTTAAACTTTTCCATATATTTCTTTTGCTCGTTTCTCCAATTCTTTTGCTGCAAAGAAGAATCCGTAATACGAAAATACTGGTGCACATTTTTCGCAAACATGTGCGTAATATCCATCTCTTTCTAGATATTCTTTATTTAATAATTCTTCTGCCTTTGTCATGCATTCGGATATTTTTTCTTCGCCTTCTTCTAAGCCTAAGTCAGCCGCATAAAGGTCTGCCAAATTACAATATGTAACAGCCATTTCTATTTCGCCTTGTTCTGTATGGGACATAACAACAAGTGCTTTATCAAATAATTCTTCGGCTCCTTTATAATCATTAAGTTCTATTAATGTAACAGCCATATTATTATAAAGGCTTGATAATCTTTCGTCGTCATCTTCGAGATAAAACTCATAAATCTTTTTTGCTTTTTCATAAAGTTCAAAAGCCTCATCAGCTTTTCCGAAAGTTTTATAGGCTGTAGCTACATTAATAAGCGTTGTTCCCATAGTAACTGTATCTTCAAGTCCTAAATCATATGCAACTTGCAAAGCTTCCTTCGCTGCTTTTATGCCTTCTTCTTTTTTTATGATATTTCTATATAATCCAACCTGTTCATTGAGTATGGATAAAATTCCATCATTATCGTCTATTGCCCTAGCCTCTTCTAGCCAATATTCTAAATGTCTTTGAGCCCATTCATAATCTTTCGCATCTAAATATTCATCAAGTTTTTTTAATACTCTATTAATTGGAATTCTCTGAATCTTTTTAGATTTTTCTAATAAACAGTCCGTTTCTATATAATCTTCATTTTTGCTTTTTAAAATTGACATTGTATTCCCCCAATATTTTATACTTTATTATACCATCTTTATTACTATTTTTCGCATAAAAAAAGCATATTCCAAAAGGAATATGCTTTTTATTCTTGTTATTATTATTCTTAAAAATTATTTAAATAACCATGCTAAAATGCTTGGTGCATCGATTGCATTAAATACTGCCAAGAAAGCTGGAACAAATACTAATGAAACGATTGTCATAAGTTTGATAAGAATATTGATTGAAGGACCTGATGTATCTTTGAAAGGATCGCCAACAGTATCACCAACAACTGCTGCTGCATGTGCTGCGCTACCTTTTCCACCATGTTTTCCGCCTTCAATATATTTCTTTGCATTATCCCATGCACCGCCAGAGTTACTCATGAATATAGCCATAAGAACACCTGATACAAGTGATCCAGCAAGAAGTCCGCCAAGAGCTTCAACACCAAGTAAGAACCCTACTATGATAGGAGCTACGATAGCGATAACAGCTGGAACGATCATTTGTTTTAATGCTGCGTTTGTTGAAATAGATACGCATGTTTTGTAATCAGGAGTAGCCTTGCCTTCAAGAAGACCAGGAATCTCTCTGAACTGACGACGTACTTCTTCAATCATCTTGTTAGCAGCTTTAGAAACTGATGACATTGTAAGTGCTGAGAAGATAAATGTTAACATACCACCGATCAAAAGACCGATAACTACGTTTGCGTCTAAGATATTAATTGAAAGGATTGCTGTTGTGTTTGAATCAATCTTATCAGCAAAACTTGTAAAGAGTGCAAGAGCTGTAAGAGCTGCTGATCCAATAGCAAAACCTTTACCAATAGCTGCTGTTGTATTACCAACTGAGTCTAACTGGTCTGTGATGTTACGTACATCTTCTGGAAGACCTGACATTTCAGCAATACCACCAGCGTTATCAGCGATTGGGCCGTAAGCATCAACTGCTACTGTAATACCAGTTGTTGAAAGCATACCAACTGCTGCTAATGCGATTCCGAATACACCCATTAACATGTATGATACGAAGATACCGATACAAATAAGGATGATTGGAAGAACTGTTGATCTCATACCTACTGAAAGACCTGAGATAATTGTTGTAGCAGAACCTGTTTCAGACTGCTTAGCAATTTCTTTTACGCTTCCATATTTATCTGATGTGTAAACTTCTGTAAGTGTACCGATTAATAAACCAACAACGATACCAGCAACAACTGCGATAGCAGGTTTAACATCGCCTAAGAAGAAGATTGCGAAAAGGAATGCGCAAATGATAACAACTGCTGCTGAAACATATGTACCAATATTTAATGCAACCTGTGGGTTAGCGCCTTCTTTAGTACGTACGAATAATGTACCGATAATAGAAGCGATAAGACCAACTGCTGAAATAAGTACTGGGAATAATACATATGGGCTGAAAGCTACTTCATTGCCGCCACCAACAAATGCAACACCTAATGTAATAGCTGAGATAAATGAACCAACATATGATTCAAAAAGGTCAGCACCCATACCTGCAACGTCACCTACGTTATCACCAACGTTATCAGCGATAACAGCTGGGTTACGAGGATCGTCTTCAGGAATACCAGCTTCAACTTTACCAACTAAGTCAGCACCAACGTCAGCAGCTTTAGTATAAATACCACCACCAACACGTGCGAACAAAGCGATTGAAGAAGCACCAAGTGAGAATCCGAATAATACGTCAACATCACCTGTGATAAAGTAAATAGCACTTGCGCCTAAACATCCAAGACCAGCAACGCACATACCCATAACTGCGCCACCCTTGAAAGCTATTCCTAAAGCGCCGTTCATTCCTTGTGTTCTAGCAGCGTTAGCTGTACGAACGTTTGCCTTTGTTGCTACTGTCATTCCGAAGAATCCAGCAAGTACTGAGAATACAGCACCTACTAAGAAGCAAAGAGCTGTTACCCAGCTAATAGTAAAGCCAAGGATAAGTCCTAATACTAATACGAAAATAACAAGAATTTTGTACTCTGAAAATAAAAATGCTCTGGCACCTTCTGCAATTGCTGCAGCGATTTGTTTCATCTTATCTGTGCCTGCATCACTTTTGGAAACGATTAAAGCAAGAATACCTGCATAAACTAATGCAAGGATACCTGCACCGATTCCGCACCACATTAATGCGCTCATGATTATTTCTCCTTTTGTGTTTATTTACATTGCAATATAAATATGTAACATTACTATTTTAATAGATAATAATATTAAGTCAACCCGTTTTTTAGTATTTATGCAATTAAAAACCGCTTAGCATATGCTAAGCGGTCTGTAACCTATTGACGTAAGCTTCTTACTAAGCCATTTTGTTAACAGCTTTAGCAAGTCTAGAAACTTTACGGCTTACCATATTTTTATGATATACGCCTTTTGTTTCTGCTTTGTCTAATTCAACAGTAGCGAGTTTTAAAGCTTCGCTTGCTGCTGCCTTATCACCAGCTTCAATTGCAGCATAAACTTTCTTAATAGAAGTTTTTACTTTTGAGCGGATAGCTTTATTTCTATCTGCTTTTTTCTGGTTTACTAAGATTCTTTTCTTTGCTGATTTAATATTAGCCATTTTATCCTCCACATTTTGCGGTTACTTTTCGCCTAGCGTTCCGAGAGAGTGTTGGAACTTTCTAAGCTCTCCTCTTACAGGCATGCGGACTTAGCCTGCAAGCTTTGTTATTTTACGGCAATAAATATCTCTTGTCAATATAAAAGGGAGTGCTTTTTGCACTCCCTTTAAGACTTTTAGGCTATCTAATTATCTATTAGATTTCTTTCTTGTAAAAGCGAAAACTCCGCTAGTAAGTATCAATGCTCCAAGAGCTACAAAAATCCAAAGCATTGCATTATCCTGATTGCCTGTTTTTGGATTAACTGCGCCGGCTGCAATCGTGTACGCACTAAAGTGAGTTGTCTCAAATATTGCCAAATACTGGTCACCTTTTTTTACAATGTCTGTTACAGGATGTCCTTTTGTGTCCTTATCGTTATATGCCATTACCTCTGCCCCAGCCTTAAACTTGTCATAGTATTCCTTTGTAACTGGCATGGTTACTGTGAAAACATCATATTGTTCTTTTTGATTTTTATCCATATAAACAGCCTTTGTAATCGAACTTCCTGTAGCCGTAGAACTCAATTCGAAGTCATATGTTATGCCTTCTTCTAAATCGAATTTTTTCATATTAGCATCATGTGCGTCATCACCCTTTTTAAGTTTTTCAACTTTTAAGTACATGTCCAGTGGTACTGCTGTTATGTCTACTTTTACTGATGCTTTTGTCTCAACATCAATAGATTCTACTGCTAAATTAGAATAATATTCTGCTTTCGTATCATCAATAACTATATTATATCTAACTGCATGGTCCATAATATAATATTTATTTTCAGCTGTTGTTAATTTATCTTCAGTTTCTTTGCCTTTAATATCTGTGATAGGCGCAATAGTTTCCGGTGTTTCATTAGGGTTTTGAGCATGTTGCTGTTTTCTCATATTTAAGTATGATATTGCAGTCTCTTCTGGTGATCCAGGTTCAATAATTCTATTAAATTTATGCTTTGCTAGACGATTTTCAATTTCTTGTGCATAAGCTAAATAGCTAGTAGAATCTATTTTTGACGATATATAAAAGACCCTCGCTGAAGCTACTCCAACATTATCAACAATTGCATAAACGCATCCGTCATACGCTAATACAAGCTTCCCTATATAAAGTCCATCAGATGATGCACCATCCTCAGGTCTAAAATCTGCACGTACTGTTAAATATGCCTTTATGTTTGTGTTATCCAAAACGTCTTCTCTAAATTCTCTAGAAAAATTAATCATATTAGCTAATCTATCAGTACCACCTATCATGCTGTTTCTTGTTGATTCATAATAATTAAATAAATCCAAATCTTCTACTGTATAGAAATTTTCTTGATAAACATTATATTTTTTATCAGGATGAATGCTTTGTACTGTCTTGATTTTCTTTATTGCTTTATCAACTTGGCTTACCGCTTTATCATTTAGTGGTCCGGAAAAAGTTACCTCAATATCTTTTACATCATATAATTTTGGATAATTACCAAATGCATCTTGTTTTGCTGTAATCGTTACTTTTCCGTTTGTAACAGTTGTTTCAAAAATAACACCTGTTGGTTTGTTGTCCAATGAATCCAAGTACGCATCTACCGCTGCCTTAATATCATTATTGTCAGTAAATTTAACACTGTTTATATACAATTTGCCCGTTGAAGTAATATTGTCTAGAAATCTTTTTACAGCTGTTAATTTACTATCTCCATCTTTAATAGTAATTTCAACACTATTATTTTCATTATCTATTAATCTATAATCGTTTTCCTGTGGTGGTCGTCCGCTTACAGTTGCATACATCAGGCTCAATTTATCCCCTGTTTTAACATCACTATTCAAATACTTTTCATTATCGCTTCCAGGATCTTTTAAGCTAAATTGCATAGGTAATCCTTGGACTTGTTTTTTAATATCTTCGTATGTTCCATACTTTGAATCTGGTTTTGATAGTCCCTCTTTCATATAACTTAATGTCATTTTGATAGTTTGTGTATTAACGACATATCTAAAGCTATTTGGATCTGCATAACCGCTTGCATCTGGGGTAATATAATAACCATCATACTCTTTATTCAATGTTATTGGATCAAGTACAATACCTGTGATTGAAGTTTGCTTTTCTTCACCGCCATGCTCGCCCCCACCCATTTTTTGGTTAAGCGTAAACCTATACTCACCGGCTTCTGTCATAGTCACATTAAATGTTGAAATCTGACCTTCTTTACTTGTAGGGTAAATAGATTGAGGTGATTCTTCTATGCCCATTTGTGATTTTTCTATGCAATAGTTTGTTTCTACATCTTTACCTGTAACAACAATCACTACTTCATCATTCAAATTAAATGAATGTCCTTCCTGTTCAGGCTCGTCTATTTTTACTGATGTTTCAATTGGTGTACCACCAATTGTGCAAGTAAAAGTAGCACCTACCATGCCTGGTGTTAGACTAAATAAAATTTTCCCATCTGCAGCCAATGCAATTGTTGGTAACAATGCTACTATCATTGCTACAGTTAAAAATATTGCCAACAACTTCTTTTTCATAATCTTTTTCTCCCCTCAGAAGTATATATAAATAGTCATAGGTAAACACTTCGCCTATGTTACAACTTATCACTATATATTCTACCCCCCCCCCGAAGCATTTTCGTCAATAGCCCTTCACCGTTTCCACCGTTTTTAGAGAGGAAGTCCACTAAAAATGCTAATTTGCCTTCAAAACATAGACTTCCTCTCCGATTTATCATTTTAAAAGAGACAACACCAAAGCATTGTCTCTTTTGTCTATATCATTTTTTAGATAATCTTACTGTGCAAAAAACCGACAGCCATTGGATATCGGCGTGAATTATTTATTTGTCTTTTTTCTACTCTTACGTGCTAATTCTGAGGTGCAAAATTTAAGCAAAATTGGGATATCTTCTGTTGCCGTTTCCCATACAAGCTCTTCATCAAGTGTACCATAATCATGTGCAACAATATTTCTCATTCCTTTGATGTTTGACCAAGGGATTTGCTTTGCCGTCTTAGTTCTATATTCTTCACTTAGGCTTCCACTTAATTCGCCAATTTGAAGTATACACATGGAAACGGCATTGAAATATGCTCTATCACTAACAAAAATATTGAAGTCTTTTCCAAATCTTTCAATAAATATCTCAATATCACAACAATATCTTTTTATGTGTTGTAAAATGCTTTGGTCTTTGTTAACCATAAATCTTCACTCTTTCTTTCATAACCTGATTAATAAAATCCATTTGATTTTTAACCGTGCTAGATTGATTTAACGACTGCAACGTAACCAGATCAATATTTTTTCCAACTGCTTGGGCAAGTTCATTAAAAAGTGCATTCATTCCAAATATTCCATGTACTTTTGAGCCTTCACGATCTATCAAAATATCAATATCACTATCTTCTGTTGCTTCATCTCGTGCATAAGAACCAAATATATACACGCTACGCAGTTTATATTTTTTAGCAATTGGAGTGATTAGTTCTTTGATTTTACATATGTTAAAAGAGGATGAATTAAAACGTTCTTTCAAAATTTCATCTACCGAACAATCCATCGCATTTGCAATTTTAAATAATGTTTCACCTGTACATTTTGCAATGTCAGTTTTTCCAATGCAAATATCATTAAGTGTTCCATATGGCAAATCGCATTTCTTTGATAATTGATATTTGGTTATATGATTTTGTTGTAAATAATCATTAATTATCATATTTCGTTCCTCCGAATGTATTATAACGGTATTCCGAAATATTTGCAATTATATTTACAACACGAAGTGATTCAACTATATCGTTTACAAGTCCAAAAAAGTTTAAGCCCTTTACCCCACAACGTTAATAATATTTCAAGTTCTGTTTTCTTTTTTTATATGAAAAAAGGGAGCACTTACATCGAAATGCTCCGCTTAAATACTTATCTTTGTTATTATCTACTACTATCTAGTTTTTTTATTGCTATATGCTAAAACACCACTAGCTAATATCATTGCCCCAAGCGCCACAAAGTATTCGTTCTGTATTAACCCAAGTAAAACTAGTTATATTTTTTGCATTATAACTAATCGTAAAAGTATATGTACTGTTTATTTTGTAATGACAAATTTTTCAGAAACATCTATAACAGGCATTTCTGTTACTTCATCCCACTCATAAGATGAAATATTGGTTGTTCCATATATTGTCGATAAATCTACATCTTTTGAATCTACAAATTCAACAAAATTTTCATCAGATATATTTCTTGTTCTAGACATTCCGCTACATTTTGCAATATCGATTCTCATTGCACCCGGCAACAAAGTAGAATATAGTTGACCTCCCGCATCAGCACTATGTCCATTAACTTTTAATCCGTACTCTGTTATAGTTTCCGAACCATTATTAATTGGTACGTTTGTTTCATCATATGGTGGATTCAATGATAAATAATTTGTTACTGGTAACATCAAATTTGATTTGTTACGTGTATCAATATAAAGTGTAACCCCATCTTCATCTTCAACTCTATTTATATAAACTGTAACGTATTCATTATCTACATAACATTTTCCTTCTGGTTGCGATGGCTTTTCAATATCCATTTCTTTTCCGTATGTTAATATTGAACAAGTTATATCTTTAGTTTCATAACTAGACATATTATCTAAGGTAAAAGAAAAATCCACTTTAGAGATATCTTTTATTCCGTATAATGCTATTTCTTCAGCTTCAATAACTACTTTTCCATCGCAAGTATCACCAGCATAAACTTGAAAATCCGCAAATGCGTTTACAGAATAAAATCCATTTAAGGTAGTTCCCATTAGTAAAGCAGACACATCATTATTATCATCTTTATTTTCAAATGATAAATTAATGGCAAATCTTCCCTTACTATCGTAATCCATTTTTGTTGCCGTGATTTTAAGGTCTGCTTCATCATAGCAAACGATATTTTCGACAAATTTTTGTTCTTCTTTAGTATCCTCCTCGGATTTCTTTGCATTACCACAACCAATTAGTGATAACGCAAGTATAAAAATCATTAATACTGCGAAAATTTTCTTTTTCATAATCTTTTTCTCCCCTCAGAAGTATATATAAATAGTCATAGGTAAACTCTTCACCTATGTTACAACTTATCACTATATATTCTAGCCCCCCCCAAAGCATTTTCGTCAATCAAAAAACAGAGCGCTACTAGCACTCTGTTTTTTATTATGCGGATAACAGGACTTGAACCTGCATGAGCGAATGCTCACATGGACCTGAACCATGCGCGTCTGCCAATTCCGCCATATCCGCCAAGCCTTAGCATTGTATCATTTTTATGTGCAAAAATAAATCATTATCTATTTTCGAAGAATTGCTTTATTCCTATTACTAAGCCATCAGCAAGATTGCTAAGTGTTTTCATAGAATGATCCGATGCTGAGTTTCCAAGTTCTATTTCTGTTGCCGGGATAGTGCTATATGATGTAATAACTAAATCTACCGGTTCAAATCCTTCTTGATATATCTTTATTCCTTTAGCTCTTAGCCCTTCTATTAAGCTTGTTCCTAGTGCGTCACAATTTTCCCAGTTCCAAATAACTGGTGACATTCTTTTTATTTCATTTGGAATTGACGCAAAGAAACATCCTTTATCATATTTCAATCCATCTCCGTCCCAATGTATTGCTATATTTATATCTGCAACATTATTAGCTATAAGCGTTCTTGCTACATTGTCGAGTTGCACATCTTCTCCATCTCTTATCATTAGAACGTCAAAACCTTCTTTCAAAAGTTTATTTCTTAATATTTTGGCTTCTAATAAATTAACGTCTGCCTCGGCTGTTCCATCATGGAAAACCATGCCTTGAGAAGAGGCTACCGCGAAAACTGAACCTGCACCACTAACATCACCAGTGAATTTTCCGGAATAGTCCGGATGACATGGTATTTTTTTATCTTCTCCACCTTTTGTTCCATGTCCCGCATTAAGAGAAACAACAATTCCATTTCCATTTTCTGCGTGATATAAAACAGCCTGACCGCTAGTTATTTCTGCTAATGAGCCATATTGCCAGGAAGAGTCAAAACCTATATTATCAGTAGGAACTGTTGGAGTTTCCGGTTCAGTTTCAGTTTCTATTTCTTCGATTGATGTTGGCTCTTCTTTTTGTTCTTTCTTGCCGCATGCACTAACTAATGTTATCGCTAGAACTAATATTATAATTAAAGCTATTATTTTTTTCATGTCTTTCTCCAAAATAATATATTTATTTAATTATACCCAATTTGCAAATCTTTTCAAAAAGAAAGTCCCTTGAAATTTCAAGGGACTTTTGGAAACATTCAAAATTAATCGAATTATTTTGCTGTACCTGTTGCGCCTTCTTCTTTTAACTTAGCGATAAGGTCATCAGCTTCTGCCTTTGTAACGCCTTCTTTGATAACTGAAGGAGCACCATCAACAAGGTCTTTAGCTTCTTTAAGTCCGAGTCCTGTGTAGTCACGAACGATTTTGATAACTTTAACTTTGTTAGGGCCAACTTCTGTTAACTCTACGTCAAATTCTGTTTTCTCTTCTGCTGCTTCTGCGCCTGCACCTGCTGCTGCTACAACAACACCTGCTGCTGCGCTAACGCCGAATTCTTCTTCACATGCTTTTACTAATTCATTTAATTCTAATACAGATAATTCCTTGATTGCTGCAATAAATTCTTCTGTAGTTAATTTTGCCATTTTATTTTCCTCCTATTAAATAGTTTGGCCTAGGGCCTGTGATTTTCTTTTTTAGATTTTTTGAAACTCTTAAGCTTCTGCTGGAGCTTCTTCTGCAGGTGCTTCTTCTACAGGAGCTTCTGCTGGAGTTTCCTCTACTGGAGCTTCCTCTGCTGGAGCTTCTTCTGCTGGAGCTTCCTCTGCTGGAGCTTCCTCTGCTGGAGCTTCTTCTACTGGAGCTTCTTCTGCTGGAGCTTCCTCTTTAGCACATGCTGCGCCACCGCCGTTTTCTGCGATCTGATTAAGAACACGAGCAAGGTTAGCGATAGGTGATTGCATGCTGCCAAATAATCTTCCAAGTAATTCTTCTCTTCCAGGGATATTAGCAATTGCTACGATATCTTCTGGTCCGTAGTAGTTACCTTCAACTACGCCGGCTTTGAGCTCTAATGCTGGAGCTGTTTTAGCAAACTTGTTGATTATTCTAGCTGGGGCTGTTGCATCTTCTTTTGAAATTGCAATAGCTGTTGGTCCTTCTAAGTTAGCAGATAAGCCTTCAAATTCAGTATCTTTAACTGCAAAGTTAATCATTGTGTTTTTGTAAACTTTGTAAACGATTCCAGCTGCTCTTAATTCTTTACGAAGAGCTGTGTCTTGTTCAACAGTAAGTCCACGATAATCAACAAGAACTGCTGCTTGAGCACCATTTAACTGGTCTGCAATTTCCTGAATTATTGGCTGTTTTAATTCGACTTTTGCCATTTTGTTTCCTCCTTTTTAGATTTTTTTGCCAAAACTGAGGATATAAAAACCCTCTATGCCTAGACATAGAGGGAGTTAGAGTTCAATCTCGTTTTCCTCGGTAGGTTGCATGCGTTACGAGTTTTACTCACCTACTGTCTTCGGCAACTATAAAAATTTAACATAAGCAATATGCTATGTCAAGTTTTTGTATTTAATTAGTTAGTTAATTTAGCTACGTTAATTTTAACGCCAGGGCCCATTGTTGAAGCTACTGTGATTGACTTAAGGTATGTTCCTTTAAGTGCTGCTGGACGAGCCTTAATAATAGCATCAAGAAGTGCCTGGAAGTTTTCTTGTAACTGTTCTGTTGTAAAGCTTGCTTTTCCAACTGGTACATGAACGATATTAGCTTTATCTAATCTGTACTCAATTTTACCAGCTTTGATTTCCTGGATAGCTTTAGCAACATCCATTGTAACTGTACCAGCTTTTGGGTTTGGCATTAATCCTTTAGGTCCTAAAACTTTACCTAAACGACCAACAACACCCATCATATCTGGAGTTGCTACAACAACGTCATATTCAAACCAGTTTTCGTTCTGAATCTTTGGAATTAATTCCTCTGCTCCTACGAAATCAGCGCCAGCTTCTTGAGCTTCTTTTTCTTTTTCGCCTTTAGCGAAAACTAATACTCTAACAGTTTTTCCTGTGCCGTGTGGTAAAACAACAGCACCACGGATTTGCTGGTCTGCGTGACGTCCGTCACAACCTGTTCTGATATGAACTTCTACTGTCTCATCGAATTTTGCTGTTGCGCCTTTTTTTACAAGGTCTAAAGCTTCAGCAACATCGTATTGAGTCATTCTATCAATATTTTTAGCTGCTTCTAAATATTTCTTTCCGTGTTTCATCTTAAGACCTCCTATTCTTCTACTAATACGCCCATGCTACGGCATGTACCAGCGATCATACTCATTGCTGCCTCTAGTGATGCTGCATTTAAGTCTTGCATCTTTGTTTCAGCAATCTGCTGTAAGTCAGCCTTAGAGATAGTTGCAACTTTCTTTCTGTTTGGTTCGCCTGAACCTGATTGAAGTTTGCAAGCTTTCTTAATAAGAACTGCAGCAGGAGGAGTCTTTGTAATGAATGTGTAACTTCTGTCTGCATATACAGTAATAACAACTGGGATAATCATTCCCGGCTGATCTGCTGTTCTTGCATTAAATTCTTTTGTGAACTGAACGATGTTAAGACCATACTGTCCAAGAGCTGGTCCAACAGGTGGTGCAGGAGTAGCTTTTCCTGCTTCGATTTGCAATTTGATGTAACCATCGATTTTCTTTGCCATGATTATATCTCCCTTTCTGATATATTTCCCGGCGCCAAGGTTCACGCCGGAATCTTAAATTTTATTTTTACAAATGAATTCTCATTTGCAATTAACTACATTTTTTTGATGTCCATGAAGCTAATGTCAACAGGTGTCTCACGACCGAACATATCAACATTAATTGTAACTGTTTGTTTGCTTTCATTAACAGCAACAACCTTACCAATTGTGCCTTCCCAAACGCCTGAGATAGCAGTAACAAGATCGCCGACTGCAAAGCTGATAACAATTTTCTCACCTGTAGCAATAAGTGGTTTCATCTCTTCTTCTGATAATGGAACCGGTTTGCTTCCAGGACCAACAAAGCCTGTAACGCCTCTAGTGTTACGAACAACGTACCATGTGCTGTCATTCATAATCATGTTAATAAGAACGTATCCAGGAAATTGTTTTTTCTGAACTTGTTTACGAGCACCATTTTTAATTTCAATAACGTCCTGCATTGGAACTATTATTTCGAAAATCTGATCTTGTAAATGTCTGTTCTCAATTGTCTTTTCAATATTTGCTTTTACTTTATTTTCATAACCAGAATAGGTATGTACAACATACCAATTTCCGCCTTCTGCCATGTGTTAACTCCTTTTAAGCAATCAAACTAAGAAGCGCTTGTACGCCCATATCTAAAAGTTTGACTAAAATACCTAATATAATAGTAACTACAACAATAAGGATTGTCTTTTTAGCGGCATCCTCTTTTGTTGGCCAGATTATTTTCTTAAATTCGATTTTGAGATTCTTAAAAAAGTTACCTTTTTCTTTTTTCTCAACAGTATTATCTGCCATTGGTACTATTTTGTCTCCTTATGTAAAGTATGTTTCTTACAAAATCTACAATACTTATTTGTTTCCATACGATCTGGATGATTCTTTTTTTCTTTTGTAGTATTGTAATTTCTTTGTTTGCATTCTGTGCAAGCTAATGTAATTCTTGTTCTCATTTTCTTCCTCCAAAACGCCAAAAGGCGCTTAAATTTAGCGATATAACAATAGCGGCAAAAACTCTTTAGAATTTGTCACTAAAAAAGGGCCTTCGCCCTTGCTGAAATAATATATCATATAGACATATTACCGTCAACACTTTTTTAGCTTAAATATCCGTCTGGATTATTGCTTTGCCAATTCCAGGAATCCTCACACATTTTTGCTAAATCTCTAGTGGCTTTCCACCCTAGTTCTTCTAAAGCTAAGCTAGAGTCTGCGTAACATGTATCGATATCGCCTGCTCTTCTAGGAGCTATTAC
Organism: Lachnospiraceae bacterium; assembly: GCA_045616165.1. Lineage (GTDB taxonomy): Bacteria > Bacillota > Clostridia > Lachnospirales > Lachnospiraceae > RGIG5612. The sequence continues at coordinate 20,868 of JAZLGF010000029.1, forward strand.
ATATGGTATTTCTTTTCCTGCGGCCTTGCCAAAAGCTTCAATTATTTGGAGAACACTATATCCATTTCCCGTTCCTAAGTTATAAATCTTAAGACCTATATGCTCTTTTTCTAATTTTTGAATAGCCTTTATATGTCCAAGTGCAAGATCCACAACATGGATATAATCTCTTACTCCGGTTCCATCTATTGTGTCGTAATCGTTTCCGAATACATTTACTTTTTCTAATTTACCTACTGCGACTTTTGCAACGTATGGTAATAAATTATTTGGAATTCCTGATGGGTCTTCACCGATAAGTCCACTTTCATGTGCGCCAATCGGATTAAAATATCTAAGCAAAACAATATTCCAATCATTATCAGAAACATAAACGTCTCCTAATATTTGTTCTATCATCAGTTTTGTTCTTCCGTAAGGATTTGTAGCTGATGTAGGAAAATCTTCCTTAATAGGAACTGTTTCTGGTTTTCCATATACTGTTGCTGATGAAGAAAATACAATATTTTTGCAACCAAACTTTTTCATTGTATGTATAAGTGTTAATGTTCCGCCAATATTATTATCATAATATTTCATCGGAATTTCAACAGACTCTCCAACTGCTTTAAGTCCAGCAAAATGAATAACTGCTCCCGGTTTTTCTTCTTTAAATATTTTTTCCAGAGCTACGTCATCTCTAATATCCGCATTATAAAACGAAGCTTTCTTAGAGGTGATTTGAGCTACTCTTTTTAATGACTCTTCCGATGAATTAGAAAGGTTATCTACAACTACAACTTCATAGCCTGCATTTAATAATTCTAATACAGTATGACTTCCTATATAACCTGTTCCGCCTGTTACTAAAACTTTCATAATTTTTCTATCTCTTTTTTTGTTTTAATTTGCTTCTTTTTCTATTGTTGCCGTGATAGTAATTGTTGTACTATCCGAATTTAATACTACTCCATCAGGAAGATATTTCGAAAGATCTACTGTGATTGAAACATCTTCACTCTTATCTTCTATAGATAAAAGTTCTGAAGGAAGCGTTATTGTTTCAATTTCGCTTATTATATTTTTAGCGCCCCTAATAGTAATATTTTCTTTTGAATAAGTAATTCCCGTACATTCCATTCCCGTTGCAGGGGTTCCTAAAGGTTCAATTGAAACATCAACTGTTTTAGCATGGGACGTTATAACCTGTACAGCCACAGTACTCTCACTTAATGATATATCACCCGTTTGTTTTATCACATCGCCTTGCGAATTCATTATTACAAGATTGCAATTAACAATTATATCTTCCGTTACATTTTTCGCATCAACATAGGCAACTGCCTTTTCAGCGGCTTTGATTACAGACTTAGGTGCTCTAAGAGTAACCTGTGCTGGAGAAGTTGATACATCTTCTACAACAACATTATTTGCAGGAGTTCCGCTAACTACTCCTTCAACCGGTATGTTCTTTTCATCCATATCTTCTATTGTAATAATCATACTAGTTGTTCTTAAAGTAATGTTAACTGAGCCGGCAAATCTTGATGAATTGCCTGTTAGTTCAACAGAAATTGGTACTGCATTTGTAATTGAAAGTTCTGAGAAATCTGCTTCTGCCAAAAAATCATCTGCTGTTAAGTTTGAAACTATACTTCTATTTCCTGAAATAGAAATAGACGCTGTTTCCCCACTTTCAATTGTATAAACACGAGAACCATCTAATACCTTTTCTTCATGAACAATATTAACCGGTATATTCATGATAGTTCTAGTAATTGTTGGGTCATTTATATTTACAACAACGAGCCACAAGACAAACGCAAACGCTAAGGCTCCAATTTTGTACCCAATATTATGAACAACCCATTTTTGAAGGAACTCTTTAATTTTGGTCATCTTTGTCCTGGACTCCTTTCTTAATTTTTTCTACAATCTTTGAACTAGAAGGTTTTTGTACTTCTAAAAGCTTGTTTTTAAGCTCTACCACTTCAACTTCTTCATAAAGTTTTCCACCAAGTGCTATAGCAATTTCTCCTGTTTCTTCAGAAACAATTATTATAAATGCATCACAAACTTCGCTCAGTCCTAAGGCTGCACGATGTCTTGTGCCATATTTTTTATTTAATGAATAATTTGATGATAAAGGCAGATAACATGTCGCAGCTACAACCCTGTCGTTTCTAATGATTACAGCTCCATCATGAAGTGGTGTTTTATCTTCAAATATATTTTCAAGAAGCTGGCTGGAAACAGCTGCATCTAACTCTATTCCTGAATTTTCATATTCTCTTAATCCTATACCAGTTTCAATACATATAAGCGCACCTGTCTTATTTCTAGAAAGATTAGTAGTTGCTCTTAAAACTTCGTCTAATGTATGATCAGAAAATCTAATATTTTTTCTGCCTGATGAAAACAGCCCTTTGAAGATTTTTCTTTGGCCGATTTGTTCTAATGCTCTTCTTAATTCAGGTTGGAAAATAATAAACAATCCAATAATACCAACACTAAGTGTTCTGGATGCTATCCATAAAATAGTGTTGAAACTAAATATAGCTGCAAGCAATATGATTATTAAAATAATTATGATTCCTTTAAAAAGAGCCCATGCTCTTGTTTTCTTGAACCAAATCATTATGTAATAAAATAAGACAGCTATGATAACTATCTCGATGGCATCTATTACAGTAAATGATGTCAGCGAGAGGTACTTATGAAAGTATGAAACAATGTTATCCCAAAAGCTCAAGATTTTTTCCTCTTATTAATTTTTTTAACGTTAACGATTTCTTTTTCAAAAGATGCTTTAGGAACAGCCCTTACATAGTATTGGTATTCCTCATCTTCAAATTCTATTAGTTCAGTTCTAGCATAATCTAATGGATGGTTTATCATATTTATCAAATAAACTATTATGCCCGAACCTAATCCACCTAGTACAAGACTCAAAAGAGTTTGCGCTGTGACTGTTCCAAATATAAGCTCCGCTGTAAGCGTTATGATAACGAAAAATCCTGTACCTGATGCAATAGCTATTTCCGATGAATAATTTACGCTAATCTTTTTTAAGAAATGTACTAGCATAAATGCTCCAACCATTGCGACTATCATATACAAAAACTTATAATCAGAAAAAACTCCTTCAAGAAGCATCTGCCCTTTTGCAAGTTCATCTAAATTAGCTGCTGAGTTTAGGGCTGTTGCATTTATATCAACATAATTGATTAAATAGTAAAATACTGTTCCAAACAATACTGTTATCGCCGTAATCGCCGGTGCCATAATAGCAAGCAATAGTGGAATAACAAGTTCAAGTTTTATCATAAAAAGTATTGGTGTTAATATTAATACAGCACTGTACTCAGGTGAATATCTATAAAATAGCAAATACATTATTGCCAGAATAATTGTAACTACCAATCCTACTGCAAGCGAAAGGCTAAACATCTGAACCGCAACATAAACTAAAATTACAAGCAGAAAATATTTATATGGCGCAAATGCACCCAGCAGTGCAATTAGCAATATAATCCAAAAGTTTGTCAAAAGTGTGTTGTAACCAATATGGCTTCTTATTATTATCAAACTCACGAATAAAAGTACTGCTCTAATAGCATAATTCATAATGTTTCTATGAGCTAAATAAAAATTTCTTATTGTATTAATAATATCCGCTATTTTTTTCATGTTGGTATATTAATTTTCCTTTTTATTTTCTTCTTCGTAAATTTTTTCTAATCTTCTTAAAAACAACCCGTATGTTCTTAAATTTCCTCTAAAGTTTTCATATTTATGGTTAAACATATATTGAGAAAAGAAACAATACAGTGTAATAAAAATCACAACCGCCACAATTATTATTGCAATTGTAGCAACACCTCCAACTTTTCCCATTAAAGATGTAATCCAATTTTCTTTAACAAAAAATATCAAAGCTGCTATTAATAACGCACAAACAAATCCGAGCGGTGCACTCCTTAACATATTTGTGCTCGCATAATCTTGCTTAAAATATTTATTTAATCTTATCGTTTGCTTACCCTCATCATGCTCATAAAGCGCAATCTTTGTCATAAGCTCAACTTTTTTATTATTTATCATTTAGCGTAAATCATTCCTAATAGTTTATTTGAAAATCCGATTGGAAGCAATTTCATTATTACACAAAAAGCTTTATAACTAAAACCTATTGCATAAAGCGGTTTGACTTTTTTCTTAAGTGCGATTTTAGTGATATATGCACCCGCAACGTCTGGACTCATACCGCCTCTTTCATCTTTTTCCATAACAGCAACGCTTTTGCTTATTCTTCCACCATATTCGCTATCGCCAGCGATAGATTTATTTCTAGCATCTGTAAATCCCGATGCTATATCGCCCGGCTGGATTGCACACATTGAAATTCCGTATGGTTTTACTTCGTTTGCTGTTGCGCATGTATATGAATTAATCGCTGCTTTACTAGCCGAATAATATACCTGGAAAGGAATTGGAATTGGTGCTGCAACAGAGCTAATATTTACAATTCGTCCATAGCCTTGTTTTCTCATTATCCCTAAAACTGCTTTTGTGCAATTTACCATTCCGAAGAAGTTAACATCAAATTGTTTTTTTGCATCTTCTAAATTTGTAAATTCTACTGCTCCACTTATCCCAAAACCAGCACAATTAACAAGTAAATCTATTTTTCCTTGTTCTTCAAATACTTCGTTTACGCATTTTATTACATTTTCTTCATTTGTAACATCAACGCTTTTATGCTTAATTTCAGACTCTGGCATATCGCGTCTTGAAAATTCATAAACGATTAATCCTTTATCTTTTAAATGTTTTGCTGTAGCTTTTCCGATTCCAGATGAACCGCCTGTAACTATTGCAACTTTCATCTTTATTTCCTTAACCTAATTTTATTTGTTCTAAAATCGCGCTGTCATCATGATGCATAACATCTGCAATAATTTCTGCTGCCTCATCAACTAAGCTTTCTGTATGGCTTGCCATCAAGCTTGTTCTAAGTAAGCATTCTCCCGGTGCGCATGCAGGAGGGAGTACTGAATTTACATAAACTCCATTTTCATACATATTCTTTTGTTTAAGAAGTGTATTTTCCGGTGTGTATGTGTAAATAGGCACAATTGGTGTTGGAGCTTCAATTATTTTTACATCACGCTCTTTAAGATTATTTCTAAAACGAGCTGCGATTTTTTGTAACTTTTCAGGAAGTTCTGGGTGGGCTTCTAAGTATCTAAGTGAAGCAAGTGCAACCGCAGTCTGGGCCGGTGGAATTGACGCTGCAAACATATAAGGGCGCGCACTATGTCTTACATAATCAACAATTCGTTTATCGGCTACCATATATCCACCTAAACTTGCAAGTGATTTTGAGAATGTTCCCATATAAATATCAACTTGATCTTCAAGTCCGAAGTGGCTAGCACTTCCTCTTCCGCCTTCTCCTAATACACCAAGTCCATGTGCATCATCAACCATTACTCTTGCACCATATTTTTTAGCAAGTGCACAAATTTCTGGAAGTTTTGCAATATCTCCACCCATGCTAAATACGCCGTCTGTAATAATTAACGCACCTGCATTTTCAGGAACAAGCTGAAGTTGTTTTTCTAAGTCTTCCATGTCTGCATGTTTATAACGAAGCATCTTTCCATAGCTAAGTCTTGTTGCATCATATATTGATGCATGATCTTCTCTATCTAAAATCATGTAGTCATGACGACCTACTATTGAAGCAATAATTCCTAGGTTGCTCATAAATCCTGTAGGGAACGTGATGCAGTCTTCTTTTCTTAAGAAGGTTTTAAGTTCGTCTTCAAGTTCATAATGCATTTTAAGTGTTCCGTTTAAAAATCTTGATCCAGAACAGCCTGTGCCATATTTTTCTAATGTTTTAATTCCCGCTTCAATAATTTCTGGCTCTACCGTAAGTCCAAGATAGTTATTTGAGCCAAGCATGATTCGACGTTTGCCTTCCATAATAACTTCAACGTCTTGTCTGCTTTCTAATGCCCTGAAATACGGATATAAATCCGCTTCCCTAATAATGTCTTGCAATTGTGTCTCGTAGCATTTTTCAAATAAATCTTTCAAAATATTCGCCTCTTTTTCTTTTTAGTCTTATCTCTTATAGTCATTATAAATATAATCCGCAATTATCTTTCCGAAGATTTCATATCCATCTGGTGTAAAATGGATTCCATCTTTTACAAAGTATTCTTTTAGATTTTTTATCTTCGAAAGTTCTTTATTTGGATCAATTAATTCTTCACCGGTTTCTTTTGCAACCTTAACTATGTAATCATTTATTTTGTTCATCAAATCCATATACTTATTGCCTGGGCAAATCGGATAAAGTACTAAGTAAAGTTTCGCACCTGTCTTTTTTATCTCTTCAATATTGGATTTTATTATTTCTTTATACGGTTGGTTTTGGAAAACATTATTTATACCGTAAAGCATAATTATAATGTCAGCATCACCCGATAATCTTTTATAACTATCAGGCAAAATCCAATCGCCCGGAATTCCTAAATTTTTAACTTCAATATTTTTTACTTTGTAAGTATTTTTGCTGAAGTTCTCAAGCAATTTATTCTTAAGCTCTTCTGGATATGTTTTAATACATTGATCATATGTAATTCCGTTTGAACTATAAGTAATAGAATCGCCAAAACAATCAATTTTTACAGTTTCTTTTTCTGCAAAATAATTCGGAATATTTTCTCTTAATTGTTTTTTTCGGCTTTCACCTATAATAATTAATGCCACAACAACTATTACGATTAATATTCCAACAGTAATTATTAATTTTCTATTCTTTTTATCCTTTAAGAATTTAATCATTTATGCTTCCCAGCCAGTATGGTCTGTATGGAGTAAATGATGTGAAACTTCTGAACAAGGCTCTCCTAAAAATTCTTTATAAAGAGTTTGAACATCTGGGTTTTCATGTGAAAATCTTAAAGTATTCTTTGCATCATAATCATAAAGAATCTTAGCTCTACTACTTGCCCATTCTTCGTTGAAATGGATTGGCTGGCCGCCGCCACCAACACATCCTCCTGGACATGCCATTACTTCAACGAAGTCATATTCTACTTCTTTATCTTCAATTGCTTGTAGAAGTTTTCTTGTGTTTCCAAGGCTATTTACTACTGCTGCTTTCACTATATTTCCAGCAACATTATATTCTGCCTCAATCCAAGGTTTATCTATGCCTGCTGCTCTAACGGCCTTAAAGGTTTCGTCAGCGTCAGGGTTTTGTCCCGTTAATACAAAGTAGCATGTACGAAGAGCTGCCTCCATAACGCCACCTGTTGAGCCGAAGATAACGGCTGCTCCCGTACCTGTACCAAGCGGAGAGTCAAACTCTTCTTCTGCTAAGTTTTCAACATCTATTTGAAGTTCCTTAATCATGCTACAAAGTTCTCTTGTAGTAATTGAAAGGTCAACATCTTTTATGCCTTCTTTTGCATCATTGATATTTGAAATTTCAGTTTCTGCTTTCTTTGCTGAACATGGCATAACGGAAACACAATAAATTTTTTCCGGGTCAACTCCTATCTTACCAGCAAAATAAGTTTTTGTTACTGCTCCAAACATCTGTTGTGGAGATTTTGCTGTTGAAAGATTTTGAACGAAGTTAGGATATTGTTTTTTTACAAATCTTACCCAGCCAGGACAACATGATGTAAACATAGGCCAACTATATTCATCTTTATGTGTAAATCTATGGAGGAATTCTGTTCCTTCTTCCATGATTGTTAAATCGGCTGTGAAGTTTGTATCAAATACATAATCAAATCCGATTTTCTTAAGAACTGCTGCCAAACGCTTTTCTGTTGCAACTTCTGGGCTAAGGCCTAAAGTTTCTCCCCATGCAGCACGTACAGCAGGAGCTATTTGAACCACACAAACTTTATCCGGATTTCTAAGCACTCCTTTTTTAGACAATAATTCTTTTATGTCTTTTCTTACTGAAAGAGCGTTTGTTGGGCAATGTGTTACACACTGTCCACAGAAAACACAGTTTGAATCTTTAAGTGGTTTATGTTCTCTAACGCCAACTGTTGTATGTATTCCAGAACCAATCATGTCCCAAACATTAACGCTTTGAACCTTTTCGCATTCTGATAAACATCTATAACATCTTATACACTTGCTTTCATCTCTAATAATCGGAACATCATCCGGCCAAGGAATTTCCAAGAAATCCTGTTGGAATTTATCCATGTTTACAATGCCAAGATCATTAGCAACTTTTTGAAGCTGGCATGTTTCATTTCTTTCACACGTTGGGCATTCAACTTTATGTTGGCTAAGTAAAAGTTGGACGCTTGTTCTTCTAGCATCTACAACTTTTGTTGTATTAGTGTAAATAACCATTCCCTCTTCGCATACATTGTCACATGCTGCAAAAAGTTGCTCCATGCCTTTTATTTCAACTAAACATACTCTACATGCACCAATTTTATTTACATCTTTCATGTAACATAAAGTTGGGATATTTACGCCTGCTAGTTTAGCTGCATCTAAAATACTTGTTCCTTCTTCTACCTGTACAGGAATGTCGTTAATAATTACATTTACCATGCTTTTCGACCTCCTTTAATTATTCCGCAATTGTAATGATCGCATCTTAAACATCTTCCTGATTCTTGACATGCTTCCTTATCAGTCATTGGATTTTCCATAAGGTTAAAGTCATGTTTTCTTTCCTCAGGACTTCTCTCTGCCATATTTACTCTTCCGCAATATTCTCTATCTTTTAGCACAACATCCGGAATATCTATATCTCTATGTACGCTATGATGATATCCTAAATATTCATCAATATTAGCAGCTGCAACTTTACCCGCTGCAATAGCGGCGATTGCCGTCTTTGGACCAGTTACGCAATCTCCTCCAGCAAAAACTCCAGGAATCATATCGATACTTGTTACATTATCCGCTTTAATAAGTCCACGCTCTATTGGGATTCCTGCCTCGTCAAATCCGGATACATCTGTTCCCTGGCCTATTGCTTTAATAATTACATCACATTCAATTCTCTTATCAGGAAGTCCTGATGGAACAGGTTTCATACGGCCATTATCAATTTTTCCAACCATGTTTGGCGTTGTCCAAAGAGCAACTGCCTGGCCGTTTTCATCTGTTTCAATTTTAAGCGGTGCATGTAAATCTAAAAGCTCGGCTCCTTCTGCGATAGCTCCTTCTATTTCTTCCGGAAGAGCTGTCATATCTTCTCTTCTTCGTCTATAAATTATTGATACCGATTTAGCGCCACATCTAATTGCACTACGTACGCAGTCCATAGCAACGTTTCCGCCTCCAACTACGCATACTTTCTTTCCTGTGAAATCAACAACTTCATCATCGCCTAATTTTCCAAGGTAATCTACTGCTGAAATTACGTTCGGTGCATCTTCTCCTTCGATGCCGATATCTTTTGCTTTATGTGCACCTATCGAGAAATAAACTGCATCATACTGCTCTCTTAATTTTTCGATTGTATACTCGCCAACACCAACATTTGTATTAAGCTTTGTTTCTATACCTGTTGAAAGAATTGCGTCGATATCTTTTTGTAAATAATTCCTTGGCAGGCGATATGCTGGAATACCATAAATAAGCATTCCGCCAAGTCTTTTCTTTCTTTCAAAAACAGTTACCTGGTGTCCCATAAGTTGTAGATAGAACGCAACTGTAAGGCCTGATGGGCCTCCGCCTACTACTGCTATTTTCTTTCCAGTTTCACTAAGGCGCTCCGGTGGAATAACCTTTGCGGCATTTTCTACTGCTGTTCTTTTTAATCCTCTGATATTAACAGGTGCATCAAGAAGTGTTCTTCTACATCTGTTCTCGCAAGGATGCTCACATATCAACGCACATACAACAGGGAATGGGTTATCATTTGTGATAACCTGAACTGCTTCTTCATATCTTTTTGCTCCAACTAATGCTATATAAGCTGGAATGTTAACGTTTGCTGGACATGCTGCAACACATGGAATTGAATCTGTTCTTTCTGCAAGACAGAAATGGTCGTTAACATGTGATTTATAATCGTCTTCGCATCCCTTTAGTGCTTTAAGAACTAACTTTGCTGCTTCTGCACCAATAGCACAGTCCGCTGAAACAGAAATGTTTCTAGCAAGGGATTCCATTTTTTCTAACGTCTCTTCGGTTGCACTACCAGAAAGGACTAATTCATTTAATTTGCTAAGTTGATTTAAGCCAACTCTACATGCGGTACACTTTCCACAACTTTGTGTCATATAAAGTCTTAAGAAAGCCGAAACCATATCGATTGGACATGTATCCGTTGGATTAAAAATCAGATGTCTTTCCATGTAGTTGTAAATACCGTCTAGAGTCGTCTCAACATTATTATTGTTTGTTAAGGTAAGTCTGCTCACTTTTTTACTCCTCTTCTTTTTTTGTTACACAAATAAAACGCACATTAAAAATAACGCGCAAATTCCTTCTTATATTGTAGTGCATTTCTTTTAATATTGATAGTATTTTTTTATATATTATTGTGGTAAAATTTACCTATAACAAAATAAATTAAGAGAGGAATCAAAATGAACAACATTAACAAAACAACGCTTCACCCTTATTCAAGAAGCGTATCAATTATTGGTGTTGGCTGTACACCTTTTATGCGTACTCTTGAAAATCCAGAAACAACCGGATATTCTGAAGGCGAATTTTTCGGATATGCAGCTTACAAGGCAATGGAAGACGCTGGCGTTACTCCTAAGGACGTTGATTATTTCTTCCATGGACAGGCTAACCCATTCTACGGTTCAAACTACATCACACCTAATATTCAAATTTCAGAATGGTTCGGTATGAGAGGTAAAGGCTCTATCCACCATTCAGAAGCTTGCTGTACTGGTTATCTTGCTCTTGAGCAGGCTGTTAACGCTGTTGCTTCAGGAAAATATAACGTAGTACTTTCAGGTTGTGTTGAATTTGGTGATTGTATTGCCCTTCCTGATTGTCCTGCACATATCAGAAAGAAATTCGAAGATGCTGATTTCTTTGAATCACTTAAATGGATTTATGACAGAGCTTATTCTCGTCCACTTATGTGTGGTCCAAACATCCACCAAGACGATGCTGCTGCATGGTATAAATCAACATACCATCTTACAGACGAAGAAATGGACGATACATTAATCCATATAGCTCTTAACTCAAGATACAACGCAGTTAAGAATCCTCTTTCATATTCAAAACAAACTTATGAAGAAATCGCTAAAGAAAATGGTTTCGATGATGTTATGGAATATATGAAATCATTCTACAATCCTAAGATGAGTGGATATTTAAGAGCTTCAGGCTTAGAGCTTAAATGCGACGGCGCTGCTGCTTTTATCGTATGTCCAACTGAAATGGCTTCACAATTCACAGACAAAAAGCCTATCGAAGTTTTAGGTATTGGTAATGCTACTCGTGAAGCTACCCAGCCTCACGTTGAACTTTATGGAACACAGGAAGCTACTCGCCAGGTATACGAACTTACAGGCGTTAAACCTGATGAAATCGATTTACTTTTGGCTAACGACTTCTTTATCACATCTCAGCTCCTTGCTGCAGAAGTTAGCGGATACCTTCCAGCAGGTGAAGGATGGAAATACTTCATCGATGGCCGTACAAAATTTGATGGTGACAAACCTATTAATACAAACGGTGGAAGATGTTCATTCGGACATGCTCACGCTGCATCAGGTGTTGCTGATATTTATGAAGCTGTTAAACAGATGCGTGGAGAAATGGGCGAAACTCAGGTTAAGAATACTCCTAAGACAACATTCCTTAGAGGTTTCGGTGGCGCTCAAAACTTAGCATCTATAATTCTTCGTACTAAAGAATAAGGAGGTCTACCATGGGAGTTAAATTAGAAAAAGTTATTCAAACATATTATAATAATCTTGCAGAAGGAAAATTAACTGCACGTAAATGCACAAAATGCGGTGCTTATGAATGGCCTCCTGTATTAGGTTGTAATACTTGTGGATCTCCTGAAATGGAGTGGGTTGAAATTAGTGGAAAAGGAAAATTAATTGACTTTGTACTTCCTTCACCAATTACTATGAAACCTGAAATGAACGATATTAAACCTTATGTTTTAGCTATCGTTCAGCTCGAAGAAGGTCCAGCCGCAAACGTTATGGTTCGTGGAATTAAAAAGAAACAGGCTGAAGCTGCCAGAGCAGCTCTTCCTCTTGATGTTCATGCAACAATTATTCCACGTCATGTAGTTGACGGCGAAAAAGAATATGATTACAGCACAGTAATCTTCGACTTAGATAACCCAATCGAATAATAATCATAAAAAAAGAGGCTTCAATTTGAAGCCTCTTTTTTATTTAATTTTTTATCATTCTCTTGACAATAAATACTAATATGTTACTATCGTATCGAGAAATGGGTTTTTTGTCCGGTAGGTTCTTATGAGCCGAGGGGGTTGCCTGTTTCTTTTTTTATGTCTATGATATCATACAAATACATTTTCCCATTAGCCGCATGTCTTATTAACATTGATGCATGAAACACCTTGTACCTTTCCACCTCATTATTATTTCCATAAACAGGTAATGCAAATCTAGAGTCGTATCTATACCATCCAAGTTTTCCATCCCTTATATGCTTGGTGGATTTATTTGCCCTAAAATATTTTCCTGTAGCTATACTAAGTAATTCAGGAATACCCTGTGCTGCATTAGCTTTTGCTTTTGCATTTCCGCCACGTAAACTTTTAGTATATTCTGACCCTGTATATTCATCTGGTAAATCCGACCCTATGTATATCACGTCCTCTGTTTGTGCAATGGTATAAAAATCTCCTACATATTCTTTTAGATATTGTTTTACATCATTCCAATTCACTGCTCTTCTTCCTTTAAACTTAATATCATTAATTATTACAATATTATTTCCATCCGCATCTTTTATAATTGATATATTTCTTTTTTCATTTTTCATATAATTTTACGTCTCCTTCTTGATATGTATTATTCCATATGGTAAAGTAACCATTGGATACCAATAATAGTATATTATCCAATGGTTACTGTCAATTATGTGTTAAAGGAGATTTTATATGGCAAATCAATTGATTCCTGAACGCTTAAGATTAATACGAGAAAAGCTTGGTATAACTAAAACTGAAGCTTCTAGAAAACTCAACCTTTCAAAAATCGGATATTGTAGATACGAATATGGTGAAAGAATTCCCTCACTTCAAACCGTTGAAATAATTGCTCAACGTTTTAATACTTCTGTAGATTACTTGGTAGGATTAACTGAAGATGCTTCTCCAAATCAAATTATTATTGATAAAAAGGAAAACCCCGAATTATTTAAGCTTGTTGAGCTTTGTAGACACGACGATGTAAAACAATTAAAAAGACTATTATTATATTATAATAAATTTAAAAATGGTCTTAATTAAAGAATCTTTCGCTTAGAGATAATCGTTAGCCATTTTTTTGCTTTCATTTATCCACCATTCCTATTAAGCAACTACTCTGTATCTCGTGTACACATATTCATAAATCCGTTGACGATACATAGAGATACTTACCTCATCATAACACTCTGGAAGTTCTGTCCAAAGTGTGTCACGAATAAGATTATCAATAGCTGCTTTTGTTTCTTGCTTGTCTGTCCAATGGTCAAATTCAGCAATTTTATTTTTAATTTTTTGAAGAAGTGAAGTTGCAACTTCTTTTAACTTTTTGATATCCGTTTTGCTTAAATCATCGCGAAACAGCATATCATAAAGAGATAGTTCCTCATCACTTGTAAATCCTTCACGTACATAACGTTGTTCTTCTTGGCTCATCTGATTTGCCAAATCCATCAGTTCCATGAAAGTTTTCTCAATTGTGGCTCTATCCTGTTCACTATTATAATCATCAATAATCTGCTGATAATGTTCATAATAGTTAATACGATTTGGATTGGCCAAAAGCATACTATCAAGTTTCTGTTGGATGACTTCTTCTAAATCTTTTAGCACAAGATTCTTTTTCTTAATCTTCGCAAATTCTCTTCGAAGAAGATCAAAATCAATGGCACTAATGTCAAATCTTCGTGGCTCTTCTTGTACCATTGTAGGTGTGTGTTGAATTTCAACATAGGCACTTATAATTCCATTGATTTCAATCATAAGGTCTATCGTATTGATATGCTTACGCTTTTTCTGTAATTCAGCATAGATAGCAGCAATTGCTTCATACTGTTTACGAGTGTGTCCTGTGATATCATCTCTATCAGTATATTTCATAAGACGATTTAGTTCTGATGCATATGTAGTATATGTTTTCTTATCTTCAATCGAACCGCATACTGCATTTGCCGCTTCTTGAAGATATGACAACTTCATAAAGTCATAGGCATTGATGAGCATTTCTAAATCAAAATCATTTTCGCTTAAAAATGCATCTGTTTTTCCTATTGTTTCTATAATACGAGCAATCAGTTCATCTTTATCTACCGTTGGGTCTGAACCACCGTTGCCACCTACGTTAGCAGTATAATTTGCAAGAGCCTCTCTCAAAGCTTTTACAATACCAATATAATCTATAATCAAACCATTACTTTTTCCTTCATTTACACGATTTGCACGTGCAATGGTCTGCATAAGAGTATGAGCCTTTAATGGCTTGTCAAGATACAGACATGAAAGACATTTAACATCAAAGCCGGTAAGCCACATTGCACATACAAATACAACACGAAGTGGATTTTTTGAATCCTTAAATTCTTTATCTAGTTCGCGCTTTTCCATCTTTGTACGGTGAGTTTTTATGTCTAAATCCCATTTTCTGAATGTCTGAATTTCATTCTGTTCTTGACTGATTACAACAGCCATTTCCGTCTCTTCCATCCATTTGATTTTTCTTTCAAGTTCGAGGGCCTCTTGTTGACTTGCATCTTTCAAACTATCTTTTAATATTTTTATTTCTTCTTTCCAGTATTCCTGAACATAATTATACATACGAACACAGGTAACCTTATTCAAACAAACAAACATAGCTTTGCCGCTTGTCCACAAATCAGAATAGTGATTCACAAAGTCACGTGCAATAGATTTCAATCTAGGCTCGGCTGTGAGTAAGTGAATTTCTTTTGCAAATTCTGCTTCAAGTTTATCCTGCTGGTCTACATCAAGGTCTGCATTTTCAATGGCATCAAGAATTTGATTTGTGATTTCAGGATTGTGTAAATCAACAATCTTTTCACCACGATTTTCGTAATAAAGAGGTACAGTAGCACCATCTTCAACGGCTCTTTTGAAATCATAGACTGATACATATCCTCCAAATGTACGAGCAGTAATATTATCGCTCGAAAGCAATGGCGTACCTGTAAATCCGATACGCGCAGCAGTAGGCAACAATTTCATCATATTATCAGCAAATAAACCATACTGACTTCGGTGTGCTTCATCTGACATAATGATGACATCGTGATCAGGATATATTGGTGCTTCATTTGGCTTATTAAACTTCTGAATCAAAGTAAAGACAAAGCTTGGATTACCTTGCAGTTTCTTTACAAGGTCTTCTCCGCTTGTAGCAATAAATTGTGAAGCCTTTATATCTTTTCCAAGAAGTCCACAATTTTCAAACGTATCACTTATCTGTGTATTCAGTTCGTCACGGTCTGTTAGAATAACAAAGGTTGGTGTGCCTTCCATCTTTCTACGAACCTTTTTTGCAAAGAACACCATAGAGTAACTTTTACCTGAGCCTTGTGTATGCCAAAAAACTCCCAACTTACCATCATTAAGTTTTCGAGCTGCATAAGCTTTCATAGCTTCGTTTACACCAAGGTATTGGTGGTTACGAGCAAGTATCTTTGCAGCGTTACCATCAGAGTGGTCATACAAAATAAAATTCTCAAATAAATCTAAGAAGTTTTCCTTTTTACAGATACCTCGAAGCATTGTTTCAAGAGCGACATTTCCCTGGTCTTCTTCAGCAAGACGCTTCCATTCATGGAAAAATTCAAACTTACTGCCAAGTGTACCAACCTTAGCTTCTGTTCCATTGGAAAGCATAATGAATGCATTGTAATAGAACAGATGAGGAATAGTATCTTGATAATCTGTATAGTTATCATCATAAGCATTTTGAACATCTACAGTATTCTTTTTAAGTTCTACAAAGAGAAGTGGAATACCATTAACAAAGCCAACAATGTCCGTTCTTCTACGATATAAATCCCCGTGAATTTTTAATTCCTTTATTGCAAGGAAATAGTTGTTGCTTGGATTTTGAAAATCAATAACTGCAGCTTTCTTAGTTTCAGTTTGACCGTCTGATTTTTTAACAGTAACAGGAATGCCATCACGAATTAAAAAGTATTTTTCTTCATTCACCTGCAACAATGAAGATGTAGACAACCTCTTTTCTAAAATCTGCTGAGCTTCAATAATCTGATTTTCGTTTATCCAAGGATTGTATTTTTTAAGTGCCTCTCTAAAATATCGAGTAAGCAAAATATCTTTATAGCTTTCTCGACCGAAAGTGCCGTTCTTACCTAGCACTTCAGTATTATAAGCAAACTGAACATCCCAGCCTAATTCATCACGCAATAAGTTACCTGCGCTTTCCTGAACAAGTATATTCTCTGAATAATCATAGCTCATTATTTGGCACCTTCTTTTTTTAATTTATTATTTGCAATTTGCAAAAATTGTAGTTTCACCATTAAAATCCTCTATATAAACCAATTAGTAGTAACCATTGATTTTCGTCATTCCTAAACCTCGATTTCACCGCTCATTAGTTTAGGTAATAAGCGGTCACGAGCTTCAGCAAGCAAAAAGTTCTGATTTAGTAAATGTTGTCTCTTATCAAAGTATTGTTGAAATGGAATATATAATTCTTCTGGTCCGGTTAATAGTTCAATTGCATCAATGTGTTTCTTCCCCAAATGTGATACAGTAGCACCTACTACCGTCTTCTCATAAAACTTAATTGGTTCATTGATTGCCCAGAGAAGCCATCCATTCATTTCTTTTTTCTTAGGACGGAAACAGCAACTTCGTTGAACTAAATATGCATTGTCTCCTGACCATGAATTAATATGGAATTCACCATCCATACCCACTAATATTTCACCATTACTTATTAAGTATTTAACATCAGCATCTTCTGTCGTGTAATCTGATGTATTTCCAGAAGGTATATTCCTGATACGTATAATAGGCATTCCATTGCCACTATCATTGAATTGAGAACCGTCAAAGGCATACCCGTATTGAACGTTAGCTATGTCAACTAATCTTTCTTTTTTCCATCCCTCAGGTATACCATCAACAATCTTTACATCCTCATATCCCGGAAAACGCAAATCCACAAACCATTCTTTATATAAGCGCTGTGCTGCTTCTTCAAGGAGTTTGATTTGCTTTTGGTTGTTTTCGATGAGATTGTCATAGGCGGCTAATACACCTGATATTTTTCTCTGGACATCAATGCCAGGGAGAGAAATCTCTAAATTATGGAGCATACCTATCTTCAAAAACTTGGTTGTTGAGCCTGCAGACATTGTTTTCAACAATTTAAGTTCCTGGTTCATAGCATACGCCAAATACCGAACATCAAGCACATCCTTGTCTGCACTTTCTATAATGTATGTTCGCTGATATGCATTAAACTGACCATTGTAATATTTTG
The DNA here is from genome assembly GCA_045616165.1 of Lachnospiraceae bacterium. GTDB lineage: Bacteria > Bacillota > Clostridia > Lachnospirales > Lachnospiraceae > RGIG5612. The sequence continues at coordinate 38,570 of JAZLGF010000029.1, forward strand.
CTGTATAATTACCGCTTGCATTATTGCCTGCTAATAACACAGCCTCGGTGTCATATGCCCAAGTGTTTATTCTTAAAGTCGTTGGATCACAAGTAAAAAATGGATATTGACCATTCGGTACAGCAGCATTCGAGTCAAGTTTTCCTGTCCTAATCTGTGTAATATCTTTTAATGTAGATTTTTCATATCTCATAATCCCATCTCCTTCATATTTTGTGAGATGGTATCCATCAAGTCATTTGATTCAGCCTGTAATGACAATAATTCTCGATGGATTTCAGCCATGCGTTCTTCAAAGTCCACACCATCATCTTCAATAGGAGCAACACCGACATAAGCACCCGGAGTAAGAGAACATCCTTTTTCTTCAATTTCAGAAATAGTTGCCACCTTGCAAAGACCGAGAACATCTGCATATACACCATCACCGAATTTTTCATAGAGCCAGTTTGCTTCCTTTGCTACTGTGAGAATATCGGTAAGTTCTGCAAGCTCAATATCATAAACTTCTTGAGTCTTTTTCTTTTCACGTTTTTCTGCTGATTCAACTGCTTTCTTTGCTTCGGAACGAAGTGCTTTTGCTTTTTCAGAAAGTTCATGTACTTGTTCTGCAAATGGCTTGTCACTGCCAAGAGCAGCGTGGTACTCATCAAGAAGAGCCTTGTATTTATCAATCTCTCTGCGATATAGCCATACGATGGCATTCAAGTTTTTAAGTTGCCATTCAGACCATTCGTTAAGAGTACGGTCAACAACTGTATAGTAATTTCTGGCATCGATGAAAAGAATTTTGTCCTTGATGCTATCTGACTTACCTTTATCAAAGAACCAAAGTGAGCAAGGCAATGACTTAGTATAGAAGAAGTTATTACCTACACTAATCATCGCATCTACATGGCCTGTCTTAACAAGGCTTTCTCTGATATCTTTATCCTTGCCTTGGCTATCTGTAGCAGAAGAAGCCATTACAAAACCGGCACGACCTCTTTCATTAAGGTAACTGTAGAAATATGAAATCCATAAGTAGTTACCATTACCAACTTCTTTATTCTTATTTATACTTGGCATACCAAAAGGTAAACGTTTAGCACTTTCGGTAGATTCAGCTTTTACCTTATCTACATTGAAAGGTGGATTTGCCATAACATAATCACAGCAACCATCAAGATTATGGGCATCATGATAGAAACTGTTAGCTTCATCACCGGATTTAATAACACCTGTAAGTCCATGAACTGCCATATTCATAAGACAAAGCTGAGCATTATATTCAACCTTTTCTTGACCATAGAATGTCATAGTGCTGTTAGCGTTCATTCCAGTAGCATTAACAAAATCACCAGATTGAATGAACATGCCACCAGAACCACAGGCTAGATCAAGTAAGACACCGCTTGTAGGTTCAATAATATTAACTATCATCTTTACAAGAGACTTAGGTGTAAAGAAAACACCATCATCTGATGCGATATTCTTTGCAAATTTATTTAAGAAATACTCGTAGATTCTTCCGATAATATCTCCACCAACTTCGTCAAGTGCAGAGTTATTAAATATGCGAAGAAGTTCTGACAGAATCTCATTAGAGAAATCTGTATAACTTTTAGGAAGTACACCGATTAACTGCTCGCTCTGATTCTCAATGAGTTGCATAGCATTGTTGACCACTTCTCCTAAACTATTCATTTTGTGACCATCTTTATTAACAAGTCCTGCCGCAGCAATATCTTCAGGAAGATTCAATAAATAATCATACTGCGCTTCCTTTGGAAGATATAACGCACTTTTAGCAGCAAAGTCACTTGCCTCGACAGGCATAATTCTTCCTCTACGAGACGGGCGTCCTTTTAAGATTTCTGCTTCAACCATTTTATATCTGCTATATGCGTATCGAAGGAAAATAAGTCCTAGCACAGGCATACAGTATTGATTTGATGTTAACTTTGAACCTGCACGTAATAAATCAGCTGATTCCCATAATTCTGATTCTAGTTTTCTTATATTAATCATTTTGATTTTCCCTCCACCTTAAAATCAAGCCATGCCTCTTCGACGCCAGCATAGTTAATATCATTCTTAAGGCAGAACTCCTTTATATTTTTCATTGCAATAAGGTTAGGCTTTGCTTTACCGCCTTCCCATCTATTTACAGTAGAAAATGCCACTTGTACTTCTTTTGCAAAATCGTGCTGTGTTAAAAAGCATCTCTGTCTGATTCTTTTAATTTCTTCTGGAAAACCCATGTTGCATCTCCTTCTCTTGAATATCTCTAAAATATAGCGTTATTATATCACATAATTATGAATTTTCTATCTGCTGTCGGTATCTAATATAGTCGCAGTAATCTTTGACTTAGATAACTCAATCGAATAATTAAAGTTTTATATTTCTTATTATTAATTTTTTTATTTGCTAGTTTTATGTTTTAACAAACATTCTCATATAAAAATAAAAAAGCCCTCAAGTGTGCATGCGTTTCCGCAGAGGCCTGAGGGAATTGTTAACAATAATATAACAAATATATCCGGATAGTTCAATGTCAGATTTCTTATTTCCTATACTATTTTTATTGACACAATTCTTTTACCTATTGTATGGTATATATAGCTCATCTACTAGTTGTAGAAAGAGTTCCTAATTGCGTTCCATTTGATGGAGCGCTTTTTGCTTTTATTGATTATTTTTATATGCATTATCATCTAATAAATTTTTTCTATGAATTCTTTTGCGATTGATACGACCTGTTCTCCACATTCATTTAGCATATGGGTTCCGCCTAGGATAACATTTAGTTCGCTATTAGGATATTTAGAATTTAATTCTTCGGCGTAAGAAAGAGGAATTCGTTCATCATTTTCTCCAATTATTATACAAACCTGACCAGGGAAATCTTTTGCAAGCTCATTATAATTATAATTTTTAAGTTGAAGAAAATATTCTTTTCTAAGAACAAAGTCCTCATTATATACTATGCGATCAGGGAGATTATCAAAATCGATTTTCATTCCGAAAGATACGCCTCTCTCTTTCATTGTATAAAGTACTGTCGCTGGTGCTAGTAAAATAAGATGTTTTATTATATCTGGATGCTCCGAAGCTTTAATTATCGCTATATTAGCACCCATCGAATGACCAAGCATTATTATGTCAGAAAAGAGTCCTTTGCTTTGTACATAGTTAAGTGCAGCTTCGGCATCTTCTGCGCCTTTAGATAAAAGATATCTTTCAAATTCACCGTCACTTCTTCCATGGCCATAAAAGTCAAATCTAAATGTGGCAATTTTCTTTTCCATCAACATTTGCATAAGTTCAAAATATGGGTACTGGCCGGTACTCATTTTTATGCCGTGCATCATAATAACGATTGGCATCTTATCGCCTTCTTCATGTTCCGGAACATTTAAGATGCCAAAAATTTTTTCGCCATTAACGTCTAAAAATATTTTTTCTTTTGTTTCTAATACTTTCATAATTATTGCGCATCAATATATTTGCATGCTGAAAGGGCCGCACATGCGCCATCGCCTACTGCTGTTGTAAGCTGGCGAACGCTTTTCTTTCTAGCGTCTCCGGCAACAAAAATTCCAGGAATTTTTGTGAGTGCATCTTCAGCTGAATCAAAATATCCGTTTTCATCAAGATCAATAAGATTTGCAAACGCTTCATTTTGTGGTTTTTGTCCAATTGCAACGAAGATACCTTTAACGTTAATTTCTTGAATAAATCCTAAAGTTTTATCTTTAATAAAGAGTCCATTTACAAATCCGTTTTCTACAATAAAACTATCAGCTACATGATTTCTAATAATTTCTATCTTTGGATTTTCCACCGCTTTTCTAACGAGTGATGCTTCTGCTCTAAATTCATCACGTCTATGTATAAGTATTACATGTGAACTTGTAGATGCTAAAAAGATTGCATCTTGAAGGGCTGTGTCTCCGCCACCTATTACCGCAACATCTTCGCCCGTATAGAAAGCACCATCGCATACTGCACAATAAGAAACGCCTGCGCCAACTAAGTTTTCTTCGCCTTCAATTCCAAGTCTTTTATGCTGAACGCCTGTTGCTAAAATAACAGTTTTTGTTTGTTCAACTCCGATAGGTGTATGTAAAACAAAAAATCCTTCTTCTTTTTCTATCTTTGTAACTTCCGTCATCTTTATTTCTACGCCAAGATTTCTAACTTGCTCAGATAATTGCTCAGAAAACAATGAACCTGGCATATGAGGTATTCCCGGATAATTTTCTACTAACGGTGAATAAAGAATCTGGCCGCCAATATTTTCTTTTTCAAAAATCTTAACCATTTTGCCTGCCCTAGCGGCATATAGCGCTGCAGTAAGACCCGCTGGGCCCGCTCCGATTACAATAACGTCGTACATAATTTCCCCTTCTATTTTAGAAAATTTAAGGGCCTGTTTTTCACAGGCCCTTTTCTAATAACTTTTTCTTATAAAGCCTGGCTGATGTATTGTCTAATTTCTCCCAGTCCAACCTTCTTATCAATTCCTACTCCATCAACAATTAATGTTGGAGCTTGTCTAATCTCGTACTGCATTGCAAGTTCCGGATTTTCTTCAGCATAAATCTTTTCGAATGCTATTCCCGCATCATTCATAAGTGCCTCGGCCTGGCGACAGTTTGGACAAGTCTTTGTTGCGAATAATAAAAGGTTTGTCTTTGTAAGATTTTCTGCTGCAACCGCCTCATGTAAAACTTCGTCTTGAGGTCCTATTACACAGTCAGCTTCTTCAAATTCATTTACAATATTTTTTAATTCTTCTGGTTCTTGTGCTAATTCCTCAGCTGCGAAGAAAGCTGCAATTTTTTCAGGATCTACGCAAACTTCATCTTCTTCATAATTTTCTTCGAAAGCTTCGTATTCTTCTTCGTTAACTACTTCTTCATTAACTAATTCATCTTCGAAAAATTCTATTTCGTCTGTAGCTTCTTCAAGAATATTATCAAATTTTTCTTCTTCAGTAGCTTCTTCAATAGCATTAGCTAAACTTTCTGAAGCAACTGCTGCCACACCCATATCCAACGGAGAAATGCTTCTAAGCTTTTCTTCAGCTAAAGCAGTACCAGGTCTTTTAGTTGTAGCGATTTCAATATCGTAAACTTTTCTATCTTTGAACTCTTGAGTTTTACCATCATTCCAGTTTTGAACAGGACGATAGTAACCTGTGATACGGCTATAAACTTCTGTCTTTTCACCGCAGATTGGGCATTCATACTGCTCTCCTTCAAGATAGCCATGTTCTCTACAAATAGAATATGTAGGTGACATTGTATAGTAAGGAAGTTTATAGTTTTCAGCAATCTTTCTAACAAGTGTAGCCGCTGCTTCCCATGTAGGAAGTTTTTCACCTAAGAAAGCATGGAAAACTGTTCCTGATGTATATAATGTTTGTAACTTATCTTGTACATCCAAAGCTGAGAATACATCTTCTGTGTATCCAACAGGAAGGTGAGATGAGTTTGTGTAATAAGGTGTTCCATTTTCGTTTGCTGTGATTATCTCAGGGAATTCTTCCTTATCATGTTTAGCAAAACGATATGTTGTTGACTCAGCAGGAGTAGCTTCAAGGTTATATAAATCTCCGTAAAGCTCTTGGTAATCGCTAAGACGTTCTCTCATATGATTTAATACGTTAACAGCAAATTCCTGGGTCTTTTCGCTTGTTAAATCTTCGCCTAACCACTTAGCATTAAGTCCAACTTCGTTCATACCGATAAGACCGATTGTTGAGAAGTGGTTATTAAAAGTTCCTAAATATCTCTTTGTATATGGATATAATCCGTTATCAAGAAGTTTTGTAATAACTGTACGTTTTGTCTTTAAGCTTCGTGCAGAAATATCCATCAATTTATCTAAACGCTCGTAGAATTCTTTTTCAGTTGCTGCAAGATAAGCAATTCTAGGAAGGTTGATTGTAACAACACCAACACTGCCTGTTGATTCGCCAGAACCAAAGAAACCACCTGATTTTTTACGAAGTTCTCTAAGGTCAAGACGAAGTCTGCAGCACATGCTTCGAACGTCTGAAGGTTCCATATCAGAATTTATATAATTTGAGAAGTAAGGTGTACCATATTTAGCTGTCATTTCAAATAATAATTTATTATTTTCTGTTTCAGCCCAATTGAAATCTTTTGTAATTGAATATGTAGGGATTGGATATTGGAATCCTCTTCCGTTAGCATCGCCTTCAATCATGATTTCGATGAAAGCTTTATTTACCATATCCATTTCTTTCTGGCAGTCAGCGTAAGTGAAATCCATCTCTTTTCCACCAACGAGTGCAGGAAGATTAGCAAGGTCTTTAGGAACAACCCAGTCTAATGTGATGTTTGTAAATGGTGCTTGCGTACCCCAACGTGAAGGAGTGTTAACACCGTAGATGAATGACTGGATACATTGTTTAACTTCTTTTTGTGTTAAGTTATCAACTTTAACAAAAGGAGCAAGGTAAGTATCAAATGATGAGAAAGCCTGAGCGCCAGCCCATTCATTTTGCATAATACCTAAGAAGTTAACCATTTGGTTACATAATGTTGAAAGGTGGGATGCTGGTGCAGAAGTGATCTTTCCAGGTACGCCGCCAAGACCTTCTTGGATAAGTTGTTTTAAACTCCATCCAGCACAGTAACCCGTAAGCATACTCAAATCATGAATATGAATAGCAGCGCTTCTATGAGCATCGGCTATTTCATCATCATAAATTTCACTAAGCCAGTAGTTAGCTGTAATAGCACCAGAGTTAGAAAGAATTAAACCACCAACACTGTAAGTAACAGTAGAATTTTCTTTAACTCTCCAGTCATTGATTTTAAGATAATCGTCAACTAAGTCCTTATAGTTAAGCATAGCAGCTTTAACATTACGAACTTTTTCACGTTGTCTACGATAAAGGATATAAGCTTTTGCAACATCAGCATAACCAGCTTCGGAAAGAATTTCTTCAACGCTGTCTTGGATATCTTCTACAGAAACAACATCATCTTTGATTTTTTCTTCGAATTTAGCAGTAACACGAAGTGAAAGCATATCGATAACAGATGGATGATATTGTTTCTCGCATGCTTCAAAAGCTTTAGTAATTGCGGCGCTAATTTTAGAGATATTAAATTCAACTTCTGCGCCGTCACGTTTTAATACACGGTACATATTTCCCTCCCAATTTTTCTCTTTTTCTTTATTTTTCTGAATTTTTTTGTGAACATTTTTGATTATAAAGCAAAAATTCCAAATGTCAAGATATTGTGTGAATTGTTAATAATTTCGTAAAAAAATACTATATCTTGTGTTTTTAGCATGCCCTAATTTTGTCATAAAAAACAAAAAAAATGACTGTTTTTAGTAAATTTATACAAAAAAATCTCACTATAGAACCTAGTGTTCAAATAGTGAGACTTTATAAGTAAACTAAACTACGATTTATTTATCCAAAAACTCTTTTACAATACCCAATGCTTCGGCGCCTACGTCTGGAACGAAGACTGGATAGCAGTGAAACATTCCTTCCCCTAGTACAAGTTCTACTTCACAACCATTAGCTACAAGTTTGTCGTAAGATCTTTTTACGTCAGGATAAAGAAGCTCTTTTGTACCTGCAAAAAGAAGTGTTTTAATGTTTGATTTCATGTCACCAAAGATTACATTTATCTTTGGATCTGTGCCAAGGTCATCGCCAATCCACATTCTGCCACACATGTAAAGTCCATATAGGTCTAACAATGGATCAACGTCTCTTAAAGCCCATTGTTCTTTGTTTTCTCCTGAACAGTCAACCCATGGTGAATAAAATACACGAGCTACTGGAAGACCCGGCATATTGTTTTCGAATAAATATTCTGAGTAAGCAAATGCAAGGCCACCACCTGCCGAATCGCCCATGAAGATAATATCTTTTCCTTCTTCTGCTTTTAAGATTTCTGGGTAAAGTTTATTTAAGAAATCATAAGCGTCTTTACATGAGCACTTTGGTGCTAACGGATAATCCGGAACATATACTCTTGCGTTTAATGCTTTAGAAATTTCAACTATGTAAGCGTAATGCTCTTTTCCTGCCGAAAATACATATGCGCCGCCGTGAAGGTCAAAAATAACCTTTTCATAATTTTCGCTTGGTTCTACATAATAAGTTGTAAATCCATCGATTGTATTAAACTCTTTATATGTTTTTTCAAATGTTTCTTTATAGTCGCCGTAATCTAATGGGCCGTTTCCATCTCTCTTTAAGAGAAACTCATTAAGAATCGTATTAAATAACGGCTTTTGCATAGAGCGCTTTGCCCCATCTTTAAGCATAGCCTGTTCTATCATTTTTGCTATTTCGCTTTGTTTTTGAATAATCATATACTTCTCCTTTTATCTTATTCCTATATTCTTTACATATGGTTTAGCTATATCAGAAAACTTTTTTAATTCTTCTTCATCAAATCCATGTAGGCCGTCATATACAACCGTATCTCTATCTACAAAGTTTTGAATATAATAATTCTTAGCGCCTTTTATCCAACTAGCTATTCCTTCAAAAGAGCTCTCATCATGCAGCTCTTTTAATACTGTTGTTCTAAATTCGTAATTGATATCTGAGTTCAATAAAAATTTTATGCTTTCATCCACTTTCGTTATATCAAACTCTTCAAAGCCTATTGTCTGGCCATATCTTTCTTTTGAATTTTTAACGTCCATTGCCACATAAGAAACTAATCCTTCACCCGCTAATTCTTTTAACAATGCAGGATGGTTTCCGTTTGTATCTAGTTTAACCGGATATCCTAATTCTTTAATAGCAACTAAAAGTTCTTTTATATCTTTTCTAAGAAGTGGTTCGCCTCCTGTGATTGCTACGCCTTCTAATATGCCTTGTCTTTTCTTTAAGAAATCTAAAAGCTCTTTATCATCCATAACAACTTCTGCGTCGCCCGTTATTAGTTCTGAGTTATGGCAAAACGGACATCTAAAATCACAGCCTGCTAAAAAAACGGTGCATGCAACCTTACCCGGATAATCTAATAATGTCATTTTTTGAAGTCCGTGAATTTTCATTTTGCTATCTCCAACAACTTTCTTTTTCTTTCTATCATTTCATCTACACGGTCAATATAATCTTTTATATTGCTTACGTTTTCGCATCTTAATATTGTAGTGTCCTGGTTATTTTTTCTATAAGGATTTGGCATCGGTTTATCTAAAACTATTTTTGATGATGCTCCCGCTCCTAAAGCAATTATACTTTGAAGTTCTTCCATAATCAAAACATTATATAAACATGCTTTTTTATTTTTCGCATAACCAACATTTTCAAAATTGCCGGCAATGTTTTTTTGCCTGTATAAATAATATGGCTCCATTTCCATCTTCGCTGCGCTTTTAGATGCTAACTCTATCATTTCTTCTACCATTTTTTTATCTTCGTCAATTCGTTCGCCATTATATTTATTATCTATTCCCATCTTTGATGATCTTTTAAGTGCAAGTGAATGTACCGTTAAACTATCAGGGCTAAGCTTTTTAATTTGTTCCAATGTATCTTTTACATCGTCTAAATCTTCGCCTGGAAGTCCTACGATTATGTCCATATTTATATTATCAAATTTAAGTTCTCTTGCCAGATTATATTTTTCTATTATATCTTCTACGCTATGAGCTCTTCCGATTCTATCAAGTGTTTTTTGTTGCATAGATTGGGGGTTAATTGAAATTCTATTCACGCCATACTTTTTAAGAATTTCTAATTTTTCTTTTGTTATACTGTCTGGGCGTCCCGCCTCTACAGTAAATTCCTGGGCTGCACACTTTAAGACAAATTTATCAAAAATAAAATATATGATTTCTTCTAGTTGCTTTGGACTAAGAGATGTTGGCGTTCCACCTCCAACATATATTGATGTAGGAAGTTTAGGCCGGCCCTCTTTATCTACCATCATTTTTGAAATAGCGTCTAACTCTTTTATAAGTGCGTTAACATAATTATCTACATAATCACTATATGCTTTAATACTTCCGCTTGAAAAGGAGCAATAATTACATACACTTGGGCAAAACGGAATTCCAACATAGAGTGAATATGGTCTGTCATAAGCACTCACCCATGGCGTTGATATAAGGGCTCTTTCTTTAATAGCTATCTCAAAAGCTAAATTAGCCTTTTGCTCGCTTACAAATTTATCTTCGTAAATCCATTTTGCAAAACTTCTTTTTTGTTCTTCTTCGTTTTTAAAATTTGATAATGGATTTTCATCAAGCCACTTCCATGCAAGTTTAGTAGGTCTAATCCCCGTAAGCATGCCCCATGGCATATCCTTTTTACTTTCTTTTTTAAGCATTAAATAAATATCGCGTAGCGAATTTCCATTTTCATCTTGAAGAACTTTTATTTCCTCATTTGGATAAAACGCTTTTGCGATATGGTAAGCACTATATTCATCTTGTTTGTTTAAGACTTTAATCAACACCTTTGTAATGATGTCCTCTCGTGTATTTATTTTTTAAGCTTATCGGTACATGTTTCGCTGCGTTCAAAGCAATCTCAATAACACTCTTAGTTTCTTCTTCCGATTCAATAGTAAAATCCAAAAGTATATTTTCAAATTTTATCTCATCTAATTTATCAAGCATATTTGTTGGCTGACCATTATAAACAATATCATAACAATATCCACATTCGCTAGAAACATAAAATTCGTTATTTTTATCGTCCTTGAATTTCAAGAGTGGCTTTAAACATCCCCAATAATTTCTATTCATGCATTGGTTTGTAATCATAAGTTGCTGATATCCATATGCTTTATAAATTAAATTTTCTTTAGAAACTTCTTTCAGACTTTCGAGTTCTTTATCTGAAAGCTCATCGCTTAAAATAAATTTCATATTTGGAAAAATGCTTTTATAAAAATCAAATGCGAAATCGTTATATGCGTAAAGGAATGAATCTCCAATAACGTCTTTAGCAAATTCCATTTCTTTTGCCATACTCAATTCATCAATATTTTTAATCAAAACCCCTGTATTAGCTTCCTTTGCTTTGTTTATATCCACCTTTGCCTGTTTTACTTTATTTTCTCTTAAAACATCTGGAAGACTTAAAAAAAATTCTTTATCATCTCTATCACGCATTAATGAAAAAACTGCGCTCGAACCAATAACGGTATAAATTTCATTAAAATTAATTACCGCATTAAACTGTTCTTTAGTTTTTACTCTTGCAATTATATTTTTCATTTTGTTTTTTCTTCTTTATAATTTTCTATCGCTTTTCTTCTTAGCTCATTAAATGCGCTCATTTGTACGAATGCATCATCGCTAATTTCACATTCTATATTTTCAAATTTAATATTCGTTCCCGTGCTCTTATACATTTTTCGTATAAGTGATTCTTCATCCGTTGGAACGTTTTTCGCTTTTTCAACAATATTTCCAATTGTTTTAACACCTTCGATTTCTATTTCAATAGGCGCCCCTACGATTGCTTTTATCTTCGCATCTACATTTATATTTTTTTCTGGCTTAATTATTTCTTCTTCGATTTGACTAAGCAATTTATTATTTCTAGTTCTAAAAACTTCCATGCCAGGTTTTATTTTCTTGAACTCTTTACCATTTAAGATAATACTAAGACCCGCTTTTGCATCTTGATTACTAGTTAGTTCAACACCAGCATCAATTATTTCTATAACATCTTTTTCGTTTAAGTCTTTTTCGAGTTTTAGCGTTACATGTGGCGGAGCAATTTTTTCGACTGTTCCTATTTTCAATCCTTGATGGTTTGGTCTTTTTGTTGCAAGCATATCAAGACCTTTTTCTTCAAAATAATAACCTTTGCTAAATCCTCCTCGATTGTATATATCCTGCATTTGTTCTATTAACTTATGGATTTCTTTTTCATCCCATTTGTCTTCAAGATACATGTTTCTTGCCTTAACATATGCGCTTACCGTCGCCGCTACATAAGAAGGATTTTTCATGCGTCCTTCAATCTTAAATGATTCAATACCCGCATCAATTAAATCCGGAAGAATACTAAGCGTGCACATATCTTTTAGGCTCATTAGATATTCTTTTACAACCAAACTCTTTTCATTTCTTTCTACATCTGATATTTCATAGCATTGTCTACATGGCTGAGCGCAACGTCCTCTATTTCCGCTTCTCCCACCAGCAAATGAACTAAACAAACATTTTCCAGAATATGCAAAACACATCGCTCCATGCACGAAGCTTTCAATTTCAATATCTACTTTTTCTTTAATTGATTTTATTTCTGACAAAGAAAGTTCTCTAGCCGGAACTACTCGGCTAAAGCCTATATCTTTTAAGAACTTAGCTCCATAATAAGATGTGATACTCATCTGAGTACTGCCATGTAATTTTAAGTTTGGAAATTCTTCTTTTAAGATTTTTGCAACGCCAAGATCTTGAACGATTATTGCGTCTAATCCATTTTCATAAAATGGCCTAATATATTTTACAAGTTCTTCTATTTCTTTTTGTTTAAGCAGTGTGTTAACTGCCATATATAATTTTTTATCAAAAAGATGGCAAAATTTTATTGCCTTAAGTAAGGTTTCATCGTCAAAATTCCCTGCAAAGGCACGTGCGCTAAACAAACTGCCGCCGACATACACTGCGTCGGCATTTGCTTTAACCGCCGCTTCAAGCGCTTCATATGTTCCTGCTGGTGCTAGAATTTCAGGTTTCATTTATTGAACCTTTTTGCCCTCATTAAAAATTTCTTTATAAATTTCTTTTATCTCATCTTTGTGTTCAAGATTGCTTTTATCAATCTTTTCTAAGATAGCGTTTTCTCTGTTTTGATCTAATACTTCTAGATTATTTTCTTTTTTATAGTCTCCAATTTCTTTGCAAAGTTTAAGACGCTTATCTAAAAGGTTTTCAATATCTTTATCTATTTCATCTATTTGTTTTCTATATTCTTCTACGTTCATTTTTCGCACCATGTTTTTTATATAATATAATCTTTAACTTCTCCAATTAAATGTTCTGGACATTCAACTTCTAAAATTGTTCCATCCGCATCATAATCTTCTTTTATTATTTTAGCATGTTTATGCAACTTATTAAGCAAATCTCCTTTTGCGAACGGAAGTTTAATATTAAGAACGACACTTCCGGCATAAGCTTTATCTGTTATCATTTTTATTAGTTCTTCTAAGCCAACCTTATTTTCTGCTGATATCCAGATTTCGTCTTCTTTAATCTTAGGCAAACTATTCTTTACTTCTTCAATTAAGTCTGCTTTATTCATTACATAAATTCTCGGTATTTCATCCGCCGATAATTCTTTTAATGTATCTTCCGTAACTTTTTTATGTTGTCTATAATATTCATCCGACGCATCCAAAACTACTAATATTAGGTTTGCATGTATCGCTTCTTCTAAGGTTGATCTAAACGCCTTTATTAATTGATGTGGTAAATTCTCGATAAACCCTACTGTATCAGACAGTAAAAAATCTTTGTTCCCTTCAACATGGATGTGTCTGATTGAGGTATCTAGTGTTGCAAAAAGCATATCCTTTTGCAACACTTTCTTTTCTTCTTCAGCCTCATTAATTTCGAGCATTTTATTAAGGAGCGTACTTTTACCCGCATTTGTATATCCGACAAGTGCAACACGTGGAAGATTCCCTTTAATTCTTCCTTGTCTTTGCGTCGCTCTTGTTTTGCTAATTATATCAAGCTCTTTAGAAAGCTCCGCCATTCTTTGTTTTATCTGTCTTCTATCAAGTTCAAGCTGGGTCTCGCCAATACCTTTATTTGACTTACTTCCACTTCCTCCACTTTGACGGCCTAAGTGTTGCCACATTCCCGAAAGTCTAGGAAGCATGTATTGAAGGTAGGCTGATTCGACTTGCAATCTTGCTTCTTTTGTTTTTGCTCTTCTTGAAAAAATTTCTAGAATTAGTGTTGTTCTATCCCAAACTATAGCTCCAACTTCTTTTTGGATATTTTTAAGTTGGGCCGGTGATAGGTTTCCTTCAAAGATACAATATGTTGCCTGCTGGTTTGCGGCTTCTTCGGCAAGTTCTTTTAATTTGCCACTACCAATATATGTCCCCGCTTCCGGGTGCGGAAGTTTTTGGGTAAGCGCAGATACAACTTCAATATTGCATGCATCAATAAGAAGGAGCATCTCTTCCATGCTATGGTCGAAATCCTCCGTTTTATCCGTTTCCAGGCCTACTACTATGGCTGTTGGATTTTCTATAGGTTGTCCGTTTTGTGTTTCAAACATAAAACTTTTTATAGCCCTACTTCATTTTCTTCGATTAATCTAATAACATCAAATGCATTAAATTGCGTTTTGTCTTTAAGAAATTCAGAAATTTCCTTTATTAACTTTCTTGCAGTTTTTTGTACACTAGCCGGATCTTCTTCGAAATAATAGTTTTGAAGTCTTCCACCTTCTCTGTAGCTTCTTCCTTCTAATCCTAAGAAAAGTTTAGCAACTTTAGGTTTATAACTATTAAATGCTGCTATTATTCCTACTGCATCTGCAATTATTTCATCTCTTATTGCATTTCTATGTTCCGGATAAAGTTTTTGACAAATGAAATGGGTAAGCTCATGATACTTTCTTATTATTAAAGAAGTTTTTTTCCATTCTTCTTCGCTTAATGATGTTTCATCATCTTTTAACTGTTTATTTATATCTTTAGCGCTTACCGCACTATAATCTCCACCACTTAACACAATCAATGAATCTTTATAATTAGAAGAATCTGCTATAAACATGTGAAATTCTATTTCCCAAAATGCTCCACCATCTTTTTTATATTCTTCTTCATGCGAATGAATTTTTTCCCAATTTATAAGACCACTAATAGTTGATGCCCCCATAGATGCGGGGATAGTTGTTGGTTCGCATTTATGCGCTAACTTTTGGATAGCTGTTTCAAAATCTTTTCTATCATCTACATATAATATATTTGCGTCTCCACATGGAGTATCAACAACTTCCAAATAATCTGCATCACTATCGGAAAAGTCATTTGAAACTTTTTTTATTTTCAATCCTTTAAGCACGGCATTATCATATTCAGTGCTAACATGCGTGCCTTTTTTTATAGGTAAACCTATCTGCGGATATCTTTCTAAAATTGTGTTAAATACATTTTGATTCATAAAATGCCTTCCTTTATCGTTCGTATATCTTATATAATCTTCCTTTTTTATGCAAGTTGTTTATTAAACTTTTTTTCTTTAAAGAAAATTCGTTAATTTTGTTCTTGCATTTAATATTATTGATGTTATAATATGTCTCATGATTATTCACAATATTCATAAATTATGTATATTTTAATAGTTTTTATACATATTATTTGAATATTTAATTCGTATTTTCAAAGGAGATTAACATGAAAAAATTAAACGCAATTATTTTAAGTTCTATATTAATAGTAGTTATGGCTTTTTCTTTAACAGCATGTGGAGATACGGGCGATAAAAAATCATCAGACGACAACGTTTTAGTTATGGCAACAGAATCTACATTCCCTCCATACGAGTATAAAGAAGGCGATGACTTTGCTGGTATCGACGTAGACATTGCAAAAGCGATTGCAGACAAACTCGGTATGGAATTAAAAATTGAAGATGTTGCATTCGATTCAATTATTGCTGGTGTAAGCACAGGCAAATACGATATTGGCCTTGCAGGTCTTACTGTAACTGAAGAACGTATGCAGAGTGTAAACTTCTCTGATACTTATGCAACAGGCATTCAAGCTATCATTGTAAAAGAAGGCTCTCCTATTAAGACTCCTGATGATCTTGCAAATGCAAACCTTATTGGTGTTCAAATAGCTACAACAGGTGATATCTATTGTGCAGATGATTTCGGTGAGGAACATGTTAAAGAATACAACAATGCTGTTGATGCTATTCAAGATTTACTTAAAGGAACTATTGATTGCGTAGTTATTGATAAGGAACCTGCTAAACAATTCGTAGCAGTAAACGAAGGCCTCGTTGTACTTGAGACTGCTTACACTGAAGAAGAATATGCAGCTGCTATTGCAAAAGATAATGAAGAACTTCTTAAAACTGTTAACGAAGTTTTAGCACAACTTAAATCTGAAGGCACATTAGATAAAATAGTTGCTAAATATATTAAATAATCATGGACTTTCTTTCACAATTTAAGCTTTGTTTTATAGAGGATAATAGATGGCAATGGATACTAGAGGGTTTAAAAAACACTCTAGTCATTACCATCTTTGCTCTATTAATAGGAATTGTTCTTGGAATAATCATTGCTGCTGTTCGCTCAACGTATGATAAAAACGGCGCAGCTATGAAGAAAAAAGGTGGCATAGGATATGTCTTATTGAAAATAGGTAATATCCTGTGCAATATTTTTGTTACTATTATTCGTGGGACACCTGTTGTTATTCAACTTTTAATTGTTTACTTTGTAATACTTATAAATGTTCAAAATGGTCTCATTGTTGCAATTATTGCTTTTGGTGTTAACTCTGGAGCATATGTTTCAGAAATTTTCAGAAGCGGTATTATGTCTATAGATGAAGGCCAATTCGAAGCCGGCCGTTCCTTAGGTTTTAGTTATTCACAAACTATGTTTCACATAATTCTTCCTCAGGCAATTAAGGTTATACTTCCTATGCTCTTTAATGAACTTATTGTTTTAATTAAAGAAACTTCCGTTGCCGGTTATGTTGGAATAATGGATCTTACAAGAGCCGGTGATAAAATTAGAGGTAGAACCTTCATTGCTTTTATGCCTTTAATCGCAGTAGCAGTTATTTATCTTATCATAGTATTTATCCTTACCCAATTGCTACAGCTTTTGGAAAGGAGGTTAAGAAAGAATGAACGATAATGCTTTAATCGAAGTTCGTGGCCTGAAAAAATATTATAGTTCTGGCGATGAGCAAGTAAAAGCTCTAGATGGAATCAATATTGATATTAATAAAGGCGATGTCGTTGTTATTGTTGGCCCTTCAGGTAGTGGCAAATCAACTTTCCTTCGCTCTCTTAACCTTTTAGAGCAACCTACAGAAGGACAAATCTATTTTGATGGCGAAGATATAAATTCAAAAGCCGCAAATATTAATACGCATAGACAAAAAATGGGGATGGTGTTCCAACACTTTAATTTGTTCCCACATAAAAAAGTTATTGATAATATTACTCTTGCTCCTATTAAATTAAAGGGTTTGAAAAAGCAAGATGCTTTAATAAAAGCTATGGAACTTTTAGAAATGATTCAGCTTGATGATAAAGCAAGCTCTTACCCTTCACAACTTTCTGGTGGTCAAAAACAGCGTATCGCAATAGCAAGAGCGCTCGCTATGGAACCAGAAGTTATGCTTTTTGATGAGCCTACTTCTGCTCTCGATCCTGAGATGGTAGGTGAAGTTCTAGATATTATGAAGAAGCTAGCAAAAGAAGGCATGACAATGGTCGTTGTAACACATGAAATGGGATTTGCTAAAGAAGTTGGAACTCGTGTGATTTTTATGGACCATGGTCAAATCATGGAAGAAAACAATCCAAAAGATTTCTTTGAAAATCCAAAGAACGAAAGACTTCAGGATTTCCTTTCAAAAGTTTTAATTTAAAGCGAGCGGACCGTACGGGTTCGTTATCGGCGAGTTGGAACCCGAGCCAGGAACGAATTCGTACGGTCCGCGAGCATAAATAATTACTTTTGTTCGGTTTTTGCGGCGGCTTTGGCGGCGGCCTGAGCCTTAAGTTCTGCGATTTGTTCTGGTGTAAGTTTAGGTTTATTCTCCTTGAAGAATGTTCCTGTAACCATTAAATCGTTTATATCTGTTGCTACCATATGGTAGTCTTCTGTCATAGTAATGGCTTTTCTTCCACAGAAATCTGCGCATGTTCCGCAAAACGTACAGCTTGTTAAATTAAATGTGTATGTGATGTTTTGGCCACCTTCAACTTCTTCTACAGTTTTCTCAATGGCACTAGGTGAACATACTTTAATACACAAACCGCATGCCACACATTTAGAAGCATCATACGCAATACGTCCCCTATAATTAGGCTTAGCATCAACATTAACCTTCGGGAATAAAACTGTACTAGGTTTTGAGAATAAATTCTTTATCGCAATTGGTAAAAATGGAAAATTCATTATTTATTCTCGCCTCCTTTCTTATCTGTCATAGCAAGTCTTTTTTCTTTAAGAATCTGGGTTGCTTTATAAAGACCTTCTATAACCGCTTCTGGTTTTGGTGTGCATCCTGCGATTGCCACATCAACATGTACATATTTTTCAAGTGGCCCTTCAATTGAATAACTGCCCTTAAATACGTTACCTGATTGTGGACATGAACCAATTGAAACTACTACCTTTGGTTCTGGAACCTGCTCTAGTGTTCTTACAAGTCTATCTTTTGACTGACTTGTAATAGGACCTGAAACAACTACGATATCAGCATGTCTAGGTGTTCCCGCAAGCTTAAATCCGAATCTTTCAGCATCATATCTTGGTGTGAGAACTGCGACAAGTTCGATATCGCATCCGTTACATGAGCCTGTATTTATGTGGTAGATCCAAGGAGATTTTGCTGTTGCATCTGATATTATTTTCTTAAACATATTTTCTACCTCCTATAGACCAACGAATACAAGGATAAGACTTACTAAAGCTAATCCCGTAACTATTATCCAATAAAACTTAAATAAATGTTCAATCTTAAGACGTGCCGTTATCGCATGAATTAATGTCATGCAGATAACTGTAAGTCCAGCGCAAATCGCTACTTCAATTAAAACATTTAAGATTACTATTCCTGTGTTGATGCCACCAAGGAAAAGGTTTGTAAAGAGTGCTGTCATTACAAACATTTTGATAGCTGTGTTAAGTTTGAAAATTCCTAAAGGAGCTCCGCTGTATTCAACAACTGGTCCTTCACAAATTTCTGTCTCAGCTTCAGCAACATCAAAAGGCTGGGTTCCAACTTCTGCTGGAATTATAAGTAGGAATGCTATTGCCGCTGGAATTAAAGCCGGATGAGCAATAAGACATCCTTCATAGTTTTGGAAAATTAAAATGTTTTCCATTGAAAAACTAAGTGCTCCACCACCAACATATCTAGCTATTGCTAAAAATACCATAATAAGAGGGAGCTCATAAGCCATCATTGTTACCATCTCACGTGAGATACCAACACCAGCGTAAGGTGAGCCCGAAGCACTACCACCTATAATCATTGCAACTGCCGGGATAGTAAGCAAATACAGGATAACGATTAAATCGGCTGAACATGTAAATGCGAAAAATCCAAGCGTTGGAACGAAAGTCATAAGTACAACCAAACTTGCAAGTCCCGCAAGTGGCGCAATAATGTAAACTGTTCTATTTGCTGCCTGTGGAATAATTGTTTCTTTGCCCATGAGCTTAAAGAAATCATAGAACGGCTGCAAAATAGGTGGACCTACTCTCTTTTGCATTCTTGCTAAAATTTTTCTATCAATTCCAGCAAGCAAAAGTCCAACTACAAAAACGAAAAGAAAGCCTGGGAATATCAAGACATAAAATAATATTGAAAGTATCTGTAAAAATATCATCTCGGCCTCCTTTCTACATAAATGTGGCAAACATAACAATTACTACAATTGCTGTTGCTACAACAGTCCATATAGCATAGTTATTTAAGTTGCCATCATGTGCTTTATCCATAAATTTAAAGTATCCTTTGAAGTTCTTCTTAAAGCCCCAGAAAAGATCACTTCCACTAACATGGCTATGTTCGCTCTTTTCACCACCAAAGAATGTTGCATATTTTCCATCAACTTCTTCGCTTGTTTTAGCTTCGAGTACAGGACCTCTTGTATTCTGGCCTGTAATAATAACGATGAAAACTGCTACAAAAATTATTATGAAAAGAAGAAGCCAAAGCACTGGATTCCAGAAGCTAAATTCTGCTACTTCAATAGTTTGAGTAACTACACCCGCCTGCGCGGCGTATCCATTACCCATCATCATATCAATATAATTTGTAACATTAAGTGTTGCGTCTGTAGCAGGTACAAGTAAGTACTGGCTTACATATGGATAAGCAACACCACTTATTAAGCAAAGCGCTGACATAATCCACATAGGAACTCTCATTGAAGCTGGAACTTCTTTAGCATCTTTGCATTTTTCTCCGAGCTGTCCGAAGAATACAGCCTGGGTAACTTTTATGAAAGAAGCAAGAGTCATTACCGAAACTACAACAGCAACAATTGTTGCAATTATGAATAAGAAATTATTACTTTCTATTCCTTTTTGGTAAGTTGCCTGATAAATCATCCACTTAGAAGCAAAACCGTTAAATGGTGGAAGACCTGAAATCGAGAAGGCTCCAACTAAGAAACAAATTGTTGTCTTTGGCATCTTCTTTGAAAGTCCTCCGAGTTTATCGAGGTCAGTTGTTCCAACTGAATAAAGAACAGCACCGGCACAAAGGAATAATAAACCTTTGAACAATGTATGGTTCAATGCATGGAAAAGACCACTTTGAAGTCCAAGGGCCGAGCCAAGTCCAATAGACATAATTACATAACCAATCTGTGAAATACTATGGTATGCAAGAAGTCTCTTGAAATCATGTTGTGCAAGAGCCATTGTTACGCCAATGAACATAGTTAGCATGCCAAAGATTACAAGTAAGATTTGCATTGTTCTTGAATTCATTGCTACAAACACGATGTACATAACTCTTATCATGCCGTAAACTCCGGCCTTGTTAACCATTCCTGAAAATACCATAGACATTGATGTCGGAGCAGTTGTATATGAATCTGCTGCCGGTGTATGGAATGGAACAATGTATGATTTAACGCCAAGACCTATAAAGATAAGTGAAAGCGCCATAATTGTTGTTGGTGTAAGACCACTTGAAAGTATTGATGAAAGCTGAGCCATATTCAAAGTGTGGCATTGCAAGTAAACAAGTGCGATACCAGCTAAGATAAGGCTTGAGCCAATCGATCCAATAACCAAATACTTAAATGCTGCTTCAAGTGCACCCTTCTTATAATTTCTAAATGCTGTTAAAGCAACACATGAGAATGTCATGATTTCAATCATAACAAACATGTTGAAGATATCACCTGTCATTACCAAACCTAAAACAGATGCTGTAAGCATAAGTGAAAGTGTGTAGTAATGGCCAAGGTGGTCATCTTTTTCCATGTACCTAATTGAATAGATGCATGACATAAGTGAGGTGAATACAACTAAAAGCGCAAAGAATAAACTAAGCGCATCGACTTCGTATCCAATACCTATTGCAAAGCCTTCAACCGGTGTCCATCCACCCATCCAATAAGAGATTATTTCTCCATCAAAAAGTACCGGCTTAACAAGGAATGCAATAAGCGCAAAAGCCGCACCCATAAATCCAATTGCTAAAATATTTCTAACAAGTTTATTTTTCTTTCCGAAAATCTCAAGTAAGAAAGCTCCGAGGAACAATCCCATTACGGCGATTACCGGAAAATGTTCATAGAATATCATCCGCGAATCCTCCTTACTTCATCAACATTAATTGTTTGATATTTTTGGAATATCTTAATAATAAGTGAAAGTGCCATAGCATCTACACATGCACCGATAACAATTGATGTAAGTGTTAATGCCTGTGGTACCGGGTCAACGAAGAATGTACTTGTTACACCATTAATCAAATCTGAAAGAGTGAAAATAGGTGCTGTACCGTTTTCGTTAAATCCAACACTTACGATAAAGAGGTTAACACCGTAATCAATACAACTAAGGCCGATTACCATCTTTATCAAATTCTTTTGTGTACAAAGGGCATATAATCCTAAGCAGATGAGGATTAATGATGCAAAATAATTAACTATTATCATTCTTCATCCTCCTCATCTATAAAACCTTCTTCCTCTTTTGTTCCTACTCCCGGAGCTAAAAGTCCAAGAAGTAATAAGATAAGGAAGCCCATACCTGTAAGAACCTTAATACCTACTGCATAACCCATAAATGTGATGTTACCAGCACTAATTAAGTTTCCTACTTCACCATCGTTAAAGAATACATTCTTAGCAAATACAGAACCAGCAACAATTCCAATAAATCCTAAAAGAACATAAAGGATTGAGCCAAGTGATTCTATAACGCTTAAGTATCTAAATTTAACAGCTTCAGAGGCTGTCTTATATCCATATCCTAAATATAAGAATACAGCTGTGCTCGCAACCATAACGCCGCCTTGGAATCCTCCGCCAGGGCTTATGGTTCCGAATAAAATAATATAAACACCAAATAAAAGTGCGAATGGGAGGATTCTATCTACGCCACATTTAACAATTATTTGACGTTCTTTAATACCGTCTTTAAATTTCATGACTTGTCTTCCTCCTTCTTCTTTAATCTTTTATGAGTTGCTAAAATTACAAACGTTCCAGCAATAGCAGTAACAAGGATAAAAGCTTCGCCTAAAGTATCATAACCACGATAATCGAATACAACAGCCGCTACGTTGTTTGCTGCCATTGTTTTATCAAGGTTTTCATTTATGATAATATCTGCGATACCTTCTGCATTTTCGTTATCATAACCCGTAGAATCATAATAAAGATCAAGGACGTTTGTTTCGCCTTCATAAGGTACGTCAACATTTCTGTATGCATACAAAGCCGCAAGTACACCCGCAACAAAGATGACAAAGACGCTGACTAAAACGATTACTTTTTTAATCACTTTTCTTCATCCTCCTTCTTTGTTGTTTTTCGGATTGCGACAATAAATAACACAGTTGTTAAAACTGCTCCTACTGCTGCCTCAGCAATAGCAACGTCAGGCGCTTGCAATAACATGAATGTTAAAGCGATGGCCGTTCCAACTACTCCAAGTGCGATTGCACTTGTTAAAAGTTTCTTGGAGAAAATTGCGAAGCATGCAGCAATAATAACGATAACTAAAACTATCGTATGTAATGAAAAAATAGCATTACTCATCTTCTAAATCCTCCCCATACTTGTCGCAGACTGTTTTGTCTGTTGGTTTAACTTTGTGTCTATAACCCGCTCTTGCGAGTGCATGTGATGCAATCGGGTTTGTTACTAAATAAAATACTAAAAGTACAGCAATTTTTATTGCCATATTTCCGTCTTTTAAGTAAATTGCAGCATAAAGTATTCCGCCAATTAAAACGCCTAAAATTCCAAGTGTTGCAATATTTGTGCTGGACTGCATTCTGGTAAAAAGGTCCGGCATACGAATTATTCCAACAACACCAGCAATGGCAAACAATATGCTAATTACGATTAAGATATCAATTACAATTCTCATAGCTTGCCCTCCAAATATTTTGAAATAATAAGTGTTCCAATAAATCCGAAAATAGCAGTAATGAATGCGACATCTACGTATATGCTTCGTCCTGAATACAGGGCAAATAAAATCATTGCCATATCAACTAAGATATCCATAGCATCCGCAGTCATTGCTCTATCTGCTGCTGTTGGTCCTGCGATCAGTCTATAGACTAGGACCAAAGCCATTGTTGCAAAACAAATTGCAAAAAAGATAAATTCGTTCAATCCCATATCCTCCTGATCCATTTTTCCATTGTACCCTTTATAGCTTCTCCAGCTTCATTAGGGTCTTCGCTTTCTACATAAATCCAATGGATGTAATAGAAAGTTTTTCCACCTTCTTCAACTATATCCATTGTCATAGTTCCCGGTGTTAAAGTAATTGAGTTAGCGAGCATAGCCTGGCCATATTCACTAACAACTTCCGAAGGAATCTTTACAAATCCCGGTTTAATTTTTAACTTTGGATTTAATGCAATTAAAGCCATATTTACATTTGCTTTAATTAACTCCCACATAAATACTATTACGCAATAATACAGCAACGTAAAAAATCTCTTTGGCTTAAATAAGTGCCATGGATTCTTGTGTATAAAAAATCTAGCGCAAAACAGAGCCACAAGAACACAGACAACAACGCCGGCTATCAAAATTTCAGCGTCAAATTTTCCACTGAATATTTCAAAAATCTGGCCGGTTAAGACAAGCCACAATAAATAGCTGATTATGAAAGTAGCTATAAATGCGGGAAATGTTGTCTTTCTCACTTCGTTCCTCCTTCTATTTTTCAAAACCTTTTGTTTTATTCTACTTTTAAGTTATCTACAAAATATTCGCGTCCAGCAATTATTTTAAATTTACTTGAACTACATTTTGGACATGTCTTCGAACCTTTTTTTATTTCACCTACAAAGTCACAATCCTTACAACTTATCTTTATTGGAATTGTTTCGAAAACAAGTTTTGCATCCTGCGCAATACTCCCAACGCTAATGAGATTAAAATATTCCTGGATGCACTCTGGCATAACTCCTGAAAGTTCTCCGATTTTAAGTCTTATTTCTAAAATCTTTTTTGCCCCAGCTTCGCGCGCCGCTGGAAGAGCCGCTTCCATTATGCCCTCAGTAATTGCAAGTTCGTGCATATCTCTTACCTATCCATACATGAGAAGCATGGGTCAATACTAGCAATAATAAGTCCAGCGTCCGCAACAGTATTTCCCTTAAGCATCGTTGGAACTGTTGGTGCATTCTTAAATGTAGGAACATGTATACTTACACGTGCTGGGCAATCGCCACCTTTTGAAACAACTTTGTAGCAAAGCTGACCACGTGGTGCTTCATGTCTAACCATTGTTTCACCTTCAGGAATCTTAAACATTCTGTTTCCAAGATTGATTGGTCCTTCTGGAAGCATATCAAGTGCCTGACGGATAATCTTAATACTTTCAAAATTTTCCAAAACTCTTACAACAACTCTTGAGAAAACGTCACATGTATTAAATACTGCTGCGTTAAAATCAAAATCATCATAGCTACTATAAGGAGCATCTTTTCTTACATCAACGTTAACTGCCGAAGCACGTGCCTGTGGTCCAACAGCTCCGATTCTTCTTGAATCTTCTGTTGTTAAAATGCCTACGCCTTGTGTTCTAAGTGCAACTGTTTTATCTGAAAGAAGAATGTCTTTTAATTTTTCATTTGACTGTTCAATCTTATCAAGCATTTGCAAAACATGTATTCTAGTATCATCACTGATATCTCTTCTTGCACCACCGATGCAAACCATACCATAATTAACACGGTTGCCAGTGATTTCTTCTAAGATATCCATAATGGCTTCTCTATCATCCCATGTATGCATAAATAAACTATCATGTCCGATAAGATGAAGTGCAATTCCCAGCCACAAATAATGGGAATGAAGTCTTTCTAGTTCTGCAACAATAACTCTCATGTATTGGCCTCTTTTTGGAACTTCTAACTCAGCAATTTTTTCTGTTGCCATAGCAAAGCTAAAAGCATGAGAATGGGAACAAATACCACAAACTCTTTCAACCATTACAAGTGTTTGGATATAATTTTTTTGCTGAGCAAGCTTTTCGATACCTCTATGGTTATATCCAATAAACACTTCGGCATCTTTTATTTCTTCGCCTTCAACATTTAATCTTGCATGGACCGGCTCTTCGAGAGCTGGATGGTACGGTCCTATTGGTACTATATAGCTCATTTGTTTTCCTCTCCGTTATGAGTAATATCAATTAATTTTTCCATTGGTGTTACTAATATCTGACCTTGGCCGCTAAGCATTGTTTCTGGCATAAAAAGTCTCTTACTTGTATCAACACCTTCAAATGTGATATCCATAAGTTCCATAATTTCTCTTTCTGGCCACTCGGCAGCTAGATCATAAATATGTGAAATTGTTGGAAGTTTATTGCATCCAGTTACTGTGTATGATTCGATATTAGGATCAACTTCGTATTCGTAAGAAACGTTTCCTTTTCCTTCTTCATCTAAAAATGCATGAATCATAGCGAGCGGTTTCCCATCTTTTCTCATTTGCTCTGCTACTGGAACAACTTCTTCTGGAGTAATAAAATGTTTGTTATACCCCTGCATATTTAATTCTCCTTTTTTTTCTTTATTAATATTTAAAATCTATATTTTTAATATAAAACATATATAGAAAATAAGTATGTATTTTTTAAAATACATACTTATTTTATCATATTTATTCAACTTTTACTCTCTTATTTGTATATTAAATCAGCAGATTCTTGGAAGCTGGGCTCCTGATAATTTTGTAAGAATTCTGCTGCCTCCAATACTTGTTTTTAAATAAACTTTTCCATGATAATTTTTATTTACCGTTCCAATTATTTTTGCACCTTCTGCACCTTCTATTTTCTGCATAATTTTTAATGCTTCATCCGCTTTTTCCGGTGCAACTATAGCAATTAACCTTCCTTCACATGCTGCGTAAAGCGGATCCAATCCTAAAATATCGCAGGCCGCCTGAACCGACGCATTTATCGGAATTTCTGTTTCATTTAATTCAATAGAAAAGTCAGAGCTTTGGACAAATTCGCAAAGTGTTGTAGCTAGTCCTCCTCTAGTCGGATCTCTCATAACTTTTAAATCGTTTCTAAGTTCCATAAGCCCTTGAGCTATTTTATCTATGCTCATGCAGTCTGATAAAATCTCGCCTTTAATAAGATTTTGATTTCTTGCTGTCATTATAGAAATCCCATGATTTCCTACGCTTCCAGAAACTAAAATAACGTCGCCTTCTTTAATATTTTTAGCACTTAATCCTGCTAACTTTTCAAAACCTATTCCAGCTGTGTTTATATAAAGGCCGTCTCCTTTTCCTTTTTCAACAACCTTGGTATCTCCCGTTACAATTTTTACACCAACTTTGTCGGCAGTTTCTTTTATAGAAGCGACTATTTTTTCTAGGTCGCTAAAAGGAAAACCTTCTTCAATAATAAATCCCAAACTTAAATATTTTGGAATTCCACCACTTACTGATATATCGTTTACCGTTCCACATACCGAAAGTTTTCCGATATCTCCTCCAGGGAAGAAATACGGATTTACTACGAAACTATCTGTTGAAAATACAAGCTTTTCGTTTCCTTCTAATGAGGCTGCATCCGGCAAGTCATGCAAAGCTTCGTTATCAAATGCTGGCAAAGCTAAGCCTTCTATAAGCTCTGATGTTTTTGCGCCTCCGCTTCCATAATCTAGTGTTATAACCTTATCCATGTTTCCCTCTTATAATTGATATTTATATGCTGCTGCGCATGCACCTTCAGAAGATACCATACATGGTCCTTCCGGGTCTGTAGGCGTGCAAAGATTTCCAAACGCCGGACAATCTTTTGGCGTAGCTTTTCCACATATAATGTCTTCGCATCTACAAAGTGATGATTGTTTTACATCTTTAATTTCTATTCCGAATTTCTTTGCTGCGTCATGTGCCGCATATTTTTCTTTTATTTTTAACCCACTATTTGGAATATTTCCAAGTCCTCTCCAAAGGCTGTCTTCTACTTCAAACACTTCGTATATAGCTTCTTTTGCAAGGACGTTTCCTTCTTTACTAACCATTCTTTCGTATGCATTTTCTATTTTAGGATTATTTTCTTTTATTTGAATTAAAAGCATCTTAATTGCATTTAATATTTCACCCGGCTCAAATCCGGCAACAACCGACGGAATTTTATATTCGTTTGCTAAAAAATTAAAACCGTCTGTTCCTAAAATAACCGCTACATGTCCCGGACACAAAAAACCTTGCACGTTAAATTCCGGGTCTGCTATCAATGCTCTTAGCGCTGGCTCTACTAATTTAAGAAGTGAAAATACATAAAAGTTTTTAACATTTTCTTCGTAAGCAACTTTTATAGCCACTGCCGTTCCCGGAGCTGTTGTCTCAAATCCTACTCCTAAAAATACAATGTCCTTTTCGGGATTTTCTTTTGCCATTTTTACAGCATCGAAAGGTGAATACACTATTTCTACTTTAGCGCCTTCTGATTTTTGCTTTGCTAAATTTTCGCCTTTGGTCGATCCCGGAACTCTAACCATGTCTCCGTAAGTTGTTATAATCACGTTTTCTTTTTTTGACAATTCTAAGACTGCGTCAATCGCTCCCGTCGGCGTTACGCAAACAGGACAACCAGGCCCTGAAATCAAATTAACGTTTTCAGGCAAGATTTGTTTTATTCCGGCTTTTGCAATTGACATAGTGTGCGTCCCACACACTTCCATAATATTAATTTTCATGTTTCGTTATTTTTACTTATAACAATTTTTAGACTTCATACGTGTTGTCCAATCATCATATTGAACAAATCTTGTTTTATTCAGCAAATCACCAAAGATTGCATTCGGCATCGAGCCATAAACTAAAACTACCTCAGGTTCCAATTCTTTTAGCATCTCTTGTAGTCCTTCTCGAAAATATCGCTTCGATTCAGCTGTCCTAATTTGCCCATACGTTCCGATTGAAACAATACTGTGTTTATCCACACCTTGAAATGCCACTTTTTCAGAAAACAGTTCTGTAGTATAAGTTCTTTCGTCTCCCCATCTAATATTGGGAATTACATATATACCTTGTTGACTCAAAAAATATCCAACAGCTCTATTCAAATATATGTCTGCAATCTGAACACATAATGGTGCGTCAATATAAAGCGAACAATCTGGTGATATTATTCCAGGATATTCTCTTAACTCCTCAACATAATTCTCAGTATGTGTAAGTATATCCCTAAACTTTATATCATATTCATAGAAACAAACGAAATCAGATTTATCTTTACTTCGTTCTCTTATTGAAAATGGAACCATGCCTGACGGAATAATTATTTCTTTTGGAGCATCAATATGAGGTATCTCAAACATTCCATCAAAAAAAGCTGTTTCGATGAGAGAAACTCTAAATCCTTCGTCGACTAAATTTTCTTTAATCTGTTCCATTATTTTTCTCCCTTTCCAATATTCTTTCAGCATCAACTACGATGTCATCAATGTAATATTTGGAACTTTCCTCCGGATACTTCATCATAAGTGATTTATAACAATCAATCAGTTCTTTACAAGGATTATTTTCAACAATATCTTCAAACACTTCACTAATCCATACGAACTCTCCTGCCGTGCACTCATTTTTGAGAAATTCTATAGTTGATGAAATATCTTCAGAAAGAATCTCTATCTCTTGTTTCCAGCATTGTTCAATACCATAATCCCATTCATTATCTGTATTTTCTCTTTGTTTTATTATTTCTCTGAATTTTTTTACATCCATTATTTTCTTCCGCCTTTCCGTGAAGGTTGCTTAGAATCCGGAAATATTGTTGCTATCTTTCCGTTTGTTTTAATAACTCCTACTCTAACGCCCTTCCACATTCCATACATCCTTTTTCCGTCCGGGGTATGTCGATTGCATTTTAAATTTGCAACATGTTCACCGGCATGTTTAATGTCCTTACTAGTCCACGTTTTAGGAAACCAAGACTGTCCCATAGATTTTCTTTTTGCATTATTTGTATGATCAAGAACATGTCCAACTCTAACTCCGTTTGGATAGGTTTTTTCTACTTTATAACGAATACCATACTTATCCAGTTCATTCATACCAGCTTGACCATGTCCACCACTTTTCAAGCGAATGCGCCCGCCTTTTTGAGGTTTTGTGTATGCTCCCTCATTTGAATGAACTACCGCAAATTGGCTTGCTATTCCCGCCGACCCACGTGTATTTAATACTCTTCCTGTTTTAGTTGTTCCCATTGTTGTATCCTCCTGCATGATTTTGCAAGCAGGATACATTGTTATAAATTAAATTCATTTTCTATCCGCCTTTCTACCAGCCTAGCTGGTTGCAATAAATAAACTCTTTTATAATAATTTTTATTGCCCTTGTCGAAAGACAGCAGTATAATATCTATAAGCATTTGGAAAGATATTAACTTGTCTTTCTGCGAGGAACGTATAACTATTAGCGTAGTTATACGTTTTTCTTTTTTAACACAATCATATATCATCCTCCTTCAATTATTTTTTTATAATACTCCCTTAAATCCTTTTCATATTGCTTTGATGCTCCAAAATACGTAGCCCAATTTATACATCTTTTTGCACAGTTAAAGGCACAACTCATTGATACCTCAAATGTATCAACAATATCAACAAAATCATGGCATTTATACAAGTTGGGTAAAGGAGATGGCACCAAAGCATACGCTGCATAATAATTTGCTATCATCTCAGCTAATACGCTATCACCATGATGTCCCATTCTAATATGTCCAATTTCATGCATTATTGTAAATCCGTTACGTTCAGAAGATAAAAAATCAATATTATTCACCCAAATAACATATGTGCCAATGTCAGGATCAAAATACGATAAGCCATCTCTTCCCTTTCCGTCATTACCCATCCTAAGTTCATTTAAATTAACTTCTTCAGGATTGAGTTCCGAATAATACCTAACTACATATCCAGATAGTCTAGCCACATCATTTGGCTTAACAGGAATTGTCAACCCCAGTTCAATATGAAGTTTTACTACATCTTCCTCAATCCTGTTATAAAGTTTCTTCGGAAGAGCTGGTTTTACCTCATTTTTTTCCATTATTCAATAGTACCTTTATTAATTTTGTTTTTTCATCATCAGTCATTGTAGATGTGCCTCTAGCGACCAATCTATAAGTTTCATCGAAAGATTCTTTGTCATTTTTTCCAGTCAATAAATAATCTGTCGTTGTATTCAGCGCTGTTGCAATATTGGCAATTATTTCCATCTTGGGTTCTCTTTCATCTTTCAAATATCTTGACAATGCTGTTTCCGAAGCACCAATCATTAGGGCTAGTTCTCTTTGTGTATATCCCACTTCATCCAACAAATCCAAAATTCTTTTTCCAAATCCTTCCATTTTCAACACCACGCATCATCCAATTATTTTTTTAAGTTAACTGGATTCACTTTTCCTTTCGTTCATATTTATTTCCCTTACAATATGTACTATATTCCATACTTGCCATTTTGTCAAGTTTATATTTCCGTTTTTAATTTGAAAGTTTTTTATAGTTTTTTACTTATCCATGCCTTTCATATTAAAAAAGGCTCTCCAATTACTCGGAAAGTCTTTATATATTAGTAATGTATGCATATTCTATAAACTACATAAATCTACATTTAACGTGCATTTTCTGCACATTGTTTTTTTTGCAGAAATTTTGTAACATATATTTGCATATATTATTATTTTTCTACTGGCAAACCATATTCTCTTTTCATCGCATCTATCGATACCACCCACTGTTTACCATATTTACAAACATCAACACCATTTATTAGTTTTCCATACTGAATGGCTTTTCTTAATGTTGATTCATTTAGACCCCATAACTGTGTTGCATCAGAAAAAGCCATTAAATTATCGAATGGAGTTTTTGTTATAGTTCCATTTTCATACAATTCATCACAAGATAAATCTATTTCATCATTCCAAATGATTCCATAACCACCTTGACCTACATGAACCTTATTAAATAATTTTTCATCTTTCAGATTATTAAAAATTTTAATTCTCTTAAATAATGGTTTTACATCATACTTCTTAGTTACCCCTTCAGAGAATTGAACGCTTAATTTATAATCTTTTAAAGGTGTAACACTTTTTACTTTATGAAACATGTTATTTTTCCTCTTCATCTAAATACAAATAAAATGCTCTACTTCTGTTCTACTAGTCTTTGGTACATTTTCATGAGTTCTGCAACGCACTCAGCTTCTGACATTTTTATATCAAAACCATACGCTTTCATGACTGCTTTATCATTTTCTGTATGTGCTTTTCTAAGTTCTGCCGGCATTAACAATGGGTCATATAATTCTGATAAATTACAATCTGGATACAAAGACCTTGCGTCTAATATTTCTTGCGCTGTTTTTTCTATTAATTTTTTTTGTTCTTCTGTTGGCTTTGGCCAAGGAAACGTATTATAAACCAAAGAAGTTGCATATCTATATCTCATTTCCAATCTTCCGCAAACTGCTCTCGTCCATGAATTATGCACATTTGAGCACAAAATACCAAAATGATACAAATTTGCATTTGGAATGGAAATACTTGCATAACTGTTAATGATGTCTGGAGTAAGAAAGGCAATTGGTACATATCGTCTTCTCTCCGATGAAACTACAGGCAACATTATGTAATTAGTTGTAGGTTGTCGAATTTCTGCGAATAGATATGGGAAATCAGCCATTTTCTTCGTTGCGATTCTATTACTATTATTTCTATATTCTCTAACCGCAGTAAGCCTTGTATTAATTTCTTTACTGTTAGCATACAACTTAGGCGAAACATTATGTAGCCATATGCAATAATTTTCTTTACCATTCAAAAAATCATCTGCGCTCATATGTCTTTTTATGATAGATTGTAATTCAGGTTCTTTTGATAAAATTTCATCTTTTTGTTCTGAAGAAATAATCAAATTACCATCATCCATAGCCGCATTTCCTTTTGTTGCTCTTGGTGTATCATCATTCCACGGAATAGACCTTTTCGCTATAAAAACATTAGGTGCATCTAATAAATATCCGTTAATTTGAGATACTTTCTTCTTTTCACCACTTTCCGTCCATAATGTATAATTAGATGATTTATTATAAGAAAATCCTATAATCACACAATGCACATGTGCTTTTATATTAGCTTCACTATCCCATCGGAATGTTCTTCTAGCAAAAAATATATTTACTCCATTTATTAATAATGGCTTCCATAATGTATTAACATGTTCACCTTGTACAACGGAATTAGTTGATACAAACGCAGCTTTTATTACTGTTCCTAAAATATATTTAGAGGTCTTAACATACCAACCCGAAACGTAATCAAGTGTTCCATAATTATCAAAATCTCCCGCTATTAACTTTATATCTTCTTTTTGTTTTATGGTTTGAAATTTATACCCCACAAACGGTGGGTTGCCCATTATGTAATTTAGCTGGCTTGCTGGACAAACCGTATTCCAGTCTATTCGTAAAGCATTAGCTTCTACTATGTTGGCATTAGTTTTAAGTGGAAGAAAATCAAGAGTAAAATGTACAATATCTTCCGTTTCTTTCATCATCTGGCTCTCTGCAATCCAAAGTGCTGTTTTTGCAACTGTAACAGCAAAGTCATTTATCTCAATGCCATAAAACTGTGATATAGAAACTTTTATTGGATTTGCATAATTACCAAAAGTCATTTGGCCTCCTGTCAGAAGGTTTATGACATCGTTTTCTATCCTTCTAATAGATATATAAGTTTCTGTAAGGAAATTTCCACTTCCACAAGCTGGATCCATAAACTTAAGACTAGCCAATTTTTCTTGAAAAGCTTGCAACTTTTGATTTCGTGTTTTGACAATATCAATAGCTTTTATTTCTTCAAATTCATTTTTTATATCATCCAAAAACAATGGATCAATAACTTTATGTATGTTTTCGATAGATGTGTAATGCATTCCTCCTGAACGTCTAGTCTCAGGATTCAATGTTGATTCAAACACAGCTCCAAATATGGTTGGTGAAATACCTGACCAGTCAAAATTCTCACTAGATTTATTTAATAAAAGGTCTAATAAGTTGTCAGTAAAAGGCGGTATCTCTATATCTTCATCCGCGAAAAGGCCTCCGTTTACATATGGAAATTGTGCAAGGATTGGGCGGTCCTGTGCGAGGTATTTATCTCTTTCTTCTGGCTTTTGATTTAAAACTTTGAATAATTCAACTAACGCCCTTCTTGAATCTTTCGCACTCCATTGCTCCATATAATCATGAAACAAATTCTTTTTACCAAATATTCCCGCATCTTCCGCATACAAACAAAATACGATTCTTACGCAAAGTTTGTTAAGGCTCTTTAACGTTTCTTCACTTTCAGGATTTGCATATTGCTTTAACAATTCCTCATAAAGAACTCCTACTATTTCTCCAGCCTTTAAGGAAAGCTCCATTTCCTCATTTATTTTCTTTGTTTCTTTTCGAATAAGAAACTCAAACATTGAATATTTTGATTGAAGGTCTTTTAAGGTAAGTTTAAGTGGCTGAGGATTTTGTTGTTCCATGTCATAAATCCAAAATTCAGCAAAATTAGAAAGAACAATCCAACGCGCTTTTTCGCTATGGCCTAGTCCATTATCATATTCTTTTGCCTGTTCAAATGGCGTTTTTCCATCATGTCCTGCCTGCGGTTTTGCAAGATTTATATCCAAAGACTTTTGTTCGATTAAAACATTAGTCTCTGGAATATATGCATCAATTCTTTTCGTATGTCCATCAGATACGGTTACTTTCTTTTGAAAATTTATTCTATCCGTAACATGTTCAACACCAAGTGCTTGAAGAAAATCAATCCAAAATGAACGGTCGTCCTCATCTTCTTTTCCTCGACCATTCCACTTATTTATAAATTGTCTTATAGCTTCGCGCTTTTCTTGTTCTGTCATGTTCAAAATCCCTCTCGTGCTAATCTCTTGTTTCACATATAACTAAATCATCCATATAGGTACAATAAAATTGTCTCTATCGATGGCTGAGAGTTTTGGTTTCATACAAATCACAGCTCCATAAGATCTTTTTGTTGACGCATTATCAAGAAGCTTGAATGGTTTTATCAACTCGGTTCCCGGATTAGCTGTCTTTTTTATTTCTATTGGATTTGTAACTCCATCATGCTCTAGAACGATATCTATCTCCTTGGCATCTTTATCTCTATAGTAGTACATGAACGGTTCCTTGCCGCTACCAAGATATGTTTTCAATATTTCAGCCACAACATAGTTTTCTAAAATAGCTCCATTCATAGCACCGCTTTCCAAAGTCTTCGCGCTACTCCATTTTGTTAGATAACATACCAATCCTGTATCGAAAAAATAGAGTTTTGGAGTTTTTACCAATCGCTTTAGCATATTATTAGAATATGGACGAAGGTAAAAAATTATACCTAGTGTTTCCAATATGTTAAGCCAATCTTTTGCCTGTGTTTGATTTATATCCGCATCTCTCGCAATTTCGGAAATATTAAGCATCTGAGCACATCTTGCTGCAGTTGCTGTGATAAACCTTAAAAATTTAAGCGAATCAATTTCACTTGATAACGTTTTTACATCTCGCTCAATATACGTTGAAAGGTAGCTACTATAGAATATTTGGCTATTACTATTTTTTTTACTTATAATCGCCGGCATTGAGCCTTTGTATATTCTTTCAAATATCTCCATTGAATCAACAGCATTTCTTTCTTTAGTTCTCGCCACTAATGCGTCCTGATTAATTGTAAATGGGGTCATGGCTCCATTACATATTTCCGCCTGCGAAAGTGATGTTAACGATAAAACCGCAACTCTTCCAGCCAGAGATTCTTGTACACCCCTCATTAGCTTGAATGCCTGTGACCCTGTGAGCCAAAAAGCTCCCGGCATTTCGTTCTTATCTACATAAATTTTTATATACGTGAATAACTCAGGTGCATATTGTACTTCATCAATAAGTACTGGAGGTTTATGCATCTGAATGAATAACTCCGGATCGGTTTTCGCCAAGTTTCTTTCATTTAAATCATCAAGGGAAACATAAGTTCTATCTGTTCCCTCCATTAATTTCTGAAGCATGGTAGTTTTTCCAACTTGACGTGGTCCAGTTACCAATACTACAGGATATTCATTTGTAACACCTAAAACTACCTGTTCAAGGTTTCTAGTAATATAGCTCATTGCGACCTCTTTTTTCGGCTAATTTTTATTCTGATTAAATATTAGCCGAAAAAATAGTGGCTGTCAAGCAAACTTAACAGCCACTATTGCTATTTGTCTGTGTGCGTTCCACGCACTTCCATAATATTAATGCTCATATAATTTTCTTATTTCTTCTTCAACTTCTTTGCATGCTTCGATGTCTAGCTCAGCTTGCGCTTCATCCATTTTTTCAATCGCATAGCCAGCATGAATAAGAACATAATCTCCGACTTTAGGATCTTTTACAAAGTCAAGTCGTGCTTCGCGCTCAATTCCTTCTCTTTCGCATATGCAATTAAGTCCATCAATTTCTTTAATCTTAAGTGGTACTGCTAGACACATAATTAACTCCTCATTGCTATCATTACCTGGCCTAGAGCTAAGCCTTCATCGTTTGTTGAAACTCTTTTGTGGTGGTAAGGCTCAAAGCCTTCTTCTTTTAACTTTTTCATCAGGCGTTTAAGCATATATTGATTTTGCATTGTTCCGCCCGATAAAACTACTTTGTTTAGATTCGTATCTTTTCTAATTCTCTTTGAAATTTCCACAGCCATATCTACAACGGTGTTCATAAATTTCAAAGCCTTTATATTTTGGCTTGCCCCATCAACTATTATTTGATTTATCATCTTAGTGTAATCAAAATATAATTTATCTGTTTCTATAATATCATAATCATAAATTTCGTCAGTAAATTCTTTTGCTCTAAGAGCACATGCTTCTAAAAGCACTGCTGCCTGGCCTTCATACGTTGCCTCTTCTTTTATCCCGATAAGATAAGCTACTCCGTCAAAAAGTCTTCCCATACTAGTGCATGTAGGACAGTTAATATTTGCATCCACCATCGTATCTATCTGCTCATAGTTTTCTTTTATATCTATGCCACTAGTTTTAAGAAGTGAAGCCGCGCATCTATAAATTTCTTCAGTAGCTTTATCTCCACCTGGAAGCTTAAACGGCAAAATTGTTCCTTTTCTTTCAAATCCTTCATAATCTCCGATTAGGAATTCTGCTCCCCATATAGTGTTATCTGTTCCTAGTCCTGTTCCATCCCAAATAATTCCGATTACTTTTTCATCAAGATTGTTGTCTGCCATACATGAAGCCATGTGTGCAAAGTGGTGCTGAGTTTTTACAAGCTTCAAATTTTCTTTTTGTGCTCTTTGCTCTGCATAGTTCGTAGATAAATAATCAGGATGTAAATCACATGCAATTATTTTAGGTTCAATACTAAACATCTTTTCAAAATGTTTAATTTGGTTTTCATAATGTTCTAGCGTTTCTATATTTTTCAAGTCACCTATATGAGCAGACGGAAAAACATATGTATTTTTAGAAATTGCAAACGTTGCCTTTTGTTCTGCACCGCACGCTAAAACGCTTTCCTTATTAGGCGTATTCTCCATAACATCTTTTAAGATAATAGGAAATGGAACATAGCCTCTTGAACGTCTGGCAAAATATTCTTTTCCTTCAAATACCCAGCAAAGACTATCATCGCATCTTGTTTCAATGTCTCTATTATTTAATAAAAATCCGTCCGCAACATCTTTTAATTTTTCGAGTGCCTCATCGTTTTGATAAATTATTGGAAGGTCCGATATATTAGCGCTTGTCATAACAAGTCTTTTTGGACAATCTTCAAAAAGCAAAAAGTGAACTGGCGTATACGGAAGCATAATCCCAATAAAATTGTTTTCGCTTACATGCATGTAACTATTTAAATCTTTTTTCTTTAAGAGAACAATTGCTCTTTGATGACTTATTAAGATTTTTTCTTCGTCCTCGGTAATCTCACAAATTTCTTTTGCAGCTTCTATGTTTTTAACCATTAGTGCAAATGGCTTTTCGTCTCTATGTTTTCTTTTTCTTAATTCATTTACTAATCTTTCATTGTCGGCGTTACATGCAAGATGTATTCCACCAAGACCTTTTACGGCAATAATCTTTTCGTTATTTAAAAGCTCCTGTGCTTTCTTAAATGCATCATCTTTATGATAAGTTTCATTTCCCGTTAAAAAGAAAACTTCTGGGCCGCAATCGTCGCATGCTACGGGCTGAGCATGATAACGTCTATCTACTATGTCTTTATATTCTTTCTCGCAATCTGGGCACATAGGGAATTTTTGCATCGTTGTTTTATCTCTATCGTAAGGAATATCTTTTATGATAGTAAATCTAGGGCCGCAATTAGTGCAGTTAATAAAAGGATATCTGTATCTCCTATCCTTTGGATCAAACATCTCCCTTGCGCAATCTTCACAAATGCAAACGTCAGGAGATATAAGAGTATCTCTTGAATCCAATGCTTTACTTTGAATTATCTCAAAGTCAGTATAATTTTTTAATTCTGTGAATTTTTCAAACGTGACAGTTTCAATTAAAGAAAGTTTAGGAGATTTTGTCCAAAGTTCATCAATAAATAAATCAACTCGCTTTGGCGAGCCTTCAATTTCTATTTCGGCGCCATCTGATGTATTTCGAATCCAGCCTGTAAGTGAATGGTCCGTAATTTGCTTGTGAATAAAAGGCCTAAACCCAACGCCCTGCACTATTCCATTAACGTGAATATTCGCCCTGATTTTTGACATTTTCTTAGCATCCTTAAAACATCAATAGTTATCCATATTATATATCAAATCCAACTCAAATAGGAAATAGAGTAAAGATTTTGTCAGTTGAATAAGAAAAATAAAATGAGAGTAGTTATTCTCCTTTGATATAATGTTTTTGAACCAAAAAAAACCAAAAAGGAGGACTACTCTCATGAATATTGTAGCATTATTTGAAACATTC
>JAZLGF010000030.1:0-20382 GCA_045616165.1 Lachnospiraceae bacterium
TGGTTTTAACTGATTTCAAAGAGTAAGGTGGGTGGCTAGCCTAAATTTAGTGGCAAAAGATTTTACCCGCCGTAAGTAGCGAAGCAAGGCGCGCGCCCTCCATAGCGCAGGCGCCGCTAGCTTCGCGAGCGAAATAGTATATTATTAAGAAAGCAAGCGGAGCAGTGTAGCTCGTTATCGGCGAGTTGGAACCCGAGCCAGGAACGAGCTACACTGTCCGCGAGCATATAGTAAAGAGCTCGGCAAAGGGCAATTTATCGAGAAAAGTTGTTGGGAAAACAGTCATAATTGACATGTTTGAATAATGTTGTGTTATAATTTAAGAAATTATTAATCTCATAATAGAAAGGGAATAATTATGACAAGAGAAGAAGCGTTAGAACTTTTGAAAAAATATAATAAGGACGAATTTCATTTAAGACATGCGTACACAGTTGAAGGAGTTATGAGATGGTTCGCAAAAGATTTAGGATATGAAGCAGAAGAAGACTTTTGGGGAATCGTTGGGTTGCTTCATGATATTGACTATGAGATGTATCCGGAAGAGCATTGCAAGAAAGCTCCTGAATTATTAAGAGAGGGTGGAGCAAATGAAGATATGATCCACGGAGTTTGCTCACATGCCTTCGGAATATGCTCAGACGTTGAGCCAAATTGCGAGATGGAAAAAGTTCTTTTTGCAGCAGATGAACTTACAGGTCTTATTTGGTCATATGCACTTATGCGTGAAGGAAAGACTTGCGAGGGAATGGAAGTTAAAGGACTTAAGAAAAAATTTAAGGATAAAGGATTTGCAGCAGGCTGCTCAAGAGATGTTATAAGGCAGGGCGCTGAAAATCTTGGATGGGAATTAGATGTTCTTTTTGAAAAGACTATCAAAGCTATGCAATCATGTGAAGCACAAGTAGAAGAAATGTGCAAATAGAAAGGAACGTTGAAAATTAGAAAAGGGGTTTATATGGTTAAAAAGATTTTGATTTTTGTATTGGCTTTAAGTTTGTTAGTGCTTCCGGGATGTTCAAAAAATCATAATGATAAATTAACGGAACTCGAACCTTATATTTACGAAGTTGAAGAATATACAAAACTTGATTGGGACTTTGCGGATGCTTTCTTCGCAAAAAGAAACGATAATTATGGCGGTGGATGTTCTGCGATTACTAAAATGGTAGATGGCCATAGACTTGTTGGACGAAACATGGACCTCAACATTTCTTATAAAGGTGCTTACATAGTTAGAACCAATGCAGGAAAATATAAAACGTTTGGAACCGCATACACAATGAGAGATTATTCACCGGATGTAAGCGAGATAGAGAAAAATGGAATGTCGGATGAGTTTTATAAAATTCTTCCATTCATGTGTGACGATGTTATGAATGATGCGGGCTTGCATGTTGAAATTAATATGAGACATGCAGAGTTTTGGCCAAACGGTGAGGACAAATTTGTTTGTAAAGGAACGAATCCGGAATCAAAAGAAAGAGTTTTCATGTTTGAGCTTCCTAGATATTTTTGCGAAAATTGCGAAACAATAGAAGACGTTAAAGAATATGTAAAAACACTTGATATTTATTCAAAAAATCATTATTGGAATTATTGTTTCATAATTAGTGATAAATTAGGAAAAGCAAGTTTATTAGAATTTTCTGCAGATGGAATTTATTGGCTTGATGAAGATAAAATTGATAGCTATACATGGCTTGAACCTTACCACCCTAAGGCAATTGCACAAACTAATTTCTACTTAAGCGAATTAGCCTTTTATTCACAAGATATAAAATCTGGAGAGGGAAGATATCTTACACTTCAACGTGGCATAGATAATGTTCAAAACAGAAGCGATATGTATGATTTAATACGTAAGGTACAATACTCAAATTATTATCTTGATTATGATGAGTGTAAGAATAATTGTTTTGATCCTAGAAGCGAAATTATGGGTGAGTTTTCTTGGGCTACATATGAATTAATGAAAAATCCGGAAATGGAACCAGTAATTAGAAATTATGTAAATCAATATACCACCCCGATACGAAACATGTCTCGCGAGGAGAAACAAGAAAAGAATGAATATTGGGAATCTATTTTTACAGAAGTCGTTGACGTAAGCGAAAAAGAAATGTTTATCAGGTTTTATGAAAACGAAGAACAAGTATACTTAATTGATTTCAATGGAACGAAAAAGATAAATAGTATAGACGATTGGAAATAAAAAACAAAATTAAAAGTCCGCTATTGCTAGCGGACTTTTTTATTTGGAGTAACATAGGAAATTTAGTTAGAATCATCACCTTTAATGTCTTTTATGAAACTATCAATTGTAAATGCTAATGTAAATTTAAGACGAGTTATACAATCATTAAAGTCAACACCTAAATGATCTTCAATTGTTTGGATACGGTTAGACATAGTGTTTCTGTGAATATCTAGCGCTTCCGCAGCGGCTTTATAGTCACAGTTGTTTTTAAGAAACTGGTCAAGCGTTTCGTATAGGTTATGCTTTTCTGAATAATCCCATTGCTTAAATGCTTTATAGTTCATTGGAAGAACAGAATTCAAATCCATGTGTTCTGAAAGAACGGTAATAAAATGTTCAATAATATAATCATCATACATATGAACGTTCGATTCAATTCTATCCAGATTTGGAAGCATACGTTCTAAGACAGAGCATTGAATATTTGCATCATAAACATCGATTATTGATTCAAATGGATTGCTAACACAAAATGAGAATTCATATTTAGGCAAAGCATTTTTGATGTTTGTAATTACTACATTTATAAAATCGGAATCAATACTAAGCAAAGCGTTTCTAGAAACTACTAAAACATATAGCCCTTCGTTATAAATAAAAGCAGCGGTCATATATGTACAGTCGTTTATTAATTTTCTTAAATAAGCAAGCTGGATATTTTCACTTTGCGGGGTTGAAATTTTTATAAGCCAAAAAGTACCGTCACTTGGAAGATTAAGAGTTTTTAGATAACTATTTAATCTTCCTTCTTCGATAGAATTTTTATTATTCATAAGACTTTCCATAACATACTCTTGTAAATATGTTCCTAGTCTGTCGTATTTTTCCGTGTTTGAAAAATAAAATTCAAGGTTGTTAAAGAATAAGTCCATCAAAGCAATATAACGCTTGCTTATATTTTTGCTTTCACAAAAGACAAAAGCAAAAGCAACAGGCATACCGTTCTTTCTAAAAGGTTTATAAAGATTAAACCTGTCAGATTTATTAAACGATTGAATAGCGGTGGAATTTTCCTGCATACTCTCCGGACCTATTGCCTTTTGCTCAACGAGTTTATGCATTAAGTCTTCAGAAGCAAAGCCCTGGCTAATTATATTGTCTAATGCTGCGTTTGATTTAGAACCTTTAAAGCTTGCAATAACTTGAAATTCTATATCTAGAATAATTAAAGGATATTTTGAAATTTCAGAATAAGGTTGCATTAAATCTTCGAGAACGCAGTTATTCATAATCATTTCATGTATCGACTTATCCCATCTAATAATAGAAGTGAAGTAACCCATTACATCATTTAAGAGTTCATAAAATACTGGATTTTCAAAAAGAACCACAGGGATGTTATCGAATTTTGGATTTTTTATTGAAACATCACAATTGTTAATAGTAAAGAAAACAGATACTTTTTCAGGATTAAAATTTTTGTCTTCTAATGCATCTAACAAAACGGACGCACCACAAAAGTATATGATGTTTTCTTCAAATTTTATTTTTTTGAAATCCTTCACTTCATGTTCCGGCGTAATCATAATTGTTTTTAATAAAACATTTTCATCTACAGTTGAAGATGTATGACATTTATATTTTGCTTCTATCGAATATAAAAGTGCAGCAAGAGGTATTAACATAATGGCTCCTTTTCATAAAATAATTTACATTTAATGTAGCATTAAAATAGGCATTAATAAAGAGAAATTTTCAAAAATAGGTAGATAATAGACAAATACGAAAAGAATGTTGAATAAATGCATGTGCACAATGCACATTTATTTACTGTATTTTTTAAAAAAACACATTCAAAAATAATCAAAAAAAAGGTAAAATAAATTATCATACTATTTTTAATTAATTAAAAAGAGGAGGTTAAAGTATGGAAAAGAAAAAAAGCATAGGATTCGGCGGCCGTGGATGGGTCCTCGTTTTCTATCAAATGTTTGCATATGCAGCATTTAGTGCTTTCACAAGTTATCCTCAAAATATACTTGGTGCTGAATTTATTAGTACTCAAGTTTTAACATGGGTTTACACAGGTGCAAGTATTATCGCTGTTATTTTGCAATTCTTTGTTTTTGCTCCTAACATGGGCAAGATTAAGAGCATTAAATGGATGGGCTTAATCTTTGGATTTATTACAATCATTAGTGCACTTGGTGTAATGTTAATCCCAGGCGACACAACAGGCAAAAACATTGGTTCAATTGTATTTTGGTATGTATGCTATGTTATCTTAACTGTATCTTCAGTTTTATGGAGTAGTTTCTTTGTAACAATTCTTATTGGTAACTGGTTCCCAAGAAGAAGAGGTACAGTTATGGGTATCGCAACATTTGCATTCCCAATCGTAAACGGACTCTTACTTACAATGTTCATGTTCGCAGCAGGTACATACGGAAGATTCTGGGCATTCTCACCATTCTTACTTATTTCAATCATTGGTGTTATTTTCTGCGCAATCTTTATCACAGATTATCCAGAGCAATGTGGTTGCTACAGAGATAATGATAAGAATATGACTGCTGAAGCTGCACAGGCAATGCTTATGGCAGAACTTGAAGCTAAGAAGAACACTGTATGGACAAGAAAGAAAGTATTTGGTTTAAGAGATACT
This sequence comes from Lachnospiraceae bacterium, assembly GCA_045616165.1. Taxonomy (GTDB): domain Bacteria; phylum Bacillota; class Clostridia; order Lachnospirales; family Lachnospiraceae; genus RGIG5612. Next base: position 4,866 of record JAZLGF010000030.1, read on the forward strand.
TGGTTCTTAGTAATTTCAGAAGCATTCATTCTTCTTTCATCAGTTGGTATGATGGTTCAAATCGTACAAGTTATTGGTGAGTACGAAGGTGAACTTTCAGCATTAGCATTCGCACCAGCTACAAGCGGTGTATTTATTCAACTTTGCTTCGGATCAGGCTCAGGTACAATCCTTACACTCGTTTCAGTATTCGCTTTGTTAGGAAGCTGGTTACTTGGTATGGTTGATACAAAGTATGGTACAAAGAAAGCTATCATTATTACAGCATGCATAATGTTTGCAGCAGGCGTTCTTGGTGCAGTTCATAACGTATACTGCATCCTTATTGCTTGCCTTTGCTTAGCATTATTCATGGGTGCTGCTTCTAACTATGGTCTTAGCGGATTTGCAAGATATTGGAGAAGAGAGGACTTCGCATCTGTATTCGCAGCATGTGCTCCTATCGGATGTATCCTTCAGGCATTTGGTCCTACATTCATTTCAACACTTGCAACAGTTAAAGGATTTAAGCTTGGTGGCATTGCACTTCAAGGATACAGCTTATCATTTGCTTTCGTAGCATTACTTGCTGTTATCTCATTCATTCTCATCTTATTATTCAATCCTAAACACGTTATCGAAGTTGATAACAAGTTAAGAGCTGAAGCTGGTCTTCCAGAAGATGATGAACTCGTTAAGAGACTTGAAGCTGAAAAAGTTAAATAATAATTTCCTAATTTAAGGAGATAAGGTTATGCATGAATTTAAAGGAATGAGCGAACGCGTTGCTAAAATGCGTGAACGCTATAGAACAACAAAACCACGTGTTGATATTTCCAGATATAAATTAGTTACAGAATTCTATATGGAAAATCAGCAACTTACTGGAATATTAAAACGTGCTAAAAATTTGCGTAATCTATTTGAAAATATGCCTACATATATTGCCGACGATGAAGTCATCGTCGGCAATCAAGGCAATTCATATAGATGTAGCGCCTTATACCCAGAAACTTCGTTCGCATGGGTTTTTCAAGAGATGGCTGAAGGCGGATTTGAGAACAGATTCGTTGACCCATACGATATTAATAAAGAGGATGAAGAATACATTAAACAGACGGGTGCATTTTGGCTTAAAAATAACATGAGCGCAATTACTGATGAATATCTTCCTAAAAAATATAAAGAAGATTATATCGGAAACGGCGTTGTTTTATTTAATGCATTTGGAAATGCTCAGTGCCCAGTCGGACATTTTGCTGCTAATCATTGGGTAGCGACACAAAAAGGTTTTGCTGCTATCAGAGATGAAGCTAGAGCAAAAATGAAAGAACTTGAAGACAATGGCTTCGGCGGAGACGGAGCATATAAATATAACTTCTACACAGCTGTAGAAATAGTAACAGAAGGAATCATCATTTATACAAAACGTTATGCTAAGGCAGCTTTGGAAAAAGCTGAAGCAGAAACTAATCCAGAACGTAAAAAAGAATTGCTCATGATGGCAGATTCTCTTAACTGGATTATCGAAAATCCTTGCAGAACATATTATGATGCACTTCAATGTATTTTCTTATATCAGATGTCAATGTGTCTTGATGCCCAGCAGCACGGCATTAGCTTTGGTCGTCTTGATCAATACCTTGGACGCTATTACGAACAAGATATTGCTAATGGCACATTAACACCAGAATATGCACAAGAACTTACAGATTTATTTATCTTAAAAATTGCAGAACAAAATAAATGTATTTCTGCATTCTCAACAGCATGTAACCCTGGTTACACAAGCGGTATGCTTGTAACAATTGGAGGTGTTGATAAAGAAGGTAATGATGCAACTAACGAAGTAACTTATATGGTACTTGAATCACTTGCACGCTTACAACTTCATTCACCACCACTTGCACTTAGAGTAAACGATCAAATGCCATCAAAACTTTGGGAAGCTGCAATAGCTTGTACAAAGAGATGCGGTGGCGTTCCTACGTTTGAGTATGATGGAGTTATTATTCCAGCAATGATGAAACGTGGCGTTTCTTTAGAGGACGCAAGAAACTACTGTCTCATCGGATGTGTTGAACCTTCTATTGGAGGTTATGAATGGGCACAGCCAGGTGGTACAGGAACAGAAAGTTACATTAATATTGTTAATGCGCTTGTACAGGCAATTAATAATGGAACAAATCCACTTAAGAGTTTCTTCCCAGGAACTCCAGACCCTCATCAAACGGGTCCGGCAACAGGCTATCTTTATGAGATGAATTCCATTGAAGAAGTTTGTGAAGCTTTCAAAAAGCAAATTGACTTCTGGATGCCATGGCATGCTAATTGCACAAACGCATGGGAAACAATCGCTTCCTTCCACACCCAACTCCCACTTGTTTCAGCAACAGTAGAAGGATGTATGGAAAGTGGAAAAGACGTTCAGTGCGGCGGAGCTAAATATAATTCTACTGGTAGTTCATGTATCGGTATCGGAAATGTTGCTGATTCACTTAACGTAATTAATCAGGTTTGTTTCGTACAAAAGATTGCTACAACAAGGCAGTTATATGATGCACTTATGGCCAACTGGGAAGGCTATGAAGAATTAAGACAAAAGATTAATGGTATCGTTCCTCGTATGGGTAACGGTGATCCGGAATCTGATAAATTTGTTAAGTTTGTAGCTGAGACATATGCTAACGCAATTACTAAATGCGAAGGACATAGAGGCGGCAAATACCAAGCAGGTTGCTATCCTGTAACATTAAACGTTGCTTTTGGAAAGATGACATGGGCAACACCAGATGGAAGAAAGATTGGCGAACCTTTAAGCGATGGTATTTCACCTGTTCAGGGTATGGATAAGAATGGCCCTGTAGCTACAATGCAGTCAATTCTTAAATATGACCAAAGCGATTTTGGTAATGGAACATTATGTAACATGAAATTCCATCCAACTGCACTTGCAAGTGATGATGGAGTACAAAAACTTCGTAGCGTAATGGAAAGCTATTTTAAGAATGGCGGTATGGAACTTCAACTTAACGTTGTATCTAGTGAGACCTTAAGAGATGCCCAGGCTAATCCTGATAAATACAGAGATTTAGTTGTTCGTGTTGCGGGATTTTCTGCTTACTTCGTTGAGGTATTTAAGGATTCACAAGATGACTTAATTAGACGTACAGAACTAAATTTATAATTTGATTTATTACTTATGGAAGAAACAAAAAATATAATTGGCAAAGTATATGACATACAAGGGTTTTCTGTTCAAGACGGACCGGGAATACGTACAACGGTATTTTTAAAAGGCTGTCCACTTAGATGCCCTTGGTGTCACAGCCCTGAATCACAAGAATTTTTTGGCCAGCTAAGCTGGATTTCTATGAGATGCCAGGGAACTGAAATCTGCCAGGAACGTTGTATTAAAGCATGCACTAAAGGTGCATTAGAATATGGCGAAACTCGTAAGGATGCAAAAACAGGCAATTCTTTACAGATGGTTCATGTAAAGAGAGATTTATGTGATAACTGTGGAGATTGTGCAAATGTTTGTTATCCTCAAGCGCTTTTTATCAGTGGCAAAGATTACACTGTTGATGAAATGATGGAGCGTCTTTTAAGAGATAAACCATTCTTTAGAGATGATGGTGGAGTTACTATTTCAGGTGGAGAATGTTTATCACAATTTGATTTTACATATGAACTTGCAAAACGTCTTAAGGAAAATAAAATAGGAGTTGCTATTGATACCACTGGTTTTGCTAAGTGGGAAAATATAGAAAAAATTCTTCCTTATGCGGATCTTTTCCTATATGACTTAAAACACATGAACAGCGAAATACATCAAAAAGTTGTTGGTGTGCCTAATGAAATCATATTAGAGAATGCTAAAAAGATTGCGGCAGCAGGTGGAAAATTCCAAATAAGAATTCCTGTTATTCCAATGTTTAACAATGACGAAGTTAACATTAATGAGACGGCTAAATTTTGTAAAGAATTAGGAGACAGCGTACTTACGGTGCAACTTCTTCCATATCATAATCTTGGAGCAATGAAATATCTAAGATTATATGACGACATAACATTTGAGGCTACTCCTCCATCAGATGAGGAGATGAATAATATTAAAACTGTTTTCGAATCATATGGTTTGAAAGCAATTATCCATTAAAGGAGAAAGTGATGTATACATTTAGAGATTCAACAGAGCGCGTTAGAGCATTGCGTAAACAGATCCGAGATAGAATTGTATGGTGCGATTCTGAAAGAGCGGTTTATATTACAGAGGCTTGTAAAAAATACGAGAACTATCCTCCTATTTTGAAACGTGCTTTAATGCTCAAATATTTAAATGAAAAAAGAACGATTCTTGTTCAGGATGATGAACTTATTGTTGGTAACAAGGGTAAGAATATTTTTAGTAGCCCTAGATATCCTGAGTGGGGTGGAACTTCTCTTTGGGTATTAGGTCCTGTTCTTGAACATCAATGGGTATTAAAAGACGGTATCTACTACACACCTGAAGGTGAAGAACCAAAACAATGCATAACAGAAGAAGATTTCCATCAGCTTCTTGAGTCAGCAGATTATTGGAAAGATCGTTTAATGGATGCTCCTTCTACAGTGTGGAAACCAGATTGCTTCCAAGAACTTCTTGATATGGGCGTTTGTAGTTATATGCCTATCGGAGCAAGTACTTATGGTTTAAGTTCAGGCCATGTTATCTCAGGTTATGAAAAGATAATCAATACTGGTTACAAGGCTATTAAAGAAGAAGCACAAAAATGGCTTGATGATCATTATTATGAGCTCATGGGCGATGATGCAGAAAAATACGTTTTCTATAAAGCTGTTGTCGCAGTTTGTGAAGCTGGTGAAATTCAAGCACATAGATATGCTGATAAATGTAGAGAAAAAATTACGGAAGCTAAAACAGAAGAAAGAAAAGCAGAACTTGCTAAGATGGCGGATAGCCTTGATTGGCTAGCGCAAAATCCTGCACGTAACTTCTGGGAGGCTTGCCAGGGAACAATTCTTTATCAGTTATTAATCACTATGGAAACAGTTATTCCGGGACCTGCTTTCGGAAGATTTGACCAATACACATGGCCATTCCTAAAGAAAGACCTTGAAGAAGGTAACCTCACAGAAGATGAAGCTCAAGAAATTGTTGACTTCTTCTTCCTTAAAGCTAACTGCTTTTATGATGCAGCTCCTCCAGTTGTTGCTCAAACAACAGGTATTGGAAATACATATCAACACACTACTTTAGGTGGTGTAGATAAACATACAGGAGAAGATGCTACTAATCCTGTAACATATATGGTTCTTGAGACAATGGGAAGACTTAAATTACATGATCCTACTATCTCGCTTAGAATCAATAAAAATACACCTCAAAAAGTATGGGAATGCGCATTTGCAATTAACCAACTTGTTGGTGGACTTCCACTTCTTCAAAATGATGAAGTTATTATTCCTGCTATTCAACAAGAACTTGGTTTCACACTTGAAGATGCAAGAGACTACGGTATTATCGGTTGCCAGGAAATCGTAGGTTGCGGTACTGACTGGGCACGTCCTAACGGAACAAACCCACCTCATTGTTCAATGCTTTGGGGCGCAATGTTAATGATTGCTTTGAACAACGGTGTTAACCCTCTTACAGGAAATCAAGGAAGACTAAAAACAGGATATCTTTATGAAATGCAATCTATTGAAGAAGTAAGAGAGGCACTTAAGAAAGTTGCCACATACTATTTGAAGATGATGGTTTCGTTTGGAAACTATGTACAATATGCTTCAATTCCTTTAGCACCACAACCTGCAATGTCTATTTCAATTGAAGGATGTATGGAAAAAGGAAAAGATTGTACTCAAGGTGGAGCTAAATATAATTCATTTGGTGGTACTGCTACTGGACTTGCTACAATTGGTGATTCTCTTACAACAATTAAGTACATGTGCTTTGATAAAAAGCTTTGCACAACACGTGAACTTTATGATGCTGTTATGGCTAACTGGGAAGGACATGAAGATTTAAGACAAAGAATCGTTAATGAAGTTCCTCATTATGGAAACGCAGATCCATATGCTGATAGTGAACTTGAATGGGTTGTAAATCTTTATTACGAAATTTGTGGACAATGTTCAGACCAGTTCTCAAATGTTTATAAAGCTGGATTGTATGGCGCTTCTGACCATGTAGCTCAAGGTTACAGAACATGGGCTACTCCAGAAGGAAGACATACTGGTGAGCCAATCGCAGATGCTATGAGCCCTGTTCAAGGATTTGATAAGAATGGCCCAACAGCAGTATTTAGTTCATCATGTGTATTCGATCATCACCACTACATGGACGGAATTGCTTTGAATTTAAGAATTCACCCATCAGCTCTTCAAAGAGAAGACGGTGTTGAAAAACTTGAAAACATGACAAAGACATATTTTGAAAATGGTGGTCTTGAAGTTCAATACAATATTGTTGATACAGAAACATTGCGCGCTGCTCAGGAAGAACCTGAAAAATATCGTGACCTTGTTGTTAGAATTGCTGGATACTCAGCATACTTTGTAGAACTTACACGCGATCAGCAAAACGATGTTATAGCACGTAATGAAAATAGATTTTAACAAGGAGATATGACATTATGTTAACAGAGAAAGAAAACTATATGATGATGTTAAAAGGCGAAGTTCCTGAGTGGGTTCCTAGATATACTTACGGACCAATGCCAGGCATGAGCTTTCCACCTGCAAATGCAATGGTTGAGCCTTTTGTACTTAGCCCACATAGAGCTAACTACGGCCAGCCGGGCACAGATATTTGGGGTGTTGATTACATTCCTGTAACTGAGGCTGAAGGAGGACTTATTCCTAAGACATGGGACTTCATCATGGACGACATTACTAAGTGGAGAGATATTATTAAAGCTCCATCACTTGAGGGCGTTGATTGGGAACAACAGGCAAATCTTCTTCTTAATGTATTCCACATTGATAGAAGTCAGACTGCTGTTACATTAAACCTTCATATGGGATATTTCCAACAGCTTATGTCATTCATGGGATTTACAGATGGTCTTATCGCACTTTTAGAAGAGCCAGAAGAAGTTAAAGCACTTAATGAATATATGTGTAACTTCTACTGTGAAGCAACAGAAAAGATTATCGATGTATTAAAACCAGATGTACTCGAACTTATGGATGATACAGCATCAATCGCAGCACCTTTCATGTCACTTGATATGTTCCGCGATTTATATCTTCCATTCTATAAACGTCAGATTAGCTACGGCGTAGAAAGAGGACTTCCAGTTCAACTTCATAACTGTGGTAAATGTGGTGTATTCATGGATGATTTCGTAGATATCGGTGTTACGGCATGGGATCCTGCTGAACCATCAAACGATCTTCTTGGATTCAAAGAAAAATACGGCAACAAGCTTTGTATTTTCGGTGGATGGAAGCAAGATGGAAAATATGCTCGTCCTGACTTCTCAGATGAAGAGCTTATTGAAACAGTTAAGGTTGCAATCGATAACTATGCACCAGGCGGTGGATTCGCATGCGTATGTGGTGTTATGGGTGCTAAACCAGGCGATCCATTAATCATTCATAAAAACGAAGTATTATCAAAATTCGTTATCGAATATGGTAAAGATTTCTATAAAACACACTAGGTGGTAGATATGACAAAATATAATGAACAAGCAAATTTTATAAAAGAAACATTAGATCTTACTTTGAATATTCAAGCAATTAAATTTATTGAAGATCCAAAAGATGTTCCAGAAGATGCTATTAACTGTAAAGAAGCTTATGGACATTTATCAATTTGCCAGGCTTTAGCACTCACAAAAAGAGAAGGCAAAACCGTTTATTCTCCAAAGGAAGCAGAGTGGTGCTGGTCTCCAGTTGTAGGACTTGGTTATGCTAAATGCGAACCAGGCACACCAGTTTTTGAAGAACTTAGCAGATTTTTATTTATTGAAAATCCTGAAGAAGCCAAGGCTTTTCTTGAAAGATTTCCAAAACTTCCTTATGGAAAATATTGTGGTGTTTTAATTGCACCTGCTACTGAGGCTACATTTGAACCAGATGTATTTTTAATTAGCTGCAATAATAACTTCCAGTTTAGGAACCTTATTGGCGCTGTTAAGTTTAAGACAGGTAAGAGACTTGATGTTTCATTAGAAATGGTTGATTCTTGTGCATACACATTTATTGAAAGTATGTTAACAAAGAAAATCACGGTCGCAGCTCCTGACCCAGGTGAGCAAGAAAGAGCTCTTGCAGATAGTAACGAAATGATTATGGGCGTTCCAAAAGAATGTATAGATATGCTCGTAGAAGGATTAAATTTCTTTAACATGATTCATATGGGCTATAAGGAAATGCATCCAATGAAGGATGAAGATGGAAATATGATATTCGATTTTGCTCGTCCTGAATTTTATAATAATCTTTTCGAGAACTGGGGACTCGACAAAGGAGAAACCCTTAAATGGTAACATTTATAAGGACAATTTATATTAAGGGACGTACCCTAACATGATAAATCTCAAAAAATATAAAAGCAAAACAACTGCCTATCGGGGCAGTTGTTTTGTTTTATGATATAATAAATTATCTTTTTAGGAGAACTATAGGCTCTAAAATATGTGGATTGGATTAATAATAATTTTATTTGCTTTGGCTGGGTTTGCTATATGGCAAACCCCAAGGAACTGGTGGGAAAATAAAATTGCGAAAACGTTAGTCATTGTTTTTCACGCAATTGGTATAGCCAGCTTTGTTTTTTTGTTGTGGTTTTATCATATTGTAGATATTCAAATAATTAAGGACATTGCTCTTTATATAGAGACAGTATATTTTTCATTCACAGTTTTTCTTGCAATATTTTCAATCGTCAGATATGCAATTGCGTACAATCTAAAGGATAAGAAAAATTCGAAAGTATATATGTTCGTGAAAAATGGAAACAAATTTTTCGCGTTAATTGCTATTCTTACAATTCTGTTTTTGATTCCGGGAATTTATAATGCAAATAATCTCGTAAAGAAAACATACAGTGTTGCAATAGAAAAAATGGGGCAAATGAAGATTGCTTTTGTTGCTGACTTACATGTAGGTGCGGGAACAACTCCAAAGATTATTGATGAGATGGTTAGACTTGTTAATGACATGAACGCTGATGCGCTTTTAATTGCAGGTGATGTTAGCGATAGTTCATCTACAAGAGAGGACCTTGAATATTTAAGTAATTCTCTTATGAAAATAAAAACGAAATATGGAATATATTATTCTGAAGGAAATCATGAAAAAGAATGTTACTATGACGTTTTGCCGTACTTGAAAAAAGCGAATGTAACATGTTTGTTTGATGAGATTTGCATACTGCCAAACGGGGTAGTTATTGTGGGCATGCGAGATAAAGGTGACAGGAGTCTTGGCGAAATAAAAAAAGGTATAAGTAACGATGCAGCATGCATCGTAATGCAGCATAGAAGTGTGGGATATAAAAAACTTTCAAACGATGCGAACCTTGTTGTTTCGGGTCATACGCATGGATATCAATTTCCACTTGTTGCACTAGGTGGCCCTTTCGTAAGAGATTTCTCGTATGGGATAAAAAATATTAATGGAATGATTGCTATAGACACTTCTGGAGTTGGAGTATGGGGGTATCGAGTTACATGGCCATCAAAGAATGAAGTGGTTGAAATAAATATAAATTAGAAATGATAAAAGTATATGAATTTATAAAAAAGAATAGAACGTTATCTATAATCTGCGCCGTAATTTTAGGCTTAGGTTCTATTGCAATGCTATATAGTTTCATAATAAATTTATTAGATGTTTACGACATGACAACACTGTTTCTTGCAATATTGGTTGGTGTATTTTGCGGCGTATTAATTTGGACTACGGTGAGTGTTATTAAAAATATAGTAAATAATAGACACAATTAAAAAAACTGTCCGTTTACTAAAATAAAGGTTTTTGTTAGCATAAAATCAAGGAAAATTCTTAAAAGGAGGGTATTATGGGAGAGGTAAAACAAGGTTTTGAAAATGGAGCACCAACAGGTATTCCGCCAATTGCAATTCGTGCGGGAAGAGTGGGAACAACTATTTCACTTCATGAACCAGACAGAGTTCCTTTTATTCCTTGTATGAATAATTTTTATGCATATCATTACAATATGGTAACAGTAAAAGAATGGATGACTGATCCAACATGTATGTTCCCAGTTATCCAAAGATATTTACAGGACTATGACCCAGACGTTGTTTGGTCACCAATTTATTTCCCAATTAAGGCTATGGAAGCAGCAGGTTCTAACTTTAATAGATGGCCAGGTGAGTATTGGAATCTTCCTGATAACACACCATATCAATATATTGATCATGCTTTTATGGATGCAGATGATTATGATGAGTTCTTTAGAGATCCAACATTATTTATCCTTAATAAAGTATTGCCACAAAAATATAAAAATTTCCCTGGACTTGCACTTCTTAACCCTTACGGATTATGCAATCAATGTATTTTAAGTGCAACTCAGCTTGGACTTCCGCCAGTACAGGAAACATTGCAAAACATGATTAAGACAGGTCAGGAAGTTATGGATTACATGGGCAAGGGTATAGGCCTTGAAATGAGCGTTGTTGAAGCTGGCTATCCTGTATTTGGAAGCACAACAGTTTGTTGCGCATTCGATGATTTTGCGGACCATGTACGTGGGCTTATGGATCTTTGCATGGACGTTATTACAGATCCTGAAAAAGTTGATAGAGCTTTAGAACTTTGGGGAGACGTTACATATCCAGCAGCAATCGCTCAGGCTAAGATGGCACATGCACAATACGTATTTATTCCACTTCACTGTGGCGTAGATAATTTCATGTCACTTGAAAATTATGAGAAACATTATTGGCCATGCCTTAAGAGACTTATTGATATGCTTATTGCAGCAGACCTTACACCATTTGTTATGTGTGAAGGAAAATATTTCACTCGTCTTGACTGCATAAGTGACGTTGAACCTGGAAAAGTTTTGTATTTTATCGAACAAACTGATTGGAAAGAAGCAAAAGAAAAAGTTGGAAAAGTTGCTGCAATCGCAGGCGCAATGGATACCAATACACTTATGCTTAAAAAACCAGAAGATGTTGAAGATGAAGTTAAGAGAATGTTTGATATTTTAGCTCCAGGCGGTGGTTTTGTTTCAGCAAACTCAGTTGCACTCGATTATGTAACACCTGAAAACATGCATGCATGGAGAAATGCTGTAGAAAAATACGGAACATATAAATAAAAATAATATAAAAGAATTAAACTAAAAGACCCTGGTATTTTGCCAGGGCCTTTTTACACAATGAAAAATGAATTAGTAAAGTATGTTTAATTATGATTAAACTTTTTTATTTGTGACTAGTTTGATAACGAACAATGTTGCAATCATCACTACTATTGAAATTGGAAGGACGATTAATGCGTTTGGAACAAATCCTGCAATTATGTAACAAACAAAGGATACAGCAGCAACTGTGATAGCGTATGGAAGCTGCGTGCTAACGTGCGTTACATGGTCGCATTGCGCTCCTGCACTAGCCATAATTGTTGTATCTGAAATAGGTGAACAATGGTCGCCACAAACAGCACCAGCCATTGCAGCACTCATACATACAACACCTAATGGATGCTCAAGTGGGAACATAGCAAGTGTGATAGGAATAAGGATTCCGAATGTACCCCAACTTGTACCTGTTGCAAATGAAATTGCGCAAGCAATTAAGAATACTAAAGCAGGAAGGAATGATGTGAATGTGCCTGCACCTGCCATAATATTTTCTACAAAGATTGTTGATCCCAGTGAATCTGTCATAGCTTTAAGTGTCCATGCAAAGATTAATATTAAGATAGCAGGAACCATAGTCTTGAAGCCATCAGGAAGTGCTTTCATACAATCCTTAAAAGAGATAAGCTTTCTACACATGTAATAAATAATTGTTATTATTAAAGCAATAACTCCGCCGTACATAAGGCCTACAGAAGCATCGCTGTTTGAGAATGCGTCAACAACGTTTGCGCCTTCTAAGAGCCCACCTGTGTACATAAGACCGAGTGCACAAAATACGATAAGAACAATAATTGGAAGAACAAGATCAATAACTTTTCCGTTTGAGTTATAGTCTTCTTCAGAATCGTTTACGTATGGATTCATGCCACCGAAGATGTCGCCGTTGTCTGCAGCGGTAGCATATTTTTTCATTGGGCCATATTCAAACTTGAAGATGACTAAGAAGAACATCATAACGATTGTAAGGATCGCATAGAAGTTAAAAGGAATAGTGCTTATAAAAGCGCGGATTCCTTGGCCTTCACCAACATATCCAGAAACAGCGGCAGCCCAGCTACTAATAGGAGCAATAATACAAACAGGAGCAGCGGTAGCATCGATTAAGTAAGCTAATTTAGCACGGCTAACGCCTGAATTGTCTGATACTGGACGCATAACAGAACCTACTGTTAAGCAGTTGAAATAGTCATCGATAAAAATAAGAATACCAAGAATAACTGTTGCAACTTGTGCGCCACCTTTTGAATGAATTCTTTTTGCAGCCCATCTTCCAAAAGCTGCACTTCCGCCTGCGCGGTTCATTAAAGCTACGAGAGCACCAAGGATAACAAGGAAAATAAGAATTCCGACATTCCAGCTATCTGCAAGAGCACCGTTTACAAATCCGTCTGAGAAGATATGCTCAAGAGCTCCTAAAGGATTTCCGTTGCTGTAGAAGAAACCGCCAACAACGATACCAATAAAGAGTGAAGAGTAAACTTCTTTTGTTATGAGAGCTAAAACAATAGCGATAATAGGTGGAACAAGAGCCCAGAATTTTCCGTAGAAAATACTTTCTGGAACTTCCCCATCGCCAGCTAAAGCTGTCATAGCAAACAACATTACGAAAACAGAAGCAACAATAATAATTCTTGCAATCTGTCTGCCTCTAGAAAGAGGAGCTTTGTTACGTCTTAAAAGATTCATGATAAATCCTCCTAATAAAAAATGATGTTTTGCTTATGCATAAACATCACATTAGGGAGAGCATTTAGAAAAATGCTTGATGCTTGAAAGCGCTCCACAAAATGTGACAGTCTGTTATGTATTTCATAACAGCCCAACTCCCATCGGTTTAGGCCTTTGGTCGTTTCGGCGGTATCCCCTTTCATTAAAACGTCCCTAAAAACTATTGTTTTAAGTACTAATGTTTACCGCACCTCTATTCAGCATAATATTTAATTATGATGCATTATAAACACTGGAATTACATTTGTCAAATTGTGCACGAAATTAATTTTTTTCTTATACCAATATGCAATTAGAAAACAATAGAAGTACAATGTTATAATTTTTCAATATATTAATTACTAGAAATGGAGAACGACATGAATAAAGATAATATGAAGGCTATAGAATCATTTGAAAATGGGGCTATACCAAAAGTAATTATTAAAAATTGTATACCAGCGTTGATAGCCATGATTATGGTTATGATATATAACTTAGCGGACACTTTCTTTATTGGTTTGACACATAATGATTTGCAAGTGGCGGCAGTCTCTCTTGCAACGCCAGTTTTTATGATTTTTATGTCTTTAGGCACACTCTTTGGAGTAGGTGGAACATCTGTTATTTCAAGAGCATTAGGTGCCGGAAATAAAGAACTTGCTAAGAAAGTAAGTTCATTTTGTATGTGGGCATGCGTAACCATAGGGTTAGTATTTATGGCGGTTCTTTGGATTTTTATGGACAAAATCGCTTATGCACTAGGAGCTAGTGAAAGTACAATAGGATATACGAGAAGTTATTTGGTTATAACAGTAGGCTGTGGCGTTTTTTCATTAATATCTAATTGCTTTTCAAATATTATTCGTACCGAAGGAGAGCCTATGAAGGCTATGACAGGTACGGTTGTAGGAAATCTCTTAAATATTATTCTAGACCCAATTATGATTTTAGCTTTTGATTGGGGAATAGTAGGAGCGGCGATAGCAACAGTAATAGGAAATATAGTGAGTGCGCTTTATTATCTTTTATATTTCTTTAGAGGGAAATCAAATTTAAGCATTAGCCCAAAATATTTTTCTATGAAGGAAGGAATTTTAACAGGTGTTATTTCTGTTGGAATTTCATCAGCACTTGCAAATCTTCTTTCAAGTCTTTCGGCAATTATTATTAATTCACAAATGTCTAGGTATGGAGATTTATATGTAGCTGGATATGGCGTAACTTCTAAAGTTTTTATGATAGTTACGCTTTTGGGTATTGGAATAGGAAGCGGCGCACAACCATTTTTTGGATATTGTTTTGGTGCGAAAAATAAAGGAAGGCTTATAGGAGGAATTAGATTTTCAACGTTATTTGCCACGATAGTATGTATAGTAGCAGCGGCATTATGTTTTATATTTGCAGGACCAATAGTAAAAGTATTTTTAACGGATGAAGCTGCATATAATAGTGCTATAAGTTTTACAAGAATACTTATGTGCTCAGCATGGCTTATAGGTCCATTTGCTATATGCCAAACAACACTGCAAGGTATGGGAGCAGCCACACCAGCAATCTTAGCAGTTCTAATCAGACAAGGCATTATATTAATCCCAGCAGTATTTATTATGAATTCTCTTATAGGCATGAACGGACTTATTTGGGCACAACCAATCGCAGATGTCCTTTCACTAGTCGTTATCATTTTAATGGTCATAATAAAAATTAAAAAAGCCGATTTCACAAAAATAAAAGAGTAATTATTCATCACGAATACATAAAAAACAGCTCGACAAATCAGGTTTGTAGGGCTCTTTTTTATATGCTCGCAGCCCGACCTACTCGTTCCTGGCTCGGGTTCCAACTCGCCGATAACGAGCAGGTCGGCTCTGCTCGCTTTCTAAATAATTACATATATTGTTTTGGAACGCGAAGCTGACGGCGCCTGAGCTTAAGAAGGAGCTCGCGCCGTGGCTTCGCTTCTTACGGCAGCTAACTTTCGTTCGCCAGTACACTTATGTCCGCCCGCTGCCTTATTTTATTGGGTTTCCCAATATATGAGATTAGTGTCTCTATATTGGGAAACTTTTTTGGCTTTGAGTAAAGATTTTCCAAATATACGAGATAAGCGTCTCTATATTGGGAAGCTTTTCAGACTTTGAGTATAGTTTTTCCCAATATATGAAAGGAGTGTTTATATATTGGGAACTTTTTCATAAAAATAATAATTATTTTCCCAACATATGAGAGTAGTCTATCTATATTGGGAATTTTTCAAAAACACGGTGGATGTTGATTTTCTCCCTATAGAAAGATAGCGCGTCTATAGTGAGAATTTTTTTTAAAGTCAGATGGTTATTTTCTCACTATAGAGTAACATACTATCTATAGTGAGAACTTTTTGATGAAATAAATGATTTTTTTCTCACTATAGGAAGACAAGTTCTCTATAGGGAGAAAATATAGAAAAAGCGAGCAAAGATCAAAGAG
>JAZLGF010000031.1:0-34717 GCA_045616165.1 Lachnospiraceae bacterium
CCATTAAAAGCAGTACCGGAACAACCTTTAACAGGGTTTTCCATCTAACTTTCCACGGAGCCCTTGGTCCCTTCGGGCCATACTCCGGATGAATCTTGCAAAGCACCCATATAAGTATGCAGTACAATATAACCTGTATAATACCTACGAAAATACCTGACATAAATAATTTGCTGATGTCATTTTCGGTAAGAATACCATACATCATAAATCCTGTGCTTGGTGGGATAAGTAAAGCTAGTGGTGCACCAGCAGCGGTACATCCACAAGCGAATGTTTCTTCGTAATTACTTTTTTCCATCTCTGGAAGAGCGATACGGCTCATAATCATAACGCCTGTATTTGCGCTACCGCAAATAGCTCCTAAGAAACCACATGCAACAACTGTAGCAGAAGCAAGACCGCCTCTAAATCTTCCGAGCCATGCTCTAACAGCTGCATATAAATCAAATCCCATTGTTGTTTCCGCTATAACCGAACCCATCAAAGTGAACATCGGAATAACGGTGAATGCATAAGCATTTAAGTTATTAAACGGAGCTGTACCAAGTACTGTCATAGCTACGTTGAATCCTCTTATAACCCAAAGGCCAACAAAACCTACGATAGCAAGTGCTGCTCCAACCCACATTTTCAATGCAAGTAAAACTAATAATAAGGCAATACCAATGATGCCTACAATTACGTTAAAACTCATTTGTTGTCGCCCTCCTTTACCTCACTAGCTAAAGGATTGACATTGCCATTTGCACCTTCTTCTTTCTTTGGTAATCTACCAATGATACTCATACCATATTTACCAAAAGCGAATTCCCAATCAACTGATCCAAGTTGATTTTCCTCGTTTACATTGCCATGTTTAGCAAGAACCATAATCTTTCTAATGATTGTCATAATAACAACTAAAGCGGCAACAGCATAACTTACTCCAAAAAGGAACAAAAATGGCCACTGTGGAAAATCAATAGCAGTCCATATAACATTACGTTCCATGCTACGCGTTCCTTGAATGAATTGTTGATATGCAATAAGCACAATCATGACTAAAGAAACTATTAGAATAATAACTTCAAGAATTAATTGCGCTTTTGGTTTGAAGCGTTTAGTTAACATGTTAATGTCAACCATACTTCCTGTCATGATAGAAGCACCAAGAGAAGTCATGCAACTTACAAGCAATACTTGAGCCCATTCTGCACCACCTTGAATCGGTGCTTTGAAAATTATTCTCGACAAAACATCAGCTGTAATAAGCAGTGCCATAATTGCCAATAGGGCCATGCATATGTAAGAGCAAATGAGTCCAATAATTCGAACTACTTTCATATCTTTCCTCTCCTTAAAATATATGTATCCATCTTGTATTTATAGATACATATATGATAAACTCTTGGGTAGGACAAGGTTCAAATGTAAAAATAGCAAATAAATGGGGTGAATTTTTGTGAAAAATGAACAAGACTCAAAAAATTTCTCTATAAGCGCTTTTGCCAATGCATGTGGCACTACTAAGGACACTTTATATCACTACGAAAATCAAGGTGTCTTAGTTCCTAGTATCGACGAAAAAAATCATTATAGATATTACAGTGCTGAGGATTTTCATCGTTTTCAGTTTATTGCACATCTTAGAAGAATGGGCTTTTCTTTATCAGAAATTCGTGAATGCTTAAAGAAGCATAATGTTTCCTCATACGTAGATTTGCTTAGCCTTTGCCAGGATAAAGCTAAAGAAGAAATTTATAATGCTGAGCGCCAATTTGATATTGCATCAAAGGCAAAATTAGCTGTTACAAAATTTTCTAATATTTCTTTCGAAACCCCTAAGGTTGAATATTCTGATGCTGAGTACTTCCGCTCTGATGAATTTTGTGGAAAGTTTGATTCTCTAGACGGTTTATCACAAATAGGAAAACACTTAGCAACCGCTTTTAATATGTCTGATACTACTAGCAATATTGCTGTTTTTAAGATTTCTAATGATTCATTAAATAGCTCTACTCCACAGCAGCTTGAAATAATGGTTCAAACATCTGAACCGGAAAATGTTAACCCGAATAATCTTCATAAAAAAGAAGCAGGTCTATATTTGCACATGCTTTTTAATCTTGATCTTATGTCATCAACAGATAAAGAGCGCGAACGTTGCTATAAAAAAATGGTAAACTATGCTTTAGAACATAACTATAAAATCACTAGCGACCTTTATTGTTACGACCATATCGGTAGCTTCTTAACCGACAAAAAAAACGAATTCCTTTCGGAATTCGTTTTCGGAATTATTTAATTTAATTGGCTAAATTACGGTTGTCTATATTTCATAAAGTCTTCCGGATTTTCTTTAGCCATCTTTGCAAGCTGAGTATATAAACCGTACTCATTAGCTTCTACGACTTCAGTATAGATAGGGTCTACGTCTTTTCTTCTTGGAAGAGGAACGTCTTGCTCAACTAAAATATCCTGAACACGTTTAATATCAACATCTTTCGTTGTTGTACCCTGATCAACTGCTACTGCAGCTGCAACGCCTGCTGCCTGACCAGTACCTACACACTGTGGAATAAGTGAAACCCAGTCAAATGCAACTTCGTCTGATGAAACATGACGACCTGGGCAAAGAAGATTATCAACTTTCTTTGGAACCATAATTCTGTAAGGAAGCTCAACTGGTGCTGAATCATTGATTCTGCAGATTGTGCTATGCCATGCAATAACATCATCAAACTCTCTATGCATTGCGTAATCCATAGGTGTTAAAACATATTCACCCTCTAATCTTCTTGAGCAACGTACACCAAGTTGTGGGGCGATGTCATAAAGGAATGCATTTTCGTAACCTTCAGCGTTTTCTCTCATGAAATCAATGATGTCTCTGATTTTATCTCTAATCATCATTTCTGAGCGTGTAAGATCAGTAACTTTAATACAATCCATTGGTTTAAGCCAATTGTTAAACCATACTACATCATTACGCTCTGATGGAAGTGGCATAATACCATTACCCTGAGTGAATTTTTGAAGACCACCCATGATTTTTCCAAAAGCTTCTGGATGTTCCATGTTGTATCTGAAATATTTTTCATGGTCTACGCCACCAACACGGAATACCATTGCAGTACTAGTATTTCTTGTATCATTATCTTTTGTTGTTGAAAATGGTGCGCCAGTTTGAGAGAAGATATCTCCATCACCTGTAGCATCAATAACAACTTTAGCCATAATAGCTTTACGTCCTTCTTTACTTTCGAAAACAACACCTTTAATTGCGCTTCCTTCCATAATCGGTCTACAAGCCCATGAATGGCAATAAACTCTAATCTTTGAACTTTCTTCAAGAAGCATTTTATCCATTTCAATTTTGAGTTGGTTTGGCTCAAAATATACAGAACGAACTACTCTTTTTGGAGAATCCGGACAACTGCTTGTGCAGTCCCAAATAGGAGCCCATTTATAAAGTTTATCTTTATCTTCGCTACCATATTCATCTGCTTCTGGACCTAAATGAGCGCCTTTAACTTTTGAAAGACGTGTAAACCATTCTTCCTGAAGTCCGCGTACATATTGAACATTTTTATATGAAAGGTGAGGAACCATGATTACATAACCACCAGTTGCGTCTCCACCCATATAACCATAACGCTCAAGTAAAATGATGTTTTTAGCACCAGCTCTTGCAGCTGCAACAGCTGCTGAATGGCCTGCTGCTCCACCACCACATACAAGTATGTCGCACTCATCAAAGATTTCTATGCTTCTGGCTTCTTCATTAAAAACCTTATTCATATTAATCCTCCTACAAATTTTGCAATTTTATCTATAAATACAAAAATTCAAATGTTATTGTAAAGTCTTGGGTAAGTCCAAAGTCAAATACTATTTTGCTAAAAATTGTTGAATTTATTTGTGAAAAAGGTCCAAAAATGTTTTTTTAATTAATTAGTGATTTTTAATTGTCTGTTTTGGAAAAGTTTATTGTTATTAGTTCTTGTAAAATGTTATACTCTTAAATTATGAAACACTTTTTTACATGTCCAGAAAATATTATAGAAAAAGATGGCAAGACCTTCGCCTTGATCGAAGGTAGCGATGTTAATCATGCTAAAAACGTGCTGCGCATGAAAGAAGCAGATGAACTATTAGTTAGTGACGGTAGCGGAAATGATTACATATGTAAGGTCACCTCTATTTCTGATGACGATATTATGTGTGAAGTTGTTACTAAAAAAGCTTCCAGCGCCGAGCTTGAATCTAAAATTTATCTTTTTCAAGGGCTACCAAAGGCTGATAAGTTTGAGCATATAATTCAAAAAAGTGTTGAACTCGGCGTTTACGAAATTATTCCAGTTGCGCTATCTAGAAGCGTTGTGAAATATGACGACAAAAAATCTAAATCAAAGATTGAACGCTGGCAAAAAATTGCTGAAAGCGCAGCAAAGCAAAGCCAACGTGGAATTATTCCTAATGTATGTGATGTAGTGTCTTTAGACAATGCGCTTTTGATGGCAAAAGATATTGATGTAAAGCTTATTCCATATGAAAATTTCACTGATATTAAATCAACCAAAGAAATCTTAAATAATATTAAACCTGGAAATTCTATTGCGATTATAGTTGGCCCTGAAGGTGGCCTTTCTGAAGAAGAAGTCCGTAAAGCAAATGAGGCAGGTTTCCAAAGTATTTCCTTAGGTTCAAGAATCCTAAGAACTGAAACCGCCCCACTCATGCTTCTTTCTGTATTATCTTTTAATCTTGAATGATTTTTTAGTATGCAGATGCTTCTATAATTGTGAATGTAGCATTTTGCAGTGCAGTCGCAACATCAGAAGTAACCAACGTAAATGCATCGCAATTTATTGTTTGATTAGGAGCAACATCATTCGCATATATAGAATCTGTCTCTATTCGTGTTCCATTTGGATCTAATGCTTCTATTGTTATGCTATATGACATTCTTTCTTCACCAATATTTGTAACTGTTACATTCAGTTTGCTTTCCGGAAGCCCGTACTGGTCAACTGAATAAGTGAATGCACCAATTTCAACTTTAACATCTTCTGCTAAAACATCTTCCGTTTTATTTCCTATAGTTTTATCAATATTTTCTACAGCTTCGTCTATTGCTTTAGATACAGAGTTTTGCATAGCTATTGTAATAACGATTGCTAACACTCCCAAAATCAATGCGACTATTGGTAATGCTTTTGCTGATTTTGTTGCCAAAGCTATAATTCCAAATATTACTGCTATTCCTCCTAAGAAAAACGCTGCATTGTTAACGATTGGAATAAATGATAATGCAATTGCTACAAGCGCCACTATAAAAGCTGCTATACCCCAACCATTTGATTTTTGTTTTACTTTCTTTTCTTCCATTTTGGTAACCCCTTTCTATGTGGTTTTTAAGTAAGTAAATGTTATCAAAAAAAATTAGTGGCTATTGCCACTAAAACGGGGGTAGTGAGAAAGTATACCTATTTTGTTTCTAATTGAAAATTAATTAGAGATTAATCCATTTCTGTTGAATTGCTTAATTCTTCAAAATTGTTTTCTTTTAGCAATTCATTAACCTTGAAAATATTATAAGTTTTAGAATTAAATGCTGAAATTAAAAGGGCATCTCTAGGAATTTTTGCATATAGCGGAGCCATTTTATAAAGTCTTAAAGCTTTTTGCGTTTCCACAAGCGTAAAACGTCCCGCAAAACAAAGTCTTAAAATATAGTCTCTTTGCTTTGTATGCTTTTCTTCCGAAATCAACTTATAGCCATACTTCTCTGAAAAATCTGCAGCAATAAATATTTCTTGTTGCGTTAAACCTTTTGATTTTATTGTTTTTCTCATAAAATCAGCAAAAGCTTTTTCACTACTAATCATGTTCGACTTTTGACTTTTCAAAAACTCTGAGATGTTTTCTGGCTTAGTCTTTTTTAATAAGTTGCCCAGAGCATCAGTGGTTTTTTCTTCTCCCATTTTTCCTCCTACAATAAAATGTCTCGTAATATTACAGATAATAACACTATCAAAAAAATCAAAAAACAGTCAATTAAAATAATCAATATTATTCTCAAGACTACATTCTTAATATCCGTGACATGAAGTTTCTTTTGTATATCCAAATAATTAGCCGAAAACAAAATGACTGCTATACATGAAAGCATAAACGATATTCTAGAAGACCATGTTTCTATCATTCCACTTGAATTTGTAACTTCCATAGTAAATCCAAGTGCAAAAATCAATGCATATCCTATTGTCGAAAAAATAATGCTTACTGGATTTAATTTTCTAAATCCTGGTGGGAGCCATTTATAAAATTTTCTTTTAGTTTTCTCTGGTTTTATATTTTTTCTTGTTTTTTCGTAGCCTATCAGTTTTAGTAAAAGTTCTTTTGTGTTTTGATATCTTTCATTTGGTTCTAACTTAGTACACTTACTTATTATCTCGCCAAGTTCTCCTACATAGGATTTCTCACCCGGGAATTTTCCTGTGAGCATAACATTCATCAAAACTCCTATTGAATATATATCAGTCCTAATATCTGATGCTGAAAATCCATACTGCTCAGGCGCCGCATATCCCGCCGTTCCTATCAATTGAGTATCTTGATATTTGTTTTCATCTTGTCTCTTTGCCGCATTCATGTCGAGCAAATTCACTTTCCCATTTTCGCTTATAATAATATTTGACGGTTTAATATCCCTATGAATAATTGGCGGAACCGCCTGATGAAAACATTCTACAATAAGCAACAATTCTTTGATTATTCTTATCGTTTCTTCCTCATCCAATACACCTTCAGCCAACTTTTGACATAAATCCTGTCCTTCTATGTATTCCTCTACAACAAGCAAAACTTTCTGTTCATTTATTTCCTGTTCAAAATATTCAATTATCTTCGGCGTATTATTTATTAAATGATTTTTAAGATATTCATATACTTCCACATTATAGACTGTAAGAATTTTCCCAACAAAAAGTCCCTCGCCTTTTTTCAGCAAGTAAACTCCATGCTTTTCATTCAAAGCACTAAGAGTTATATAAGAAAATTGTTCAAAAATTTCAGTCATGCATTTATTATATTACAAATCTTCCTAAATCAATAATCTATTTTGATTTGCACTTTATTTGGCTATACATGTCAAAGCAATAATTTATTTTGGATTGCGCTTTCAATATCTCTTACATCAATATTTCCATTAATATCATCAAATGTAATTATTAGGTTATCCCAAAGTGTTATTCCTTGCTCTTCATATTTTTTTAACTTCCAATCAAACTCATTTCGATAGTCTTCTCTAAAACAGCAGCCCGCATGTTCCCAATAAAAAATTTTATTATCAATTCTCATTATTGAAAAATCCGGATAAACAATTTTGTTTCCTAACAGCAACGGAGCTTCGTACTTAAATGCAATTTTATTTGCCAAAAGTTTTTCATAAATAAGCACCTCCGACTTACTCCTAACAAGTTGACCCGTTGATGTTCTATGTTTAAGGTATTCCGGATATTTTGGGTTTCCAACATATGGCTGATTAACCCAATCAAGAAGAATCTGCGCCTTCTCTGGATCCGCTGGCAGTGCATATCGTCCTTCCTTCTCAAACTCTAACATATTTTGAATTTGCAACGGCATCCTAGACATGACCTCATCAATAGTTGGTTCAACAAACTCTTCCGCCCCACGGAGCGCATCGATGTCCGTCTCGACAATCTTAAACATCTCCTGATAATACCTTTTCTTCGCCATCGTTTTTATAAGTTCTTCATCTTTCGTTATATAAGTTCGATTTTTTCGACCCCTCTTATCCTTCGTGTCGTATTCGATGTAGTATGCACAATATTCCTTTTCATTATGAATATATCCTTTTGAAAAAAGTGTTCCATGCGGATATGCTTTTATTTTCTTTATAATAATTTCTTTTTCTCTTAATAGTTTATTAAGCTGCGTTATTAATAGTGTATTATTAGTCATTTTGTTTCTCCTATTCAATTATTTCCGCCAAAACCTAGTTTTCGCGATTTGGCGGAAACTTTTTATGTATTTTTCTCCGCCATTTTAAAATTATTTGATTTGGCGGAAACTTTTGTGATTTATTTCCGCCGAAACATGTTTTGGACGATTTAGCGGAAACTTTTTTAATGTTTTTCTACGCCATTTCTTAAATTTGTAGATTTGGCGGAAACTTTTGTGAATCTTTATCTTTCGGTACATGCTCCGGAAGAATTTCGTGGACAAATTAATTTAATGCTATGAAGTTTAAGGGTTGCACTATTAATTTAGTTTTGAAATTGCTACGGGACATGTAGCGGAAAGAATTTTTGCTATTGATTACATACTACAAAAATATTGTTTATATGTAGTGGGAAAGTTAGCCCTATAGGTATGAGCTAGCAAAGTGAAATTTTATTATCCAAGTAAAAATTAATCGACTGATTAGATTCTTTGAGCACTGATACGGACCCATTCGCCGTCATGGGTTGTCTCAAGATATGTTAGATTTGGATTAGCTTTTATTGCATCTTTGATTAATTGTTCTCTGCTGTCTAAGATTCCTGACATTATTAATATGCCATCTTTTCTAAGGTATGTATCTAATGTTGGAAGCATCATATTTATTACTTCCGCTAAGATATTGACTACGACTACATCGTATCCATTTCCTAATTCGGATTTTAATTTTTCATTAGTAACAACGTCGCCTATATAAAATTTTGAGACGTCAGAAGAAACGTCGTTGACTTCAAAATTTTCCTTTGCAACCGTTACGGCTTGGGCGTCTATGTCGACGCTTGTTATGTTGGCTGCACCCATCTTAATTGCACCAATTCCCAAAATTCCGCTTCCACAACCAAGGTCTAAGACTTTGTCACCTTCTTTCATGTATTTGCGAAGGCCTCTAAGGCAAAGACGCGTCGTTTCATGTGTGCCGGTTCCAAAAGCCATGCCCGGATCGATACGAATTATAATATTCGGAGCTGTAAGTGCTTGTCCCAAACATGTTTCGCTAGATTTTGTCAAAGAATTTTCGCTAACTATTTCGTCAGAATTTACGCTAATGTATCCAGGAACCTCTGTTAGAATTTCAGAAATATTATTCACATCTACCCATGTAGGTGCAATTAAAATATCTTCAACTTGAAATGGCTTAAAATACTTTTTCCAGTTTCCTTCCCAATCTTCTGATTCTAATTCTGTTTCAATCATTTCGATTGGATCAAGATTAAACGTTTCGCATGATTCTAAAAGATATTCTTTAAGTTCTTTCATCTTCTTTTCAGTCGCAACTCGATTAACACCATTTTCATCAAACTCTATGAAAAAGCTTAGACTACACGTGCCATCATCAGGTGGAAGTTCTTTCACAAAGTCAGCATACATTTGATTTAATTCATCATCCGTAAGTTGAACATTATTTTCTATTTGAACATCATTAATATCGTAATCCATAAGAAGGGCGCTGACCATATCAGCGTCCTTCGTTGTGGTTTTAATTGTATATTTTGTGTATTTCATTTGCGTCCTTTTTTAGAAATTCGTTTTTATTAGAATGTCCAAATTGTTTTTTATGCTTTCAGAATATTCGAATTTTTTAAGCTTGTCCAAATTAATAATTATTTTTTCATTAATTTATCAAATGCTTGCAAAGCTTCTTTTTGCTTACTGTTAAGTTTTTCAGGAACTTTTACAACAAGTGTTGTATACTGGTCTCCTCTTCTTGTCTTATCTCTAAGTGAAGGGACTCCCTTGCCTTTAAGTCTGATAACCGTATCAGTTTGTGTGCCCGGCTTAATCGGGAATAAAACATCGCCATCAATAGTTTTAACTTTAATGTCCCCGCCTAAGGCAGCTTCTGTGAAGCTGATAGACGATGTCGAGAGAAGATTAATTCCATCTCTTACAAAAATAGGATGTCTTGAAACAATTACTTCAACAAGTAAGTCACCTCGAGAACCACCATTAGATCCCGGTTCTCCCATTCCTGATATACGAATGCTTTGGCCCGAATCTATGCCGGCTGGAATAGTAACAGAAATTTTCTTTTTCTTATTTTTGTATCCAACACCTTTACAGTCTGGACATTTTTCTTTAATGATTTTTCCTGTTCCATTACAGTCTGGACATGTAACGACCTGTCTAACCATTCCGAAAAAGCTTTGCTGTGTTTGAACAAATTGACCTGTTCCATTACATTTTGAACATGTTTGTGGTGATGTGCCCGGCTTTGCTCCTGTCGTGTGACATGTTTCGCAATCTTCATTGTAGTTAATCGAAATTTCTTTTTCACAACCAAAAACTGCTTCCTCAAAAGTTATGCGTACCTGAGATACAACGTTTCTTCCTTTCATAGGACCGTTATAACTTTGAGAGCGTCCACCGAAACCACTTCTTCCGCCACCGAACAAATCCCCAAAGATATCTCCAAAGCCAAAGCCTCTTAAGATATCATCGACGTTCATGTTTTGGTAGTTAAATCCACCGCCACCCATGCCGCCTTGTTCGAATGCTGCATGTCCAAACTGGTCATACTGTTTTCTCTTTGTATCATCACTTAATACGCCGTATGCTTCTGATGCTTCCTTAAATTTTGCCTCAGCTTCAGAATCTCCCGGATTCATATCCGGGTGATACTGTTTTGCTAATTTTCTGTATGCTTTTTTTATTTCATCCGCTGAAGCACTTTTGTCTACTCCAAGGACTTCATAATAATCTCTTTTATCTGCCATGTTTAGATTTCCTTAAAGTCTCCGTCTACAACGTCTCCTTCTGGTGCTGGGTTAGGGTCTTGTTGAGGCTGTCCATTAAAATCTGGAGCTGGATTTGCGCCCTGGTTTGCCTGTGCCTGTGCTTGCTCATACATCTTTGTGAAAAGTTTTTGTGAGCTTGCAAGTAATTTTTCTTTAGCTTCTTTTACTGATGCAACCTGTTCTGGAGTAAGTTCAGCGTTTGGATCTGTTCCAAGAAGAGCTTTAAGTGTACTTAAATCATTTTCAACTTCTGCCTTATCATTTGCATCTAATTTATCACCAGCATCATTCATAGCTTTTTCAACCTGCATTGCAAGTGAATCAGCTTCATTACGTGTATCAACAGCTTCTTTACGAGCCTTATCTTGAGCTTCAAATTCAGCTGCTTCTTTAACTGCTTTTTCAATTTCATCATCGCTCATGCTTGAACCTGATGTGATTGTGATATGTTGTTCTTTACCTGTACCAAGATCTTTAGCACTAACATTAACAATACCGTTTGCATCGATATCAAATGTAACTTCGATTTGAGGAATTCCACGTGGAGCTGGAGCAATACCATCAAGTCTGAACTGTCCTAATGTTTTATTGTCACGTGCAAATTCACGTTCGCCTTGAACTACATGGATATCAACTGCGCTTTGGTTATCTGCTGCTGTAGAGAATACCTGACTCTTCTTTGTAGGAATTGTTGTATTTCTCTCAATTAATCTTGTAGCAACTCCGCCAAGTGTTTCAATTGAAAGTGAAAGTGGAGTTACGTCAAGTAACAATACATCACCTGCACCTGCATCGCCGGCAAGCTTTCCACCTTGAATTGCAGCACCAATAGCTACACACTCGTCAGGGTTAAGAGTTTTTGAAGGTTCCTGACCTGTAAGTTGTTTAACTTTTTCTTGAACTGCAGGAATACGAGTTGAACCACCAACAAGTAAAACTTTTCCTAAATCACTTGAAGCTAAGCCAGCATCTTTAAGTGCCTGCTGAACTGGTGTTGCTGTTGCTTCAACCAAGTCATGTGTCAATTCATCAAATTTAGCTCTAGTAAGATCCATATCTAAATGTTTAGGACCATCTGCTGTAGCAGTGATGAAAGGAAGGTTGATGTTTGTTGTTGTTGCACTTGAAAGTTCTTTTTTAGCTTTTTCTGCTGCTTCACGAAGTCTTTGAAGTGCCATCTTATCTGTTGAAAGGTCAATACCTTCTTGTGTTTTAAATTGGTTAATTAAATAATCAGTAACTCTCTTATCAAAGTCATCACCACCAAGACGGTTATTTCCAGCTGTTGCTAAAACTTCGATTACGCCATCACCGATTTCAATAATAGAAACGTCGAATGTTCCACCGCCAAGGTCATAAACCATAATCTTTTGTTCTTTTTCATTATCAAGACCATATGCTAAAGCTGCTGCTGTTGGCTCATTGATAATACGTTCAACATTTAATCCAGCAATTTTACCAGCATCTTTTGTTGCCTGACGTTGTGCATCATTAAAGTATGCAGGAACAGTAATAACAGCCTGAGTAATGCTTTCACCTAAATGTGCTTCAGCATCACTTTTAAGTTTTTGAAGTACCATAGCTGAAATTTCTTGTGGTGAATAACCTTTGCCATCAACTGTTACTCTATAATTGCTACCCATTTCTCTTTTGATTGAAGAGATTGTGTTATCTGGGTTAGTGATTGCCTGACGCTTAGCAGGTTCACCAACTAATCTTTCACCGTTTTTTGTAAAAGCAACTACTGATGGAGTTGTTCTTACGCCTTCTGCGTTAGCGATTACTACTGGCTTTCCGCCTTCCATAACTGCTACACATGAGTTTGTTGTACCTAAATCGATTCCTATAATTTTTGCCATTTTATTTTCCTCCTAATTGTTGAGCCTTAGCTCTGGATTTTTTACTTTTTTAGTTTGCTACCTTTACCATGCTATATCTAACTACATGTTCCTTATAAAGATAACCTTTTTGAAGTTCCTCAACGACGATGTTATCGCCAACCGTTTCATCTTCAACATGCATCACCGCATTGTGAAATTCAGGATCAAATTCTTTTCCTACTGCTTCTATTGCAGTCACCCCCGCATCTTCCAATGCTTTAATGAATTGCTTTTGTATCTTTTCCATTCCTTCAACAAAAGGCGAATCCTTTTCATCTTCTGGAACGTTTTTAAGAGCTAATTCGAAACTATCGAGAACAGGTAGTACTTTTTCTATCATGTCCTTTGCGCCCATGTCATAACGAGCACTTTTTTCTTTTTCGCTACGTTTTCTAAAGTTATCGAACTCTGCAAAAAGTCTAGCGTACTTATCGTTTGCTTCTTCAAGTGCTTCTTGCTCTTTGCTTTTTGATTCTTTCTTTTCTTCTTTAGCCTTAGCAGTCCATTTAAGACTTCTTTCTTTCTTAGGCTTGTCTTCTTTAGGCTCTTTAGTTTCTTCGGTTTTGGAAGTTCCTTCTTCGCAAGGCGCTTCTTTACATGTTTCTTCAGTTTCTAAAGTTTCTTCAACTTTTTGTTCTAAATCTTTTTCTGCCACTTTAAAACTCCTTTATTTCTTTTTCTTTTTGCCATATTTTTTGTCTAGATTTCCGGTTACGTCTTTAAGTGCATCTAGAACTTTTTCGTAATCCATTCTCTTAGGTCCGATAATACCAATCTTTCCATATACTCCATCTTCAAATTCATATGAAGCTGTAATTACAGAACAATCCTTCATCGAACTTACTGGAGTTTCTTCGCCGATATATACTTGAATACCCGTTGTGTTTTCGCCAACTTCTTCGAGTCTATCTGTTAATAATTCAGTAAGCATTACCTTCTCTTCAAACGTTGAAATAAGTTCGCTTGCTTTGTTATTGTCAGAAAGTTCAGGGTATTTGAAAATATTTGTAGCTCCGCTTGTGAATATTTCAATTCCGTCTGCTGCGCCTATAGCTCCAACAATCGCATTAATAATTTGTGTTACAACTTCACCATATTCACCAGCCTGGTCAGCCATATTAGCTGCCATATCAAAATTTATTTCGCTAAGAGTTTTTCCATTTAATTCGCTATTGAAAAGAATATTTAATTTTAGTACGGTTTCCTGGTTTAACTCTTTATCAAGTTTAATCATTTCGTTCTTTACTATGTTGCCTTCAAGTACTGCTGTAACAAGAAGTTTCTTTTCATCTACCATAGTAAGTTGAACGAATTTCAATTTATTTTTGCCTGCCTGTGGCATAGTAACCATCGAAGTGTAGTTTGTATTGTTTGCAAGAATTTTGGCCATGTCCTTAAGCACTTCTTCAATACGATCTACCCTTTTATCCATGAGTTCTTGCATACTATTTAATGTTTCTTCTTTTGCACTTAACTCATCTTTTTTTGAAGAAAGCATATCATCAACATATAATCTGTAACCTTTGTCTGTAGGTATACGACCTGCTGATGTATGTGGTTGGAAGATAAGCCCCATCTCTTCTAAGTCAGCCATCTCATTTCTAATTGTTGCAGAACTTAAATTTAGCTCTGTGTATTTAGAAATAGTTCTGGAACCAACCGGCTCTCCAGAATCTAAATAGTTCTTTATGATTGCTTTAAGTATTATTTTTTTTCTCTCATCTAATTCCATCGGGTTACCTCTCGATTTATAATAAATTAATGAGTCTTCTTGCTTTTTGTTAGCACTCATTTGGGTAGAGTGCTAACATCTGTTGTTATATTATCACTATAACAGCAAAGTGTCAACATTATTTTGATAATAAAAAAGCACTCGGATTTACATTTCCTAGTGCTTTTTCTATTTATCATTTTCTAATAAATCAGGTCTTAATTCTTTAGTCTTTTCTAGAGACTTTGACCTTCGCCACTGCTCTACTTTTGAATGATCGCCCGAAAGCAAAACGCCTGGAACCTTAAGTCCCATAAATTCTTCAGGACGAGTATATTGAGGATACTCTAAAAGTTTAATATTTTCTTTAGAAGCTAGGTCGCCATAAACTGCTGCCCTAGTTCTTTTTGTAAATTCATCTTTTGGGCTTACATCTGAAAAGCTTTCGTCTTGACCACTTTCATCATTAGTTAAAACGCCTGGAACCATACGGCTTATTGCATCAACCATAACCATTGCCGGAAGTTCGCCTCCTGTTAAAACATAATCTCCAATAGAAACTTCCTTGGCCTCTAAGAGTTCTAACACGCGCGCATCAACGCCTTCGTAATGACCACACAAAATTACAAGATCTTCTTCCTTTGCAAAATCTTTTGCCATTTCCTGATTAAAAGTTTTTCCTGCTGGTGATGTATAAATAACTTTTATTTTTTCTTTTCCTGTTTTCTTAAGAATATCTTGATAGCAATCATATATTGGCTGGCACTGCATAATCATGCCTGCACCGCCTCCGTATGGAGCATCATCTACATGGCCATGTTTTTCATTTGTATAAGCCCTTATATCATGACATTCAAAATTAATAAGACCAGCTTTTGCTGCCCTTCCTAATATGCTTGTATTTAAGCCATCTTTTACCATCTCAGGAAAAAGTGTCATGATGTGAAAATTCATTAGATTAGACCTTTCATGACATGCACTTTAATCTCGCCTTTTTCTATATCAACGTTCAAAATGCATTGCGGAATAACTGGGAAAAGAACTTCTCTTTGCCCATCGCTTACTACATACACATCATTTGCGCCTGTTTGTAAAACATCTTTTACCTCGCCGAAACATGTGCCTTCTTCATCATAGACCTTGCAACCAAGCAAGTCAGCAATATAGTATTCCCCTTCTTCAAGCGGTTGCGCATCTTTTCTGTCTATCATTACATCGCAATTATGGTAAGCTGCGATTTCTTCCGGCGCATTAAAACAATCAAATTTAACGATGGCCAGATTCTTAAAAAACCTGGCCGCCGTAATTTGTGTTTTTATTTCGCCTTTTTTTGTTTTTATAATCACATCCTTAACTTCATTAAAACGATTAGGTGAATCCGTAGTTGGATAAACCTTACATTCTCCTTTAACTCCATGGCTAGATGTGATTACGCCTATTCGCAAAAATTGTTCCATTACTCTACTATATCAACAACAACCTTTAAATCTTTTTTAGTTGCCGCTGTTTTAACAACAGTTCTAATGGACTTTGCGATACGGCCCTTTTTGCCGATTACTTTGCCCATGTCATCTTTTGCAACATGCAATTCTAAAACGATTGTTCCATCGTCTTCTTGCCTTTGAGCAACAAAAACCTCATCAGGTGAATCAACGAGAGCCTTAGCGATTACTTCAACTAATTCTTTCATTTGACACCTTCCTTACTTTGTAAGTCCCTCGTTTTTTAATAATCTAGCAACAACTTCTGTTGGTTGTGCGCCATTTTTAAGCCATTTTTCAACTGCTTCTTTATTAAATTTAACTGCAGCTGGTTCTACGTTAGGATCATATGTTCCTACTTCTTCGATAAATGCACCATCACGTGGAGCACGTGAATCTGCTACGATTACTCTGTAGATTGGAGCTTTTTTCTTACCCATTCTTCTTAATCTAATTTTTACTGCCATATTTTTCCTCTTTCCCGTGCATTGCACGTTTAAAATCTTTTTTATCTGAAAGCTTAGAGCTTTTCATACCTTAAAATAAACCTTTCATTCCTCCACGGCCCATCATTTTTCCAAGTTTTCTATTTCCCATAAGACCATTTATGCCGCCCATCTGTTTCATTGCTTTCTTCGCATTTTCAAATTGTTTTACAAGACGGTTTACTTCGGCAATATCAACACCCGCACCTTTTGCAATCCTATTCTTTCTTGAAACATTCATGAGCTTAGGATTTTTTCTTTCCTTGCGCGTCATGGAATTTATTATTGCTTCTGCTTTTGCAAGTTTTTCTTCATCAACGCTTAGCGCTCCTCCACCCATGCCGGGCATCATTTTCATGATTTCTGCAAGTCCGCCCATCTGTTTCATCTGTTTCATTGATGTAAGATAGTCTTCGAAGTTAAGCTCATTCTTTCTGAGTCTGCTCATCATGTCCTTAGCTTCGTCTTCATCAACTTCCACATTTGCCTCAGCTTTTTCAATCAATGAAAGAACGTCACCCATTCCTAAGATTCTGCTTGCCATTCTATTTGGATGGAAGATTTCTAAGTCGGAAAGTTTTTCTCCCATACCTGCAAAAAGAATTGGAACACCTGTTACTGCTTTTACTGAAAGTGCTGCACCACCTCTTGAATCGCCATCAAGTTTAGTAAGAATAACTCCGCTAAGCGCAAGTCTTTCATTAAAACCGGAAGCAATATTTACTGCATCCTGGCCTGTCATAGCATCAACAACAAGCAAGGTATTTGTAACATCTACGTTAGCTTTTATTTCTTCAAGTTCGGCCATAAGTTCTTCATCAATTTGAAGGCGGCCTGCTGTATCTATAATAACAATATTATTTCCATTTTCTTTTGCATGCTCTATTGCGGCTTTGGCAATGAATGAAGCTTTTTTATCTGTTCCCATTTCAAAAACAGGAACGCCTACTTTTTCACCGTTAATCTTTAACTGTTCAATAGCAGCTGGTCTATATATATCACAACCTACAAGTAAAGGTCTTTTTCCTTGTTCTTTTAATTTTCCTGCAAGCTTAGCAGCTGTTGTAGTTTTACCTGAACCTTGAAGTCCGCACATCATGATAACCGTTTGCGCCATTCCAGGTAAAATATTAAGCTCGGCCGACTCGCCACCCATTAAAGACGTTAATTCTTCATTAACTATTTTTATAACCATCTGGCCTGGCGTCAGACTAGTCATAACGTCTTCACCGACTGCTCTTTCTTTAACTGCGCTGGTGAATTGTTTTACTATCTTAAAGTTTACGTCAGCTTCTAAAAGTGCCATCTTAACTTCTTTCATTGCGCTATCAACGTCAGCTTCAGTTAAGCGGCCTTTGCCACGTAATGTCTTAAATACACTCTGTAATTTATCGCTTAAATTTTCAAATGCCATTTTATAATTCTTCTAAAATCTTTGTTGCAATTTTTTTAGTTTTTTCAATATCTTTGCTACTTTGAATTTGACTAACCTGATCTTTAATCTTTAAGAATTTATCTACAAGACCAAGCTTATTTTCATATTCTTCTAAAGAAGCATTAACCCTTTTTATTATATCATGTACGCCCTGACGGCTTATTCCAAACTCACTAGCCATCTCCGCAAGCGAAAGATTATCAAGCGCGTATGCTTCATATATTTCTTTTTGATGATCTGTTAAAAGGTCACCATAAAAATCATATAATAATGTCTGTTTAACAAAACTTTCCATTAATCTATTCTCTATGATGCAACCCTCGTTCCTGGCTCGGGTTCCAACTCGCCGATAACGAGGTTTGCATCATAATACTTTTCTGTCTCAAACAAACTCACCGACAACGGGTTATGCATCGCAAATAACTTTCATTAATGATTTTGCACAAAAATAGCGCACTTGCAGATTTTACAATACTGTAAGTGCGCTGTCAAGTATTTTTACTTTACATGCATCGACTCGTTTTATTTCCTCCATGCACATATTTCATCTTCAATCCATTTAGCAAATTCTTCTACTCCTTCTCCTGTCTTAGCACTAATAGATATTACTTTTGCCTCTGGGTTTCTTAATGCTATATTTTCTTTTGCTTTTTCTATATCAAAATCAAATACTGACATTGTATCAATTTTATTTATAAGTACTAAATCGCAAACCTGATACATTAATGGGTATTTTAATGGTTTATCGTCGCCTTCCGGGACCGAAAGAATTGTGATAGATTTAGAAGCTCCAGTATCAAATTCTGCCGGACATACAAGATTTCCAACATTTTCTAGAATAATTAAATCATATTCTTTATCATTAAGTCCTTCTATACTCTTTCTCGTCATGCCCGCATCTAAGTGACACATGCCACCAGTATGAATTTGAATTGCTTCTACTCCCGTAAGTGATGCCACCGTTTTAGCGTCTACGTCTGAATCAATATCCGCTTCCATAACTGCAATTTTATATTTATCTTTTAATAAATTAATAGTTTTAGTAAGCGTCGTCGTCTTTCCAGAACCAGGCGAAGACATTACATTTAATAAATAAATGCCCTTAGTTTTTAGTTCATCTCTTAAGGCATTTGCTTCCTTTTCATTAGATGCAAAAACGCTTTGTTTAACTTCTATAATTCTTATTTCGTCCATAAAATGACCCATCCGTACAAAATGTTTTATTTTTTATTATTTTAACATACTATTAGCACTTTTATTAATGTCTTTTTAGGCATTATTTTTAACTTTTTTATTAACGATTACCATAGCATGTGCTATAATTATTTGGTGGTTTTAAACCAATTAAATGTGAAAGTTTTGCTTTTCACTAAATAATCTAAAGGAGATGTAATAATGCGAAGAATTGGAACTATTTCAAGAGGATTGCGTGGTCCAATCGTAAAAGAAGGCGATGATTTAAGAAAAATCGTTGTTGATACTGTTATGGATTGCGTAAACAATGGCGAATTCGAAATCGGTACAAAAGATGTATTAGCTGTTACAGAATCAATCTTGGCTCGTTCCGAAAAAAACTATGCTACTACAGAGCAACTTGCTAAAGATGTTGAAAACAAACTTGGCGGCGGGACAGTAGGCGTAGTCTTCCCTATCCTTTCACGTAACAGATTTGCTATCTGTTTAAGAGGAATCGCAAAGGGCTGCAAGAAGGTCGTTTTGATGCTTAGTTATCCTAGCGACGAGGTCGGCAATCACCTTCTCGATATTGATCTGCTCGATGAAAAAGGTATTGATCCTTACACAACACTTTTAACACAAGCAGAGTTTGAGGGAATGTTCGGCAAGTCCAAGCACACATTTACCGATGTAGATTATGTTAACTATTACAAAGGTCTTATTGAAGAAGAAGGCGCTGAAGCCGAAATTATCTTCTCTAATAACCCTCGTAAGATTGTGGATTATGCAGATAATATTTTATGTGCAGATATTCATACAAGAAAAAGAACCCAGCGTCTTATTAAAGCAGCAGGTGGAAAAAATGTACTTACAATGGCTGACCTTATGAATGAGCCCGTTGACGGTTCAGGATACAACCCTGATTATGGCATTTTAGGTTCAAACAAAGCTACAGAAGATTCAATTAAGCTTTTCCCTATTAAGTGTCAGGAATTTGTAGAAGGCGTTCAATCCGACATTAAAGAAAAAACCGGAAAAACTATTGAAGTTATGGTTTATGGCGATGGCGCTTTTAAAGATCCTGTTGGAAAAATTTGGGAACTTGCTGATCCTGTTGTATCACCTGGTTTTACTTCAGGACTTATCGGACAGCCTAATGAACTTAAACTTAAATATTTAGCTGATAACCAATTTGCTGACCTTAAAGGCGAGGAACTCAAAGAGGCAATGGTAAAAGCTATTAAAGAAAAAGACGCTAACCTTAAAGGCCAAATGGCTACGCAAGGTACTACCCCACGTCAGTTAACTGACCTTTTAGGCTCACTTAGCGACTTAACTAGTGGCTCTGGAGATAAAGGAACTCCTTTCATTTACATCCAAGGTTATTTCGATAACTACACTGACTAAACAATTGAAAGACTTCCTTAGGGAAGTCTTTTTGTCATAATTCAAAAATATTATACTATGTTCCTCGCTCCCGTAGGACATCTCCCATACTTCGCAGGTACCTCCCCTAATAGGGTCCCTCCTGCTCGTATGGTGCCCTCCTACTCGCGCGAGGAACATAATAAAATAGGAGAAATCATGAGAAAAACAAAAATCATTTGCACTATTGGCCCTTCAAGCGATAGCAAAGAAGTTCTTAAAAAAATGTGTGAGGCCGGCATGGACACAGCCCGTCTTAATTTTTCACATGGAACACATGAAGACCATCAACAAAAAATTGATTTAATAAAGAGCGTTCGGGAAGAGTTGAATATTCCTCTTCCTATCATGCTCGATACAAAAGGCCCAGAATATCGTATTGGATTATTTGAAAACGATTCTATTGTATTAAACGATGGTGATACTTTTACTTTAACTTCCGATGATATTGTTGGTGACAATACAAAAGTAAGTGTTAGCTATTCTAATTTAATTAATGAATTAGAAGTTGGAATGAGCATTCTCGTTAATGATGGTCTTGTAGAACTTTGCGTTGAAAAAATTGAAGGCAATAATGCAATTTGTAAAGTTGTTATAGGGGGAAAGCTTTCTAATCGAAAAAGTATGTGCTTCCCTGGAAAAGTTTTTAATCATGAATTCTTAAGTCAGCAAGACAAAGAAGATATTCTTTTTGGAATTAAAAATGATGTTGATTTTGTCGCTGCGTCTTTCGTTTCAAATGCTGACAACGCAAGAGAGTTAAGGGAATTTTTAGATAATAATGGCGGCGAGCGAATTTGTCTCATAGCAAAAATAGAAAATTCATCAGGCGTTGAAAATGTTGATGAAATATTTAATTTTGTTGACGGCATTATGGTAGCAAGAGGCGACCTTGGTGTTGAAATTCCATTCAGAGAAGTGCCAGCTATTCAAAAAATGCTAATCCAAAAATGTCGCATAAAAGGAAAACGTGTTATTACAGCAACGGAAATGCTCGAATCTATGATTGAAAAACCTCGCCCAACAAGAGCTGAGGTTAGTGATGTTGCTAATGCCGTTTATGATGGCTCATCCGCTATTATGCTTTCTGGGGAAACTGCTAACGGTAAATATCCTGTTGAATCTATAAACGCAATGTCTAATATTGCTGAGTTTACCGAAAACAAAATTCATTATGAAAAGAGATTTAAAATAACCGAATATCAAATAAAAAATACTTTAGATGCTATCTCGCACTCTACATGTGCTATGGCTATTGATGTTGATGCTAAAGCAATCGTAGTTAATTCTATATCAGGCCAAACTGCTCGCATGGTTAGTCGTTTTAGATGCCCTGCTCCTATTCTAGGTACAACAACAGACAAAAAAATCTGGCATCAACTCAACCTAAGTTGGGGTGTGACGCCAGTATTAAATCACTATTACGATTCCCAAGATTTAATGTTTATGGAAGGTCTCGAAAGTGCCGTTAAATTATTTAATTTAAATCCTGGAGATAAAGTTGTATTAACAGGTGGCAAAACAAACGGAACTCCTGGAAACACTAACACTGTTCGAATAGAAACTATTAAATAAAACTAGTTTGTTTGATTCTTAAATTCGATTGTATATCCGCTAAATCTTGCAAAAGTTTTAGTAATAACTTTTTTGAAATTAGCTTCAGCTTTTTTGTAGATATCATCTTTGACAGCTTCTTTTAAGCCTTCAGTTTCAATTTCCTTAAAAAGTGTTTTGTATTGACCAAATTCTATTGGATTAAAGATATTATTAACCTCGTTAAAGTTTACGCTATCCCAAATAATATAATTATCCGTTACCTGTGGTGCTGGAAGTGTAAAGTAAATAATATTTTCTTTATCATTTACAGATATTTCAACCTTTTGAAGATCATATCCAACTTTAACAATACCCTTACAATCAATTGCAATCTTATTTGTTGTAAGTGGGATTTTTATATCTTTTAAGAAATATCTTGTCTCTTCAACAGATTTCTTTACATTGTATTCACTCTGGTAAGTAGAAAATTCTTCTATATCTTTTAATTCAGAACGAATTTTATCTATAGATACTTTCCTCTTTTGAGAAAATCCCGGTATTACAAAATGCGACCCCTTATCTTCTTCAATAGTTAAAGCTTGCGATTCATGAATATTTGCTTCAAGAACCATTCCCCCAAAAAAGGCAACAATAACAATAACTATTACTACAATTAATAATTTATAATTAAAAGGCTTTCTAAAATTCATAGATTAAATCCAGGCTGTAATTAATAAAATCGCTACTACTACAATAATTACTGCAACAACGATTCCAATAATTTTTTTAACCATTTTTCCCTCCCATAAATATTTATGTTTTACTTACAAATTCATTATATAAAAAATATAAATCCTAAACAATAATAATTTTCATTCGAGGGCATGACCTATTGCGCCTTTTTTATCGGCATTAAGCATTAAAATTACTGCTATAATCGCTACAATTCCTTCGTAAACTCCAAAAGTAAACCAAATAGCATCACTTCCAAATACCATTGGTAAGAATATAACGACTAAAACATTAACAACAAAGCTTCTTAAAATATTTATTGATAAAGCCTGTTTTGTTCTTGTAGTTGAATATAAATATGCGGATATGATTACATTTATGGCTTGCATAATAAATCCCCATGCATATTTAGGGAAAGCTTCAAGTGTCATAGGCATAGTCGCTGCATCCGTTCCATATAGAATGCAAATAGGATTTTTCAAAGCGACAATTATAATCGTTATAATTACAGATCCTATAATACTAATAAGTATTCCCGCTCTTTTATAAAATCTAAGTTCTTTTTCATTATTTTGTCCATAGCACTGTCCAAAAAGAGGTTGTAATCCTTCTGCGCATCCAACAAATATTGCAACAGAAAAACATGATACATAACATATGATTGAATATGCGTTAACTGCTATTGGACCCAATGTGTTAATCATAATTATGTTGGTAATAATTGTTGTAAGTGGGACACAAAATTGTGAAACGCATTCAGGAAGACCTCTTACCACCATCTTCCCAACCAATTTCCAATTCACCTTAAATTTCGCTGGATACATCTTTCCTTTTCTCGAAAGAAAATGGGTCAATGTAATAACAAAACTAATTGTTTGTGAAACACCGGTTGCGATAGCAGCTCCTTTTAGTCCCATTTGAAAAGGAAAGATTAAAAGCCAGTCGCCAAATATATTAAGCGCTGTGCTTACTATAACCGAAATCGTTACAAGCCCAGGCACTCCGTCATTTCTTGCAAATCCATTAAGTCCTGTGCAAAGTCCACATGGGATTAAAAATACTCCATACCAAAATAAATAATCGCATGCCATTTTAATAAAGGTATCATCTGCTCCCATCAAACGGCATAATGGTTCTGTGATAAAAATTGCACATAATGAAAATATTGCTGAAACCGCAATCGTTAACATTGTTGAGTGCATAAAAACTTCATTAGCACCCTTATAATCTCCTCGTCCTATTCTAATAGCGGAAATCGTAAGACCACCAATAGTAGTAAGCATTACAAATGCGTTAAAAATCATAATATAAGGAAAGACAATATTAACGGCCCCAAGCGCGTCCGTTCCTACGCCTTGTCCTACGAAAATTCCATCAACAATTGTAAACAAGAACACACTTAGCATACTAAGTAAAGACGGAACAACATATTTAACTAGTAACTTACCTCTTTTTTCTCTAGTAATAATTTCTGCGTTATTCATTAACCAAATATATCCTTTTCATTAATACATATCACCAAGTGTTTTATAAATCATATCTTCTTTATCTTTATGTTTAAATCCTGACATTGAGAAGAAAATTTTTGTTATTCGGTTCCCTCCAAGATAATGTATCTTTTCAAGAAAAGTTTCGATATCTGAATGATCCGTTTTTTCATTCCGAAATTTACACTCCGCTGCTAATACCGGATGTTCCGAATCATATCCAACAATATCTACCTCTATATTCTTAATCTCATTTCCAATCTTTATTGACTGCTGAAAATTTTTCATGCTGGTAACTATTTCCGGAAAGGCCGCTGTGCCAGTATTTCTATATATATACTGTTTACACATTTCCTCAAAGATAGGACCCATATAATCATTCAGGAAAGGTTTTACTTTATCATAATAATAATTTTCTCCTCTTCCGGCATTGATTAGATTCTGTGCCGGATTTACATATTGGAACCAAAAAGACACCATGTTGTCAGTTAATACATAATAAGCTTTTTTTGCCATTCGTTTTTCAATGATTCCGGATTTTGTCAGAATATTCACCTGGTATGTTATATCATCCATTCCCACCTTTGTTTTTATCTCATTGTACTTTGTATAGCCATTTGCTATCGCGCTGATAATCATATTAAAGGCTTTTGGATTCTGTTTTTCTGCTGTGACAATAATCTTTATCTGTTCCTCAGTAAAATATCCAGAAGATTCATAAAATTGTTCGATAATATTTTCGTCCAGAGATTTTTTTGGATCAAACTGCT
Organism: Lachnospiraceae bacterium; assembly: GCA_045616165.1. Classification (GTDB taxonomy): domain Bacteria; phylum Bacillota; class Clostridia; order Lachnospirales; family Lachnospiraceae; genus RGIG5612. The sequence continues at coordinate 24,864 of JAZLGF010000031.1, forward strand.
CAAGATATTTTGCAATCCCCCCAGTTATCCCGTAAACAATTGCTTGTTCACGGTTGCTATACTTAGGAACAAATTTTGCCGTATCTAAATAATCAAATGGATGAAGATGAATAATCAAATCACTTCTGCCATATAAAGGCGCATTCTCTGAAAGAACATCTTCTCGCATAAAGTGAACCAATGAGCCACAAAGTATAAACAACATTTTAGTTTCTTTCCAATCATGGTCCACATATTTTTGAATAAGCGAATTCATATATCTGCATTCTTTAGAAAGGTATGGATATTCATCAATAAAAAATACGATTTTCTCTTCTTTAGCAATCGCTGTTATGTAATCAAAAAGCTTCTCAAAACTGTCAAAATGTATATTTCCAGCCATTTCCGGTGCAGTCTCCATAAGGACGGCCTCTGTCATTCTATCTAATAGTTCTGCTTCATTTCTTTCAACTGCAATGAAGGAAATTGACTTACAAGCGTTATCCTTGCAGAATTTATTGATCAATTCTGTTTTTCCGATTCGTCTGCGTCCATACAAAACAACCATCTGGAATTGATCTTTTTCATACCTTTTTTTGAGATCCATTAACTCTCGATTTCTTCCAATAAATACTTTCTCCATTATTATTTCCTCAATGTATTCTTATGCGTTAGAAATGATTAACCGAAATTTATTTCGCCGAAATATATTTCGGTTAATTGTATTATATAATTTCCTGCTCATTTTATCAAATATATTTTTTATTCAGAATACTACAAAAACCAGAGACCTTCGCCTCTGGTTTTATGCCACAGATTGGAATCATCCCGATACCACATTGCTACGGCAGGATATTCATTCTTGACCGTCTGTCAGTTACATCAACTCAACCTGTAAATTCTAACCCCATCAAAAATCTTTAATAATGTAAGCATTGTGTTCATAGGCTCTACATCTTTATCTTGTTCTTCTTTTGAAAGTTTATGATAGTGCTCATGCGCTTTCTCATAAGTTAGACCATCTCCAAGTTCTTCTTCTGTAATCATGTCCATATGCAACCTTAAAAGTTCCCTTTCATCTCCAGAAATATTCGGTGCATATTTCCATCCCATATCAATATGTTCTTTAAGCCATCTTTCATGTTCCATCGGACCAATCTTCTTTATGTCCTCAACATCAAAACTTGTTATCTCATCGAAATCTACTGGACGGTCCGTATAGAATCCACCTATTACATTCAAATACTTATCAAATGCTTTTGCTTGATTAATATTTGAAAGTTTATATTCTAATGACATTTCATTAAAAGATTTAATAAAACCATCTGTATGTTCTGTCAAAAACTCCATTTCCTTTCCTGCTGCCTTTGCCTCTTCCCATTCTTTGCTCTTGCTCCATCTTCCATTAAGCGCAATTGCAAAATAATACAAATGCAAAAAGTTACTTTCTGAAAGGAATGCTTTCTTTCTTCCTGCTCTTCTTTGATCCCATTTTCCATCTACTGACAAATTAAGAATTTTGGTATCTACGATAGTGTCAATTTCTACTTGGAATGCAGGTTTTTCTCCACCATCAGCTATCATTTTTTTAATAGCGCTGCCTTTATGTTGTTCATTTATATCATAAATGAACAAAGCTTTAACTTTATTATTTTCAAATTCAAAATCACAATCCATAGGATAAAGTTTATTTCTTGAATTTCTTCCATAAGATGTTCTGTCCCAACATTGCATCTCGTCACAAAACATAAGCATATACGCTAATGGATGGAGTTCACACATAAGTGGCTTATTAAGTTTTTCATTATCAAAAAATGCTATACTATATTTGTATAAACTATTGTGCAAAATAATTGCAGTTAAAGCATCAATATCTGCCATGTTCATATCTGTTTCCTGATTTTCATATACAGTTTTTAGCACGATATTCGCACTAAAATAAGCATGATCCATAAAGTAATTATATTGTTCTGGATGGGTTGGCTTATTTGCAAGAATCTCCTTCATGCTCTTTTCAGAAAAAATATAAGTATCTGCCAATCTATCACAAAGAGCATAAGCAAAAAATTCATCTGAATTTTCAAAAATAGCATCTCTTGTTCCATATATATTTGCAATTTTTTTCTTTGTAAACTCACTTAACTTCTTTTCATTATCAAGATTATGATAAGCTACAAACGGTTTGCCCTTGCGATTGTTTTTTGTTGCCTCAAAATATGATGCAACCTGTTCAAACGGAAGTTCAAACGGATAACCCATATCATGAAATAGCGATGTTATACCCCAATATTTCAAGAAATGATGTGCTGCCTTTTTTGAATCTCTTAAGTTATAAAAATCAGAATATATAAGCCTATAATTTTCGTTGCTTTCATATATTGCAAGTCCAAGTGCAAAAACATAAACCGAGTGTGAATAATGATCTCTATGTTTCATTACAACATTACTTGTATTTTCCTCATATTCAGAAAGCATTTCAATCATTGTGCTAGTCTTATCATATTCCGTAATAAACATTTCTATAAAACAAAAATAAACATCAAAAGCGTCTTTAGCCGCTCCTGAATCTAAAAATCTTTCAAGAGCTAACTCCAAACATCTTCTATCGTTATCCATTTGCATATTGTATGGGATTTGATTAAGCTTAAGACTCTTTCCTAAGAAAGTGCCCATCTCTTTTTCTTTATTTGAAATTTCCTCGTTATATCCAAGGTCTTGACATGTCTCATGTAAAAAATTGCAAACTGTTTCTTTTAGATTCATTTTATTTCCTCCGCATTCTTATATATTTTTTTATAAATTACTTTTTCCTGCTATGTATTAATTACTACTATTTAATATAAATAACTCTAAACTTTACATTCTCTGGCACCTTAATAGGAAACATATCTTTTGAAATCTTTACTGTTTCTAATTTCGGGCAGTTTCTTAAAATTTCCAAATCGCTGATATCTCCACGATGAATTGTAATCTCTTTCAGATTAGGAAGATAAGCAAAATATTTTAATGTAGAATCTGTTACATAATCAAAATCTATTGATTCATTTTGAACACGTGTTAAATCAAGATATGTTGGTTCATGTTCTAAATTTTCAAATCCAAAGTTATGAAAAATATTAGCTTTAGCTTCATCATTCTCAAAAGTTAACTTTTCTCCAAGTTCTTTCTGGTCAGTTTGCATAATTACTGCATCGGCAATAAGACTATCAAAATCATCTAATCCTTCAGTTTTTTCTTTAATAACCTGGCTTTCTTTTTTTACACTGTTTTGTGTATTTAATCCTGGCAGGAAATTATCAAACCATCCCGATTTAAGTCCTATTAGCCCTACTATAACCACTAATACTAAAAAAGCCGCAATAGCTAGTAACGCATTCCATAATGCTCCATATTTATTTCTTACAATCTGTCTTTCATATCCGCTTCCGTCACCAATAAAGTTTTCCGGAATTAATTCTATTAATTCTTTCTCACTTTCAACAACTAAGCAGCTTCCATCTTCTACTTTCTTTTCTAGAATTATTTGATTTTGTGTTCCTAACTTATATTCAATAAGTATTTTATCGCTTGCTGCTGCACGGCTTACTTCGTTTTGACAATTTGGAGAATCAAGTGAGTTTTGTGAAACGAATATGATAACTGCTGCCGCTGCGTTTAAATGGTCAGCAATATTTTGAGGCCATTCGCTACCCGGCGCAATTCCTTCGTCATACCATACTCTGTACTTTTTTTCATAAAGTTGTTCAATAATCGGAAGCACAATTTCAGAATCTTTATGCGCGTAACTTACAAATATATATTCTTTTTTTCCTTCATAAGCCGGTACCATAAACTTGCTCCTTACTTCACGATTTCAAACTCTACATGTCCTAGACTATCCGGGATTAAATTTATTAAATTCTGTCCTATTTTTACTGTGTGCAAATTTGAACATCCTTGTAATTGGTCAATTCTTCTTAGATTATTACAGTCAGTAATATTTAAAACCTCTATATCTACTTTTTGAATACCTTCAAGCGAATTAATTTCGCTCCCGGTAAAATCCAATTCCTTTACTTTTTTTCCTTCTAAAACTTTGATTGCTTCTTCTGCATATTTTGAAACATTTAAGTAATCGCTGCCATCAGCATTCCTAAACATATATTCTGCAGAATTATAATATTGTATCCTGTTTCTAATTATTGCATTTGCTCCAAAGCCAAATCCGATTATCACTACAACAATAACACCAGCAAGAATAAGTTGCTTAGTTTTGTTCACGTTTATTTTTACAGGTGTTGCTCCTAAAACATCCTGGGTAATAACTTCCAGTTCTTCAAGCTTGCTTTCTAATTCCTTATAATCGTTATATTCAATTACAGGAATATTTGCTAATTGCATATCAAGACCATGTGTAAAATCTTCGTTATCCAGTCTAATACAAACAATATGCTTCTTTTGTTCAAGCGCAAAGTTAATATTATTTCTAAACTCAAGACTATCACATGCTTTTTTCGACATGAAGAATAATACTGTCTCTGACTGCTTTATTGCCTTGGCTATTGTTTCCGGATTTTCTGAATCTTTATTTCCTTGTATATCAAAGAAAAGTTTTATGCCGGCCCCAGCCATTTTTTCAGCAAACATAGTCGCCTTTGCCGAATCTGCTTTAACGCAGCGTGCAAAGACAAAATCTTCATTTCCTATATAATTTTCATAACTAAACTTTTTTTCAATCATCCATGTACCATATTTCGAATGGTGCTCCATTCAATTGACTTTCTACAAGATATCTTTGGTTTTCATAAACTTCTAAATATTTCAAACTTTTCAATTTTAAACATGGTGTCAGATCCGTTATATTATTACATCCTTTTAACACCAATGTTTCAATCCCTTCAAAGTGCTCTATTCCTTCTAATGATATCAAAGACTCTGCATGACATACATCAAGTCTTCCTTTAACCGTTAACCAGGAAAGATCCTCAAGGGTAGTAATATTCATGCCTGATGAATCAATCTCGTCCAGTATAGTTCCCTCTAAATATGGTCTTAACTCATTTACTTGTGCGCTGTCCATACTAAGCCTTCCTATTCTATGAATATCCTTAAGAAATGAATAATCTTTTATCCTATCATTTCCGTATGTCCTGTGAACATCTATTGTATCCATGTCATCATGTACTCCAAGATACGGCATAGATGTAATATATGTCCCTTCTGCATAAATTACATTTAATCCACGTATTGTATCTGTATCAGGGATTTCTGATACAGGAGTAAACTTAAAGCATAAAATATCTAAATTCGGAAGATTTTGAATAGGCGAAAGGTCATTGATATCCGTATAATTTACCGATAATTCCCATAGGTATTTTAAATCTTCTAGCCCTTCTAAAGAACGTATTGGATTATTTTCAACAACAATTCTTTCAAGACGAGGGCAATCTCTTAGCGGTGATAAATCTGTAATATTATTTCCGCAAATACGAATTACGCTTAGGTGTTTCAATTTTTTAAGACATGAAAGATCAGAAATATTGCCCCTTTGCGTAACTCCTGATTCAGGGTCTTTGTCTTTGTATTTCACCTCGTATGCTATCGTTCCGTCCGGCATGGTTTGGGATATTCCAACATCGTCAACATTCGTAAATACATTTGTTCCGATAATATTAATATCTGTTATAGAATCTAGTTCTTGCTGGGTTAGTCCTTTCAATCCAAATGTTTCCATTTCTGATGATAACTGCTGGGCTGGAACAATCAAAAGTGGATAAACAACCGCTGCAAAAATCAAAATAGCCGCTGCAATTGGAATAAAAACTGCCACAAGAGATGTGTTTCTTTTAAACCTTTTTTGTTGCGGAGTTACTTTCATATCTCTAAATATTGCGGATTCTTTTAATCTTGTATTAAAATCTTCTTCTGATGAAAAATTCTTTAAGAACATTGCCTGTGCACTATCAAGCTGCATATGTCCCCATGAATCCATTGAAATATCTTCAAGATATATCGTAAGAATGTTTTTGTTTTGTTTTACAGCTTCATCAACAATTTTTCTAAAGTCTACATTATCAAAAAACTTTTGAGTAACAAAAAGAATAACTGCACATGCTCCTTCTATTCTTTTCATTTCTCGTTTATCAATCTTTTCTCCACGCCAGAATAAAACCTCTTCACTTGATAATAATTCAAGCTTCGGAAGTACCTTCTCTTCGCATTCCTTTGCAAAAGATACATAAATATACGGTTTATTATTTCCTGAATAATATTTCATAAATTTTTCAAATTAAAAATCCAAAGTTAACATATTGTTTTTCATATAAGAATACCAATTTCCATTTTCAAGAATCTCTTCCCTAGCTGTATTTTCAATAATTTCCTTAGTCAATGGTTCAACCTCAATTTTGCTAATTACATCACTATACAATTTGGCCATCTCAACATGATCTGAAATTTTTCTTTCAAGATTTTGTTTTCCATAATAGCTTGCTAAGAAAAGTGAAATCGCACTCAAAAGACCAACTACAATCAAAACATAACCTTTTAAAGTAATTGTCCCTATAAAATTGTGCACATCAATGCTAGGGATAAATTCAATTAAGCAAGCAATAACAACTATAACAATAACCGCAATTTTTACAGCATTTGATATTCTATTATTTACCTTTAATTTCCTTCTTGTTTTCTTTTCCGCATCAGTATGGTAATTATATTGTTCCAAAAGCCATTTGTTCTTAAGTTCTTCAAAAGAAAATATTTTTGTATTATGTGCTGAATTCTCAATTATTTCCCATATCCATTCAGTATCATCACGCATCGTGTATGAAAAATATTCCGCAACATTTTTTTCTATTCCAGCAGAGAAAAAAACATTTTGAACTCTTATTACTTCTGCAAGTAATCTGTAGTTTATATATTTTGTATGAAACTGTTTCTTTTTTGCATAATAAAGTATCAAACCACCAGCAATCATAAGTAAAGCATAAATAAAAATCATCACCACTAAATCAAGTTCATCATAAAACAAGAATGCCGCTACCATAGCCATTCCTATCGATGCCAATAGTCTTAGACAATTAATATATGATTTTTGATTATTTAATGAAAGTTGATCGGCTTCTTTTCCAATATCAGCTAAAAATCTTCCAGAAACAATAAGTTCGTTCATATAATCATTTTTATATTTTTCAATGAATCTTAAATGATACCCTCATTATATTGTGTCAAATTAATTCTACTATAAAAAAGTAATGCCTGACAATTAAAATATAACAAATCAATAAGTACATGTTAAATAAAAAAAGTCCATCCCATAAGGATGGACTTTGATTTGCTTTTGTCTCTGACTAACGTTTTGAGAACTGTGGTGCACGACGAGCGCCTTTTAAGCCGTACTTCTTTCTTTCTTTCATACGAGGATCTCTTGTTAAGAATCCTTCTTTCTTCAAAGCATCATGATTATCTGAATCAGCTTGAAGAAGAGCTCTTGCTATGCCGTGACGGATTGCTCCAGCTTGTCCTGTGAATCCACCACCACGAACTGTTACAGTAATGTCATATTTGTCTGCTGCATTAACTGCTTCAAGAGGCTGACGAACGATTACTTTAAGTGTTTCAAGTCCAAAGTATTCGTCGATTGGTCTTTTGTTAATTGTGATATTTCCTTTGCCAGGCTCAACATATACTCTAGCTATGCTTTTTTTACGTCTACCTGTTCCATAAAATTTATTTGCCAATGTTATTTCCTCCCTTCAATTAAAGTTCAATGCTTTCAGGTTTTTGTGCCTGATGTGGATGTTCCGGTCCTGCATAAACGAATAATTTCTTAATCATCTTACGTCCAAGAGGTCCTTTTGGAAGCATACCTTTAACTGCGAGTTCAATAACTTTTTCAGGTTTCTTTTCAAGCATAGTCTTAAGGTCTGTTTCTTTCATTCCACCAACATATGCTGAATGGTTGTAATAAATCTTTTGATCTAATTTTTTACCTGTTACCTGAATTTTTTCGGCATTGACGATTATAACAAAATCGCCTGTGTCTTCATGAGGTGTGTAGATTGGCTTATTTTTGCCTCTCAACATCTTAGCAACCTCGCTTGAGAGACGGCCAAGTGTTTTTCCTGTAGCGTCGACAACATACCATTTTCTCTCGACTTGCTCAGGATTAGCCATAAATGTTTTCATTAATTTTCCTCCTAAATGTTTTCTATTTGGCTTATGCCAAATACCTATATACATTTTACTTCCGGAGATTCCTAAAACTTTTTACCGGGTTTCGTAAAACAGCTAAGAATCCACCGTCACAATCGGATATTATATAGTAGTAATTTTTATGTGTCAATACGTTTTAGTTTGTTGTAGCTTCTGTTGGAACCTCTGTTGAAGCTTCTGGATCAGCTGCATCAATAAATTTTACATTTTTTTCAAGAGCATTCATAAGAATATCATATTTAACTTCAAGTGTTGTATAAAGTTTAAGCCATGTTTTTCCTTGTAACTCTTTAACTTGATCTAAAGTATATTTGTCTGCAATACCCTGTTGGTACATATATCTTTGTAAATATTTATCAACTTGTTCATCTGTAACTTTTAGATGTTCTTGCTTAAATATTTTGTCAACAGGCATCATAACATCAAGATAACTTTCTGCTTGTGACGTTGCGTAAGCATCAGCACTTTCAGCACCGAACATTTTTGCTAAATCATCAACTTCATAATTGTAATATGCTGCTTCTTCAGCAAGCTTTTTCATCAAATACTCTTTAAGTTCTTTTTTATCATTTTCATTATAAGCCTCTATTGTTTGTTTTGAATGGATATCTTCAAACATTGCCGCATGAAGTTGAATCTTATAAACATACTCTTTCATAGCTGCCTTAAAATCAGCAACACTCTTAAATTCTCCTTCGATGAAATGGCTTCCATTTTCTTTAACCCACTCATCAGTAAGTTCTGGTGTGACTGTAATTGTCTTATAATTAATAGTTACATCAAACGTAGCTGCTTTTCCAGCAAGCTCAGTGTTTTGATATTCAGCAGGAAATGTAACATTAATAGTCTTTTTAGTTCCGATTGCTGCTCCTTTTAACTGATCTTCAAAGCCTGGAATAAATGAACCTGAGCCAATTGTAAGGTCATATCCGCTAGCAGTTCCACCTTCAAAAGCTACTCCAGTCTCAGCAAGTTTACCAACATAATCAATATTTACTATATCTCCATCAACAACATATCCTTCTTTAACTTGTTCTTGTGTTGATGTAATTGATAAAAGTTGATCTATATATTGGTCTACTAATTCATCTGAAGTTTCAACTTGTTGATTTATAACTTCTATTGTTGAATAATCTGGAAGTGTTATTTTTCCTGTTTGTAAAAAACTAAACCAGTTAAGTTTTATACCTAAGAAAGCGATACATGCCAAAACTATTACTGCACATACAACGATAACAATAATATTTACTGTATCTAATTTCTTTTTACTCTTTTTCTTAGGTTCTTCAGATATTTCTTCAGTTTCTTCAACTGAAGGTTCTTCAGCTACTTCTTCTTTTACTTCCTCAGTAGTTTCCTCAGTTGCTTCTTCAACTACTTCTTCAGTAGTTTCTTCTTCTTTTACTTCCTCAGTAGTTTCCTCAGTTACTTCTTCTACTTCCTTAACTTCTTCCGTAGCTTCTTCTTTCACTTCTTCAGTAACTACTTCAAGATCTTTATTTTCTTCCATGTAATAACCTCATTTCTTATGATATGTGTATCTTTTAGATTTTATCATAGGCATTTTGTTTTATAAAGTTAAAGTTTAGCTTAAACCTTGTCCTATGCAAAAATTTGTGATAATATTCATACCGTGCGCGGATGTGGCGGAACTGGCAGACGCGCTAGACTTAGGATCTAGT
>JAZLGF010000032.1:0-22178 GCA_045616165.1 Lachnospiraceae bacterium
TTTAGTTGTCATAATATAACCTTTCTGCAGAACGGTTTAGATTAGCGCATGATAAAGCGTTGGCTCGTCCTGCCTAAAAAAATAATTTGAAATTTGTGGCAGAAGCTGCCAGATTTGAGCGAAACGCTCAATGCACGAATGCGCCTTTCTAATATACTAGATTATTTATCTTTGGTCAATTATAAATGGGACGCGAGCATATAGTAAAGAGCTCGGCAAAGGGCAATTTTGCGAGATGAACGGGTATTATCGAACTTTATTGGCAACAAAAAACCTCGCTGATAGCAGCGAGGTTTTTTTGTGTTTTAAGAATGACTTAGAATAATTCTTTACTCATAATGTCGATGTTCTTAGAAATTTCTTCATATGCTCCTGGGTAGAAGCTACCTGGTGTACCAAGTGTTGAAGAAGGAATGAAGCTACGTCTTGGTCCAACTGCTGTACAAGCACGTCTTACTTCGTTTGCGATAACTTCTGGATCCCAGTTAGGAATATCGCAAAGTTTTGATTCGATTTCGCCCATGAATGTGATTTGACCTTCATATTTGTCAACGAGTTCTGGGATGTTGTTTGTAGGAACAGGTCCTTGCCAAATATCGATACCCATTTCAATCATTTCAGGAACGAGGTTTGCTGAGAATCCGTCATTATGATGAACGATAAGAACGTTATTCTCTTTGTAAACGCTATAAATCTTCTTGTAAGCTGGAAGAATGAATTCATCGAACATAGCTGGTGACATGAATGAATTCTTGTAGCTGCCCCAGTCATCATGATGGAGTACGCAATCGATTCCAACTTTTTCAATCATAGCATGAGCGTATTCGATTTCAACGTCTGTGATAAAGTCGATTAATTCATGCATGCATTCTGGCTCTTCATAGAAGTTAGCCATAGCATCTTCCATGCCCATAAGAGCGTGGATTCTTTCGAATAATCCCTGTGGATGTAATGAAGCAACGAACTTCTCATTTCTGTCAGTAGCAGCTGCTTTTCCTTTAAGCATATCCCAATATGGAGGAGCAGGAATAAGGAAAGGTTTTTTAACAACTTCTTTCCATTTTGTGATGTCTTTTACAAGACGATGCTCTTCATCATGAACTGGGAAAGCACCCATCTGGCCTACTGGTAATCTCCAGAATACGCCGTATTGGTCATAGCCTTCGTTGCCAGGGATGAATGGATAGTCACCCATGTAATAAGAAGCTTCAAAGATACAATCCATGAATTCATACTGATTTACAAAACGATCAGGTGTACCATCTTTTTTCATTGTTTCAAGCAAATTTTCTTTGATTGTTAACATGTGTTTCTCCTTCTCAATATTATTTCGTTTTGTAGCCTGTACACTGCCACAAAACATTAATCTAATTATATAACAAAAGTGTATAAAAAAATAGTATAAAAGAAATACTTGAAAAATATTTATAAAAAGCATTTAATAATATATTAAGTGAGTTCGAAACCATCCTCACTATAATAAAAACTAAGGGGAAATAATATCAATGAAATTCAACGCTAAAAATATCGCCATTGGTGGATTGATAGCAGCGCTTTATGTGGTACTGTGCTTTATATCATCTGTCTTTGGATTAGCTTCAGGAATTATTCAAATAAGATTATCAGAAGTTTTATGTATATTACCTGTTTTTACTCCGGCCGCAGTGCCAGGGCTTTTTGTGGGATGTCTTTTATCAAACTTGATTTTTGGAGGCGGGATATGGGACATAATTTTTGGAAGCTTAGCAACGCTTATCGGAGCGTTCGGCACATACTTTTTAAGAAAACATAGATTTTTATCTGTGATTCCGCCGATTCTTTCAAACATGATTATAGTGCCACTTGTTATGGTATTTACGATAGCGGCTGAGGAAAGCTTTTGGATTTTGATGTTGATGATAGGCGCAAGTGAATTTATTTGCGCTGGAGTTCTTGGCGAGCTTTTATATATTCCTTTAAATAAGAATAGATCTCTTTTTCAGTAGGAGGGCAGCCTTTTATATTTAATTCAAAAGACGAACAACATGCGCCAATTCCGATCTTAGTATCGCAAGGTGGCGCATTTTTATATCCTTGACCGATACAGATTTTTTTATCAAGATTTTCTAAAAGGCCTTCTTCTTTTAACATTTCAAGAGCAGCCGTTAAAGAAGCGTAACATGCTGAGCATGAATCAATTTCGTTTGCAAGATAATTTACTTCTAAAAGTTTATGTGTAATACTGTCCGAACTTTTTTCGTCACCTTCTAATGTAGTGATGCATGCTTTTGATAAGTCTTCATTTCCAACTCCAAGCTTTGCAGCAAGCGATACATATTCAACATCGCCCGGATTATAATTTAATATGCTACATGCATATGAATCGATTAAGACTGGGTCGAGCCCAACCATAATGCAATTAGTAACTAAAGGATTCCCACCTTCTTCAAAATCCGGGTCGCCACAGATATGGTCAACGACAATAAAATCTTGCTTGATAGCTTTGTTTAGATAGGCGATTGGTTTATGAAGACCTTCTGAATGAAATCTTCTTTTTTCAGTATTTGGAATAACACCTTTTAAGTTTTTAAGAGCACATGTCATCTTTGTTTGACAATGACCTTTTAACACAGGAATATTAATTAAAAAGTCTATGCTATCAAGAGCTGAGCAGATATTTAATTCATAACCATCGACAGTTACTTTTTTAGATGTATCTTTTTGTGTATCAATAATTTTAACATCGTTTTTTTTTGCCAAGTCATTAAAGCCGCAAAATTCAAAAGCTTCTGAAGTTTTATCGCCAACCCATGAACCTTCTAAAATAGTTATGTTTTCAAAACTATTTTCCTTAAGATATTCAATAAGTCCTGAAACTATTTCAGGATGTGTGGTTGCACCATACGAAGCTGGCGTAGGAGCAACTAAATTTGGTTTTATTCCGATGGAAATAGATAGACTATTTGATTTATTTTTTAATATAGAAACTAAGTCAGCTTTTGTTAAAAGCCTTTTTGTCATTTCTTTGTATTCAGTTCCATATATTTTTATAATCTCATTTTCTTTCATATCATGAATTATAACAAACTTATTAGTATTTTAGTGAGCTTTTATTGTATAATTAAAAAAAATAAAAAAAGGAATAAAAAGAGATGGCAGTAAAAATAGTTAGCAAAGACATTACAAAAATGGAAGTGGATGCTGTTGTTAATGCAGCAAATAAAGAACTTGCTGGTGGAGGAGGAGTTGACGGCGCTATTCATAGAGCAGCAGGTCCAGAACTTTATAAAGCCTGCGACCAAATAGGCGGATGTCCGACGGGCGGGGCTGTTATTACATGGGCGTTTGATATGGAAGATGCCATTTACATAATTCATGCAGTGGGTCCTATTTGGAAAGACGGAAGCCAGGGCGAAGAAGAACTTTTAAGAAGTGCATATAAAAATGCGTTAGAACTTTCTAAAACTCATGACTGCAGAAGCGTAGCATTTCCACTTATTTCAGGCGGAGTTTACGGATATCCAAAGAAAGAGGCAATTAGAATTGCTATAGAAGAAATTTCTAGGGCTCAGGCGGAAAATGAAAGACGCGATTTTTATCTTACACTTACTGACAAAGAAGCTTTTGAAATTGCAAAAGAACTTTACCCTGAATTAATTTAAGCTAATTGCCAAAGAAGTTTATTACTTTCGAAAGTATAGGTAACTTCTCCTTGGTTTTTAAGATAAGTTAAAAATGAACGGACAGTGCTTCCCACAAGGAGGTGCTGTCCAATATTCATATCTAGGCCATAGCCTTCAAAAACTTTTGCGAGCAAATCATCAAAAGAGATAGGGCTATCAAGATAAGATTTTAGAGTCTTAATTATTTCTAAAGTTGAATCTATATTTATTTGAATTAATTCTGAAAGATCTTTTGAAGATGGAGCATGTGCCGGAACGAACATATCTGCTTCAAAGGTTTTTATTTTTTCTAAGGTTTCTAAATACGTTGCAACATCAAATATATAATTGATTTTATATTTTTCCAAAGTTTCTTTTGATGATAACGAATCCGCAAGAAAGATAACATTATCTTTTGTCTTAAATCCAACCATAGAAGGTGCATGGCCAGGAAGTTCTATAATTTCAAGACCATTAGGAAGTACACTCTCATCTAATAAATTAACATTAGATTCTTTTGCCATTAAAAATTTATTTCGCATTTCATTTGAAGGAAAACCCCCAAAAAGCATGCATGGTTCTAAAACAGGGTAGGAAGTAATAGCGCTTTCAATCCCCGGAGCATAAATTTTACAGTTTGTTAGGTTTTGCAAATATTGGTTTCCACCGATATGGTCTGCATGTGAATGTGTGTTAAAGATTGCAACCAAGTTCCATGCTTGCTCGTCTAAAATTCTCTTAACTTTTTTTGCAGCATCTTTATCTGAACCTGAATCTATAATGACAACATTGTTGCCATCGGTTTTATAAAAACCTACTTTTGTAGGACAATCCATATAAAAGGTATTTTGGCTAACTTGAATTAATTCGTACATATTCCGCCTCCGAAAGCATTTATTAATTAGATTGTAAACCACAATATATTGATTTTGCAAAGAAAAAATAATTATAGAAAAAGATATAAAGAAATTGTGCATAATTACGAGTAACTTTGGTAAAAATCACAAAATTATCCACATAAATACTTTATTTTTTATTAAAAATGATATATAATTTATAATGTATAACAAAAAATATGCAAAAAATTGTACAAATTTGTGAAAATGATGCATAGCATGAGTTAACACAATATACACAAAATATACATATTTGAGGTGTAACATGATTTCGAATCAAATATTGCAAAGAACACTTGATGATTTAAAGGCAATTGCAAACGAAGACATTTCATTATTTGATTTAGATGGAAACATGATTGTTTCCACTCTTAAAGATAAAGAAATTGATTCTAAGAAGATAAAAGAATTTGCTGAATCTTCTAGGGAATTCAAAGAATTATCTAACTACCAGTTATTTAAAGTAAAAGACGATTTACGGGATGAATACATATTGGCAGTAAGAGGCAAATCTTCTTCAACTGAACTTGTTGGCAGAATGGTTAAGTATCAGTTAGAACACTTATTAGCTTCTTACAAAGAGAAATTTGATAAAGATAATTTTATCAAATCTCTTTTGATGGACAATCTTATGCTTGTCGATATTTTCGACAGATCAAAAAAATTAAGGCTTGAGATTGACGCGCCAAGAGTTGTATTCGTTTTTGAGTTGAAGAATAAAAATCAAGATGATGCAATTTCTATCCTTAAAGGTATTTTCCCAAGAAATGAGGATCTTATTACCGCTATGGACAGAAAGTCAATTATTCTTGTAAAACAATTTGATTCAGACGTTGATAATAAAGATGTAGATAAATTTGCAAAGAAGATTTCAACGGAAATCAAGAACGCTTTGGGTGAAACAGTAAGCGTTTCATACGGCTCAATCGTATATGACTTAAAAGAAGTATCAAAGTCATATAAAGAAGCTAAGATGGCCGGAGAAGTTGGTAAAATTTTCTTTGAAGATACGAATATAAATTCTTATGAAAAACTTGGAATTGGAAGACTTATATACCAATTACCAATGCCACTTTGCAGATTATTTATTAAAGAAATTTTCGGCGATAGTTCACCAAGAAATTTTGATGAAGAAATAACCGAAACAATAAATAAGTTTTTTGATAATTCATTGAATGTATCTGAAACATCAAGACAACTTTATATACATAGAAACACCTTAGTATATAGACTTGATAAAGTTCAAAAAAACACGGGATTAGATTTAAGAGTGTTTGATGATGCTATTACATTAAAAATTGCTATGATGGTTTCTAATTATATGGATTATGTTGACGGTTTAGAATACAAATAATCGGAGGCAAGATGATTAGATTAGATAATGTAACAAAGACTTACGGTGATGGAAAAAACAGAGCTCTAGATAGAGTAAGTCTTCATATTAGACCGGGAGAATTTGTATTTATAGTAGGTGACTCGGGTGCTGGAAAGAGTACACTTTTCAAATTATTAATTAAGGAATTACAACCTACGTCAGGCGAAATATATGTTAATGGAAAAAGCGTTACTCATTTAAGAAGATCGAAGATTCCAAAACTTAGAAGAGACATAGGAGTTGTATTCCAGGATTTCCGTCTTTTAAGAGATAGAAATGTTTATGAAAATATTGCTTTTGCGCAAAGAGCTATATCGGTAGCTCCTGAAAAAATAAAAAAGAATGTTGCTGAAGTTTTAACACTTGCGGGAATTTCAGAAAAGTATAGAGCTTATCCAGACCAACTTTCAGGTGGTGAAAAGCAAAGGGTTGCTCTTGCCAGAGCATTAGTTAATAAACCAAAAGTTCTTTTAGCAGACGAGCCTACAGGAAACTTAGATCCTAGTAACACGGCAATAATTATGGACTTACTTGAAAAAGTAAATCAAAGAGGAACAACGGTTATAGTTGTTACTCATAACCATGAAATTGTTCGTGCTATGAATAAACGTGTTATTAACTTAAAGAACGGTATGATTGTTAATGATATTAGACAAGGAGGAATGGCACAGTGAATAAAGCAGGAACATTCTTCTATTGTTTAGGACAGGGCTTTAAGGGTATTAGAAGGAATAGAATTTTCTTTGTTGCTTCGGTAGCCACTATAGCAGCATGTATTTTTATGGTTGGCTTGCTCATGTCTATTATCATGAACATTAATTATATAATTAAAGAAGCCCAGGATTCTGTTTGTATAACAGTTTTCTTTGATCAAGATCTTGAAGCATCTCAAATCGAAGAAATTGGTAAAGAAATTGAAGGCTGGAACCAGGTTTCACATGTTGAATACACATCGGCTGAAGCAGCATGGGAAACATTTAAGAAAGATTATTTTGCAGATAACCCAGATTTGGCATTGGGATTTGCTGATGATAATCCTCTTGCAAAATCCGCTTCGTATGCAATTTATCTTAATGATATCTCGGAACAATCCACTGTTGTTTCGATGCTTAAAAATTACGAAGGAATAAGACAGGTTAATAAATCAGATATTACGGCTAACGCACTTTCGGATGTTGGAAAAATCGCTGGAATTGCTTCACTTGCAATTATCGTAGTTTTACTTGCGGTTTCAATTTTCCTTATTTCAAATACTATTACAACTGGTATTACGGTGCGTGCTGATGAAATTAGGATAATGAAATATGTTGGTGCTACAGATTTCTTTGTTAAATCGCCATTCGTTTTCGAAGGTGTCATTATTGGTGTTATCGGAGCGATTGTGCCACTTATTGTTTTATTCTTCTTGTATAAGGCAGCAATATCTTATGTTGTATCGCAACTTCAAACTTTTGCAGGAGCATTTTCGTTCTTGCCGTTAGGCTCGGTATTTGCATTGGTTGTTCCGGTTGCAATTATATTAGGCGCTGGAATTGGTTTTATAGGAAGTATTATTGCAACAAATAAATATATTAAGGTTTGATAGATGGATTACTTTACAAATAACGAAGACAACAACTTTGATAATGGCTTAGAGAATGATTTAGAACAAGAAATTTTAAGGGAAGAAGAACCTTCTAATAAAAAGCCAAGCACTAAATTTGGTCTTGGAGTTATAGTTGGCATTCTTATTGCGATTGCAATTGCCCTTATTAGCATGGTTGTTTTCGTTTTGGTAAGACAAACTACAACAAGCGAAGTTAATGCTAGCGACAAAATAAATACAATACTTGAATACCTTGATAGATATTTTTTGTATGATTTTGATGAAGAGATAGTAGAAAATGGTTTAGCAAAAGGCTTGCTTGAAGGACTCGGCGATAAATATGCATGTTACTATACAACAGAAGAATTTAACGAATTAATGGAAGAAAATTCTGGTGAGTATTACGGAATTGGAGTTAGTGTAACCCAACTAGAAGATGGTTCGTATCAAATATATAAAGTATTTGATAATACACCTGCTAAAGAAGCAGGACTCCAGGCAAAAGACTTTATTGTTTCAGCTAATGGAGAATCCGATTTTAAGGATTTAGACGCGCTTGTTGCAGTAGTAAGAGGTGCAGAAGGAACTTTTGTGGATCTCGAAATTAAAAGAGGAGAAGAAATTTTTCCAGTTAAGGTTGAGAGACGAAAAGTATTTACTGAAACAGTTACATACAGAATGCTTGATAACAATATTGGGTATATTGAAATTTCCCAGTTTGAAACAACTACCGCAGAGCAATTTAATAATGCGATTGATTCGTTGAATGCTCAAGGTATGGCTAAAGTCATCATGGATCTAAGAGATAATCCTGGTGGCGATTATGATACGGTTGTTGCTATGGCTGATAGAGTTTTACCGAAAGGAAAAATTTTAACAACCAGAGACAAAAACAATAGAGAAAAAACAGAGACCTCCGACGAGGAGCACCAATTACATATCCCTATGGTTTTGCTTGTAAATGGCAATTCTGCCAGCGCATCAGAACTTTTCACAGGAGCTATTCAAGACTATGATTGGGCGACTATAGTAGGTACTCAAAGTTTCGGTAAGGGAATTGTTCAAAGCATATTCAGATTACCGGACGGTTCGGGAATCAAATTTACAACCGAAAAATATTTCACTCCTAAGGATAGAGATATAAATGGAGTCGGCATTACTCCAGACGTTGTAATTGATATTCCGGAAGACGCTTATAAAGATGGACTTGTTACAGAGGATGAAGACACACAATTACAAAAAGCAATTGAGATTCTAAATGAATCGGCAAATTAAGCAAAGGCGGAATTATGAAAAAATTATCCAAAATCGTGGGTGTAATCCTGGCGGTTGCTGTTGTCGCAGTTTTCATTGCTCCTGGCGTTAAAGGTGATGAATTATCCGACGCAAAAGCACGCCGTAACGAGATTCAACAAGAGCTTCGAGATAGTGAAGCTAGACTAAAGGAATTAAAAGACAATGTTGCGAATGCGCAACAGGCAGTTGATGAAATCGATCAACAGATTAGTGCTGTTCAAGAAGTAATCGATGATTATCAAGCACAATCAGATGAAAAACAAAAAAAGATCGATAAACTGCAAAAGAAAATCGATGAAAAGCAAAAGGAAATTGACAGAGAATACGAAAACATGAAACTTCGTATTCAGTTCCTTTATGAGAACATGGGAAACTCATACTTGGAAGCATTCTTTACGTCAGATTCTTTTGCTGATGCATTGAACAGAATTCAGTACTTATTAGAACTTAATAACTATGATCGTGCTGAAATGAATAAGCTCAAAGAGCTTCAGGCTTATATTAAAAAAGAGCAGGATGCTGTTAAAAAAGAGCAAGATGCAATTTTAGAGCTTAAGTCGGCCCAAGAAGAACAGATGGCAGTGCTTGATGAAATCTTAGCTGTTAAAGCTGAGGCATTAGGCGATGCGCTTGATGAAGAGACCAAGCAAAGGGAACAAAACGAATACCTTGAAGAATTACTTAAAGATATCAAACAAGAAATCTTAAGTATGACAACAAGTTATGATGAAGCTTCAGGCGGATATGTTCCTACATCCGGTTCGTTTTTATGGCCAGTTGCTAGTCCTTATGGACCAAATTATATTACCTCTTGGTACGGATATAGAGATGACCCTTGGGGAAGAGGTTGGACAGAATTCCATAATGGACTTGATGTTGGTGCGCCGGGCGGAACTCCAATATATGCAGTAGATGATGGACAGGTTGTTATTTCACAAGATGCTGCCGGTGCATGCGGTAACTATACTATAATTTATCATGGTGGTGGAATATACACAGAATATATGCATCAGTCCAGAAGAGCTGTATCTGTTGGACAATATGTAAGCCAGGGTGACATTATAGGATATGTTGGAACAACAGGTAACTCGACGGGTAACCACTTACACTTTGGCGTAATGCTTGATCATTACGGAGTTAGTGGTGGTAGTAGAGTAGATCCGTGCCCATACCTTGGACTTTATTAAGCCGATTCAATTGCATATAGATTATTAAATAAAAGATTCGATTATTTTCCAAACATCTTCAAAGCCTTGCTTTGTTTCAGATGAAAAAGAAAGAATATCACTATTAACCATCCCGAGGCCAGTTTTGATAAGCTTAAGTTGCTTACTAAGCTGGCTTCGTTTTATTTTGTCAGCTTTGGTAGCTATAACGACAGGCTGGAAATTATTAGCGATAATCCAATCATACATTTGCTTATCGTTTGCCTTCACTTCATGTCGAATATCAATTAGAAGGAAGATAACTTTTAATTGTTTTGAAGTATTAAGATATTTCTCAATCATCTTTCCCCATTTAGCCTGGGCCTCAACGGAAACTTTCGCATAGCCATAACCTGGAAGGTCAACAAAATAAAAAGATTTATTTATATTATAGAAATTAATTGTTTGGGTTTTTCCTGGCTGGCTGGATGTACGAGCCAGAGCTTTTCTGTTTAATAAAGCATTAATTAAAGAAGACTTGCCGACATTTGATTTTCCGGCAAATGCTATTTCCGGCAATACATTACTTGGGAGTGTGCTTGTCGGGCCACATACAGTTTCTAAATCAGCACTTTTGATTATCATATTATTGAAGTAGAGTTTTCATTATTGTTGAATATATATCTTCTGAATAGCCGTCCCAGTTCGAACAAATCTTTGATGCTTCTTCCTCACTAGGTACTGCTATGTTAAGTTCATAAAGTAAAGATTTACCCTCCATAATTTGGCAATGAGCAATATAATCGCCGTTTGTATGTTTATAGTAGTCTGCTATTGTGCCAACTTCATTCTTTAAGGTATATTTATGCTCTTCGAGATATGTTGTAATATCTTCTAAGGCACCCTTAGGAATTTGGTTTTTAAAAAATGTAAGAGATTCGTATCCTTCAGAAGTAATACTATAGTAAGAAGTATTTCTTATAACAATCATTTCAACAAAACCAGAATCAACAAGTTCAGAAAGGGTTTGCTGGATGTTGAAATAGTCGGTATATTCTTTCTCAATAAAAAAACTAAACAGCTGTGCATTAGTAAGCTGCGAGTCTAGTTTGTTGAGCATATACAAAATCATTAACTTATAAATAGTATTTGAATCTGTCATAATCATATTCCTCGTGTAGAGAGGGGTTTTTATAGATTATCACATAAATCTTGCATTTTCAAACTATTTTATATATAATACGTCCATCAGAAATTCTTAGATTCTTATGTCTCACACAAATCCCTAGAATTATGAATTGAAAATTTAACAAATAGTTGATTGAAATAAGTTTGATTTTTTGAAAGGAATTTTTATGAAAAGAGAACAATTAGAAACAGTTGCACTTGCACAACTTAAGGAAATTGCGAAAGAACAATTTGGCATTAAAGGAATTTCATCAATGAAAAAAACAGAATTAATTGATGCCATTATGGAAGCTAGTGAGGAAAAGATCCGCCAAGAAGAAGGAGGAATCACAAAAGAGGAAGAAGAAAAGCTTGATTCAGGAATCGTAGCTAACGGAATCTTAGAAGTTTTGCCAGATGGTTATGGATTTATTAGATGTGAAAATTATTTACCAGGCGAGAACGATGTTTATGTTTCTCCTTCACAAATTAAACGTTTCAATTTAAAAACTGGTGATATCTTAACGGGTAAAGTTAGGATTAAAACACAAAATGAAAAGTTTGGCGCATTACTTAGACTTGATAGAATAAATGGACTTTTACCAAGCGAGGCGTTAAATCGTAAAAATTTTGAAACTCTTACACCTATTTTCCCAGATGAAAGATTAAAACTAGAGACAAGCGAGAAGAATGTAGCTATGAGAATTTTTGACCTTGTTTCACCTATCGGTAAAGGCCAAAGAGGTATGATTGTTTCTCCACCAAAAGCTGGAAAGACAACACTTTTAAAGGCTGTTGCTCATTCAATTCAAAAAAACAACCCTGAAGTACATATTCTTATTCTTTTAATAGATGAAAGACCAGAAGAAGTAACAGACATGAAAGAAGGAGTTGTTGGAGATAACGTTGAGGTTATCTATTCAACATTTGATGAACTTCCAGAACACCATAAGAGAGTATCGGAGATGGTAATCGAGCGTGCGAAAAGATTAGTTGAGCATGGGGAAGATGTTGTAATCTTACTTGATAGTATCACAAGACTTGCTAGAGCTTACAACCTTTTAGTTCCTCCTAGTGGAAGAACTTTATCGGGCGGTCTTGACCCAGCAGCTCTCCATATGCCAAAAAGATTTTTCGGAGCTGCAAGAAATATTAGAGAAGGCGGAAGTTTAACAATTCTTGCAACGGCTTTAGTAGATACAGGAAGCAAGATGGATGATGTTGTTTATGAGGAATTTAAGGGTACAGGTAATATGGAACTTATCCTTGATAGAAAACTTCAAGAAAAAAGAATCTTCCCTGCAATCGATATTGCAAAATCAGGAACAAGAAGAGAAGATCTTTTACTTAATGCGGAAGAGCAAGAAGCTGTATATATCATAAGAAAAGCAACCGGTGGATTAAGAGCTGAAGAATGCACAGAAAAAATCCTTGATTTGTTTGCAAAAACTCGTTCGAATGAGGAATTTGTAAGCATGATTAGGAAAATTAAATTAATATAAAAGCCTTTTGATTTTTATTGCACACTAAAAAGTGCTGTGATACAATATTAGGGCTGATTTAAAAGATTCGAAGAGTTAAAAGTTTTTCGAACAAGAAAAGGAGAAAAAAATGAGAGAAGAAGTACAACCAAAATACTACCAGGCAACTGTTACATGTAACTGTGGTAACACATTTACTACTGGTTCAACAAAAGAAGATATCCACGTTGAAATTTGCTCAAAATGCCATCCATTCTATACAGGACAGCAAAAAGCAACTCAAGCACGTGGTCGTATTGAAACATTCAATAAAAAATACAACCTTAAATAGCTTAAGACTAATTAGGCCGGACGGTTTTCTTTTCGTATAAAAAAGAATAATAGTCTGGTCTTTTTATATCTATTTCTTTGAAAGGAAAGCAAATGAGGAACTCACATATTGGTGGTCAGGCGGTAATTGAAGGCGTTATGATGCGCCACGGCGAAAATGTTGCCGTTGCAGTTAGAAGACCTGACGGAGAAATTGAAGTAGCAAAATCCAAATATGAAAACATTACAAGAAAGCATAAGATATTAGGCTTTCCTATTATTAGAGGTGTTGTTGCATTCATCAATTCATTGGTGCTTGGAATTAAAACACTTACTTATTCTGCAACATTTTATGAAGATGATATTGAGAACGAAGAAGGCATAACGGATAAAGTTATTGATGAAACGTTCAAATCAAAAGGTGAGAGCGCAATTATGGTATTTACTGTTGTTTTCGCTTTAGTTATTGCCATTGCGTTATTTATGATTCTTCCGTATTTTATTTCTGAAGTAATTTTGAAATACACCCATATCACTTCGGCGACATTGTTAGCAGTTATTGAAGGCGTTGTGAAATTAGTTATCTTTATTGCCTACATTGCGATTATTTCACAAATGAAAGATATCAAACGTACATTTATGTATCACGGTGCTGAACATAAATGTATTAACTGTATTGAAAACGGTCATCCGCTTACAGTTAATAATGTTATGAAATCTTCAAAAGTACATCGTCGTTGTGGAACAAGTTTTATAGTATTCGTATTAATTTTAAGTATTATTCTCTTTATATTTATAAGAGTAGAAACATTATGGTTAAGACTTGTTATTAGAATTTTACTTATCCCTGTTATCGCAGGTTTGTCTTTTGAATTTATTCAATGGGCAGGTAATTCAAATTCTAAGTTTGCAGCGTTTGTTATTAAGCCGGGACTATGGGTTCAATCTATGACAACGAAAGAACCAACAAGAGATATGGTTGAAGTTGGTATCGCTTCTGTTGATGCTGTATTTGACTGGAGAGCATATCTTAAAGGTGAAAGAGTAAGTTCGGCAGAAGATATAGAAGAAGACTTCTTTACAAGTGGAAGAGATTTTGCAAAAGCAGAAGAAGAAATAAAAACTCTTTCGAATAGGGATGATTCTCAAAGAAAAAAGAATATAAAAGAAATTGTAGCTCCATCTAAGAAAAATGAGTATTCAGAGTATGATAAAGCGGATAGAGAAACAGTTTCCTGGCTATAAAAATGACAATCCAAAAAGCAATAGACTTTGCAATTGAAAAGCTAGAAAAAGTTGGCATCGATGATGCAAAAATCGATGCTTTTCTTTTGCTCGAAGCTGGGATAGGAATTGATAAAGCGAAATATTATCTTGATAAAGAAAAAGAAATAAGTAAAGAAGAAGAAAAACGTTTTTTCGATATGATTGATAGAAGAGTTAATCATGAACCTTGCCAGTACATTATTGGAAAAACAAATTTTATGGGATTTGATATAAATGTTAATAAAAATGTTTTAATCCCCAGACAAGATACGGAAAGCGTTGTAGAAGAGACTTTAAAGAGAATTCCTAGTAATGCAAAAGTTTTAGATATGTGTACGGGAAGCGGATGCATAGCAATTGCTCTTAAAAAGCTAAAAGAAAATATTGATGTTTATGCCGTAGATATTTCAACTGATGCTTTAGAAGTTGCAAAAAAAAATATAGATGAAAATAATTGCGATATAAAATTAATTCAAAGCGATTTATTTGAGAATATAGAAGATGATTTATTTTTTGATGTAATAGTTTCTAATCCACCATATGTAACGGATGAAGAATATGAAAAATTATTGCCAGAAGTAAAGAACTTTGAACCGAAGTTAGCGCTTGTTGCGGGAAAAGAAGGATTAGACATATATAAACGCCTTATACTGGAAGCAAAAAAGCATTTAAAAGATGATGGAATGGTTTCTTTAGAAATCGGGTGTAATCAAGCAAAAGATGTTAGCGATATCCTTGAAGAAAATGGTTATCATAATATAGAAGTATTAAAAGATTTACCAGGTTTGGATAGAAACGTAATTGCGTATAAATAATTTTACATTGTAAAAATTAAGGGGAAAAAATGTTCGATAAATTACAATCAATTGAAGAAAGATATAACGAGGTTTTGGAGTTGCTCGGAAGTCCGGATATCACATCGGACCAAAATCAATTTAAGAAACTTATGAAAGAACAAAGCGACTTAGCACCAATCGTTGAGGCTTATAAACGTTATAGAAATGCAAAACAAACAATAGACGACAGTTTGGAAATCCTTGATACCGAAAGTGATGAGGAGATTAAGGAGATGGCTAAGGAAGAATTAGCCGAAGCTAAAAAAAGTGTAGAAGAAATAGAAGAAGAACTTAAAGTATTACTTCTTCCAAAAGATGAAAATGATGACAAAAACGTTGTCGTTGAGATTCGTGCAGGTGCAGGTGGAGATGAAGCAGCTCTTTTCGCAGCAGAACTTTATCGTATGTATTGTCGTTTTACTGAAAGAAATGGATGGAAAACTGAACTCGTTTCGATAAATGAAATGGGAATTGGCGGTATGAAAGAAGTTGTATTTATGATTAACGGCCAAGGCGCATATTCAAAGTTGAAATATGAAAGTGGAGTTCATAGAGTTCAAAGAGTTCCTGTCACAGAAAGTGGTGGACGTATTCATACGTCAACAGCAACAGTAGCGGTTATGCCTGAAGCTGAGGACGTGGATATTGAAATTGATATGAATGATTGCAAGTTCGACGTTTTTAGAGCATCAGGTAACGGAGGACAATGCGTAAATACAACGGACTCAGCTGTTAGATTAACACACATTCCAACAGGCATAGTTATTTCATGCCAAGATGAGAAAAGCCAGCTTAAAAACAAAGATAAAGCTCTTAAAGTATTAAAAGCCAGATTATATGATCTCGAAATGCAAAAGAAACAAGCCGCAGAAGCAGCACAAAGAAGAAGCCAGGTTGGAACAGGAGATCGTTCTGAAAAAATTAAAACTTACAATTTTCCTGAAAACAGAGTAACAGATCATAGAATTAAATTTACAACTTATAGATTGGGAGATATCTTGGATGGAGATATTTTCGAATTAATTGATAACTGTATTGCAGCCGACCAAGCGGCAAAGCTTTCAGCTCAGGAATAAAAATAAAGCCTCATAGAGTTAGAATCGGCCGTATATTGATGGACTGTAAGAGCCCTGCAAAATCATTAATATAGACCAAACAATTATAATTATTTGAAAAACAAAATCTACTATTTGTACTAAAGTATATTTTTGAACTTTCAAATATAATTTCTTAAGTGGACGTTGCAAAGTTCCACAAAATAGTATTCCCATTATAACTGCAAAAATCAAATCAATAGTTAGAAAGCTTGCAATTGAAATATAACTTCCCTTTGTACTGAAAGAGAAAAGATTATTAAAGTAGCTAAGAGCAGAAGTAAGATTTGAGCATCTAAAGAATACCCAGTTTAATACAATTATTATTAATGTGTAGAAAACATTAACTATTTTAATAGGGTTTTTTTCGAGCAATTTTCCAAGGAATAGTTTCTCTATGATGCTGAAGAATGCGAAAACTCCACCCCAAATAATAAATGTTATATCTGCGCCGTGCCATATTCCGGTAACAATAAATACAATTGCAAGGTTAAATAGATTTCTAGCTAAACCCTTACGACTGCCGCCTAAAGGGATATAAAGGTAATCTCTAAACCAAAATGATAAACTTTGGTGCCATCTGCGCCAAAATTCTTTTATTGAAAAACTTGTGTATGGATAATCGAAGTTTTCGCTAATATTAAATCCGAACATTTTTCCAAGACCAATTGCCATATCGGTATAACCTGAAAAGTCAAAATAAATCTGGAGAGTGTAAAGAATAATGCCGAACCATGCAACAGGAGTTCCTAAAATATCTCCAGCTTCATGTGATGCCCAAATTTGATCAACAACAACGCCTATTGTATTAGCAATGATAACTTTTTTTCCAAGGCCATACGCAAAACGTTTAATTCCTTTTCTAAATGTGATAAGAGAAATATTATCTACAAATGAAATTTTAATTTGGGTTCCCAAATCACCATAACGCATTATTGGACCTTGAGCCAATTTTACAAAAAAGGTACTGAATAAAGCATAGTCTATTATATTAGCTTCAGGATCAACATCACCTCTATAGCAATCTACTAAATAACCAATTTGCTGGAAAATAATAAATGAGAATGCAAGAGGCATAATAATTTTAAGGGCAGGTCCATCAAAGACGGTGCCTTTTAGTAATGAATCACTAAGTAAATTAAAATATTTGAAAAATGCTAACCAAAGTATATCGATTAAAACTCCGAAAAAGAGTAAAACTTTTTTTCCAGCAGTTTTTTTCTTTTTGCGAAATCCAAGTCCGAAAAGATAATTTATTAGGATGCATGCAATGAATACGAAAAGCCCCTTAATTCCTGCAAGAGCATAAAAAACCAAGCTGGCTACAAGTAATACAAGCTTAAGTATTGTAGTCTTGATTTTTTTATTTTCAATGACTAAACAAACCAGATAAAAAAGCCCTAATACGATAGGGAAGAATAGCCATAAAAAATTAACGGATGCAAATTCCATGATGAATCCCCTAAAAATTGTTTCCTTTATTTTACTATTTTCGATGGTCTCTATCAATAATGAAAAATTACTAAAAATTCTAAATTATGCTTGCATTTTATTATATTGAGTGTTATATTACACATAGAACAGTTAGCAGTCACCAAAGGAGAGTGCTAACAATCACAGAAAATAATTGTTAAAGAGGTGATATTTATGAATATCCAGAAATTTACACAAAAATCTATAGAAGCAATAAATGATTGCCAAAAAATAGCAAATGATAATGGAAACCAGGAAGTTGGTTGCGAACATTTTCTTTTGGCGTTATTAACCCAGGATGATGCTTTGATTTCTAAATTAATTGAAAAAATGGGCATCGACAAGGTTCAATTTGAACATGCTGTTAATGAAGAAATTTCAAAAAAACCAAAAGTATCTGGTGGCGCTAATCTCTATATTAGCGGAACATTAAATAGCGTTTTATTAAGTGCTGAAGATGAAGCGAAGGTAATGAATGATGATTATGTATCTGTTGAACATCTATTTTTGTCTATGCTTAAAAAATCAAATAAAGAATTAAAAGAACTTTTTAAGAGATTTGGAATTGATCGGGATACATTTTTACAGGCATTAAGTAGTGTTAGAGGTAACCAAAGAATTACTTCTGATAATCCGGAAGAAACGTATGAAGCTCTTGAAAAATACGGAATGGATCTTGTTGAAAAAGCTAGAGCTCAAAAGATGGACCCTGTTATAGGAAGAGATGCTGAAATAAGAAATGTCATTAGAATTCTTTCAAGAAAAACTAAAAATAATCCAGTACTTATTGGTGAGCCAGGTGTTGGCAAGACTGCGGTTGTAGAAGGATTGGCTCAGCGAATTGTAAAAGGAGATGTTCCTGAAGGCTTAAAAGAAAAAACTATCTTTTCATTAGATATGGGGGCATTAGTTGCTGGCGCTAAATATCGAGGAGAGTTTGAAGAAAGATTGAAAGCAGTTTTGCAGGAAGTTAAAGAAAGCGACGGAAGAATTATTCTATTTATTGATGAAATTCACACTATTGTCGGCGCTGGAAAAACTGAAGGTAGCATGGATGCTGGAAATATGCTTAAACCTATGCTTGCAAGAGGGGAACTTCACTGCATAGGTGCAACAACACTGGATGAACATAGAAAATATATCGAAAAAGATCCTGCGCTTGAACGTCGTTTCCAACCGGTTATGGTTGATGAACCGACGCTTGAAGATACTATTTCAATTTTAAGAGGATTAAAAGAACGTTATGAAGTTTTCCATGGCGTAAAAATTACGGATTCAGCTTTAGTAAATGCTGCAGTTCTTTCAGACAGATATATAACAGATAGATTTCTTCCTGATAAGGCTATTGATCTTGTTGACGAAGCATGTGCACTTATTAAAACAGAACTTGATTCTATGCCGACTGAACTTGATGAACTAAGAAGAAAAGTTATGCAAATGGAAATTGAAGAAACTGCACTAAAAAAAGAAACTGATAAATTAAGTAAGGAACGCTTAGAAGAACTTCAAAAAGAATTAGCAGAACTTAAAGATTCTTTTAATAGTCGAAAGGCTACTTGGGAAAACGAAAAAGCAAGTGTAGAAAAACTTTCCTTGCTTAGAGAAAAAATAGAAAGCTTAAATAATCAAATCCAAATTGCAGAAAGAGAATACGACCTTGAAAAAGTTGCAGAACTTAAATATGGCGAACTTCCTGCTGCACAAAAAGAATTAGAAGATGAAGAAGCAAAGGTTAAGGATAAGGATTTATCTTTAGTTAGACAGGCTGTAACTGATGAAGAAATTGCGAGAATTATTTCTAGATGGACGGGTATTCCAGTAGCAAAATTAAATGAAAGCGAAAGAAATAAAATATTAACTTTAAGTGATATTCTTCATAAGAGAGTGGTTGGACAAGACGAAGGTGTACAAAAAGTTGTTGAAGCTATTTGGCGTAGCAAAGCAGGTATTAAAGAACCGAGACGTCCTATTGGTTCGTTCATGTTCTTAGGGCCAACAGGTGTAGGTAAAACAGAACTTGCGAAGGCTTTGGCAGAAGCGCTTTTTGACGACGAGAATAATATTGTTCGTATTGATATGAGCGAATACATGGAGAAACATTCGGTATCAAGACTTATTGGTGCGCCTCCGGGATATGTCGGATATGATGAAGGTGGCCAACTTACAGAAGCTATCAGAAGAAAACCTTATAGCGTTGTTCTGTTTGATGAAGTTGAAAAAGCGCATCCAGATGTATTTAATGTACTGTTACAGGTTCTTGATGATGGACGAATTACTGACTCGCAAGGAAGGACAGTAGATTTTAAGAATACTATTTTAATAATGACTAGTAACATAGGTTCTTCGTTCTTACTTGATGGAATTGACTCTAATGGCGAAATTTCTTCTGAGGCAGCAGATATGGCAATGAATCAACTTAGAGGTTCGTTTAGACCAGAGTTCTTAAACAGACTGGATGAGATTATTATGTTTAAACCACTTACAAAAGAAAATATTTCATCCATCATTAATTTGCAACTTGAAGATATTAATAAACTTTTAGCTGATAAACAAATATCTCTTGAATTAAGTGATGAGGCTAAAGAGTTAGTTGCTAATAGAGCTTATGATCCTGCTTATGGTG
Source organism: Lachnospiraceae bacterium (assembly GCA_045616165.1). Classification (GTDB taxonomy): domain Bacteria; phylum Bacillota; class Clostridia; order Lachnospirales; family Lachnospiraceae; genus RGIG5612. Next base: position 20,188 of record JAZLGF010000032.1, read on the forward strand.
CAAGACCTCTTAAGAGATATTTACAAAAGAATATAATAACTCTTGCAGCGAAACTTATTCTTAAAGGTGATATAGAAATAGGTGAAACGATTTTAATTAAAGTAGATGATAATAATGAATTGGCTGCAAAAGTAAAGTAACTAGATACGGAATCTAAAAAATGCCCGGAATCATTTCCGGGCATTTTTGCATTTGTTTATTATTTTTTCTTTTTAGCTGGGGCTTTCTTTGTAGTAGCTTTCTTTTTTGGATGGGCAACATTGTCCATGTGCTGGATAAGCTCTAAAACTTTGTTTGAATAACCCCATTCGTTATCATACCATGCAATCAATTTAACGAAAGTGTCTGTAAGAGCAATGCCGGCTGTAGCATCAAAGATACATGTACGTGGGTCATTAAGGAAATCAGATGATACAACTGCGTCATGTGTATAGCCTAAGATACCTTTCATTGTTGTCTTTGAAGCTTTTTCAACAACCTTACAGATTTCATCATATGTAGCAGGTTTTTTAAGCTTTAAGGTAACATCAACAACCGAAACATCAAGTACAGGAACTCTAAAGCTCATGCCTGTAAGCTTTCCAGCTAATTCAGGAATAACTTTACCTACAGCTTTGGCCGCACCGGTTGAAGATGGGATTATATTACCTGAAGCAGCACGTCCACCTCTCCAGTCTTTCTTTGAAGGACCATCAACAGTTCCTTGAGTTGCTGTTGTCGAGTGAACAGTACTCATTAAACCTTCTTCAATTCCAAATGCGTCATTAATAACTTTTGCTAAAGGAGCAAGACAGTTTGTTGTACATGAAGCGTTTGAAACTATATGCATATCTTTTGTATATGATTCATGGTTAACGCCCATAACAAACATCGGAGCGTCTGCCGATGGGGCGGAGATTACAACATTTTTAGCGCCAGCTTCAAGATGAAGTTTAGCTTTATCCATTGTTGTAAATTTGCCTGTTGATTCAATAACGTAGTCAACTCCTAATTCTTTCCAAGGAAGTTTAAGAGGATCCATTTCGTTATAAACATTTATTTTATTTCCATTAACTAATAAATGTTCGCCCTGAATACGAATATCTGTTCTGAAACGACCGTGCATTGTATCGTAACGCAATAAATACTTCATATAGTCAGGATCCATAGAAGGATCGTTGATTGCTACAAATTTAATGTTTTCATTGTTGATTCCTGCTCTCATAACGAGACGGCCAATACGGCCAAATCCGTTGATTGCAATTTTAATTTTTCTTGCCATTTTCTTCACTTCTTTCTCTTAAATATTACTCTATTGAAAAGGAGCGTTAACGGGTGTTCTTGTAAAGATTCCTTTGCTCCAAAAAAGCATAGTTAATTTTTTAACATTCCGTTGGAATTGTATTATAGTAAATTATTTTTTTCAAGATACTTTATAACAAATTAACGATATTTAACAATATTTTAACATTTGTGATTAAATATAATTAATACAAATAATTAGAAAATTGTGGTACAATCTAAAGAAGTAATAGTTAAATTGGAAGTAAGTAATATGAATTTTGATGTAAAAAAATATGATGTAATTAAAGATGTTTTTGAAGATTGGTGGGAAGGAAAATTAAATAGACCAATCATTCAAGTTACACTTGATAAAACAACATCAACTAACGGAGATTTTTTTGCATCTAATTATCGTAAAGTTATATTGGATGCAATGTATGATTTCGATTTGCCTGTAGAAAAGGCAGCTAAGATAGTTGATGAAGCGTACAGTGCAGTTGAATATTATGGTGATGCTATTCCAGTATTTTATATGAGACCTACGGGAATCTTAGGCGGCTTTTTAGGTCAGGATTTTGGGATAGATCATAACCTTGGAACAGTTTGGTTTAAGAAGATGTGTGGCAATATTGAGGAGATGGAAAATCTTCCGTTAAAAGAAGATTTGCCATTGCTTAAAAGATCACTAGATTTAACCAAAGCAGTTCAAAATTATTTTGATGGAGCTA
>JAZLGF010000033.1:0-22461 GCA_045616165.1 Lachnospiraceae bacterium
GGAAAATCTATACTCAAAGCCTAAAAAGTTTCCCAATATAGAGACACTAATCTCATATATTGGGAAGCCCAATAAAACAAGGCAGCGGGCGGACGAAATGTACTGGCGAACGAAAATCAGCTGCCGTAAGAAGCAAGGCGCGAGCTCCTTCTTAAGCTCAGGCGCCGCGAGCTTCGCGTTTCAATCTTTTAGAGAGCGAGTGGAGCCATGTGGCTCGTTATCGGCGAGTTGGAACCCGAGCCAGGTGCAAATTTAGAAGTCGTGTTCGATTAGGCGGCGGGTTAGCTCGGCGTAGTTTTCGAGCGTGAGTGCTTCGCCTCGGACGTTTACTGAAAAGTGCATCTTTCGAAGAGCCATTGCTATATCGTATTTGTCGTAATCTATGTTAGCTGCATTTCCGAGCGCGTTCACCATTGTCTTTCTTCGTTGATTAAATGCTGCACGAATTATCTTGAACATTTTATCTGGGTTTGGAACATGTACCGGGCGCTCGCCTGGCTTATAAATATCAAGCTTTATAACCGTAGAGTCTACGTTTGGTTTTGGGATAAAACAGTTTTTAGAAACTGTAAATAAAATCTCTGGATTTGAATAATACTGAACCGCAAGACTAAGTGCGCCGTATGATTTTGTGCCTGGACCGTCTTTCATGCGATTAGCTACTTCTTTTTGTACCATTACAGTGATGCTGTTAATATTAATTTCTTTTTCAAGTAATTCCATAACGATTGGGGTTGTGATGTAGTATGGTAAATTTGCGACTACCTTTATTCCCTCTGGCACATCCTTTGCCAAAGAAGCGATATCGACCTTTAAGATATCATCATTAATAAGTTCGAGATTATCGTACTCTTTTAATGTGTCTTTCAAAATTGGAATAAGCATTTTATCGACTTCAACAGCGATGACTTTTTTTGCAGCCTCACAAAGATAAGATGTAAGCGCACCCATGCCCGGGCCAATTTCTAAAACAGTATCTTCTTTTGTTATGCCGGCACCACTTACTATTGATTCTAAAATATTTGAATCAATAAGAAAGTTTTGGCCATATTTTTTCTGGATTGAAAAGTCATATTTTTTTATTAATTCTAAAGTTTTGTTTGGAGTGTTTCCCATTTTGGCTCCTTTGTGATGGAAATTCTATACATTCTCTTTGCATTTTCAGAAGTAATTCGTCTTACTTCGTCTTCATCAATATTTTTAATTTCAGCAATTTTACTTACGACATATTTTATCATCGTCGAATCATTTCGCGCGCCGCGGAATGGATCCGGTGCAAGGTATGGGCAATCCGTTTCAAGCAAAATTCTATCCATAGGCATCATCTCAACTACTTCGCGAAGCTTTCGCGAATTCTTGAAAGTAAGCACGCCGCCTATACCAATATAAAATCCCATGTCTAAATAAATTTTTGCCATTTCTTCTTCGTAGGAGAAGCAATGAATTACACCACCAACATCTTTCGCAGAAGTTTCTTTTATAATATCTAAAGTATCGGCTGCTGCCTCTCTGCTATGCACAATAATAGGAAGATCATGCTTCTTTGCCAATTCGATTTGCTTTACGAACCATTCCTTTTGCAAATCTTTTTTTGTATCTTCATAGTGATAGTCTAATCCGATTTCGCCAACAGCTTTAACTTTTCTATGCCCAAGAGAATTCTCGATATAAGCAAAATCTTCATCTGTGAGTTCATAAACTTCTGATGGATGAACGCCTACTGACGCATAAATAAAATCGAACGTTTCTGCAAGTGCAATAGAATTTTTTATTTCATCTGCTCTTGCCGATACATTCATTACATATTCAACGCCATTATCATAAAGACCGAGAAGCAAAGCCTTTCGGTCTTTATCAAATGCATGATCATCATAATGTGCATGTGTGTCAAAAATTTTATGCATGTTTTCTCCTGTGAAAAGGTGCACGTCTTTTAGTTCAACTGGTCAACCTGTTCTAAAACTTCATCAAGTTTTAAGCGGGCAAATAAGATTTCCGGAGCATCAGTAACTTTTTGTCCTGATGGATAAAGTCCGAATTTATCCATGTCTTCGAAAGCTCTTTCGTTTGTATTAAGCTGAGCAAAAATCTTATCTGCTGTTTCAGGCATAAAAGGTTTAACAAGGCTTGCGCCGATAGTTATACCTTCAATCAAATTATAAAGAACTGTTGAAAGCCTATCTTGGTTATTCACATCTTTAGCAAGAACCCATGGCTCAGTCTCATCAATATATTTATTGCAACGCTTAAAGAGATTCCAAATCTCGCTTATTGCGTCCGCAACATGAAGTGAACTCATCTTTTCAACAGCTTTATCACGAGTAGATGTAATCACTTGCTTAAAGTCGTTATCAACATCTCCAACAACGCCCTTATCGCAAACTACTCCGTCAAAATATTTATTTGACATAGAAATTGTTCTGTTAACTAAGTTGCCTAGTGTGTTTGCAAGGTCGGAGTTAACACGTTCAACCATAAGTTCCCATGTGATAGTACCATCGTTTTCAAACGGCATCTCATGCATTACAAAATATCTAACAGCGTCAACGCCAAATAATTTTACTAAGTCATCCGCATAAATTACATTACCTTTAGACTTACTCATCTTTCCTTCGCCAAGTAAGAGCCATGGATGGCCAAAGATTTGTTTAGGAAGTTCGATTCCAAGTGCCATAAGCATAATCGGCCAATAAATAGTATGGAAACGTAAAATATCTTTTCCGATTAAGTGTAAGTTGGCTGGCCAATATTTCTCAAAAAGTTCTCCGCTATTTCCATCTGCATCAAAGTCTAATCCTGTGATGTAGTTTGAAAGTGCATCAATCCATACGTAAACAACATGATCCGGATCAAAATCTACCGGAATTCCCCACTTAAATGATGTTCTTGAAACACAAAGGTCTTGAAGTCCTGGTTTAAGGAAGTTATTCATCATTTCGTTTTTACGTGATTCTGGCTGGATGAACTCTGGATGAGTTTCAATATGCTCTATTAATCTATCAGCATATTTGCTCATCTTAAAGAAGTACGCTTCTTCTTTTGCTGGATGAACTTCCATTCCACAATCCGGGCATACGCCGTCTTTTATCTGGCTTTCTGTATAGAATGCTTCACATTCTTTGCAATACATGCCTTCGTATGAGCCTTTATATATATCGCCTTGTTCATAAAGCTTCTTAAAAATCTTTTGAATCTGTATTTCATGATCAGAATCTGTTGTACGAATAAAGCGATCATATGATGTATTCATTAAATCCCATATACGCTTAACTTCGCCTGCTGTTTTATCAACAAACTCTTTTGGTTCAAGTCCTGCTGCCTTAGCCTTATCTTCGATTTTCTGGCCATGTTCATCTGTTCCTGTTTGGAATCTTACGTCATAGCCTTCCATTCTTCTAAATCGAGCGATAGCATCGGCTAAAATTATTTCATATGTATTTCCGATATGTGGCTTTCCTGATGTATAGGCTATGGCCGTTGTAATGTAATAAGGTTTTTTCATTTCTTCCTCTTTCTTTCAAAGCAAATGGGCTTTGAAGTTTTTTTGCTGTTTTATTCTATCATATTTCGTTGAATTTTTTAACTTAAAATCATATAATAATCATATGAAGAAACTCGCTAAACACAAAAAATTTATTATTATTGTAATTGTTGTAATTATTATCTTGTCGATGCTTGTAATGTGTATACCAAGTCTTACATCTCCGACAGATTCTTCTTCAAAATCAAGCACCAAGCAAAGCTTGGCGCTTTCTTATATTAAGCAGGCAGAAGGTATCGATATTTCTCCCATCGAAAACAAAATTTTCGAGAATAATCGTGAACAATTAATCTATGCTGATGAAATTTCGCAAGAAAAACTTTTTCCAAAATTAAGTGCTCTTAGAACTGCAATCATAGGTGATGCTAGAGCTTATGGCTTTAATGCTTTTGGGTTTATGGACTCATCAAATGTTTTTGCAGATACTAGCTGGACTATCGATAAAATTCCTAACATTCTTTCACAACTTAAATCACTTAATCCTCGAAACGTTGTTGTTTCAACAGGTCTTAACGAATTACCTTACAACCTTAGTGAATCAGAATTTACCGAAAGTAACAATAAATATATTGAAACCATGAAATACTATCTAGGCCTAATTAGAGATACTCTTCCAGATGCTAATATTTATTTGACTTCTGTCGTACCTGTTTTAGATTTCGTTGTAGCTAAACATCCTAGATACGCTATTATTCCTAGTAGGAATGCTGCTCTTAAAAAATTTTGCAGTGCCGAAGGTTATACATATATAAACATGGAGCCTACGACAAAGGCAAATTCTAATCTTTATAGCACCGACGGCATGTATCTTCAACCTGACTTTTACCCAATTTGGGGAAGGCTTATCTTAAATGCTGTTACCGAAAAAGAAGGTGGCGGAAGCGTTGATGCAATGAGCGATGACCAGGTATGGGCAATGCTTGAAAAATTAGGTGTTGTAATTTCTGGTGACTCTAGAGGCGCAGAATTTTCTGCTTTTGGTTTTTATCCTCTATACCTTAACTTCTCTGGCTATAGCAAAACTATTTATAATATCCCGGAAATCTATGACAGGGTTGCTTCTGCCAAACCTAGAATTTTGCTTCTTTGCTACGGAGTTAATGATCTTGGTCTTTATAGCGGATTTGGCGTTGAAAAATATATGAGTGATTTACATAATTTTGTAAATAAACTTAAGGAAATTTCTCCAAACACAATAATTTATGTTAATTCAATACCTCCTTCACTTGCTTCAGAATATGAAAGAGCTCCGAGTTGGGCCCTTGCCTATCCATGGAATGAATATAACGAAGCTTATTGCATAGAGCATGGTATTAACTATATAAACACAACTGAGATTTGTGATGCTCACCAGGATTTATATCGTGGTGATGGCGTACACTTTAAACCGGACTTCTACCCTATTTGGGCGAGAACTATATTAAAAGAAATTTTGAAACATGAACATTAAGAATTTTATTTTTACAATTATAAGAATTGTTCTCGTAGTAGCTTTAATTTTCGCTATTGTATTTTTCGTGTTTAGAAAACCTCCTAAGAGTGATACGCCGTTTAGTGAAGTTAAAAACGCCGTTACGAAAGTAATTGAGACTGAAAACATGGAAGAAAATACCGAGCGTTTCATAAAAAAATATTTCGGACTTAATGCTAATGATTTTGACGGCGTACTTATCTATACCCCTACAACAAGTATGGATGCTGAAGAAGTTTTGTTAATCAAATTGAAAGATGATTCTCAGGAAGAAGAAATTAAAAAAGCGATTGAAGCTAGAGTTGACGCTAAGCTACAAGCTTTCAAGGGATACGCCCCAGAGCAATATGATCTTTCTGAAAAATATATATTAGATATTTCAAGTGGCTATATTCTCTATGTTGTTGGCCCTGATGCTCAAAAAATAGACGAAGCTTTTAAGAAAGCACTTTAAGGATATTTATGGTTTTTAGTAGTTTATTTTTCATTTGCATATTTTTGCCGGTTACATTAATTCTTTATTATGTTGTTCCGCGCAAAGCTAAGAACTTGGTTCTTTTAATAATGAGCCTTGTTTTTTATGCATGGGGCGAACCTGTTTACGTCCTTTTAATGATATTTAGCATCGTTTTTAATTATTTATCCGCTCGAAGCATTTCATATTACGGCGAGTTTGAAATGAAAGTTCGCAAAACATTTGCTTTCGTAATTAACATTATTGTTAACCTCGGCGTTTTATGTTTCTTTAAATATTATGGTTTTGTAATTGAAAACATTAATGCTATTTCAGGTGCAAATATTCCTATTCACAATTTAGCACTTCCTATCGGAATTTCTTTCTATACATTCCAAACGCTTTCATACGTTATCGACGTTTATAAAAGCAACGTTAAGGTCCAAAAAAACATTATTAATTTTGGTGCATATATTACGATGTTTCCTCAACTTATCGCCGGACCTATCGTTCGTTATGCTGATGTCGAAACCCAACTTAATGAACGCGTTTTAGAACTTGATAAAGTCGCCGAAGGCGCTACATATTTTATCATAGGACTTGCTAAAAAAGTTTTACTTGCTAATAACGTTGGAATGCTCTTTGACCAGATTATGGCAATAAACGCTCCTTCGCGCGCAGCCCTTACTACATGGCTTGCTGTAATAGCTTTTACCTTCCAAATTTATTTTGACTTTTCCGGATATTCTGATATGGCTATTGGTCTTGGTAAGATGCTTGGCTTTGACTTCATTGCTAACTTTAATTATCCATATATCTCCACAAGCGCAACCGAATTTTGGAGAAGATGGCACATCTCTCTTGGCACATGGTTTAGAGAATACCTTTATATACCTCTCGGTGGTAACCGCGTCGGCGCGCTAAGACATATATTAAATATTTTAATTGTTTGGGCTCTTACGGGATTTTGGCATGGTGCTTCTTGGAACTTTGTTTTATGGGGATTATATTATGCGATTCTTTTGATTTTTGAAAAATATATTTATGGAAAAGGACTTGCTAAGCTTCCTAAGATTGTCCAGTATATCTACTCTATTATTGTAACCTTATTTGGATGGCTTTTGTTCTCATCAGATTCTTTGGCTGGTTTAGCTCAAAACTTCCAGTCCATGTTTTGCATGTTTGGTAATTCTATTGCTGATGCAGAAACTTTATATTTCTTTAAGACGAACTTAATTCTTCTTATAACATGTGGAATTTGTTCTACTCCTGTTGTAATGAAGGTATTTAATAAAATTGCTTCTAAAAAAGGAATTGGATTTAATATCATTTGCGTTTTATGTTATGCATTAATTTTCATTTTCTCTATCGCATACCTTGTAAACGCAACATATAATCCATTCTTGTATTTTAGATTTTAAGGAGAAATTTTGGACCAACAAAACAAACGAATTTTTAAATGTGTTTTGATATTTTTTGCAGCTGTTATAGTTTTAGCAGATGTATGTCTTATCATGATGCATGATAAAACGTTTTCTGAAAACGAAAATCGTACTTTGGCTCAGTTTCCTAAGTTTAGTGTTACTTCGCTAACTTCTGGAAAATTCATGACTGATGCTGAAAGTTTTGTTGATGATCAATTTTTCCTAAGAGATAATTGGATTTCTCTTAAATTCTTATCCGATAAATATTCAGGTCATGAAAACTTTAACGGTGTTTGGCTTGCATGCGGTAACTATCTTTTCGAAAATCCTACAACGCCTTCTTCGTTATTCAAAGATAATGTTAAGGCCATAGAAAAGTTTGCCGAAAAAAATACATCTTACAATATCTATATGACATTGGTCCCAAACGCTATTAGTATTCTTGATTTTATGAGGCCTTTCTATTTTCCAATTCATGACCAGCTAACCGATATTTCATACGCACAAAAAGTCCTTGAAAAGTCTATATCATTTGTTAATATATCTGACGTTCTTAAAACGCATAAATATGAAAATATTTATTATAAGAGCGATCACCATTGGACAAGCCTTGGCGCTAAGTATGCGTTTGATAGTTTAGCTAAAGTAATGGGACTTGAAAATGTAATTAACGACTATGATGTATTAAGAGCAACTGACGAATTTAGTGGAACTATGGCCGCTACTAGCGGTAATTTCAAAGTTAAAGACAATATAGACCTTTACGTTCCTAAAACTAAAGATTTTGAATACGTTGTTGAGTATACTGATTCGCATCAAAAAAGCGCTACTATTTATAGCAGCGCCGCTTTAGATACTAAAAATAAATACGATGTTTTCTTAGGTGGAAATCATCCACTTATCAATATTAAAACTACTAACAACAACGATAAAAGTCTTGTAATCTTTAAGGATTCTTTTGCAAATGCTTTTATCCAATTTATCTTACCATACTACGAGACAATTACTATTATTGATGCTCGTTACTTTAGTGATGACTGTAATAAAATAATAGAAAACGCCGAAACAACGGATATTCTCTTCCTTTACGGCGTTAACACTTTTGTATCAGATAATTACCTTTCTAGTGTATTGTTAGACTCAGGAAAATAATTCTACTTCCGTTACACATTCATTTTTCAATTTGCTTACTAAAAAATCTAACGCATTCGTAACATGTGGTCTAATATCTCCACCTATTAAGACATACATAATTTCATCGCCCACTTTTATTTTACCTTTTGCAAGCCAAACCCTAACATAATATATGCCTTCTTTTTCGTGTGTTTCCTCAATGGCTTTATCTACTTTTTCTTTGTCATATTCAAAGTTCATCGCTAAAACCGGCCTGGTTCTGTCATCATCAAATCTAACCCTTGCCTTTGCGTCTTCTCTTACTACTCCAATATGATAAAGATACATTCCGCATCTTTTAGCGCTCTTTTTTGTTTTGGCAATTCTAAGCCATTTATCCATTGAAGGTTTCATAGCCGTCTCCTTAAACTAAATAACTAATTCCATAAAGAATTACTAAATGCACAGGATAGAAAATATAAAACAGATATTTGAGTTTATATTTTCCTCTTTCGTTATTATAAAACCAAAGCAGTGGCAAAGAAAGTAGTGATATCCATTGATACCATATATCTATAGACTGAATGCTAAGTAATACCAACCCTGCACCAAATAAAATAAATTTATATTTTTTTTCATCCAACATCATCGCGCAAAGCGGAAGCATCATTCCCATAAAGCCATAATCAAACTCTATTACAAATCCAAGCTTATATGAAAATCTTGAGTATACATATATCGCCGCCGCCAAAAGCACAACTAAAAGTAAAAGTAAAAATCCTTTTTTATTTTTAATCGCTGCTTGCCATGCATAGCATATTAATACTCCTATAGCAAACGTTAAAAGGATGTTGAAATAAATTCCTGTTATTTTTGTGCCTTCTATAACTTCGCTTAATGTATATCCGATTTGGCAAATAACACCTAAAATAAATATTCTTAAAAAATATTTAAGCTTGTTTGATGTATGCTTAACTCCTTCTGCGATAAAAAAAGCAAAAATAGGTAGGGCAAGTCTTCCGATGCATCTAAAGATAAGTTGTTCCGGAAAAAGGATAACTCCTATGTGGTCTATTAGCATTGAAACGCATGCAATTATTTTTAATACATTGCTGTTTATTTCTTTACCCTCCTAAAAGAAATTGCCTCCGAAGTATAAAGCTTTGGAGGCAATTTAATTAATAGTCGATTTCTTCATCCATAGGAAGCTCTAAAAGCTCTGGATTTTCAAGAAGTTTTTTCAAAAGCCTTATTGTTTTTGAATAATAATATCCGTCTGCTAAACGTTCATCAACAGTAAGTCCTAAATCTATTGTTTCTTTTACTTGCATCTGGTTATTCTCATCAAGCACTGGTCTATTTTTTATTTCACCAACAAGAACGAATAATGAACATGTTCCCCAGTTTGTAAGATGGTGATATCCGCTCTTTATATGAAGTGATCCGATGTTTGACAATACAACCGAAGTGTAATAAGGGTCTGTTTCAATTAAGCCTCGTGGACACTTTCCTATCTTATCTAAGAAACAACAAAATTCACAAAAAGCTCTTGTAAGTCTTCTAGGCATTTTGCTAACTATATCCATACTCTCTGATGATTTATCAATCACATCGCTTCTACTAACACTAATCTGTTCAAATAATTTTTCATGAAGTGTTTTAAGTGTATCTTCTGGCTTTGCATGGATAATCGCTAATGCTTCTTCACCTTCGTCCGAGAATATCTTCTTTACTACAAATGAAGCACTAACTTCGTTTCTTTGATACATAAGTTTATTTGCAATAAAGCGATTCATTTTTGGACGAACCGTCAAGACTTTGATTATAGCAGTAACAATTATATGAAATACTGTATAAGGAAAATCCTTTTCATCTACGTTAAGTTTTTCGAGATAGGCTCTAATTGGTGCGAGATCAATTCTTTCCATCATGTATGCTTCGTTATCGCATCTGTTTGGATAAAGAATTGGTGTGATCACATGCATAGGGTCTAAGTCTTTAATTAGCTTCCCATCAAACCTGTCACCGAATTTACGGCGCTTATTTTTCTCACCCATTATTCTCTCCTTAAGTTTAAGGCGACGATGTCCTAATTAGTCTGCTAGTTGATTTGCCACCTCTGCTATTTCATCTTTTTTTAGTTCACCTGCGTCAGGAGCTGCTTTTTCCTCGTCTGTCATAGCTGCAATTTTTGCGAGTTCTTCTTCCTCAAGTTCTCTATATGCAACCTTTCCAACTAATGTTTTTGGAAGGTCTTTTCTAAATTCAATATCGTATGGCATTGAATATTTAGCTACATGTTTTTTGCAGTATGCCATAAGTTTAAGCCATGTTTCTTCGCTTTCTTCATATTCTGGTTTAAGAACTACGAAAGCTTTAACTTTTTGAATCTTATAATCATCAGGAACACCAATTACGCAGCTCATAGAAACCATTGGATTTGCATCTAAAATGTTTTCCATCTGAGCTGGATAAATATTGTATCCTGAACTAATAATCATTCTCTTTGCACGACCTTTGAAGAATGTAAATCCTTGCGTATCCATTGTTCCTAAGTCGCCTGTGTATACCCATGTAAGTCCATCTTCATGTTTACGAAGTGTTGTAGCGCTCTCGTCTGGATGTTTCATGTAACATTTCATAACGCTTGGGCCAGCAAGCAAGATTTCTCCTTCTTCGCCATATGGAAGTTCTTTATCTGTTCCCGGTTCAACAATCTTAATATATGTATCTGGGAATGGAACGCCGATACTTCCTTCTTTATTCATCGTAGGTGGTGTAAGACAACATGCTGTAACCGTTTCAGTTGTTCCATAACCTTCACGTACCTGGATACTTGCATGGTGGTCATATAAGAACTTATCTAATTTCTTCTTTAACTCAATTGAAAGTGAATCGCCACCCGAGAATACACCTTTAAGTGCGCTAAGGTCAGCTTTTTCCATTGTATCAAGACGAAGAAGTGCTTCATATAATGTTGGAACACCAGCAACGAAATTACATTTCTTATTAACCATTAATTTAGCATAGCTCTTTGGTGTGAAACGAGGAACTAAGATACAACGTCCACCGTTAAATAGCATCGAGTGGATACAAACGCCAAGACCAAATCCATGGAAGATTGGCATAGCTGCAAGCATCTTATCGCCAGGTCTAAACATTGGGTTTACGCCAACGATTTGTGCTGCGAGCGCGTTAAAGTTTAAGTTTGTAAGTTCAATACCTTTTTGGATTCCTGTTGTTCCGCCTGAATAAAGAACTACTGCTGTTTCATTTTTATCTTTATGTACTTCATAATTCCAAAAACATGCTTTACCGATGTTCATAAATTCATCCCATCTGATAATTGGTGCATCCTTCGGAATCTTTTTTATTTTACGACCTTCTGTAAGCATGTATCCTGCTTTAATAGGTCTTGAAAGTTCATCTTTTACGCTTGCTATAACTACGTTTACAATCTTTGTATTTTGACGGATTGCTTCGATTTTGTTATAGAACTGGTCAAGTGTAATAACTGTAACACTATCAGATTCGTTTAAATAAAATTCTATTTCTTTCTCCGCTGAAAGAGGATGAATCATATTAGCTACTGCGCCTATGCAGTTAAGTGCATAGAAAGCATAAATAGCCTGTGGACAGTTAGGAAGTGCAATAGTAACTTTATCGCCTTCTCTTACTCCCAAAGTTTTTAATGACCTAGCACACTTCTGAATTTCAAGAAGCATTTTTTTGTATGTTGTTGTGCTTCCCATGAAATCAAACGCTATATTATTCGGATAGTCTTGAGCAGCCTTCTTAATTCCCTCATACATTGTTCCTTCAAAATAATCAAGGTGTAAAGGTAATTCTCCCATATGATCTTTCCAAGGCATTTTTGCTGTAATTGTCTCCATCTCGAAGTCTCCTTTCATTTTCAGCAACTTTCTTATTTTTTCTTTTTCGCTAACCTATGTATTCTATACCAAACGGTCTAAAAATACAAGGAAAAGGCATATATGCAAATAAAATATTAAGCAACAAAAATCCTCCGAAAATTCGGAGGATTCTCGTGATTTTAATCAATAAATTTTATTGAATATTTGCTTTTTGTTTAAGTCCTACTCCCTTTTTTGGCTCTGATAATCTCTTTTGTGAGAAAATATCAAAATGTAATTTATCCATTAATGTTCCCATAATTCCCTTTGGAAGGAAGATGATAACAAGGATTGCTATTGCTCCTAAGATGATATTTGACCATCCAGGAAGTTTAGCTAAAACTTCAGATAAAATTACATAAATAATACCACCAAGGATTGGGCCTGCCATCGTTCCAACTCCACCGATAATAACTATAAATACCATAGCTACTGTCCAGTCAATACTAAATGATGATGATGGAAGAACTGAACCTTTTTGTAGTGCAAAAAGTGCGCCAGCCAAAGTAATAAATAATGAGCAGATAATATAGCAAAGGAGTTTTGATTTGAAAATATTAACTCCTACTGAACTTGCTGCATCAGCATCATCTCTCATGGCTGTAAGTCCAAGACCAATCTTGCTTCTAAGTAAAAGATAAACTACTACTAATGCTAGTACGCAAAGGATAAGTGCGTATACATATAATTCTGGCATTCTAGGAATCTGGCTTGTTGCAACTGTCATACCTGCGCCTTGTCTTACAAATTCCCAGCTGTTGAACCATAATCTAACTGCTTCTGCAACTAACCATGTAGCAACAGCAAAGTACATGCCCCTCATTCTAAATAATATGAATGATAAAAGAAGTGCAAATACAACACCAATAACAGCGCCTACCAAAATACCCATCCACATAGACATTTTATATGTAGATGTCATAACTGCTACTGAATATCCTGCAATACCAACGAATACTTGTTGACCTAAACTTGTCATTCCTGTGAAACCACTCATAAGGTTCCACATAGTTCCCATTGTGATATAAAGATATATCTTAAATAAGTAACGCATTGTATTGTTGTCAAATGCGCCAACTAATCCAAGTACAAGGAGTACTACAAAAACAACTGCACATACAATGAGCATTGGGAGTCCGTCTAAAACTTTAACCGGCTTGCGGCTGCTTGTTAAACTATTTTCCATTATTTTGCTTTCCTCCTTCTTGTATTTCCACTGAAAATTCCTTGAGGTCTAACTGCAAGGAAGAGAACCATAAGTACATAAGCTATAAGCTGTCCATAGTTAGCTCCTCCGATAACCTGTGCTAAACCAAGGATAAGGCCTGCTACCAATGTTCCAGGGATAGAACCCATACCTCCGATAACAACTACACCGAAAGCAGTAAGCAAGTAGTTTCCACCACTACTTGGATAGAAAACCCATTTCATACTAACGCACATACCTGCGATTGCTGCTGTAGCCATTGCGATACCCATTGCGATAGCGTATGTTTTTCCAACGTTAACTCCCATAAGTGAAGCTGCCTCGCCATCATCAGATGTTGCTCTGATTGATTTTCCAAGGTAAGTCTTCTTAAGGAATAACGAAAGAACAATAATTGTAACAATACTTATTGCAAATACGATAAGGTCTAAAACCGAAATATTAAGACCTTCACATATTTTAATTGATGCTGTATTGTAAGGAACATTTGCTCTTTGTGCATCTGCTGAGAAAAGTAAAAGCATTGCATCAGCCAAGATAATCGATACACCAAATGTTACGAGCAATGCTGGTTCTGAACCTATCTTCATAACTCGGTTGATAAGACCACTTTGAAGTCCCATACCTGCAAGGAACATAAGTGGAACAGTTACGATTAATGTAAGAATAGGATCAACTCCTATTAACTGTGCCAGTATTGTTGAAAGATATGCACCGATGATAATAAATTCACCATGTGCAAGGTTCGTAAGTTTAACAATACCGAACATCATTGTCATACCTACGCCCAAGAGAGCATAAATACCGCCGAGTAAGATACCGTTAATAACAACTTGTAATACTTGCATGTTTATCCTCCCTTCTTAAATACCAAAGTAAGCTTTCTTAATTTCGTCGTCTCCAAGTTCTTTGGATAGACCAGAAAGCACTATGTTGCCTTTTAACATAACATGACATATTTCACTAGTTTTAATAGCTTTATGAGTATCTTGTTCAACTAACAAAACTGTTGTTCCATTTTTATGAATTTCTTTGATTTTTGAATAAATACTTTTAATTGTATTTGGTGCCAAACCAAGTGAAACTTCATCAAAAAGAATTAAATCAGGATTGCTCATCAATGCTCTTCCGATAGCTACCATATGTCTTTGTCCACCAGAAAGTCCGCCAGCAAGGTCATTCCTTTTTTCTTTAAGAACAGGAAACATCTCATAAATTTTTTCCAGCGAATCTTTCATATGTGATCTTGCTGCCTTAGGGAAGCAACCCATAATTAAATTGTCTTCTACACTCATTCTTACAAAACAGTGACTTCCTTGAAGAACAAGGCTTAATCCTCTATTTTTAATTTTATCGGCACTAAGTCCTGTTATATCTTCACCCTTAAAATATATCTTACCTGCACTTGGCACGTGAAGTCCGGCGATTGTGCTCATTAATGTAGATTTTCCCGCACCGTTTGAGCCAATAAGGGAAACTATTTTACCTTCCGGAACTTCCAAAGAAGCAGATTCGATAGCGATGAAATCTCCGTACTTAGCCTGAACGCCTTCAACTTTTAAAATAGGCTCACTCATCTTCGTCTTCCTCCTCTACTCCAAGATATACTTCTTCAACTTCCTTAGATTCCATTACTGGTCTAGGTTCTCCAATAAGCAGTTCATGTCCTTCTGACATACACATAAGGTGGTCTGTTGCTTCAACCATTGTCTGAATAACATGCTCAATCCAAATAATAGAATATCCGGCAACTTTTAAGTTTTTAACCATCTTTATTACATCCTGAACTTCTGCTTCTGTAAGTCCTGCTGCAACTTCATCCAAAAGTAAAAGTTTAGGTTCTGTTCCAAGGGCTCTGGCGATTTCCATACGCTTTCTATCAAGAAGTGTAAGCTCGCCTGCTAAAATTTCTCTTTTATCTGTTAATTCAGTAATTTCCAAAGCTTTCATAACAACATCACGGCCAGCTTTTTCACTACGATTAGCGCCATGTACTGCTGCTACTAAAACATTTTCATATACACTCATTCCTTCAAAAGGACGAGGTACCTGATATGTACGTCCGATACCTAAATGACATCTAGTATCAGGTTTCATTTTTGTTATATCTTTTCCATCGAAAATAACTTTTCCTGCTGTAGGAACAATTAATCCGATTAGGGCATTGAACATGGTAGTCTTGCCGCATCCGTTAGGACCGATAACACCGTAAACTTCTCCTTCTTCTACAGAGAAAGAAAGATCATGGAGAATTTTTGCCGCACCATATCCAGCGTCAACATGATCAAATGTTAATATACTTCCCATACTATCCTCCCTCGAGGTCTTTTTTATTTATAAGGTGGAGAGCAGATTTGCCCTCCACCTCATTAAAATCTATTTAATTTATTTTTTCGAATAAATTATTTTTGTGTAGCGTTGCCTGGTTTATAAGCACCAGTTACAGCGCCTTTAAGTTCTGGATAAAGTGATGCATCGATAACAACAAGTTCCCACTCGCCCTTATCATTCTTCTGCCACTGTCCACCAGCAACTACTGTATCTGAGTATGCTAATCCGTTCATTTCCTTATCATATTTGATAGGTCCAACGATTGTTTCAACATCAAGTGCTCTGATAGCTTTCATAAGTTCTGCTTTATCAGTTGTTCCGGCTTTTTGTAAACCTTGAACTGCTAACTCTAAAGCTGCATAAGCATATCCAGCTGGCTGAGGCATAACGCCACCGTTATCTTTTTGATAAGCTGCACCAAGTGTTGGGCAATCAACGCCTGTTAAACCAGAAACGTATGGATAAAGTGGTGACCACCAAACTTCTGATAAGATACCTTCAACATTCTCGCCTAAAGCTGCAACATCGCCAGGAAGTAAGCAGCATTTACCCATTGTGATAGCGCCAACTTTAACGCCTGCTGCCTGCATCTGTGTAAAGAGGTTAGAGAAATCTGGAGGAATGTTTGTTCCTGCTAAGATATCGATTCCACCATCTTTGTAAGTTTTAACAACGTTTGAGAAGTCGTCTGTTAATGATGGATATTGACCTGGGTCAACTACTACATAACCGTCTTTTGGTAATTTCTCTTTGAATGTGTTATACCAAGCTGTTCCGTCAGCATCGTTAGCGAATGCTAAACCGATTTTAGCGCCTGTGTTAGGGCCATAGCCTGCTGCTGTCCAAAGAGCTTTATGTGCTTCATAAATATTGTCGATTGTCCAGAAAGCATGAACTGTCCAATCATGTGTATCTGATGCCATTGCGCATGGATCAACTGGTGCTTGGATACCAATACATGGAACACCGTTGATTTCAGCCTGTGTTTCAACAGGGATTGCTGTTTCAGGAGTCTGAATAGCAATAATAACGTCAACGTTATCTTCTACACAAAGTTTTGATGCCATATCAGCAGCTGTCTGCTGGTCTGACTGTGAATCATAAACGATAACATCGATTTTCTTTTTAGCGCCATCAACTTCGATTCCGCCAAGAGTATCATTAACGTATGATTCAATTTGTTTTACAACCCATTCGCATCCTTCGCCGTTACCAGCAAGTGCGCCAGTAGTAGGGTTAACGTAACCAATCTTGATTACATCGCTGCCACCCTTTTTGCCACCGCAGGCTGCGAGCAAAGTAGCTGCCATACAAAGGGCAAGTACTAATGCTAAAATTCTACCTTTCTTCATGTTTACTCCTCCAATTTATTAATAAATTAAAAAAATTTTTTTCCTGAATATTATTAAATTCAGAGCTGTGAATATTATACAATATGCTCTATTCTTTGTAAATATATACTAAAAAAAGCAACTTATCGTTGCTTTTTTTTGGTACTTATTCAATTACTATATTTTATCCTTTATATCCGTCCATTGTTCTTTTTTTGCCCCAGAAGAATATTGCCATAAGTCCCGGTCCACAGTTTGAACCGATTGTTGGTCCAATGTATGTGTATTTAACTTCTTTAAATCCGTAGTGTTCTTTTAATTCCTCGCCCCATTTTTGAGCCTGCTCTGGTATATCTGAGTGACATACGTAAACAGTTTGTTCTTCAGGGTTTTCAACGATTCCATCAACAATCTCATAAATTCTTCTTAATGTCTTTTTAAGGCCTCTTACTTTTTCTTGAACAATTAAATGTCCTTCAAGATCAAGATTTAAGATTGGGCAAATATTTAATGCTTCACCAATGATTGCGCCAAGCTTGCTTACACGGCCACTTCTATATAAATATTTAAGCTCGTCTGTTGTGTACCATGTATTCATATTTCCTTTATGCTCTTCTAACCATGCTACGCATTCTTCTGCGCTCTTTCCTTCATCTCTTAAGCGCGCTGCTTCTAATGCGAGCATTCCATATCCTACTGAGCAAAGTGTTGAGTCAACCATACGAATATCTGCATCCGGATTTTCATCTTTAATCATTTCTGATGCCTGACATCCGTTATTGAACGTTCCTGAAACACCACTTCCTAAACTAATATGAATTATTGGAAGATTATTATTTTCTTCTGAAATTGGTTTAAAGTATTCAACAAACTGATATGGATTTATCTGGCTTGTCTTTGGTGCGTCGCCTTCTCTCATGCCATCATAAAATTTATGGCAGTCTGCCTGAATCATTGTATCTGTAATTATTTCTCCATTAAGTTCATACTGTAATGGGAATGCATATATTTTGTTTTCATTTAAAACCGAAATATCAAGATCGCATCCTGAATCTGTACTTACAACAAATTTTGGTTCCATATTATTTCCTCCTTTTGTACTTTTTATATTCCTCGCTCCCGCAGGACACCTCCCATTGCTTCGCAGGGAACCCTGACCCTGCTTGCATGGTGCCTTCCTGCTCGCGCTCGGAACTCTTCACATTATACTATCGTTTTTATATCCCTCGCTCCCGCAGGACATCTAACAATTCTGAAAAATCATCTATTGATGCAAACGGCTCTACTACACTTCCAAACCCATACGTTACATGTACGAACGGAACATGTGCATCCGTAGCCGCATTCATATCTTTCTGCGTATCTCCTATATAGATAGCTTTTTCAAATCCGTTTCGTTTCATAACAAGGCGAATATTATCTGCCTTGCTTCTTAGCGTATTTCCCCACTCTTCAAAATCTACAAAATATTTTTTTGTATCCATCGATGTCATAAACGCATCAATGTATCCTTTTTGGCAATTGCTTACAACTGCCATTGTATAGCCTTGTTCTTGCAATGTCTTAAGTGTGGTTTTTACATTTGGAAAGAGTACTCCGCCCGACTCCTTTAAGTATTCTACTTCATGTACTTCGCACTCTTTAAAAATTCTTCTTTTATTTTCTTCGTCTATACCGATTATTGTATGGTCTGCGATTTCTCTCATCGTCATTCCCATGACCGAATGGATATAATCTGCATCCAGTGGTTTCATTTCGGGAAGTTCTTTTTGCAAAACTTCATTCCATGAGATTGCAACTTCCTTTCCAGAATCCCAAAGCGTTCCATCTAAATCAAAAATCAGCATTGTATCTTTTGTAATCATTTTTCTACTTTATATATTTCATCATAAGCTGCTTGGATTATTTCGCCATCTGTTATATATGGAACTAAATCATTTCCTATATTTTGGCAATCCTCAACTCCTCTTCCCGTCATGCATATAACGGTTGGCTCTACTGCGTCGAAAGCTGCTTGTCTAATAGCCTGCGCTCTATCTTCGATAATAACCCATTTTCCATTTGCCGATTTAACACCCTCGGCGATATCCGCAGCAATCTTCGAAACTGGCTCGTTATATGGACAGTCCATTGTTATATAAGCCATGTCGCAATATTTTCCTACTGCTCTTCCTATATCAAATCTTCTATTGATTGCTTTTCCACCAGTGCTTCCAAAAACGCATACCAGTCTTCTATCTGGGTAAAGTCTTTTAGCCGACTTAAATAATGTTTCATAACTAATTCCGTTATGTGCATAATCAATAAAAGAAATTATTCTTTCATCTGGGCTTTTTACCATAACCATATGTCCTGGTGTAACCGCCTTAGAAATACCCTCTTTTATTTGCTCGATACTAATTCCTTTTGTATGACAATAAGCGATTGCCGCAAGAGCGTTGAACGCATTAAATATTCCATGCATCGGCATTTCAAAATCTTCTGTAAATCCTGGGCCTTCTATTGTAAATATGAGATTATCTACTGTTTCATCAACTGCTACCAACCTATAATCTGCTTTACTTAAATCTTCATTGTTTTTATTAATTGTATTTGTTGGCTTAGCGATAAGTTCGTCTTGGATTTGTCTTGTTGCTGCAAAAGTTACAATCTTTTCACAACACTTTGCTCCTTCTAAAACTTTATCAACATCGTCGCATGCTAAGTTAACAACTGCGATTTTAGCTTGCTTAAAAATATTAATTTTTGTTTCGAGATAATCTTCGTATGAAGGATGTTCTTTATCGCTTACATGATCATTTGAAATATTTGTAAAGATTGCTCCTTCGAATTTAATGCCTGTCGTTCTCCCATATTTAATCGCCTGGGAAGAAACTTCCATAACTAAATGATCTCTGTTTGATTCGCAGAGGTTATAAAATCTGCGATGAAGTTCGAATGCTTCTGGTGTTGTTTGGTTCGGTGCTAATTCAACCGTTTTTCCATCATGCAATTCTGCTGATGAGAAAATTCCCATAGGCTCTTTTCCAAGCGAGCTTAGGTAAACATCATATATTGCTTTTATACAATATGACGTTGTTGTCTTTCCAGTCGTTCCCGTAACGCCTACTTTTTCAATTTTATTTTCTGCATAATCATAGAACAGTCTTGCCATGTCCGGCATACATCTTCTTATATCATTAACGATTACATGTGGCATTTCCTTAAGTTTTTTTGCCATCTCTGGGTCATCTTCATCTTTTGCATAATCTATCTGGCTTACATAGCATGTCGCACCTTGATTTATTGCATCAAATAAATATTGCTTTTTGAAATTTGCGCCTTTACAAACAAAAAGTGTTCCTTCTTCTACCATTTTTGAGTCATATGTCAGACCCTTAATTGGCATATCCGGCTCACTTAAAGTTACGCACTCTTTAATTTCTCCAAGACTTTCAAATAAATCTATATATTCTTTCCATGTGACTTTATTCATTTTTTGTCTACTTTCTTTTTTTATTTAACATTAAAAAATCGAGCCTTAACTCGGCTTTTATATTACCATAATTTTGCCCAAACTTCTATATAATATTGTATAATTGGGGTATGGAAAGACAAGAACGTGCCCACTGGGCCGACGTACTTAAGTTCATAGGAATGATTTTAATTTTCTGGGGACATTTGCTTCCCATAAATAATTTTTATGCTGCTGTTTTTGCGCATCATGTTCCTTTGTTCTTTTTTATTAGCGGTCTTTTTGCTGGGTTAGCACCAAAGAATTGTTCTTTCGGAAAATTCGTAGTGAAAAAAGTTCGTTCTTTAGTTCTTCCATATTTTATTTTTTCACTTTTAACAATTATCATTTTCTTAATCTTTGGAAAATTAAAATGGTCTGGAGTAGGAAAAGCTTTGCTCGACATGGTTAAAGGCATTCGCAACCAAACTCCTGCTATCCAGCTTTGGTTTTTACCTTGCTTATTTATTATTTCTATTTTGTTTGAACTCATAAAAAGAATTTTTAAGAATAAATATATTGTAAGTTTAATTTGTATCGCACTCTTTATTGTTGGCATAACATGTCTCGGACACGAGCCTACCAAAGATCCGATGTGGATTTGGAACTTTGACTCCGCACTCGTTTTCATTTTATATTACATGATTGGCGCATGGGCATTTCCAATTATTGATGGCTTTGTTTACGAGGAAACTTCCTGTGGTAAAAAAATAGCCTTTTGGATTTGCTTTGTTTTAGCTTTAGCTTTTAGTGGATACATGTATATTCGTGGCGATGTATTTGCGATGTTCTTCACAAATCTTCTTATCGTACCACTTTATGAAGTCTTCGTAGTTTTTTGCGCTCTTATTATGATTTTTACTGCAGTATGCTTTTCAAAGATGCTTAAAAACGTTCGCATCTTTTCATATATCGGCGAAGGCAGCCTTTATCTTTGTGGTAATGAAATGCTTTTGAAATATCTTGTCGGCTTCGGCGTAAGTGCTTTAGGTCTAAAAACTTTTATTCACACAACATGGTGGGCCAGCCTTCTTTACAGCATCATCTTAATCTTCATCTGCACCTTCACTCTCAACCTCATTGAGAAGAAAGCATTCGAAAAACTCTTTAATACCAAGTTTTAATACCAATTCAATAAAAAAACCTTGAAGAAAACTTCAAGGTTTTTTCGTGTGCCCAGAGCCGGAATCGAACCAGCGACACGTGGATTTTCAGTCCACTGCTCTACCAACTGAGCTATCTGGGCGTAAAAATTTTCAAAGAGTAGCGGGGGCAGGATTTGAACCTGCGACCTCCGGGTTATGAGCCCGACGAGCTTCCGGACTGCTCTACCCCGCGTTAGAATGGGGGAAGGTGGATTCGAACCACCGAAGGCATTGCCAGCAGATTTACAGTCTGTCCCCTTTGGCCACTCGGGAATTCCCCCCTGTTGAGAGAAGCAAAATCGGAAAAATGATCGAATGAGAGCTTGCTCTCTATTTCGAGCATTTTTTTGATTTTATTTCGCGAAGCGAAATGGGCGAGGAAATCGAAGATTTCCGAGCACCGCTTCAATAATATTCAAAATTTTCAAAATGCGAAGCGAAATGGGCGAGGAAATCGAAGATTTCCGAGCACCGCTTCTAAAATCATGGGACCTACAGGGCTCGAACCTGTGACCCCCTGCTTGTAAGGCAGGTGCTCTCCCAGCTGAGCTAAGATCCCAAATATTTAATTATCAAATAAAAAAATTTGTGCGTTTACGCACTAATTTTTTATGTCGCTTGGATTGCTTCGCAATCACGTTAGCTGTCGCTTGGATTGCTTCGTGCTTCGCACTCTCGCAATCCATTATCCACTCCGTACTCCGAACTATCGTTCTACGTACTCCGTGGATAATTCTTCGTCAAGAACAAAAAATCTGTTGAACACGTTCAAGATTTTTTGTTCTTTCCTCAGAAGCGACCCAGATGAGACTCGAACTCACGACCTCCGCCGTGACAGGGCGGCGCTCTAACCAACTGAGCCACTGGGCCATAAGGTTTACACCTTCAAAACCACCAGAAATATCAAATGAAAAGTACGTGTCAAACGTCACATCAGTCTTTCCAATACGGCTTGTTGGTCAACTCCTCGACCTATTAGTATCAGTCAGCTACGTACATTACTGCACTTCCACCTCTGACCTATCAACCTTGTCGTC
>JAZLGF010000034.1:0-12209 GCA_045616165.1 Lachnospiraceae bacterium
CTCCCTATAGAAAGATAGAGTGTTTATAGGGAGAATTTTTTGAATAGAAAGATGGTTATTTTCTCACTATAGAGTAACATACTATCTATAGTGAGAACTTTTTGATGAAATAAATGATTTTTTTCTCACTATAGGAAGACAGGTTCTCTATAGGGAGAAAATATAGAAAAAGCGAGCAAAGATCAAAGAGTAAGGCGGGTGGCTAGCCGAGTTTTGATGTCGAATGATTTACCCGCCGTAAGCAGCGAAGCGACGGTGCGCGCCCTCACTAGCGCAGGCGCCGTCAGCTTCGCGAGCGAAATAGAAATTATTTATGATATTAATAGAGCGAGCTGGACAGTGTGGCTCGTTATCGACGAGATTTCATTTTAGCGAGTGGAGCCGTGCAACTTTTTTCAGAGCGTTTTTAGCGGTTGAAAAAAGTTCGTACGGGACACGAGCATTTCAAAAAGAGCCCGACAAAGGGCAATTTGTCGGGGACGGATTAGCGATTATAATGATTAATCTGATTTATCAAAAAAGTTTTTTAATGGCTTTTTATAGAGGTTGCTCGTATAATAAAGTAGAAAATTTTTTACGATGCTTTATTTAGAGGACAAACAAATGAAGAAAAAGATTATACCATTTTTTATTGCTGCACTTGTATTTATTATGTTTTTGCCAATCACCGCGCAGGCAGAGGAAAGATTAAAAAACGGATTATTGATTGTGCAGACAACAGATAAAGAGCAGTATTCAAAAGGAGAGAATATAAAGACGACTCTGACAGTCACAAATACGAATACACATAATTCGGATGTATTGGATGTGAACCTGGTCAATCTGGCTCCTGAAGGATACCAGATTATGAAAAATGAATCGTCACAAAAAGATATTTCGACGTTGAAAGCCGGAGAACAGGTTTCGTTAACAACGGTATTTGAATTGAAAGCCGGAGAAAATACTAATCCGCCGAAAACAGGTGACAAAGGACTCGTTGGGTTTATTATTGTTGGAGGCATAGCAGCATTTTGTCTAATTATGATTGCGTTGATGATAATTGGGAAGAAAAAAAGAAAGACAAAAGGCATATTTTTTTCATCACTTTTGGTGATCGGTATCAGTACTATGCTTCTTGGCGGAACTGTTACCACAAAAGCGGAAACGAAGGGGCAAATTTCTGTTACTACGTTCGTATCGGTAGATGGGAAAGAATTGCCTGTAGAGAGCACGGTAAGTTATGGAAAAAGAACTGGACTTTTGGGGTCAAGTGAATCAGAAAATGACGTTGGATATTACGTCGTGAGCATTTGGAATATTACACATCAGGAAGATGATACAGATATAGTGACCTTTGGTCCAGCAGTTGATACAGATTATAAAAGAGCCGTAGAAAATGCTACTGAATTGGAAGCTTCTTGGAGCGAAATTCAACAGGCAGCAGCAAACGGCACAGCCTATACAAAATATGCAAAAGCTCTTAGAGAGGGTCATGTGAAAAAAATTGAGATAACCGGAAACGACTTTTTTTCACCTTCAGGGACATTCACGGCATTTTATTTATCGATACCGGAAAAATATAGAAGATGGAATAGCTCTTATAACGGAGAAGGTGTATTAAATTATGCGAATAGCCGAATAAGGTCAACGCTTAACGGTGTTAATAATTCCTGGGGAAGAGTTTACGTAGGAGAGTGTGCCGGAAAAGAGTGCCTTGCAGCATCAGAAAGTCTACTGTCATGTTTCCCGGCAGAATTGCAAGAGATAATATCACCGAGAACATTTGAAGTGCCAAGAACTTGGTTACCAATAAATCCTTACGAAATAATTATTTCGGACATGGTAACAGATAAGCTTTGGCTACCAAGTGCCAGCGAACTATATGAATATAAAGAAGAAAAAGCCGAATATCATGACTACGGAAGTCCTTTCCAAAAAAACGGCGGACAACTTCATGTTCCAATTTCGTTGTATAGAGAAGATAAGAGCCCAGTTCAGTGCTGGCTTAGAAGCCCAGATAGGACAAGTAATAATTACATTGCGATAAACAGAAAGGAAGGTGCTGGCCTTGATTCTTATTTGTGCACATCAACAAGCAATGCAATTGCACCGTTCTTTAATATTGATGGTTCTGTAGAAAACTAATAAATAAAAATCTTAAATAATCTTAGATGATATATAAAGATGAATGCAGCTCCCTTTTGGGAGCTGTTTTTGACTAATATTATTTAAGTTTAAGAATTTAATCGGCAAAATATAACGAGATTTAGTGGTGAAAAACTTGTTATATTTTGCCGATAATGTTATAATAATTCCGATATATGATTGTTAGTTGAGGGTGTATATGAATTATAAAAATGTAGCAGAAATATCTTTGAAATGGAATGTGTCTGAAAGAAGCGTCAGAAATTATTGTTCAACAGGAAAAATCCCTGGGGCAATTCTTGATGGAAAGACGTGGAAGATTCCTAGCAATGCAACTAAGCCAGAACGAAAAAAAAGAGCAGGAAAAATATCTACAGATATTCTTGAACGATTACGCGAAGAAAAAGAAATGGGTATTACAGGGGGCATTTATCATAAAATTCAGGTTGAATTAACGTATAATTCAAATCACATGGAAGGAAGTCGGCTTACATATGATCAAACAAGGTATATTTTTGAAACCAACACGATTGGAATTCGGAATGAAACTGTAAATGTTGATGATATTGTTGAAACAGCAAATCACTTTAGATGTATTGATTTGATTATTGATTTAGCCAACTATAGGTTAAGTGAATCACTTATTAAACAGCTTCATTATTTGTTAAAATCAGGAACATCAGACAGTAGAAAAGCCTGGTTTGCCGTTGGGGATTATAAGCGCATTGAAAATGAAGTTGGTGGAAGAAAGACAACAAAGCCAGAGCTGGTTGCTAAAGAGCTTCGCCATTTACTGAAAAGCTATAATGAATCAAAGAATAAAACGCTTGAAGAAATCATTGAGTTTCATTATGAATTTGAGAAAATTCATCCTTTTCAAGATGGAAATGGCCGTGTGGGAAGGCTAGTTATGTTTAAGGAATGCTTACGAAACGGTATTCCACCATTTATCATAGATGACAATCTTAAAGAATTTTATTACCGCGGGCTCAGCGAATGGAAAAACGAAAGAGGGTATTTGATTGATACATGTCTTTCTGCGCAGGACCGATTTAAGGTATATATGGATTACTACGAGATTGCTTATGATTGAAACGGATCAGCACCTATTTTATTAGGCAATTTAATAAAAAAACAAGATATATATAAAACAAATAATTGAAACTACTAGATATTGTGATATACTTGAAACATAATAGGTCACTTTATAATTTAATATCAAAAGAAGAGGATGGATATGATGAAGAAAAAAATCTTGGCAATTCTAATGACCGCATTAATGGTTGTCTCTTTAATTCCGATGTTTGCGTTTACGGCATTGGCAGATACACACGACCTGACAGTAACTAAAAATGATGAAGCAGCGGTGGAAGGCACGGATTATAGCTGGTCTGGTATTACGTTAACGATTAAGACAGACGGACTCACTGTATCGGGTTCTACGACAACAGAAATAATTAGTGTTGGTGGTAGCGTTAACAATCTTACTATCAAAGATTTGTCGATAACATTGAATAGTGACGATGGACCAATCGTTTTTAATGGACAATGTACTTTGACGATTATAGGAAATAACACGATTACTACCAATGGCGATTCTATGGCTATACAACATTACAATGAAGATTTTACAATCACTGGAACGGGAAATCTCACGACTTCAGGAAAAGTTGGTGGAATTTATTCTTCAGGAAATTTAATTTTTGATCAACCCGGTACGGTCACAGTATCAGGTGGATATGGTATTAAAGTCAAAGGTACAATATCATTTAATAATGGTATCGGCAAATTTATTGCTCGAGGTTTAGGTGAAGAACAAGCTGCAGTTTCTAGTGTTAATGGAGATATAATATGTGGTGATAATTTGTTAGTAAAAGGTTCCCTTATTGCAGATGTAGACGAAGCAAATATTAATGGTGATATTAAAATTAACGATAAAAAAATCAAAATTGGCGATGATGTTGCCAAAGCAGTATTGATTAAAACTGTAAAATATGATGTTAAAGTTGCATCTAATATAAAGAACGGCAAAGTTAAAGCAGATAAAGAAAAAGCTGCTAAAGGAGAAACTGTTGAATTAACAGCAACACCTGATGAGACTTATAAACTTGCTTCATTAAAAGTAACAGATGCAGATGGAAAAGAAGTAAAAGTAACAGACAATAAATTTGTAATGCCGGCATCTAACGTAACTGTTACAGCAAAGTTTACTGTAAAAGAAGAAATTCCTAAGACAGGTGATGCAAACAATATGCTTTTATGGATTGCTATTGCTCTTGCAGCAATAAGCTTAACAACATGTACGCTTCTTAGAGTAAAGAGAACAAATAAATAAAAATCTTAAATGATATTATAACTTTAATTCAGCTCCCTTTTGATGATGAAGGGAGCTGTTTTTTTATGCACTGATATTCAATGATTTCATTATTAGCATAAATTCGAAAAAATAGAAACTTGTTTTAAAAATATTTAAAACAAGTTTTTTTAATTTTAAAACAAGTTTCTATTGCACTGATAACAATAAAGTATTATAGTCGAAGTGGAGGATATTAGATATGAAATTTAGTGAAGAAAAGAAAACTTCAATAAAAAGATATATATTAGAAAAAATAGACCGAGGAGAAGAAAATATTTGCTTGGCGGTTATTGATAATTTTAATTTAAATGAAACAACATTTTATAAATACATCAATGAAATGTTGGAAGAAAAAATAATTCAAAAAGTTCATAGAGGAAAGTATCAGCTCGTTTCAAAAAAATATCAGTATCATTTAAGCAGAAAAAGTGGTGATTTAGATGGAGACACAATTGCTTATAATAAATGTCTTGCTAAGCATGTAAAAAAATTTGGTAAAAATATAGAACAAATATGGGCTTATGTTTTTAGTGAGATGACCAATAACGTTATGGACCATTCTAATGCTGAAAAATTAGATATTGTTATCGAACAAAACTATTTATTAACTAAGGTATGGATGTTTGATGATGGAATAGGAATTTTTAAAAAAATCAAAAAGCATTTCAAATTGGAAAACGTTGAAGAAGCGGTGAATGAATTATTTAAAGGGAAAATCACAACGGATGCAAAACATCATTCGGGAGAAGGGATTTTTTTCAGTTCTAGAATGATGGATGAATTTTGTATAGTATCTGACAATCGGATATTCTCACATAATAAATATAATCAAGAATATTTACAAACCTTAAAAATACCTTTCAAGACAGGAACAGCAGTTTTGATGAAACTAAGTAATTTTTCAAGAAGAACACCAAGAGATATTTTCATTCAGTTTGAAAATTCAGAAGGGGAGTTCGAGAAAACAAATATAAATCTAAAAATGATTTTTGACACAGATCCGATTTCTAGGTCACAGGCAAAAAGGTTGTGCAACGGACTTGAAAGATTCAAGACAATCGAACTCGATTTTGAAAGTATAGAATGGATGGGACAGGGATTTGCAGACCAGATTTTTAGGGTATTTGCGAATGAACATCCTAAAATAATAATCAAACCTGTTAATATGAATGCTGATGTAAAGAAAATGTATAAGCATGTTTTAAGGAAATAAAACGTGATTGAAAGTATGATAACTATGTTTTGAAGGAAACGGTAATAAAAGAGGACAAACAAATAAATAAAAATTTAAGTAAACATGAAATATAAAATAGCGTTGGCTCAGACAGAAAGTTGTTCTGATAATCAAATTAATATTGAGAGAGCAGATATTGCGATGAAACGCTCTTCAGAAGAAGGGGCGAAATTAATTGTCTTTCCGGAGTGTTTTATTGCTGCGCTTTCTAAAGAAACGCAGAAAATAGACGGAGCAAATGTAAAGGCTATGCAAAAGCTTGCTAAGCAATACAGGTTATGGGTTGTTTTTGGCATGTATGAAACAGCGGATGAAAAAAGAAATTATAATACAACATTGATTGTAGATGACCAGGGAAGGATCGTTTCAGTCTATCGAAAAACTCATCTGTATGATGCCTTTTCATATCGCGAATCAGATTTTAACAAAGCAGGAGAAAAACTCTTTGAGCCGATAGATACACCATTTGGCAAACTAGGACTTATGGTTTGTTATGAACTTAGGTTTCCTGAAATCGCTAGATATCAGGCTCTGAAAGGGGCAGAACTAATCGTTGTTCCTACAGCCTGGGTAAAGGGAAAAGGAAAAAGCGAGCAGCTTCGAGTTTCAACATTATGCCGGGCGATGGAAAATGTAGTTTTTGTTGCCATGTGCGACATGACAGGAGATATTAGGGTTGGAGAAAGTGTTGTGGCCGACCCGATGGGAGCAGTACTTGGCGAATTAGGAAATGAGCCAGATGTATTGATTGTAGAAATTGATACAGAAAAAATTGCTGAGTGTAGAAAAACATTACCGCTTCTGGAAAACAGAAGACCAGAAATTTACACTTTCTAAAATTAATGAGGACAATAAAGGTTAAAAAAACAGCTTCCGTAAAGATTTTTATGATGCACATAGCAATTCTATAGAGTGGCTTGATGGATGCCATGTTGGTAAGTTTTATAACATGTTGCAAGAAAATTGTGATAGTCTAATAGTGGATATTTGAGATAATCGGTAATTTAGAAAGTAGCAGTTTATGAAGAACATTAAAAAATCTATCTTAGTAATGATTGTTATGGTGGCTCTTGTATTGCCACTTTTAGCAGGATGCGCAAATATTAAAAATAAAGAAACGAACGATAAAGATTCTGATGCCGAAACAAAAACGACTACAGAATTTTCAATAAATGACTTATCAAAAAAGAAGATTGGTATCCAAACGGGAACACCTTTTGATAAGATGCTTCTAAATCAAATTCAAGATGTACAAATAGAATATTATAACGCCAATACAGATCTTGCGGCAGCGTTGGACGCAGAAAAAATTGATGCCTACCTTACAGATAAGCCTATGGCTCGGCTGATGGGCAATAGATATAAAAATCAAGAAATAGTGTATCAACTTGAAGATGGATATTATGGATTTGTGTTTCCAAAAGATGAAGCACATCAAAATTTATGTAATCAATTTAATGAGTTTGTTCAAAAGAGCTTTTATGACGGAACTATGGAGGAGATAGACACTATCTGGTTTAGTGATGATGAGTCGATTCAAAAGATAGACTTAAGTAGTTTAACCGCAGAAAATGGTGTGCTTGAAATGGGAATTTGTAGTGATGTTGGTGCACCATTTGGATATTATTCTAGCGGAAAACCGGTTGGATATGATGTAGATTTAGCAGCAAGATTTTGTAAGGAATATGGATATGGATTGAATGTTACCGATTATAATCTTGCAGGTCTTATAGCAGCAGCTACTGTCGGCAAAGTTGATATGGCAGCAGCATCTCTTAATATAACACCAGAACGACAAGAAAAAGCGTTGATGTCTAATCCATATTATTTTGGTGGAGTTGTTGTTGTGATGGACAATACCAAAACCACGGAAAAGGAAAACTTTGCGGGAAAAAAGATGGGTGTCGTATCAGACACGGTTTTCGACAGCGCTGCTAAAAATTATTTTCCGGATGCAATAATAACATATTGTAACAGTAATAATGATATGGCTACGGCGTTAAATGATGGAAAAATAGATGCATACTTGATGGATGAGCCAATGGCACGTTTAGAAACGAAAGATTTTGAAAATCAAAATATTTCATCCATGGTTAGAATAGATTCATATGCGTTTGCTTTTGCAAAGGATAATAAAAGAAGTGAAAAAATTAGATTAGAATTAAATGAGTTCTTAGAAAAAATAAAAAGTAATGGCGAACTAGAAGAAATAGATAGTATTTGGTTTGGCACAGATGAATCACTAAAGACAATACCATACGATAAGATTACTGGTGGAAATGGCACAATTAGACTTGCAGTAGCTACAGATGCAGGGGGTCCGTTTGCTTATTCCAAAGATGGAGCTTTGGTAGGATATGAAATTGATATTATTGCACGCTTTTGCATTGAAAAAGGATATAACTTAGAGGTTAGTGATAATAATTTTTCATCTATTTTTGATCCAATAATTAGTGGACAAGAAGATATGGCAGCAAGTGCAATCGCCATTAACGAAGAACGAGAGGAAATGGTAGATTTTTCTCTTCCTTCTTATGATGGTGGCATTGTTGTAGTAACGAAAAAAGAACAGGATTTTTCAGTACAGAGCTTATCAAAAAAGAAGGTTGGGATTCAAACGGGAGCAACTTTCGATAAGATGCTTCTAAACAAGGTTTCGGATCCGCAAATAGAATATTACAATTCAAATCCGGATCTTGCTGCGGCGTTAGATTCAAAAAAAATTGATGCATATCTTGCAGATCAACCTATGGCTCGTTTGATGGGTGCTCAGTATAAAGACCAGGAAATAGTGTATCAGCTTGAAGATGCTAACTATGGATTTATGTTTCCGAAAGATGAAAAACATCAAACAATATGTAATCAATTTAATGAGTTCGTAAAAAAGAGTTTTGAAGATGGAACAATGGATGAGATAGATTCTATCTGGTTTGGTAGTGATGAGTCACTTCATAAGGTTGACTTAAGTAGTTTAACCGCAGAAAATGGTGTGCTTGAAATGGCAATCAGTAGTGATGTAGGTGCACCGTTTGGATATTATTTTAACGGAGAACCGGTTGGATATGATGTTGATTTAGCGGCAAGATTTTGTAAAGAGTATGGATATGGATTGCATATTGCTGATTATAACTTAGCAGGGCTTTTAGCAGCAGCAACTTCTGGTAAAGTTGATATGGCAGCATGCTCTCTTATGATAACACCTGAACGAAAAGAAACTGCGCTAATGTCTAATCCAGTATATATCGGTGGCGTTGTTATTGTAATGAATAACACCAAAACTGTAATAGAAGAAAAATCATTTTTTTCTTCAATAGGGGATAGCTTTGAACGTACATTTATAAGAGAAAATCGTTGGAAACTATTTTTAAGCGGACTCGGAATAACAGTCTTAATTACTATAGTTAGTATGATTTTAGGCTCATTTGGTGGTTTTGGAATTTATTTAATTATTAGAAAGAAAAATAAAATTTTTAATGGTATCTGGAGTGCTTTTGAAAGCATAATGGGAAAGACACCAGTTATTGTTATATTAATGATTTTATATTATATCATTTTTGGACGAACTAATTTTAACGGAGTATTAGTATCAATAATTGGGTTTACAGTTTTGTTTATATGTACAGTTACAAACCTTTTGAAAATGGGTGCTGGTGCAGTAGACCATGGTCAGGAAGAAGCAGCATTAGCAATGGGCTATTCTGAGCGAGAAACATATTTTAATATCGTGTTCCCGCAATCTATTAAGCATTTCCTTCCTGCATATAAAACTGAAGTTATTAATCTTATTAAAGCGACAGCTATTGTAGGATATATTGCAGTTCAAGATTTAACAAAAGTCGGAGATTTAATTCGTTCTCGTACGTATGAAGCCTTTTTCCCACTGATTGCAACAGCGATTATATATTATCTTTTTGCTTTGTTACTTACATGGCTAATTGGAAGAATAAATATTAAAATTGAACCACGTAATCGCGACGCAAAGAAAATATTAAAAGGAATAAAACCAGTTAAATAAATTAAAGAAGAGAAAAAGAATGATTGAGTTAAAACACCTACGAAAAGAATATCCAAATGCTGTTCCACTGCGTGACGTTAATGCCACCATTAATGATGGCGACATCATTTCTATTATTGGACCTTCAGGAACGGGTAAATCAACATTAATTCGTTGTATTAACCTTCTTGATAAGCCTACTTCTGGAAACATAATAATAAATGGAAAAGACATTACTGCAAAGGATTGTAACATTCGAGAAGTGCGAAAAAAGATGGGAATGGTATTTCAAAGTTTTAATCTTTTTGGTCATCTAAGCGTAGTTGAAAATGTAATGAGAGGGCCTATGGACCTTTTGAAGATGCCAAAGCAAGAGGCATATGATAAGGCTATGGAACTACTAAAAAAGGTAGGCATGGAAACAAGGGCACTAAATTATCCCGATATGCTCTCCGGCGGACAAAAACAACGTGTTGCAATAGCACGTACGCTTTCTATGGACCCGGATATCATACTTTTCGATGAACCTACATCAGCTCTTGATCCAACAATGATTGGCGAAGTGCAGACAGTTATTCGCAAACTTGCAGATACGGGTAAAACAATGTTGATTGTAACTCATGAGATGAAGTTTGCTCGTGAAATTTGTAATCGTGTATTTTACATGGATGATGGTGGAATATACGAAGACGGTACACCAGAGCAGATTTTTGATAATCCTCAAAAAGAACTTACCCGCCGTTTTGTTCAACGCCTAAAAGTTAAAGAAATCCAAATCACACCAGAAGATTTCGATTCGCTTCGTTGTTTGAATGAACTTAATTTATATCTTATCCAAAACGCTGTTCCTATGCAGATGCGTTATCGTATCGAGGCTGTTTTTGAGGAATTGTGTTTACAAATAATAAAGCCAACTCTAAAACAACCACAAATTAATTTTGTCTTAGAGTACAGCGAAGCAAAAGGGCAAACGTTGATAAATGTTTTTTATAATGGCAAAAAATTTGACCCTCGCAGTAGCGAAGATGACATTGCACTTTCTATATTGAAAGCGAATGCGAAAATTGAAGATTACGAACATAT
The DNA here is from genome assembly GCA_045616165.1 of Lachnospiraceae bacterium. Classification (GTDB taxonomy): domain Bacteria; phylum Bacillota; class Clostridia; order Lachnospirales; family Lachnospiraceae; genus RGIG5612. Next base: position 10,792 of record JAZLGF010000034.1, read on the forward strand.
CGACGAGCCGCCGTATACAAATAAAGTGACCCTAACTGTATCTAGTAATTCAGAAAAGGGCAGTCTATAGGTAAAGTAATGAAGGCAGAACGAAATAAGACAATAGATATAAGCGTTGAAGAAGGAAAGAAGTATTTAAAAAGGTGTATACATGTACCGCATAAAATTGATACTTCGAAGATTCTTGATAAAACGATACTCGGAGATACACTAAGCATTCTTCCTATGCTTCCGGATAAATTTGTAGATCTTTTAATCGTAGATCCGCCATATAATCTTGAAAAAGATTTTCATGGAAAAAAATTCAAAAAAATGACTGATGAGATATATGAAGAATATACCGAAGAATGGATTAAACAGACTCTTCATGTATTGAAAGACAATGCTTCTATTTATGTTTGCTGTGATTGGCAATCAAGTCCAGCGATAGCAAATGTTTTGAAAAAATATTTTGTAATTCAAAATAGAATTACATGGCAAAGAGAAAAGGGCCGTGGAGCACTAAACAATTGGAAAAATGGAATGGAAGATATTTGGTTTGCAACCGTTTCGAAAAAGTATACATTCAATGTTGAGGATGTAAAAATTCGTCGTAAGGTTATAGCGCCTTACAAAGTTGATGGCAAACCAAAAGATTGGGAAGAAACCAAAAACGGAAATTTCCGAAATACATATCCTTCTAATTTTTGGGATGATATTTCTATTCCATATTGGTCTATGCCGGAAAATACCGCCCATCCAACTCAAAAGCCAGAAAAACTTTTAGCTAAGCTTATTCTTGCTAGTTCAAATGAAGGCGATGTAATTCTAGATCCATTTCTTGGTTCTGGTTCAACTTCGGTTACGGCAAAGAAATTAAACCGCCATTACGTAGGAATTGAACAAAATGAGCAATACTGTGTTTGGGCGGAAAAGCGTCTTGAAATGGCAGAAAAAGATAAATCAATCCAAGGCTACACTGATGGAGTTTTCTGGGAAAGAAACACCCATGGCTTACAAAAGAAAACTAATAAATAAAAAATGCTAAATCTAATCTAATAGCCATAACCCAAAAAGTAATCCAACAACCCTACAAATGCTCGCAGCCCGACCTACTCGTTCCTGGCTCGGGTTCCAACTCGCCGACAACGAGCAGGTCGGCTCTGCTCGCAATCCTTACACACAAATATTTTTATGTGGAATGAGCGTAATGGAACGCGAAGCTGACGGCGCGCGCCCTCAATAGCGCAGGCGCCGTCAGCCTCGCTTCTTACGGCAGCTAACTTTCGTTCGCCAGTACACTTATGTCCGCCCGCTGCCTGCTTTTATGAAATCACCTAAAACCATAAACATCTTGTATTTTAAGATAGCTGTTTATGGTTTTAATGGGATTAGAACACTATATTTTATTGACTTAGGAAGTTTTCGCCCATAAACAC
>JAZLGF010000035.1:0-14237 GCA_045616165.1 Lachnospiraceae bacterium
TTACTATGAGTATAGATGCAAGGACGATTCAAGCATTACATTAAATGACGGCAGTCATGTAGTTTTGGTAAACTGTTGTTACAAAGGAAATGATATTTCAGAAGAGTTAAGAAATTTCTTTGATTACATTAAAACAGGTATACCTAGTGGAGAAGAAAGCAATTTTGTACACCGGTTGGAGCAGGAAGTTGCAATAAACCGTTTGAATGAAGAATGGGAGGCGGCGTATATGACTTTTGAAGAGATTGTGCAAATAAAAGAAAGACGTGCAGAAGAAAAAGGCCGTGAAGAAGGCCGCGAAGAAGGCCAACAAGACCTTCTTAATAGTTTAATAGAAAAAGGGTTGATAACTTCTGAGCAAGCAATCGAATGTGGTTACGTACAAGTTCAACCAGAAAAATAATTTTGCAAACCGGTTGGAACAGGAAGTTACAATAAACCGTTTGAATGAATAATATTTATGAAACAAGAAAATCTTAAACCTCGCTGCTATCAGCGAGGTTTTTTGTTGCCAATAAAGTTCGATAATACCCTTTCATCTCGCAAAATTGAGATTTGACGGGCCTTTTGGCTGTGGGTTTGGGGATAATCAAAGATAATCCCCAAGCCCCACAGCCTCTACTACTATGTCCCATTGCGTCCGCCTTCCGGCGTCCGCTTCGCTGGCTGCGCCAGCTCCATATATAAAAAACACTTTTCTTAAGTGCAACAATTCACCTAAAACCATAAAAGCAGGCAGCAGGCGGACATAAGTGTACTGGCGAACGAAAGTTAGCTGCCGTAGGAAGCGAAGGGCGTCGCGCGCCCTCACTAGCGCTGGCGACGGCAACTTCGCGTTCCATTACGCTCATTCTACATAAAAAATATTTTTGTGTGTAAGGATTGCGAGCAGAGCCGACCTGCTCGTTGTCGGCGAGTTGGAACCCGAGCCAGGAACGAGGCGACGGGCTGCGAGCATTTAGAAAAGATTCCTGCAAATTCTGATTTGTTGAAATAATAATGGAAGGCCTTCGGCCCTCCATGTGTGTTATATGTCTAGGTTTTCGAGTAGATAGTTTTTGTATTGTTCGTTGTGCTTTGCTTTGTCGATATCAGCAAAGCGCCCTTCGGCTTCAAGTTTAGAAAAAAGGCGTTCCTCTTTTCTTGCCTCCGGAGAGTGATTCGGTCCGAATCCTTCTGGCCTATTTCCAAAACTCATGCCAAAACTCTCTGGCCTACGCCCCATTCCATATTCAAAATTTCCATACTCATTTTCAAACATGTTTCGATTATAGCATTTTAATTTTGATAATACATCTTAAACAAATCGTCAGACGTTATTTTTTCTTTGTCGGCACCTGAGATATCGTGGGTTATTTGGCCGTTGTTCATACAGATAAGACGATTGCCATGCCTTAAGGCGTCTGTCATGTCATGAGTAATCATTAATGTTGTAAGATTAAAGTCCGAAACAATTTTATCAGTGATTTCTAGAACAAGCTTAGTTGTTGCAGGATCAAGAGCTGCTGTGTGCTCGTCTAGAAGCAATAATTTAGGCTTTTGAATAGCAGCCATCAAAAGAGTTAGTGCCTGGCGTTGGCCGCCAGATAGAAGTCCAACCTTAGTTGTCATTCTATCTTCAAGGCCTAGTCCCAGTAAAGAAAGTTGGTCTCTAAACAAATTTCTTTCTTCTTTTGTTATGCCCCATTTAAGTGTTCTTTTTTGTCCACGTCTTAGCGCAAGCGCTAAGTTCTCCTCTATTTGCATATTAGGCGCAGTGCCCATCTTTGGGTCTTGAAAAACTCTTCCGATAAATTTTGCTCTTTGGAAGTCTTTCATTCCAGTAACATTTTCGCCACCAATAAATATTGCACCATCATCTATCGGCCATGTCCCCGCTATAGCGTTAAGTAATGTAGATTTTCCAGCACCGTTTCCACCAATCACAGAAACAAATTCACCTTCTTTTAATTCAAGGTTAACTTTTACGAGGGCATCGCGCTGATTTACAGTTCCTTTATTAAATGTCTTAGAAACGTCTTGTAACTTTAGCATTATTTATCCCCCTTCCCAAATTTCAAGCTTGAATTAAAAGCTGCCTTAAACGAATTTCCTTTTTCTTTCTTTAAATATGGAATAGCAAGGAAAATCGCAACGATAATAGCCGTAAATAATTTAAGATCATTAGCATCAAGCTTAAGCCATAAAATAATAACCATAACAATGTAGTAAACAATTCCACCAATGATTACGAATCCAAGTCGAATATAGAACGAGCAACCTTTTCTGAAAATAGCGTCACACAAAATCTCACCGATAATAACAGCCGCAAGACCGATAACAATAGCTCCACGTCCTTGATTAATATCTGCAAAACCTTGGTACTGGCTCATAAGAGCTCCCGCTAAAGCAACAAGCCCATTAGAAAGTCCAAGCCCAATTATCTTCATGTTATCAATATTAACTCCTAGCGCCGAACTCATCTGCGGATTAGAACCTGTTGCACGCATAGAGGACCCTTGCTCCGTTCCAAAGTACCAATAAAGAATCGCTATTAAAACAATCGCAAAAATAGCTCCTTCTAAAATCGCAAATGGAATATTTCTCATTGAAATAACAAGCTTATTTAAATCAGGGTTAAGCGACTTATTAGCCGCCATACCCATTATTCGAAGGTTAATTGAATATAGAGCGAACTGGGTTAAAATACCGGCTAATATAGCAGGAATTCCAAGTTTTGTGTGTAAAATGCCCGTAATAACGCCAGCAATAACACCAGCTATTATAGCTAGAAGAATTGAAATCCAAGCTGGCACACCAGCCAAAATCAGCATTGCAGTAACGGCACCACCAGTTGCGAAACTTCCATCAACCGTTAAATCCGCAACATCTAAAACTCTAAATGTAATATAAACGCCTAGAGCCATAATACCCCAGATAAGCCCCTGGGAGATTCCTCCCGGGAGCCTATTAACTAAATTTGCAAATGTAATAGCAAGAAAAATATTTTCCATTATTTTATTTCCTCAAAATCACTAGGTATAGTTACGTTAAAAAGTTTAGCTTTTTCAGCATTGAATTTTTTAACAGGGTTAGCGAAATATTCAACAGGCATTGTACTAATATCAGCTTCACCCTTAAGAATCTTAACAGCCATCTTTCCTGTCATTCTTCCAAGTTCGTAGTAGTCAATAGTAAGAGTTGCTACACCGAAAACTTTGCAAGGATCTTCTTCTGCTGCAAAAGCAGGAGTTTTTGTTTCTGTAACCACAGCGTTAATCGCATCGGCACATGAAGCGGCAACATTATCAGTTGGAACATATAACAAGTCGTTTTCTTCACATGCTGTCTTTGTTACTAAAGAAACATCGTTAGAATCTGCAAAAGAGTATGTATTAACCTTAAAGCCTTGTTTAGTAAGTTCTTCCGTCATAACTTCAACCTGGAAAACTGAATTAGCTTCACCGGAGCAAAAGATAATTCCAACTGTTTTAGCGTTTGGCCAAAGCTGTTTCATAATATTAGCCTGCTCATCCATAGGCGCAAGGTCGGATGTACCAGAAATGTTTCCACCAACAACATCCTTAAAATCGTCTAATCCCAAAGCTGCGCCGTACCCAGAAATAGAAGTTCCTAAAACAGGAATTGAATTTGTAGCGGAAGCGGCTGCCTGGAGCGCCGGGGTTGCGTTTGCCATAATTAAATCAACGCCTTCCGAAACATAACCGTTACAGATTGTGGAACATGTAGCGCTGTCACCAGAAGCATTCCCCTCCTCTATAGTTATAGCGTCACCAAATTCTTCGGTTAAAACATCTTTAAATCCTTGTGTAGCCTTATCAAGAGCTGGATGTTGTACAAGCTGGCAAATACCAACTGTAAAAGACCCTGACTTTGATCCACATCCACTAAGTCCTATTGAGGCTAATGCCATACAGATTAAAGAAATAATAGCTATTGTTTTTTTCATCACAATTCTCCTTTAGTTTTAAAAATAAAAACTGCCCGGCGTTGCCGAGCAGCTAAAAACACACAAACTCAAACAACCATCACCTTATGTAATAGTTGTAATAATAATATTTATTTTCTACGAAAAAATTTACTCTGTTCATGTTTCATATCTTAACGCTTTAAAGCGTTAATGTCAAGAACTATTTTTTAACTTAATAAAATAAGTGCTCCTATTACTATTGCAAGACCTATGCCTTTTGCAATAGTCATTTTTTACGTTTAATAAGCGAAAGCATCTTTTTAGCTACTGGAATCATTTTCGAAATAAGTAAATATTTCGCATTATCAATAACTCCGTCCCACTCTCCACCATACTCATAGATAAGAGAATTGAATCTTGCTTTGAATTTATAAAGATCGTCATCACCAATGTAGTGAATACCACCTAAATTAAGATACTGGCACTTACGCTCTATGCAATCTTCCATTGTGAAATACATAAGACCTGAAGCAATTTGCAAATTTCTAAAAGCAGAAAGCGAAATATCAGTTCCAGAATAAATATAATCAACAATTCTTATGCCCTCTTTATTTGGAGGGAAGATATGAAGCATTGCGCAAAGAACAACTTTGTTTCCTTTGCTTGCCTTTAATTCTTCTAATTCTATAATTTCATTTTCAAGTTTTTCGTTAACTTCATCCGTTCTTTTTGCCGAAAGGAATTCGATGAATTTATCAAGATCAGCATATGCAAAATAGATTGGCGCATCTTCTTTCATGTATTCGCAAATCTTCTTGAAATAATTTTCTCCACGAAGATTAATATTCTTTTTATCAGCTGTCATTTGAACGAATTCCGATAAGATATGAATATTTTCATCTGTAGGAGCAACCTTTTCAAAAGAGATACCGCGTTTTGTATGATAAGCGCCTATGCACTCTCTTGTTCTCTTATTAAAGGTCTTTTTAAGTTCATCCATAGTAAGATATGTGTTTTCATCTTTTGCTAAAGGAACAAACACATTAATTCTAGGTTGGATAGTTTCACTTAATTTTTTAGAAAAACCTTTGTGTTTTAATCCAGCTTTTTTAAGCATCGCATTAATCTTATTAAATTCTTCTTCAGGATCTTTCCAAAGATTAAAGATTTCGTCTTCATGCTGACCAATCGAAGACGATTTATGAATCAAAACAGGGTCAATAACATAATATGTAACCCCATGATTTTTCATGACAGTTTTCATCCCATTAACAAATGCAGAAATTTTTTCCTGGGTCCACTCATCGAAAATAGGGCCACGAGGAAGGTAAGCCATCTTAAAGCCAGAAATAATCTTTCTAATAAGAATCATGCCACCCGCATGAATATTATCAGCCTCATCATAAAGCCCAACAAACATGCAACTCCATGCATCTTCTTTAACTTTGCCCCATCCTGCTGTCTGTAAAGGACAACCAATCTTTTGGTTTTCGGCAAAAGCCATAAATTCTTCTGCTGAAATTTCTTTTAAATTAAGATTCGCCAAATCTATAACCTCCAATAATGCTTAAAAATTATTCTTTATGGATGACATGTGCCACATGGAGCGTAGCCCATATCAATAACTTCTTCTTTCGTTCCAACAAAATCTTTTCTATTACCATCTTCTATTTCACCAACATGTCTACATCCTGGAAGATGGAATTTATGGGTATTTGTATTTAACACATAGTTTGTCTTAGTTACATCATTCGATGTTTCTTTAACATCCTTAGTTTTATTATCTTCATATAGTTCCTTAAATGTAAGGAATGTGTTAGCAGAAGCGTTCCTTGCCGTTGCATACTTTAATTCATACCCATTGCTGACAAATATTATATCACCTTGCATGTCAGTTCTAAATAAGTTTATCTTTTCTTTTTTTAGAAGCGCAAGTGTTTCTTCATGTGGATGTCTATATTGATTATTCTTTCCAGATGAAACAATCGCATATGTCGGACTTACCTTTTTTATAAATCTTTTTGAAGATGAATCAGCGCTGCCATGATGCCCGATTTTTATAACATCACTTTTTATTTCATATCCCGATTTCATCAAATCATTTTCTTCGTCATGGTCCGCATCGCCCATAAACAAAAATGATGTTTCACCAAAAGTAATTCTTACAACAATTGAATTTTCGTTTCGCTCTTCCGACTTAAAAGGCCCAATAACCTGGCACGAGGCCGAGCCAAGATTAAAGGTTGACCCTAACGTCGGAATTTCTAGTTCAACATTCTTTATATTTAAATTCTTTTTGAAGTTTTGAAAAGTTTTCGTATCATATTCAAGCTCAGAACAATAAGCATAATCAACACCACTTACCGCATTAAGTGCGCCCGAAAGTCCGCCGATATGATCCGCATCCGGATGGGTCGCAACGATATATTTTAAGTAATCAATATTGTTCTTTTTTAGATAAGTATAAACAATATCAGAAGCATCATTATCACCACCATCAATCATCATTGCTTCACCGTCGCATTCAATAAGCGTTGCATCGCCCTGCCCTACATCAATAAAATGAACTACAAGTCTAGAGCCTTCGTACTCAGCCCCCAGTAGTTCATTAATCTTTAGCGATGTAGAAGATTTTTGCGGTTCGTCCTTAACACCACTGCATGCGCTAAACAATAGTGCGAGAATCGTTATTAAAATAATGGCAATACGCTTAAAAGCTTTTTTCATTATTTATCTAATTTTCCCTCTAAGAGTTCTTTAAGCATAACCGCTTCTTCTTCGTTAAGAGTAACGCCCTTACCCATTTTTTCATGTTCCGGCGCCCAGTCTCTTATATCAAACTTTGCTGGTGCATCGTTATAAGAAACTAAGTTCAATTCTTTTCTCCAGCCCTTTGAGCCTTCTGAAATAACTCCAATATGTTCTACTAATTCATATTTAAATTCTGCCATTTATTTACTCCTTTACTAATATGTATATCCAATGCTATCTACTTCTAGCATTCCTCTTTTTAATACTTTTATTCCGAAATGTTCATATGAAAATTCATTAACTGAAAATACTTCTGGTTTAAATTCATCAACTTTATATTCATCAACTTCAAATTGTTTGTGCTCAAATTCATCTAATCCTAGATCTTCGATTACTTCTTTTGGTACTTCATAGTTTTGGTCAACCAGTCCAAAAAATGTGCATCCTGAATCTACAAAGAAAGAAATAAATAATTTTTCTGTTGTCGAATATAAAATGCCTCCAATCATGCTTCCAATTAAACTGCCTACCATATACGCTAACGGGAATCCCTCAAACAAAACTGTAAACGCAATTCCTGTGGCACATGCAAAACCAGTAGTCATATACATTCTCATAATATCTCTTGCCATTTCGCCTTTAGTGATTTTTCCAGTTGCCAATTTCAATGCACTATCAATCGTTCCTGTAGTTATTACAACCATGGTTGATATTAAAGCTGGATTAGTATTTAAAAATGCCTCTCCCAATTTTCCAGTTTGGCAACAAACATTTATTGCGGCTGTGATTGTTCCATTTAAGAAACTTCTCGATGATGTCGAAAGTGCATTTATCCCTCCTTGTTTAAACGCTTCAACATCAAATTCTCCTTCGGCGAGCAATTTAGAAACACTATTAACAATAATAGGTGCAACACTTATCATAGCTGTTAATGTTGCCGCAGTAAGTCCCGCTTTCAGCGACTCCCTTGCTATGTCTTCAGCATTAACTAACTTATTAATATCTATCCCAATTTTTTCAAGCAATTCTTCATCAACTTCACCTTTTTTTGCTGCAGTTGCAAGATCAATAGCTTGTTGATGTGTAAGCTCAATTGACTCAGTTCCTTTTCCATCTTTTACTACGCTGTCAATCGTATCCAAAACTTCTTTGTATCTTAAAATCTGAATATCATTATTGGGATTGTTTGTCTCTCTGTTACTTAATGTGTCTATCTTTTTTCTAAGTAATTCTCTTGCATCCGCTAATTGCTCAGAAGAAATAATTTTGCCTTGTCCATGATACATAGACAATTTAATATTATCGTCTATATCATTAGGGTGTTTACGCATATATTCTTCAACACTTATATGCTGTTTATGAGCATTTTGATTAAAACGTTCCCACTTGGTTTCTGATATAGCCTTAACAGCACCTTTCGCGTTTGCATATGATTTAAGGCTGAAATCTTTTTCTATACCATCTGCTGCATTGGTTACTTTTATATCAACAGATCCTAATCCATTTTCTCCAAGTTTTTTTGCAACTGAACCCGTATCATGAATAGTGGCATTTAAATTGAATGTTTTCTCATGCCATACTTCATTCATAAATCCTTGCAGTTGTTTCACTCGCATCGTGCCATGGTCTGCTGCTTCTTGATTCATTGCAGAAGCCGTGTCCTTGATACTTTTTTGTATCTCATCTAACCATTGTTGTGATGCTGTGGCTCCCGTTGCAGCAGCAAGATTTTGAATTACATATTCATAACCTTTGTAAAAACTATCACTCATTATTATTTATCCATAAAATTTGCTAATTCATACACATAGTAAGCAATAACTCCACAACGATATTGTTGATCGGTTATTTCTTTATTATCCATTGCTTTAGCAACCTCTGAAAATACCATAGACTTCACTACTGCAGTTTTGCTTTTATCTATGAAATCATCAGAAATTTGCGGTAAAGAAAGATTTTCTTTATCTAAAACCTTCTTTCCCAAAAAGCCAACTCCCTTATTAAGTAAAGCTATACCCTTATTCAAAGTTTTCCCAATATTCTCTGTCGTAGTTTCTGTTTTGTCCTGAATTTGCGCTCTTGCTGTACCAACTTTTTCAATAACTTGGTTATTAACATATTTAAAATCATTTTGTGCAATAAATTCTACATAGTTATTAAAAAAATCTTCATAATTACTGGTATTATTTGAAAGCACTTGATTATTAACATAAATAACCGCTTTATTTCCTAAACTTCCATATTTAACACCATATTGTTCAAATGGATTACTACAATTTATATTCGCAGCAACAGCTTGCGCCGATTCTGATTCTCCGATAAATAGAACTTTATTATTTGAACTAAGTTGTGCTTGATTGTCCGCATAAACTTTTTCCGTCCATATAACAGACTCGACGCTACCATCTTTAGTTCCTACAATTTGATCTTCTTTATCATCCTTTGTAGATATCAACGCCGATAAAAGTTCTCCATATTTTTTTGTTTTATCATCAACAACAATTATTAATTTTTTCATTGGTGCTCCTAACATATTTTTCTCCTATCATTCTTAAACTAAATGTTTATTTATTTTTAATTTTTCCTCAATACCATTTTCATATTTATATACTAATTTTGTTCTATCAAATATTGGATTTGCATTATGAATAATTCTATGATGATTAGGACATACAATCAAAATATTATTTGCATCATTATTCATACTTTTAACAAAATAATCAATATGATGCGCTTCTGCAATATGTGTATCATATTCTTCTCCAATTAGTCTTCCACAAATTTGGCAACGATACTCATATAATAATTTTAAATTGTTTCCAATAGCTCTATTTAATTTTCTTACTTTATTGATTTGTGTTTTATATTCAATTCCGCTCGTTTCGTCTTTTGTATTATAATCGAACTCCGTTTCTATTGATTGCTCGTCCATGCTTTGAAAAACATTTTTTACAATAGCAATATCGTCCGCAATAATTGGCTCAATCAAAAATGTATCATCATACTCTGTAGTATAAATTGCCATATACTCCTTCATTTCTTCTGGCAATTTGATCATGCTTCTATCTTTAGGATCTCTATTTTCTCTTATAGTTTTTATATACTGATAACTCGTAGCAAAACACAGTTGTAATGCTCTTGCAAAATCACTATTACCAGAATATCTTATTTGATACGCATCTTTTTTTCTTTTTTCTATAGGATTATTAACATTCACAAATGTCACATCATATGTATTGCTACAAAAAATTAAATGTATGGTCTTTTTCTCTCCTCTTTCCAAAAAACGATCCATATTTTGTAAAAAAATCACTTGTCCCTCAATAGGAAGTGTAAAACCATCGTTTAATACAGACCAATCTATTTCTTTTTTATATACATAATTTTCTGTATTCATATAATTCTCCAATTTATTATTGTAATTCTGTTTCTATTTTATCTATCAACTGTATATCTGCTGGTAACCAATCTACATTATAAATTGATTCTTTATTTAGCCATCTTGCTGCTTCATGCTCCTTTAATATAAGTTCACCGCTTTTAACTTCGCACCAAAAACATTTCATTGAAAGATGAAATTGGGGATAATCATACTCAATTGTATCTATAAGTTCTCCAACTATAATTTCTGTTTCTAGTTCTTCAAATATTTCTCTTTTTAAGGCTTCTTCCGGAGTTTCTCCTTCTTCTACTTTTCCGCCAGGAAACTCCCAGCCACCTTTGAATTCTCCATATCCTCTTGCTGTTGCAAAAATTTTTGACTTGTTTTTTAAGTTATCACAGATTATTGCGGCAACAACATTAACTGTTTTCATATCTTTTATCTCCTACACAACAAAGTAATCAAAAATATCTTTTCTAACTTCGTTTTCTAATTCAAGCTTAAAATTAACAATTGGCAATTCATTTTCGTTTTTATCTTTTATTGTTTCTTCTTTCCATTCTTTTGGAAGAGCTTCTCCCATATAATAAAAGTCAGCTCCTTCGCCATCACTTTTTTTGACAAATAATAAAATTTTCAGATTGTTTTGTCTCGCATTAATAATCGCTTGTGCTTCATCGCTTTCTATTCTTACACGGTTTCTTGTCATCCAGCTAAAAATTTTATTACTACGTATTTCTGGATTCTCCGAAACCTTTAAAAACTCATCCAAATATTTTGTTGTAGCAGAAATTGTATCCGATTTTTCATAAGTAACAAATATTGGGCAAGTATCATGTTTTATTCTGTATCCATATACTGTTGAATGTTCATCTTTATCCCAATTAAGAATTCTGCAAGCATCTTTTCTTGAATACTTTTGATATAAAACCAAGTTGTTTTTATCATGTTCACTATATAAATCCTTATATTTTTTCAATCCGTATTGCAGCAAAAGTTCAACTTCATTTTTGAATTCACTTCGTTTTAATTTCTTCTTAAAGCCATTTGCTATCATCACCCTATCATCTGATAAATTTATAAATTCAACATTACTATATTTATTCCTTTCAGATTGTGTATTAATAAAGTCTTTATTTAATACTCTACATGCAGACAAATAATCATTTTCTTTATACAATTCTCTAATTTTAGATAATTCATTTTTGAATTCATTTTTATCGAATGAACCATTTTCTATTAATTTATTCAACATTAATAATTCATGAAGTCTTTTTCCATTTATTATCCAACTCGAAATGAATTCTAAATAAGCTTCTTCATCATCACTAAAAGCTATTTTGTATTCGTCATCAATATTTCTCAAAAACTTATCATATGTTTTTGAATAATCAACAAAAAGCATTGGATCAATTTCGCCTGATGTATAAAAATCCATAATTGTAGGAATTCGTCCTAATCTATTTTTAAGATCATAATACTTCTCAGAAAACATTCTTTTAGTCATTTTCATGTTGTCGATTGATGCAAAAATCTTTTTTCTTGAAATTTCATCAAAATGTATTGTAGATGCGCCCGGAATAATTCTGCTGCCTTCCATAACATACCTTCTGATAGAGTCCTTGTTATATGTTCTATCTCCTGATAGCGCTATAGGTATCATGAAATTGTTATTGTAATTTCCTATAAAGTCTAAAATAACCACATACTCTTTATAGTCAGCTTTTCTAAGTCCTCTTCCTAATTGTTGTATAAATACAATAGGGGATTGTGTCGGTCTTAACATTACAACCTGATTTACTTCAACTATATCCACGCCTTCATTTAATATTTCTACCGAAAAAATATAGTCTAATGGTGTGCAATCATCAGTCGCTTCATCCTCTTCCATTGCCAAACGGTCAAAAGCGCTCTGTCTTTCTTCTTCTGATGCGTTCCCGTTTAAAGCTATTGTTCTAAATAACTTTCCAGTGTTTGGATTAATTGTTCCATTAAACTTTTTTGAAAGCATTTCTGACTCTTCAATTCTACTGCAGAAAATCAATCCTTTTACTCTATTTCCGCTGTATCCGTAATAGGTTATTTGCTCAATTATATTTCTAACTCTTTCTTCACTTGTTAATTGATTAAATTTATCTGCAGAAATTTGTCCAGTAATATTTTCATCAGAAATTATATCTAAATCTTTTATACCAAAATAGTGAAACGGACAAAGTAAATCTTCTTCCATGGCTTGCTGAAGTCTAATTTCGTATGCTATCTGATGATCAAAAATTTCGTATACGTTTCTTCCCTCAATATTGTCATCTCGTTTATCGGGAGTTGCTGTCATCCCCAACCATAAATCCGGTGTGAAATGTTTCATTATTTTTTGATAGGTGTTTGCCGAAACATGATGTGCCTCATCAATAATAATGCAGTCAAATGCATTTGCGTTATATTTGCTTAAATATTCATCTTTATTTAATGTTTGAACTGTAGCAAAAATGTAGTCCGCATCGAAGTCCTTATGTCCTGCTCCAACTAACCCCATAGAAATATTTTTCGAAAAAATTCTTTCATACGATTTTTTAGTTTGTCTTGCAAGTTGTCCTCTATGCACAAGAAAAAGAACCCTTTTAAACCCTAGTTCTCGCATTGCAAAAGCAGATGCATATGTCTTTCCAGTTCCTGTTGCAGAAATTAATAATGCTTTATTTTTTCCTGATTCAATAATTTTTTTTAGGTTTTGAATAAAACCAACTTGCATGCTATTAGGCTCAAGTTTATATTTATCTAAATATATTACGCTGTTTTCTTTTGATATTTCTCTTTGATGTTTTATAATTTCATATCGCTGTTTGTAATTATCGTAAAATTCGTCAAATGATAAAGTGAATTCATCATTCCATAATTCATTAAATTCACTTATCACGGCTTGCGCCATTTCACCTTGTTCAGTGGAAATAAATCGAGTATTCCATTCTTTATTACTAGTTAATGCTGTCTTTGTAATATTTGAACTACCAATAATTATTCTATAGGTTTCATTGTTCTTAAAAATATAACCTTTGGTATGAAATCCTTCACCAGATCTATCTGCATCAAACATCCTTATTGTTATATTTGATAACCCATTTAATTTTTCTAGTGCTTGGGGCTCACTAAAACTCAAATAATTTGTTGTAAGAATTTCGCCGGGAATACCTTTTCGTTCTAATTCTTTTAATGTTTGTAATAGCGGTGTTATTCCGCCCATAGTAATAAACGCAACACTAATTTGAAATTTTTCGCACTGCAAAAGTTCATCTTCAATTGAAGATATTACCTTTTTCCCTTCTTTATAATTGTTTGAAACAAATTGAGGCTTGTATTCAGCACTTGACACTATCGATCCATCAATATACGCTGTTTCAAATCCTTTGCGTAATTCTTCTATCATATTTTCCCCTTAAAATAATATATTTTAATTATATAAAATTTTTGCTTCAAACTCTACAATATAATTATCTAAAATATGCTCCTGTCGGAATTTACCATCAATTCTCTCTTAAGCAAGAACTGTATTTTTGCGAATTCAAAAAACAAAATCGGAGGCAATACCCCATAAAAATGCAAAATCACCTTCAGAAGTGGGCTTGTTTTTCCGATTTTGCAAAAATCTAAAAATGTAAACATTGAATTGGTTTTGATTTTGTTGTACTATTAATTTGGTCAATAAAATACGTTCTGAAAATTCTAAAAGTTCTTTTATTGATTCCGATTAAAAAGCGATTAAAAAAATTGGTGTTTAGGCATCTTTGTGCCTTTACATAAGAGCTACCATATTCGGTAGGCGGTTGCCCTCCTCGCAGAGGGTGCATACCCTCTGACTTCATTGCGAAGGGAGGGATGCGTATGACGACTTACGAAACATTAATTATTGTTCTTACAATATTAATATTAGTATTTTCACTCATAAAAAAATAACCGCCAGTCCCGGTTATTTTTAAGAAAATATCTTGGGCAACCGTCTATCGGTAGCTCCTTAATTATATTTTACATAATTTCCCTTTAATTGCAAGCGCTCGAGAAAGATAGCGTAAACTTATTGTCAGTTGAGAAATGTCAGAGTATCTCCTTCGGATACAAGATTTTCTGATTGGCTTTCTCAAGTCTAATACCTGAATGTCAAAATGTCAAAAATCTTTTTTCTCCATGCTAGCTTTGAAATTA
>JAZLGF010000036.1:0-2057 GCA_045616165.1 Lachnospiraceae bacterium
TCCTCCCATTTGACTATGAATGCGCATAAGAGTACTTAAATCACAATCCTTGCTATTCTCATCGACTGCATCTATCGCAATGTTCATGTATTTAAGAGCAGTTGGAGCATCACCCAAATCGCGATATGCACATCCAACTAAGTAGTTTGCCATCATTCGCTCATTACTAGAGCCGTGTTTATCATAATATTTAGCCACCTCAAGAACGATGCTGTCAGTAGTAAAGTCAACAAACGCCTTGTTCTGAGCCTTGGCTCTCAGAAGTTCGTATTTCATCCTTTGTCCGCGCGGATACCCGTTAATGGCTTCCATGGCGCTGTCCAGCATCGCCACCGCCGCCTCCGGGTTCTCTTCCATCACCGACTCTACGCGTTCAAACATTTCCCTCGCCTCCCTATCCTCCATACACGAGAACAGCGACACAAGCAACACGAATATGCTAATTCTAACTACTGTCTTCATAGTTCCATCGTTTCTTCCATTATCATCTGCAAAGGTATATCTTTTTCTCCAAACTCCCAAATCCTCAATTCCATTTAACAAAAACTTATACATGTCTATGCCCTCTATCCCGACTTCAAGAACAAACAATCCAACCACCTCCGCACCATTGCCTACAAGCTCCGCGCAAGGGGCGTGAGCGAGGAGGTGATTAGGGAATGTCTGGGATAGAAGAAAAAAAGAAGTGTTTGATAAAAGGAAAGAATAGGCTAGAATCAGACAAGATTTAATTAAAAAAGTTATATAAAAAGTCGAGAGTAACAAAAAAGTACCTAAAAATTTTGCAGTTAATTATTTTCTCCGTATCTTTGCATCATAAAATAATAATCCTTCTGCAACCGAACGGCTACGTGTGTCGTAGTTCTTTATGTAGGTTCAGCGGGATTATTTTTTTACTCAAAATAATAAACATGTTTGGAACATATTATATTTGGTGCGACGAAAGCGAAAAGCACGGAACTTATTATTCAAACTTCTATGGTGGAATTCTTATTCGTTCTTCTGATTATCTCAATGTTATTGATCAGATGAGCGATAAGGTTACCAATTTGGGGTTGGAAGATGAAATAAAGTGGCAAAAAGTTAACGAGCATCACTATGAGCCTTATAAAGAACTTGTTGACTTAATTTTTGAACTTTTAGCAAAGGACTTGATTAAGATTCGAATATTCTTTCGTCATAATAAAAATGTGCCTGTTATCCCTGAAGCAACCAGCAAGCATGATGAGTATCTTAAATTGTATTATCAGTTTATCAAACATTCATTTGGCTTGCAGTTTAGTAACAATTCAGAAAAAATGATTAACATTCATCTATTTCTGGATGATATACCGATGGATGGAAATGAAAAGGAGAAATTCAAGCAGTTTATTGTTGGGTTGACAAATGAACAGGACTTTAGGAACGCTCACATTGTTATTAAAAGAGAAAACATTGCTGAAGTGGAATCCAAAAAACATCTTCCTCTTCAACTTATGGACTTGATTCTTGGTTCAATGGATTTCAGGTTGAACAACAAACACAAAGTTAAACCTGCAGGTCAAAGGGTTAGGGGCAAAAGAACTATTGTGAAAGAAAAGTTGTATAAATATATCAATAAGAAGATACGAGAACTCCGCCCGGGTTTTAATGTGGGTGTGAGTACGTCATATACTGATATAGTTCAACGATGGACCGACCCATATCGCCATTGGAGTTTTGTGCCCTCAAACTGCATTACGGATTCTACAATGACGAAAAGACACATGAAGCATAGCAATAATTAAAAAACATTCCTTTCTCCATTATTTACTGCTTGAATTTTGTTGGTTGAAAAAAAGAACTACTTTTGCACACAGAAAAAGTGCACTTGATTGTTGCGACTTTCATATTGCACTATAAAACGAACGTACATGAGGTCTATCTTTCGAGATAGACCTTTTTGTGTAGAACTAAAGTTTGTAAACTCCACATTACAAATCGCCTCACATCGTCTCAGATGGTTTGGTTTGTTTGTGTAAAATTAAATAGAAATATGTAAAACGCTAAAAATCAGTTCAAAATGGTGTTTGGGACGA
>JAZLGF010000037.1:0-40254 GCA_045616165.1 Lachnospiraceae bacterium
TTTTGTTATACTCAGTTGCTTTACCGCTACCAGCAGAGTTCTGAATGATGATAGCAGCATAGCCCTTGCTCATCATCGACAGCGCTCTTTCAACAAAAATCATACCGTTACCGGGTGCGGAATACGGCGGATTCAGAACAAACGCATCTGCCGGGAACTTTTCATCCGTCTTGCCAAAGCCATAGTTGCCGTTAAATTCTTTCAGGGAGTCTTTGTTGAGAATGTTGGAGCTGCCATCGCCCATCAGAATCATATTGAGGATGGCAAGCATATAAACTTCTGAAAGGATTTCAAGACCGAGGAGCTGATTCGCTTTGATTTCAGCGGATTTCTTGTATAATTCATCCGGCGATTTGATCTTCTCCTTGGCATCGTTCAACATTTCGTTCATAGATGCAACAAGAAGTCCCGCAGAACCGGTCGCAAAGTCCCACACATAAGAATCTTTGTTTACTCTTGCGAGCCGCGCCAAAAGAGTTGCGACATAAGAGGGTGTCAGAACAACGTCATTGAGTTTGTCCTGAGAGAAGCCGAGCCAGCTATACATTTCATTAAACAGTTTTCCGGTAAAATCAGTGCTAAGACCGATTTTATAGTAAATACCGAGATCGTCGATGATTTTTGTAAACACTCGCTTAAGCTGGCTTTCTCCGTTTTCGACCTTGTTGATATTATCGGTCGTCAATGTATTCTGCAATGTGCGGACAATCAAATTTCTCTTTTCCTGCGGCAGATTCTTTTCGTTCAGAAATGCTTTAATCTTACGGAGGATAATATCGCCGTCACGGTTTCCATCTTCGATTGATGATTTTAATTCAGACTTTTCAAGAGCGGCAACCTTGCCTGGAACACCAAGCGTGGCAATAATTGATGCTGCAACAAGATATACACGATCTCGCTCACTTAATCCCTTTTCATTTTGATAAATGCCGTTGTTCAGCTTTACAAGGCTGGCATTGATTTCCTGCTCTCGATGTTCTCTTAACTTTTCAATTTCTTCCTGTGATAATTGGAGATGTTTTACTTTTTCAATAAAAGCATCAAAATTACTCTTTTTCAAGAAAGATAAGTCCGTGTAATCATCAACTTTCTGTCCGATACCGAAATTGCTCTTGGAAACATAGTAAACTCCGATTTCATAATCCAGTTTTCCAGCATCATTCTTGTAACCGGTCATACCAATAGCGATAATATCAGTATAGCTTGTGTAATGCAGAAGCGCGTTCGCATAGTGAACAGCACCATTTACGGCATAAGAATTGATGTTCTTAAAATCCGGCTGATTCTTTGCGGTTTTATTTGCCACTTTGCCTTCCGCATCGAGCATAACAAGCTTGTCCTTGTAGCCTTTATACTCAATCAAAATCGGATAATTGACTAAATTCTTATCCTGCAAAAGCAGTTTTGCATCCGGACGGTTTCCGCCAACTCCGCCGCTCTTAGAATAATAATCATTGAGTGCCTGATCGATTTCTGAATTTAATGATTCCTGTTCAAGTTTATAATCCAGTTTATATGCTTTCAACCAGCCGTTTGCAAGATCAGCAATGTTCGGTTCTACTGATTGTATTTTCTGTCCCATCACTTTTCCTCCTTGGTTTTGCCCTGATTCTTAGCCCATGCTTCAAGTTCTGAATACTTAAACTTCCATGATTTGCCTATCTTCTGTGCAGGAATGCCCGTTCCCTTTTTTATCCAATCCCGTATCGTAGCCGGTTTCACACCAAAATATGTTGCTGTTTCATCAACATTAATCCATTTTTCTTCTGCATACTCGTTCATAGTTTCACCTCTGGCTTTATTGCTCTTTTCATTATAATACTTAAAATTTGCTGACTTTTCAACTGTTTATATATGAATATCATTATTTGTACCTTTATATGTAAGTTTATATATGTTTATATTTGTTTATATCCATAAGGCACCGAATATCAGCACCACCAACTCGCTTTTTTTACCGCCAATAGCACTGCACACTCAACTTCTAAAAATGTCAGCACTGCACACTCGCCTGCGTATTCTGTGCATTTTCTCCGGAATCTGAGCACGAAAAAAGGGCTTCTCTGCGGCCCCGGCAGAACCCCGGAATCGCTGAAAAGCCCGCAAAATCAAAGGATTATCGCTATTCTATAAACTGTGCTTTGATAGCAGTACCACTGTCTCCACGTGGCTCGGTTCTCCAACGAGTAACGCATTCAAGACCCATTGTACAATGGAATGGTGGAACACCTGTTTTCGCCTTAAAATAAGTATGTCGAACCGATACCAATATTGAATTGCGCTATTGATCGTATAGGCAAACATAGTAATGTAATAAATCTACATACCCTCATTATTGATATTTTGAGCAACAGATATATACCAACCTATTTCGTCTATATCGTGAATGTTTTTCACTTCGAGTGTACAAGTATCTAAATACCAACGTGGAACGCTTGTTCGAAACGAAAAATGAGCTGGTCCTGCAAGTTCAAAAACATTTCCATTCTCATCTTCTGCAATACAATTACAACTTTTTCCAAAAGCTGACCAAGGAACACAAATTAATACTAATCCGTTCTTAATAGATAACTTATCCTTGCTAACTATTTTAAAAAACTGTTTGTTGCCCATCGCCAAAACAGTATCATCCGATTCTAAATACTGTTCATATTTAATCTCCATTTCACTTTTATTGACCATATGTTTACTCCATCTATCTTAATGTACTTTAGTCAACAGAGTCACGCACTCCACGTGCACTGTGTTTGGGAACATGTCGACTGGCTGTGCAGAAATTAATTTATATGAATCTGATAGAATTTTTATGTCGCGTGCTAGCGTTGCGCTGTCGCAACTTACATAGACAATGCGTTTAGGGCCAACTTCTAAAATTTTATCTAATAAAATTTTATCGCAACCTTTGCGCGGTGGGTCGAGAACGACTACATCGGTGCTGCGAAGATTTCCTTCATCGTCTAAACTTCCAACTAAATCAGGAAAAACCTCTTCGGATTTTCCACAGAAAAATTCAGCATTAGTAATGCCGTTTAGCAAAGCGTTTTCTTTTGCATCCTCAATAGCTTCCGAAACAATTTCTACGCCAATAACTTTCTTTGCTTTTTGTGCAAGAAAAAGTGAAATCGTTCCAATACCACAATAAAGATCCCACACAGTCGCATCCGATAAATCTCCCGCAAGCACAAGCGCCTCATCATACAACTTTACTGTTTGATAAGGGTTTACTTGATAAAATGAAAGTGGCGAAATTCTAAATGTTAACTTTTTCATTAACGCATCAGCACTTTTTATTTTATCTTCAATATACTCCGGTCCAAAAAGTGGTACTATTTTCCTTCCGAGAATAACATTTGTTTTTTCTTTATTTATGTTCAGGCAAACGCTCGTGATTTTCATTTTGTCATCATTAAGCGTAAGCAACTTATTAACAAATTTATTTTCAAGTTCGCCACTGTTTGATAACGAATCACCATTAATAACTAAGCACACCATTGTTTGGCTTGTTGCAAAACCATTTCGAATCAACACATGTCTTACTAAGCCTTCATTAGTTTCTTCCGAATAAGTGCTTATTTTGTTTTCATCCAAAAATTCGCAAACCATGCGTAAAATTTTATCGTTAAATTCTAAAGAAGCGGGACATGTATCGGTCTCAATAATATAGTGCGTTCTTCCAGCATAAAATCCCGAAATAGTTTTTCCATCTTTATTTTTACCGATAGGAAATTGAACTTTGTTTCGGTAATGTATTGGAGTTTTCGCAGATTCATCAACTTCCATCCCAATAACAGGAAGAAATTTTGTCTCGTTAAAATCAACTCCGCCAATACGCTCAAGATTATTTCTAACCTTATTCTCTTTAAATCGAAGCTGGGCATCATAAGAAATCTGCATTATTTGGCAGCCACCACATTGCTCGCATACAGTACATGCCGGCGTGATTCTATCCGGTGATGGCGCCAAAACTTTTGTCATCTTCGCATACCCATAACCCTTTTTCATTTTAGTTATGACCGCGCGGGCTCTATCACCCATAACGGCGTTCTTAACAAAAAAGGTATAGCCATCAATTTTGCCTATACCTTCTGCGGCAACGCCTACATCAACAATATCAAGTTCTATGATGTCATTCTTTTTCATTCTTGCGCACATTCAAGAGCAATTTCAATCATTGCGTTAAGGTTGCGTTCTCTAAGAAGTGGATCCATTTCCTCTCCAGTTAAAATATTGTTAGATACTGTAAAGAGCGCAAGTGCTTTTTTGTTTGCCATATAAGCATGCGCATAAAGAGCTGCTGCTTCCATCTCTATTCCAAGTGCGCCCTGCTCTTTCCAATAATCCATATATCCATCTTCCATCGAGTAGTAAAGTTCAGCTGTTAAAGCTTTCCCACAAACTGCATTTACACCTAACTTATTGGCTGCCACTTTTGCTCTTTCTAAAAGTTCATCACTTGGATGAGCAACATAGTCAGCCGGAACCTTAAGATGTTTATAGAAGTCAGAATCTGTAAGTGCTGTTTCGGCAACAAGAACATCTCCAACTTTTATATCGTTGCTAAGACCTCCAACTGTGCCGACTCTGATAATTGAATCTACATCATAAAAGTTAAAAAGCTCGAATGCATAAAGGCTAATTGATGGAATTCCCATTCCGCTAGCCATAACAGAAACTCTCTTGTCATGCCATATACCAGTGTATCCTTGGACACCTCGAATGTTGTTTACAAGTTTTGCGTCCTCTAAGAAATTCTCTGCGATATATTTAGCACGCATCGGATCTCCCGGCATTAAAATTGTTTTTGCAAAATCCTCTTTCTGTGCTGCATTGTGAGGTGTTGGTACCATATTTTTCTCCTATTTCAAAATTTTTATTTGTTCATAGACGTCGCGTTTACTTATGCCTCTATCCTTTGCAACTTTCTTCATCGCTTCTTTTTCATCTATGCCTTTATCTATATATTTCTTTACATGTTCCGCAATAGAAATTTCTTCAAAACTTTGCCTTTGCATCGCAAGAAGTTCTTCTTCATTAGCGCCTTCTATTACAATAACCATCTCCCCTTTAGGTTCATTCTCTTCAAAAAATTTAATTGCTTCTTCAAGTGTGAATGCCAGAACTTTTTCATGTATCTTTGTAAGCTCTTTGCAAATGCGAATGTTTCTATTTCCAAGAGTTTCTAAAAGTTCTTTTAATGTTTTAGTAATTCTATGTGGCGCTTCGTAAATTACAATCGTTCTAATTTCGCCTTCTAATCTAGCAAGTGCTTCTTTTCTTTCTTTTTTATCAGCTGGTAAAAAGCCTTCAAAAACAAAACGTCTTGAAGAAAGTCCACACATAGAAAGCGCAACGACAAGTGCGCTAGCTCCTGGAAGAGATGTAACTTCTATTCCCGCTTTGTAACATTCTTTTACAAGCTCTTCGCCGGGATCAGAAATTCCCGGAGTTCCCGCGTCAGTAACAAGCGCAACGTTTAAGCCTTCTTGCATTTTTTCTACTAGTTCGCTTGTCTTTTCATATTTGTTATGTTCATGATAGCTCGTAAGCTTTGCTTTTATATCGAAGTGATTTAAAAGTCCTAATGTGTGGCGTGTATCTTCGGCCGCAATTAAATCAACATTCTTTAAAGTTTCTACAACTCTAAAAGTAATGTCATCAAGATTTCCTATTGGCGTTGCGCATAAATATAATTTACCTGCCATAATTAAAACCCGTAAATATCATAAATTTCTTTAGTATATTTATTTTCTTCTTCGTAAATGATAAGTGGCTTTTCAACTTTCAAAAAAGTATTTCCGCCTTTACTGGCCTCAAGTAAAAACATAACCGCCTCGCCATCTGCGCGTGAGTGAACCATGCGAATCCTTTTTGGTTCAAGTTTGTTTTCTCTTAAAGTGTCAATAATTTCAGCAAGGCGCTCCAGGCGATGAACTAAGAAAAACTTTCCACCTGGTTTAAGAAGAGCTGCTGCCTTGCTAGCTACATCTCTAAAAGTGCATTTTATTTCATGTCTCGCAATCGCTTTTGCTTCGCTTGGATTTGAAAGACCGTTGTCAGCTTTCATGTATGGCGGATTACTCGTTACCACATCAAAACTTGCTTTAGCAAAAAGTTCATCTGCTTTGCAAATATCGCCTTCAACAATTTTTATATCATTTTCTAAATCATTTAACATTACAGAGCGACGTGCCATGTCGACACTTTCTTTTTGAATTTCCAGACCTGTTAAATCTCTTGAAGATGTTTTAGCACGAAGTAAAATCGGAATAATTCCCGTGCCTGTACCAAAATCAATTATCTTTATTTCTTTTTTACCTGAAAGCGCTTCTGCAGCAAAGCCCGAAAGAAGCACCGCATCCATTCCAAAACAAAAACCGTTTTTATTTTGAATGATACGATAACCGTTTCTTTCTAAATCATCAATTCTTTCATCAGGTAATAATTCTACGTTCAATTTATTCCTTCTCTAATTCTTTTAATGCTTTCATTTCTTCTTCAGAAACTTGCTGCTCTTCAGTATTGTTTTTCTTTCTCTTCTTAATGAATTTCAAATCATCTGGGCCATATTCTCTTGCTTCTCTTTCGTCATCGCTTAAATCAACAATAACCCTAATTCTTTGCTTAAGAATATTTACTGAATCAACCACAGCATGATAACCATCTTCTGTAGTCGTCTCATCACCAGGGCGAGGTAATCTCTTACTTAAATCAAGATAAGCTTCTTCTTCATATTTGATGCAGCACATAAGACGGCCACAGCTACCTGAAATCTTTGTAGGATTAAGTGAAAGATTTTGGTCTTTCGCCATACGAATTGAAACCGGGATGAACTCGGACTGGAATGCATGACAACAAAATTCTCTTCCGCATATTCCATATCCACCCATAGCCTTTGTCTCATCACGAACTCCAATCTGTCGAAGCTCGATTCTCGTTTTATAAACAGCTGCCAAATCTTTTACAAGCTCTCTAAAGTCGATTCTTCCATCCGCTGTAAAATAAAAGAGAATTTTATTTCCATCAAATGTGTATTCAACATCAACGAGTTTCATAGCAAGCTCATGTTTAGCAATTTTTTCTAAACATGTATCAAATGCTTTCTTTTCTTTTTCTTTATTTTCCTCGTTCTTTTCCTTATCTTCATCAGTTGCTACGCGCATAACAGGTTTTAACGGACTAACAACTTCATCATCCGCAACTTCTTTTGGTCCTACTACAACTTCTCCAAACTCAACGCCTCTTGCCGTCTCAACTATTGCAAAATCTCCCGTCTTTATTTCAAGATCTGCTGGATCAAAGTAATAAATTTTTCCTGTTTTTTTAAATCTTATGCCAACTACTTTTATCATATAATATCCTTCCTATTTATATTCCTGTCTTATATTTACGAGCAATCCTTCCATAACTGCTTCAACTTTGACATTATTATTTATTTTTGTTTTCGCATCATCTAATGCGTTAATTATTTTATTAATTGATTCATAAGAAAGTTTATCCGCTTGCTTCTTTATAACGCTTTTATCGTTTTCGTTATAAAGGTCATCGCTTTGGCTCGTTGATTTATATTTTAAAACATCCCTAAACCATGTAAGCATTACGCTAAGCGCAATCGGCGCGCTAACTTTATCTAATTCTTCTGCACTCTTAAAAATCTCAAAGGCATCAAGATTTTCAATTCTTTTTAAGTTATTGTTTGTCTGGTCTTTTATGTAGGCATATTCGCTTTCGCTCGTAAGAAGCATCGCCTCCCCTAAATTTCCTTTTGCAAAAGCGGCTGCTTCGTAGGCTTTCATCTGATTTACGCCTTGCTTAATTAATTCGTTTGCAACAACACTTTTTTCCAGCGCCTCCATATCTAAGCGAACACATCTGCTTCTTATTGTTTCTAAAAGGCCTTCCGAATTATCCGTAAGTAAAAAGATTACAACATAACTTGGTGGTTCTTCTATTGTTTTAAGAAGTGCGTTTTGCCCATTTTCATTTAAGTACTGTGCATCTTTAATAATATAAATTTTATATGACCCATAATATGGCGCCGTATCAACATCATAAATAACCTGCTGCCTTATTTCTCCAATACTAACGAGTTTTTCTTTTTCATGTTCCACCCATATAATATCTGGATGATTATGAGTTTGCGCTTTAATACATGCGGGACATGTTCCGCAAGGAGCGTCCTTTTCATTTTCGCATAAAAGTGCTCTCGAAATATAAGACGCAAAAGTTTTCTTTCCACTTCCAACCGGACCATTAATAATGTACGCATGCGAAAGCTTACCCATCTTCGCTGCGCTTTTTAAGTAATCTATATTCTTTTTATTTCCAATAAGTTCTTTTATTTGTGACATAAAATTTCTTGTTTTATTTCTTCAATGCATTTTTGCATATCAATATTTTCGAAGCGTTTGTTAATGCCTGCTGCCAAAATATTTTCTTCGCTAAAATCTTTTGCGTCTCCTAAAAATCTTCTACATACTTCTTCGTATCCAGGATTTTTTTGAGTGCGTTCTCTATTAATTGCTCTTTCTAGACGAAGTCCATCTTCAACTTCAACATAAAGCGGAACAACTTTTTCGCTTCCATAATAATTCCTCATCTTTACGTAAGATTCTAAAGTTCCAATATATAGGTAATCATTGTTTGTAAGGTCAACTTTTTCGCTATCTACGCTGTAATAATACCAGTCACCATAAACCGTATGATAAACTCTTTGCTCTATTAACTTCCCGGATTTTTCATAACTCTCTAAATCTTCTTTCGTAGTGAAAAAATATTCAACTCCGTTAGTTTCACCATCTCTAATCGGTCTGGTAGTAAAGCCTACGTAAGGCTTAAGATTTAGTGTTTCATCAGATAAAATCTCACTATATATGCTGTCCTTTCCGGACGCGCTTTTTCCCATTAAGAAGAAAATCTTTCCCATATCATTACTTCCAGTCCTTCTGTTATACACTTAATAATATAGTCTCTTTTTCTAGCAGAATATATTTCGCCCGGCGCAACTACTGGGCATCCAGGCGGATAAACATATATAAAATCATTATACTCTTTTCCTACTTCAAAGGCATGAAGCAGGGCAATTTTTTCTAAATTATCTTTTGTCATTGAGCGTCTTGGTTTATATTCTGGCAAGCGCTCTGCTGCTTCTACGGATCTATATAATCTTGAAAATCCTTCTCTCGTATCCATAACAGAGCTCATGCCAATTACGTGCTTAAGCCCCGCCATCTCCATTTGAATTTTTCTTTCATGTAACAAATATTCACTAAATGCAACGCCAGTCATTTTTTCACATGTAAATACGAGCTTTGATGGGTCCATATCATATATATCCGCTTTTCCAATCACATCTTCTTTTGTTATTAAATGGATATTTTTAAAGCGTGCAAACTTTTCTATATATTCTTCAAGTAGTTTTTGGTATGCTTCAAATTCTTTTTTGTGTGCATGGCTCCATCTTATGCAATATTCCGCACTTGCTAAAAGCATGTAAGATGGAGAGGTTGTTGTAAACGCACTAAGGCATCTTCTTACGGCCATCTCAAGTGCACTATTATTTACAAATACTAGCGCTGTTTGATTAAGCGAAGGCAATGTTTTATGAAGGCTTTGCACAACAATATCCGCACCAAGGTAAATAGCTGATGTTGGAAAGCCTTCACAGAAAGGAAGGTGCGCACCATGCGCCTCATCCACTATTAAATATGCGTCATGTGCATGCACAACATCTGCAATCTTTTTTATGTCTGAGACAAATCCTTCGTATGTCGGCGATGTGATAACTACACTCTTTACTTCTGGATGTCTATCTAATAACCCTTCAACATCTTTTGCCGAAACGCCACCATAAATATTTTCATAATCTAATAATGTTTTCGGATAAAGATAATATACCTGTTTCTTATTTAATGAGACCGCATCGAAAACCGACTTATGGCAATTTCTTGCCACAATCGTACTTCCGCTAATCGCTGTTATTGCCGCTAAAACTCCGGCACTGCTTCCATTAACAGAAAGCAAAACATTCGAACATTTATATATGCTGCATGCTTTTTTCTCAATATCTTTTATAAGACCTTGTGGATCGTGTAGATTATCAAATCCTTCTACTTCCGTTATATCAATGTTGTAAGGATTGCTAATTTTAGGTCCCCTAAAATTTCTTTTATGGCCCGGCATACAAAACGGATAAATCCCTGTTTGTCCATATTCAATTAGTTTTCCATACAATGTTTTGCTCATTTTAACATAGTACCCCAAGTTAATTTTATTTTATCATGAATGTTTTTTTACAACAAGCATTGACAGCGCCTAAAAATCGATTATCATTAAATTAATTCATGTGTAACATTAATTTTGTTCACTTATGAGTCCGAGCTCCCGTAGGACACCTCCCATGCTTCGCAGGTACTCCCCAAAAAAGGGACCCTCCTGCTCGCATGGTGCTCTCCTACTCGCGCTCGGTCCATGGCAAATCATATAGATGCTGTCCTACGGGAGCGCAAACCATAAATAGATAGGAGGTTTCAATGCTATATACAGATGACACCTACATTCAAAAAACATTATTTAAACGAGAGAAAAATACCCATAAAGGCGATTACGGTCGAGTTCTTGTTTTCGCTGGCTCTCCGGGCATGGCCGGAGCCGCTACTTTGACTGGCCATACAGCTGTAAAAAGTGGTGCTGGATTAGTAAGCTTTTTGCTTCCTGATTTAACAGACCCGATTTATCCTATTTTGCAAGTTAGCTCGCCCGAGTGCACATGTGTAGAATATTCAGAAAATTTTGACCTTTCTGTTTATGACGTTATCGCCGCCGGCCCAGGACTTGGCGCTTCTGATGACAGGCTATTTATACTAAATACAATTATAGAAAATTATGAGGGTACCCTTGTTTTAGATGCGGATGCTCTTAACGCTGTTTCAAAATATCCTGCACTTGCGGATTCTTTGGCTGAATCATGCGCAAACGTTATCATAACTCCGCACCCTGGTGAAGCCGATAGACTTTTAAGACTTGATCCTGATTTAGAGTCTCTTCGCTTATCAAAAGATCGCGCAGCCATTGTTAAAGAACTCGCTAAAATGTTTAACTGCACTGCCGTTTTAAAAGGCGCAGGCACTTTAGTTTGTGGCAACACTGCTGCCAGCGTCTTTAGTGATGAAATATATGATGTATTTGAAAATATAACTGGTAACCCTGGGATGGCAACCGCAGGTGCGGGCGATGTTCTTTGTGGACTTATCGCTTCTTTGGCTGCTCAAGGGTATGCCCCTTTGGATGCAGCTCGCATAGGTGTTTATATACATGGTGCGGCCGGCGACAAAGCGGCAAAACTCATAGGCGAAATGGGCCTTGCTGCATCTGACATTTTTGGATTTATTCCATTAATACTTAATGATTATTATAAGGAGCTTACATGACACTACTTTCATACCAAGTTTTTAAGACCGTCGTAGAACAAGGCAGTTTTCAAAAAGCTGCTGAAATTCTCGGAATAACCCCATCCGCAGTTTCACATGCTATCTCATCAATGGAAAAGGAACTCGGTGCAACTTTGTTTATTAGAAGCAAGCTTGGAAACACGCTTACAAGTTTTGGCCGAAATCTTCTTCCCTATGTAAACTCGGTTCTTTCTTCAGAGCAAATTCTTATGCAGGCTGTTTCAGAATTCAGCGGAATCCAAACCGGTGTTGTAAGAATAGGAACCTTCTCTTCAACATGTACTAACTGGATTCCTGATATATTAAAAACTTTCCAGAAAAAATATCCCGACATGAAAATCGAGATTTACGAAGGAACTTACTCCGATATTACAAATTGGCTTAAAAACGGCATCATTGATTTTGGTTTTCAATCTAAATCTGCTTGTGGTGACTTGCCTTTTGAATCTTTGCACAAAGACATGCTTCTTTGTGTTGTTCCAAAAACTTTTAAAAAGAAAGAACCTTTTGATGTTATGACGTTTGACGAAATAAGACATACACCGTTTATCATGCTTCAAGAAACTGTTGATGCCGATATTCGTGAATACTTAAAAAATCACCACATAACTTATAGTTCTAACTGCCACATCGAAGACGACCTTTCCGCCCTTGTTATGGTTGAAAACGGTTTTGGTTTTGCCGTCATGCCACAAATGGTTCTTACCGGTATTCCTTATGCTTTGGACGTTTACCCATTCGAGGAAGAAGGATATCGTATCGTTGGGCTTTCTACTATTGATTATAACGCTATGAGCCCAGCTGCCAAAGCGTTGTACGATCACATAGTAGACATATACAAACAAAAAGAATTTAAATAATTTAGCTCGCGGACACCCTGGCTTTATTACGTTCGCATCCCGTACGAACTTTTTTCAACCGCTAAAAACGCTCTGAAAAAAGTTGCACGGCTCTGCTCTCTGTTTAATGGAGCGAGCGGAGCAGTGTGGCTCGTTATCGGCGAGTTGGAACCCGAGCCAGGAACGAACCGACGGGGTGCGAACGTTATTACTGATAATTTTTAAGAGGAGTTTTTTATATGACTGCTAAAGAATTAATGGATAAATATTCTATGAGTGCACATGTTGAAAACGGTGCATTCGTAGAAAAACATTTCAAACATGAAGGGGACGACCGCGCTTCTTCAGGCTCAATTTATTACTATGTTGCTCCGAGTGAAAAAACCGCTTTTCATAGAATTGATTGTGATGAATATTGGTGCTATGTTTGCGGTGCTCCTTTGGACTTATGCTGCATTGAAGAAGACGGCACTATCTCTTATGCCAAACTAGGCATTGAAGAAAGCTGCTCTCCAATGTTTTATTTTAAGAAAGGCGTAACCTTCGCTTCTAAAAATACAAGTAGCGAAGATGGAACCTTTGTAACATGTATCACCGTCCCTCGATTTTCCTACGAAGGATTTGAAATGTTTACAACCGAAGAAATATTGACTAAACACCCAACGTTAGAATTTTAGCTCGCGGACACCCTGGCTTTATTACGTTCGCATCCCGTACGAACTTTTTTCAACCGCTAAAAACGCTCTGAAAAAAGTTGCACGGCTCTGCTCACTGTTTAATGGAGCGAGCGGAGCAGTGTAGCTCGTTATCGGCGAGTTGGAACCCGAGCCAGGAACGAGCTACACTGTCCGCGAGCATATAGTAAAGAGCCCGACAAAGGGCGATTTTTCGAGGTAAATAAAAAAGTTCGCATTAAATGCGAACTTTTTTATTTTTATGCGCCGAGATAAGCTTTTTTGATTTCCTCAGAATTTGCAAGTTCTGCACCTGTACCACTATGAGTAATTTCGCCGTTTGCAAGAACATAAGCTCTATCTGCAATCTTTAATGCCTTTTCAGCATTTTGCTCAACAAGCAAAATTGTGATTCCCTGCTGGTTCATATCAGTGATAAGGTCAAATACCTGACTAACAAGCAACGGTGAAAGTCCCATCGAAGGCTCGTCAAGCATCAAAAGTTTTGGACGTGCCATTAAAGCTCTGCTCATAGCAAGCATCTGTTGCTCGCCACCAGATAAAGTTCCAGCTATCTGCGTACGACGTTTTCCTAAAATAGGAAATTGCTCGAAAACTTTTTCTATATCTTTTTTTATTTCCTTTTGATCCTTTTGAAGATATGCACCAAGTAAAAGGTTATCATAAACTGTAAGTTCCTGGAAAATTCTTCTTCCTTCTGGAACCTGACTGATACCCATTGATACAACTTTATGTGATGGTGCTTTTGTTATATCTTTACCTTCGTATGTAATAGTGCCCGCTTTTGATTGGATAAGACCTATGATTGTTTGCATCGTTGTAGTCTTACCTGCGCCGTTAGCACCAATAAGTGTAACTATTTCGCCTTCATTAACTTCGAAGGAAATTCCTTTTAATGCTTGGATAACTCCATAAAATACCTGAAGGTCTTTAACTTCTAATAATGCCATAACTCAACCTCCAATATACGCTTTGATAACTTCTGGATTGTTTAAGCAATCCTCCGTTTTACCTTGTGCCAACACTGTTCCAAAATTTAATACTGTAAGTTCTTCGCAAACACCTGAAACGAATTTCATATCATGCTCAATTAAAAGAACTGTAAGATTAAAATCTTCTCTTATCTTTTTGATGATACGAACAAGGTCTGCGGTCTCTTGAGGGTTCATGCCTGCTGCCGGCTCATCTAAAAGAATAAGTTTAGGATTTGTTGCGAGTGCTCTAGCAATCTCAAGTTTTCTTTGCTTTCCATAAGGAAGGTTACATGCTAAATTATTTCTGTCTTCCTCAAGACCAAAAACTCTTAATATTTCTTTTGCATGTTCTCTCATTTCTCTTTCGACTTTGAAATGTCTTGGAAGGCGGAACATGCTAGTTAAAAAATTGCATTTGTATTGTGGTTGATTGTGAAGACCAACCATAACGTTTCTTATTACACTCATGTTGCTGAACAGACGAATGTTTTGGAATGTTCTTGCGATTCCTTTGTGATTAATCTGTTCTTGCGTCATGCCTTTAAGTTCTTCGCCATCTAAGAAGAAAGTTCCGGTTGTTGGAAGATAAACGCCAGTAAGCATGTTAAAGACAGTTGTCTTTCCAGCACCATTAGGTCCAACCATTCCATAAATTTGACCCTTCTTAATTTTTATATTTGCATCTTGAACTGCTTTTAGTCCACCGAAGGAGATACCGAGATCTTTTGTCTCTAATAAATATTCTGCCATTTATTTGTCCTCCTTCTTCATTTCTTCTAATTCACGTGTTGGGATATAAGCTCTTACATCTTCGCTATCATCTGAAAATCCAACATTTTCACTAACAGGTGCACTCGCATATTCTGTTCTTGCATCTGCCGATAAAAGCTCATCCATGTTAATCTTAGTTGGAACTCTATCCCATGCGGCGCCATCATTTCTAATTTTGCCAGCATCGACGGGCTTCTTTTTCTTTCGCCATTTTTTCGGATCGATGCTTTCTCTAAAGTTTTTCAAAGCTGGAGCGTTGCTAAAAATAATGATAAGTATAAGAATTAATGCATAAACAATATTCTTAACCGGTGCAAGCGCTCCTGAAAGCTGTGCCTGTAAGACAATATTTAAATATGTGATAACCGCTGCTGCAATAAGCGAACCGTTAATTGATCCCATTCCGCCAAGTACAACCATAACCAATATTTCTATTGAGTAGTTATATGAGAAAGTTTCCTGGCGAATAGTACCAATTGTTTCTCCGTAGAGAACTCCGGCTACTCCTGCAAAGAAAGCAGCTATCATAAATACAAGTAACTTATAAAATGTAACATTAACGCCCATAGCCTTTGCTGCGATTTCGTTATCACGAATAGCGACAACCGCACGGCCATGTTTACTATTTATAAAATTTTGACAACAGAAAAGTACGATGAGCAAAACTACGAAAGCAACAATAAACAAAGTATTTGAATCGTAAAGTTTTGTGCTCATTCCCATAGCCCCGCCAAATACACTAAGATTCTTAAATACGCAACGAACAATCTCGCCAAATGCTAAAGTCGCAATTGCGAGGTAGTCGCCTTTAAGTCTAAGTGCCGGAAGGCCAATAATAAATCCAAAGATTGCTGCGATAATTCCAGCAACAATCATCGTGATAATGATAATTAAAATTTCTGGAAGAGCCGTCTGTTCACGCAAAATATTTGCAACGAAGCATCCAAGATATGCGCCAACGCACATAAATCCTGCATGTCCAAGTGAAAGTTCTCCCAAGAAACCAACAACTAAATTAAGCGAAACAGCCAAGATACAGCTAAATGCTATACGTGGCAAAGTACTCTTATCTGAATAACCTAAACCGCCAGTTAAATTTAACACTATCATGACGATTAAGAATGCGATAATTACTGCATAGTTTATGTAATTTTTCCAAGATGCGTTCTGGAAAATATTTTTCTTTTTCATATCACTCATAATCACACCTTAACCCTTCTCTTCTTTCCTAAAAGGCCGATAGGTCTGACTAATAGGATGATAATTAATAATGCAAATTCGATTGCAGTTGTATAACTTGATACAGCAGAAATCGAATTGCAAACAACTTCAACAACACCTAATAAAACGCCACCGAGAACTGCACCTGGAATAGAGCCGATTCCACCGATAACTGCTGCGGCGAAAGCTTTAATACCCGGCATAGAGCCAAGCGTTGGGCTAATAGATGTAATTGGCAAATAAAATATTGATGCAAATGTTGCAAGTCCTGAACCAATCGCAAATGTGATAGATACAATTTTATTTACATTAATACCCATCATCTGAGCTGCGCCCTTGTCTTCTGAAACTGCAAGCATAGCACGACCTGTACGAGTTTTCTTTACGAAAAGAACAAGCGCAACCATGATAATTGCACCAATAACGACTGTTATAATTGCACTCCATTTAATTGGATATTTTCCTAAATTAACTGTTCCTAATCTATCTAAGATAGAAATAGTTCTTTGATCCGCACCCCAAATAAGTTGCGCAACACCTTGAAGTAAGTAACTAACACCGATAGCAGTAATAAGCGCTGCCAAAGGCGAAGCTCCTCTTAGCGGTTTATAAGCAACTTTTTCAATTACAATACCTAGAACTGTACAGACGACGACGGCCACGACGAATGAAATTAGAGAACTTAACCAAATAGGCATTGTTCCTAAGCTCCAAGTAAAATTACACATTGTGTAAATCATGTAAGCTCCGACCATGATTACATCACCATGAGCGAAGTTCAACATCTTTGCTATTCCGTATACCATCGTGTAGCCTAACGCTATCAGTGCGTATATGGCACCTAAGCTAAGGCCGTTAATTGCTATCGCCATATATACTCTCCTTTTACATAGGCTTAGCTAAGGCCATATTTGACCTTAGCTTAAGCTCATTTTTATTAAATGTTTCTTTTATTTTTAATATTAACTAGTTAAGAACTTTGATGATAGGAGTCTTGTTACAAGCGCCTGAAGCATCCCAGTTCATTGTTCCTGTTACACCTGCGTATGAGAAATCTTTAGCTGTAATTGTTTTAACTAAGATGTCAGCAAGTGAAGCTGCGTCGATTGTAACATCTTTACATTCAGCTTTTTCAAGGCATGCTGCGATTGTGTATATACAATCATATCCATCAGCTGCAAATTGATCTGGTGCAACACCATATTTTTCTGTATAAGCTTTTACGAATGCTGCAGTCTTCTCATCAGTTCCTTCAGCATCGAAAGGTGTAATGTAACTAATTGGGTTCTTAACTGTATCTTCTAATAATGGTGCAAGTCCATCGAATCCGTCACAACCAAAGAGTGTGATGTCTCCGTGTCCTGAGTTTGTGCATTCTTTTGCTACAAGACTAGCTTCTGTGTAATAGAATGGACAGAAGATAACGTCACAGTCTTTGAGCATTTCAACCTGAGCTGAGAAGCTCTTCTTATTGTCTGCATCGAATGTAGCTGTTTTAAAATCAACTTTTAAGTTTTTCATTTCTGCTACGAATGCATCATAGATACCTGATGAGTATGTATCTGATGTATCATAGATACATCCAATATTTTTGAAATTCTTTGTAAGTTCTCCAGCTGCTAAAGTTCCTTGGTCAGGATCACCAAAGCATACACGGAACGCTGTGTCGCCAGTTTCGATAACTGATGCTGCTGATGCAGACGGTGTGAGGAAGAATAAGTGTGCCTGTGCTGCTTGTTGTCCGAAAGCTTCTGCTGAGCCAGATGTTACTGAACCCAGTGATGCTTGCATTCCCCAGTCCATTAACTGACCGAATCCTGTTGTTGCATCTGCTGCTGCTGCTTTATCATCAATATCTTTGAGATCAAGCTTAAATCCATTTACGCCGCCTGCTGCATTAATTTCTTCCATAGCAAGCATTGCGCCCTGTTCTACTGAAATGCCGTATGATGAAGCATCTCCTGTTAAAGGACCTGTCCAACCAATTTTCCAAGCTCCATCTCCTGAGCCCTGTTTTTTACCACAAGCTGCAAAGCAGGTAACTGCTAAAGCGAGGGTTAAAACAACTGCTAATACTTTTGCTGTTTTTTTCATACTTTTCCTCTTTCTTGTCTGTTGACAAATTATTTTTGGTTTCATAAGCTTTCGCTTAAACACCCCCTACAGGAATCGAACCTGTAACTAGCCCTTAGGAGGGGCTTGTTATATCCATTTAACTAAGAAGGCTTACTTTATTTTTTCAATCACATCTTTTTTAAGATATGGTCTAAGTACTTCTGGTACAACAACACTGCCATCAGCTTGTTGGAAATTCTCCATGATTGCTGCAGTTGTTCTTCCGATTGCGACACCACTGCCGTTAAGGGTATGAACAAACTCTGCTTTATCTTTAGGATCGTTTTTATATTTGATATTTGCTCTTCTGGCTTGGAAACTTTCAAAGTTAGAGCAAGAGCTTATCTCAACATATCTGTTGTAACTTGGCATCCAAACTTCGATATCGTACTTCATCGCCGCTGTGAACCCTAAATCACCAAGGCAAATTTTTACTACTCTATAAGGAAGTCCAAGCAGTTGCAAAACTTCTTCTGCATCATTCGTTAACTTTTCAAGTTCTTCATATGAATCTTCCGGCTTTGTAAATTTTACAAGTTCAACTTTGTTAAATTGATGTTGACGGATAAGTCCTCTTGTGTCACGGCCTGCGCTACCAGCTTCAGCTCTAAAACATGCTGTGTATGCGCAATGCTTAATTGGAAGTTGGTTGCCATCTAAAATCATGTCGCGATACATGTTTGTTACTGGAACTTCTGCTGTTGGTACAAGGAAATATTCTTTTCCATCACCAAAAACTTTATAAGCATCTTCTTCAAATTTTGGAAGCTGACCTGTGCCAGTCATGCTCTCTCTTGAAACCATAAACGGTGGGAACACTTCTGTGTAGCCATGTTTTTCTGTGTGCGTATCAAGGAAGAAGTTCATAATAGCTCTTTCTAACTTAGCTCCATCGTTTCTATATACTGTAAAGCGGCTTCCGCTTATTTTTGCTGCTGTGTATGGATCAAGTATTCCTAGTTCTTCTCCGAGGTCCCAATGCGCCTTTGGTTCAAAATCAAATTTAGTTGGCTCGCCCCACTTTCTAATCTCAACATTATCTTCGTCAGTTTTTCCTGCTGGAACCGTTGGGTGTGGGATGTTCGGTATAGTAAGCATCCAATCGTTTAATGCTTTATCGGCTTCAGCAACTTTAGCGTCAAGGCCTTTTATTTTTTCAGAAAGTTCTTTCATTTCGGCCATAACAGCACTTGTGTCTTCGCCGGCTTTTTTCATTTGAGGAATCTGCTTTGAAACTTTATTTTGCTGCGCTTTTAAAACTTCAACTTCACTAAGTAAATTTCTTCTTTGCTCATCTAATGTTTTAAATTGATCTAAATCAAATTCTTCGTTTCTATTTTCAAGCGCTTTTTTTACGCCTTCAAAATCAGTTCTTAACAACTTTATATCTAACATTATTTTGCTCCCTTATTTATAATGCCGTAAATTCTATCTAATTCGTCTTCGGAATAATAATTAATTTCAATTCTGCCTTTGCCTTTATCGCGGCGATTTATTTTTACTTTCGTTCCAAGGGCCGTACCCAATTTCTTTTCTAAATCTTTATAAACGAAAGCCATATCATCTTTTTTCTTTTCGGCTTTTTTCTTGCCAACGCTTTCGCTTAAAGCTTTTACTAAATCTTCTGTCTGGCGAACACTTAAGCTTTTTTCTACAACATCTTTTGCTACTTTTAATTGTTTTTCTTTATTTTCAATTCCAAGAATCGCTCTTGCATGTCCCGCACTCAATGCACCGTCGACAAGCATTTTTTGAACCTCTTCATGAAGTTTAAGAAGTCTCATCGCATTAGTGATAACTGTTCTGCTTTTAGAAACTCTTTTAGCGAGCTCATCTTGAGTTAATTTATAATCATCGATAAGTTTTTTATAGCTCTTAGCTTCTTCGATAGGATTTAAATCCTCTCTTTGTATATTTTCAATGAGCGAAATTTCAGCAATTTCTTTTTCTGAATAATCTTTAATTACAACAGGAACTTCTTTTAAGCCTGCCTTCTTTGCGGCTCTCCATCTTCTCTCGCCTGCAATGATTTGATAATAATCATCTTTTTTGCAAACAATGATTGGTTGGATAATTCCATATTGTTTGATAGACTCTGAAAGTTCTTCTAAAGCTTCTTCGTCAAATTTTTTTCTTGGTTGCTCCCTGTTAGGTTCAATCATAGAAGTCTTAAGTGAAACAACATCTTTTTCTTCGATACTTTTTTTAATTGGTTCCTCGACATCTGTTGGTAGTAATAAATCTAATCCTTTGCCAAGGCCTCCTAGTCCTTTTTTCTTTGCCATAAAAACCTTCTCTTTCGTTTTTCTTCCTATATAAGATGGATTACCAAATTTCTAAAACTAATCTCTTCTTGAAATAACTTCTGCTGCTAAAAGTCTATAACTATCTGCTCCTGTCGATGTTGGTGCATATTCCGTAATAGGCATTCCATAACTCGGAGCTTCTGCAAGTCTTACATTTCTTGGAATAATGGTGTTATAAATATTTTCTTTTAATGTCTCTTTTACATTTTCAACAACTTGCAAAGAAAGTTTCGTTCTAGCGTCATACATTGTAAAAACAACGCCTTCTAGTTTTAAGTCCGGATTAAGTTTTTTCTTTACAAGATTTATTGTATGTAATAATTGCGAAAGTCCTTCGAGTGCATAATATTCGCACTGGATAGGAACAAGTACTGTGTCCGCAGCGCTCATCGCATTTACCGTCAACATGTTTAGTGAAGGCGGACAATCGATTAAAATAAAATCAAACCTGTCCTTAACCGGATCGAGAATCTTCTTTAAATAATGTTCTCTATCTTCCATATCTATTAAATCAATTTCTGCGCCCGAAAGATTTATATTAGAAGGAAGTACCCAAAGA
Organism: Lachnospiraceae bacterium; assembly: GCA_045616165.1. Taxonomy (GTDB): domain Bacteria; phylum Bacillota; class Clostridia; order Lachnospirales; family Lachnospiraceae; genus RGIG5612. The sequence continues at coordinate 20,928 of JAZLGF010000037.1, forward strand.
TTTTCGTATTCGGTTTTTACAACGCACTCATCAAATGTTGTTTTTCCAACAAATAACTCGTAGAGTGTAATGTCTAAGCTTCTTTTGTCGATGCCGACACCGCTTGAGGCATTTCCCTGTGGGTCGAGATCAACTAACAAAACTTTTCTTTTCTCTTCTGCGAGTGCAGCTGATAAATTTATTGTGGTAGTAGTTTTTCCAACTCCACCTTTCTGATTAGCAACTGCAATAATTCTACCCATAAACTTCTCCTAAAAAATGTAAAAAATATATTCTTTCCGAATATAATTAAAGCGTATTGTAACACAAGAAAAACCTTGATTACAAGCACTTTTTTTCGATTTTGTGCCACGTGAAACACTTTCAATTTGGCCCTTCAATAAGTGAATTGTATTCATCTTAAAGCATATTTCATTTCATGTTACGGACATTTTTTGAAAAAGTGCAAGTTTTGTGCAAAAATCTCTTGAAAAAGTGTTTTTGTACATTTTACGTTATCCATGCGTTGAAAAAAATACAATTTTGATTTATAATTTAGGTTCAGGGATACGGATGAATACAATGAACTTTGGTAAGAAAATATTTAAAATTTTATCTTATATATTTGGCATAGGCCTTATTATTGCAGGCATAAATGCTTTCTTTGCGTTTGTTGAAGAACGCATTCACAATTCAAACATTCCAGAAGATGGAAAACTTTATATGTGGAAATACGGGAAAATCTTCTATACAAAAAGAGGTAAAGGTTCTCCTGTTATTTTAGTACACTCTCTTACTCCTGATCATTCTGGTAAAAATCTTGAAACACTTACAAAGCACTTAAGCCTTACAAACACTGTATATACAATAGATTTATTAGGCTTTGGCCTTTCTGATAAACCTTGGATCACTTATACAAATTTCGTATATGTGACTCTTCTTAAAAACTTTGTTTCTGATGTTATCGGAAAGAAAGCTTCCCTTATTGCATGCGGAGATTCTGGTCTTTTCGCATTGCAAGCAAATAAACTTTCTCCTGAGCTTTTTGATAAAATTGTTTTATTAAACCCAGCAAAAAGTGAAAACATTAAATTGAAAAAAGAAGTTGCGCTTGCTCTTAAAAACCTTTTAGACTTCCCATTAATCGGAACATTTCTTTTTAACATGTATAGCTTAATCGGTGCCGCCCCCTTTGATAAGGAAGGCCGCCATGTTATGGCAAGCCGCTTGGCTGGACATCTTGCTGTTTCAATAAACAGAAAGCCAAACTTTATCCGTTCAAATGTATTTATCTTGGAAAGAAAAGAAGATAAGAATTTTACCTATGGCGATATTTCATCAGTTTTGTTAAATGATAAATTTATTTAATTGGTGATTTGGATGGTTTTCCTGCGCGACGCGGATATTTCTCCGGCGTCGTGTTTTTTTTACTAAGAATTACTAAGGATCTTTTTCCTGCGCCGTTTGGAAGTTCGAAATCTCTAATTTCTTCTAGTTCTGCGCCCATTTCTTCAATAGCTTTCTTTGCAGATAAAACCTCATCTTCGCAATCAGATGATTTATAGAAAATACCATATCCGCCAACCTTTACGAACGGCATTGCATATTCAACTAAAACGGCTGTATCTGCAACTGCTCTGGAAACACAAAAGTCAAAGGATTCTCTTAATGGTTCTCCTGTTTTCGCTAAATCCTCAGCTCTTCCAGCCACTGCTTTTATCTCTTCTAATTCAAGTTTTTTAATGACTTCTTCAATAAAATTAATCCTTTTATTAAGGGAATCTACGAGTAGAAAATCAAATTCGGGAAGGGCAATTTTAAGTGGAATTCCCGGAAATCCTGCGCCTGTTCCGATGTCTAAAACCCTATATTTTGTGGTCTCTTCCGGAGCTCTCCCACAAGAGCAATTTTCCTTTATTTTCAAGGCTTTTTCCATAATTTGTGGTGCTGCAGAGACTGAATCTACCATATGTTTTATTTCAACTTCCAAAGGCTCGGTGATAGCTGTAAGATTCATAACTTTATTCTTCTTTAAAAGAAGATTCGTAAAGGAAGCAAACTTTTCTATTTGTTCCTCGCTAAAATCAATATTAATGCTTTTTGCGTATTCTCTTAAGATTTCAAATTGTTCCACGTGAAACATTCCTCCTAATCCGTCCCACTTATCTTAAAATAAAGTCACCTTCATTGCAACACCAAAATATTCTGAGGTCGCCTTTGTGACAAATAACATTCTGCAAAACGGCTAATGTCTTCCGGATAACGCGCGTTGCAAGCTGTCAGTTAGGACAAGCTCATAACGCAATGTCCAAAACAAGACTCCGCAAAACGGCACATGGCGTTCTAGATTCGCTGCACGTCGGCGAAACCGTGTTCCGGCTCGGACTCCGGATGGAACGGAGACGCTCAGCAAGACTCCCGACATCCGCTTTGCTAAGAACTTTCGGCTTACTGTTTTGCCAGAATACTATTTGCCACAAAGGCTAGTTTAATGCATTGCTTCGTTTTTTTAGCAAAAATTGCGGAGCCGTGGTTAAAAACGCATGACGAGGATTCTTAGTAAGTTGTGCGTTAGGAGCTTTGAGCGGATCTCCGTTCCATCCGGAGTCCGCGAAAAAGCACGCTTTTCCTAACGTGCAACGAACTTAGAATCCATCGTCGCTAAGTTTTTAGCCATGGTTACCGCAATTTTTGTGAAAAGACGCGATTTTTCCAGTGCGCAGCGAATTTAGGATGCTTTGTCGCTAAGTTTTGCGTTGCAGTGCGCTTTAATGATGTTTCACGTGAAACATTATTTTCCTTCTTTGGATAAGTAGACTAGAAGCACCGCGATATCAGCTGGCGTTACGCCAGAAATTCTTGATGCCTGTCCAATAGAGTGGGGCTTAAAGAGATTTAGTTTTTGACCAGCCTCAAGTCTAAGGCCGCTGATTTGTTCATAATCAATATCTTCACTTAATTTTCTGCATTCAACACGTTTGAAATTTTCAACCTGTTTTTCCTGTCTTTCAATATAACCTTTATATTTAATTTCAATATTGATTTGGTCAATAATGTCTTTAGGTAAATCTTTATATTCAGGATCTAAGTCCTTTAATTTTTCATAATCAAGTTCAGGCCTTCTAATAAGCTCATCAAGCGTCATTCCTGTATTAAGTGGTGAACTATCATATTTAACCACTATATCTTGTGTTTTTTTGCCTGCGCCGATAGGAATTTGCTCAAGGCGAGCGACTTCTTCTTCAATAATTTTCTTTTTATTTTTTACGTATTCATAACGTTCATCCGAAACAAGACCAATCTCATGGCCAATTTCACTAAGACGTAAATCTGCATTATCTTGACGAAGTAAAAGCCTGTATTCCGCACGACTAGTCATCATTCTGTAAGGCTCATTATTTTCTTTTGTAACAAGATCGTCAATCAAAACTCCAATATAAGCCTGGCTTCGATCTAAGATTAAAGGTTCCTTTTGCTGAATCTTTCTTACAGCGTTAACCGCAGCCATAAACCCTTGAACTGCAGCTTCCTCATATCCAGAACTACCATTTACCTGGCCAGCAAAATATAAATTCGCAATTTTCTTAGATTCAAGAGTCGCTTTTATCTCGTTAGCATTAATGCAATCATATTCAATTGCATAAGCATTTCTAATAATCTTAACGTTCTCTAGTCCAATCATCGTTTTATACATAGCAAATTGGACATCTTCAGGTAGAGAAGAGCTCATTCCAGAAAGATACATCTCATTTGTATAAAGACCTTCTGGCTCAACAAAAATCTGATGTCTTTCTTTTTCCGGAAATTTTACAACTTTATCTTCAATAGAAGGGCAGTATCTTGGACCTGTTCCTTCGATTACGCCAGAGAAGAGGGGAGAGCGGTCAATATTTTCTCTAATGATTTTATGAGTTTCTTCTGTCGTGTATGTAAGCCAACATGAAACCTGCTCTTTTTGAATATCATCTGGATTTGTAGAAAACGAAAACGGAACGATAGGAACATCGCCCTTTTGCTCTTTCATCTTAGAAAAATCAAGGCTTCTTTTATCTACTCTTGCCGGCGTTCCCGTCTTAAATCTTCTAACCGGAATTCCGTTCGCAACAAGAGAATCACTTAAATGATTAGCTGCCTGGAGTCCGTTAGGTCCAGTCGGATTACTAACATCGCCATAAATACAACGGGCTTTTAGGTAGGTTCCTGTTGCTAAAACAACTGCCTTTGCTAGGTAAGTTGCTCCTGAATAAGTTTTAACCCCACAAACTTTTCCATCTTCTACAATAAGCTCAGTAACTTCGGCTTGTCTAATCGTAAGGTTGTCTGTATTTTCAAGGGTTTTTCTCATTTCCCTAGTATAATCTTGTTTGTCTGCCTGGGCTCTAAGAGAGTGAACTGCTGGGCCTTTAGAAGTATTAAGCATTCTTGACTGAATAAAAGTTTTATCAATATTCTTACCCATCTCGCCGCCGAGAGCATCTAATTCTCTAACGAGATGCCCTTTACTGCTGCCGCCGATATTGGGATTACACGGCATTAGCGCAATACTGTCGATGCTAACAGTAAACATAATCGTATTCATTCCAAGGCGTGCGCTTGCTAGCGCTGCCTCGCATCCAGCGTGGCCCGCCCCAACAATAACTATGTCGTAATTTTCAACAATATTCTTCATCTATATCCTTTCAACATCGTTTCTACACTAGCTCGCGTCCCGTACGAATTCGTTCCTGGCTCGGGTTCCAACTCGCCGATAACGAATTGCACGGCTCCGCTCGCTTCAGAAAATTTATCGAGCGAAGATAATGATGCTCCGGCAAAACAGTAAGCCGAAAGTTCTTGGCGATGAGTATGGCGGTGGTTTCGGGGAGGGTCTCCGTTCCATCCGGAGCCCGAGCCGGAACACGGTTCCGCCGACATGCTCAGAGCCTAGAACGTTTCGAGCCGTTTTGCGGAACATCATTATCTTCGCCACTTACTTATCTTCTATTATTTCCCCATGCAGAATTTCGAGAAAATCTCGTCTGCAAGATCATCTTCAATCGCTTCGCCAATTACAACTCCAAGCTGCGTATATCCATCCATCAAATCGATAGTATAAAAATCTTCCGACATTCCGCACTCAATAGAATCAACAGCCTTTAAAAGACTTGAATGCGCTGCCATCAACGCAGCTTTTTGTCTCATGTTCGTTATATAAACTTGGTCATTAAAATTAATTTCCTTGTTATAAAACATCTCTTTTACCAAACTAGCAAACTTATCAAGCCCAACATTTTCCGTAATACTCGTTTCAATCACAGGAATTTTGCCGAGTCTGTTATACAAATTTTGTATATCAGCTTTTTGAGGAAGGTCTTGTTTGTTAAATAGGGTAATGGCCTTTTTGTTTTTTATAATATCAATAATTGCAAAATCGTCATCGTCTAATTCTCTCGATGTGTCAACAACAAAGACTATTAAGTCCGCTTCTTTAGCATAATCCTTTGCTTTGTCCACACCAATTTTTTCAATCACGTCATCCGTGTTTCTAATTCCAGCTGTATCAATAATGTTAAGAGTTACATCATTAAGCCTTAAACTTTCTTCTAGTGCGTCACGTGTTGTGCCCGCAATATCAGTAACGATAGCTCTGTCAGTTCCTAAAAGAGCATTAAGAAGTGACGATTTTCCGACGTTCGGCTTTCCTAAAATAACCGTCTTTATACCTTCTTTGATAATTCGTCCGTCATCAGCACTATCTAAAAGTTCTTTAATGTCTTCGATACATGAATTAACAATTGGAAGAAGCTTTTGGCCATAACCTTCCATCTCGATATGTTCCGGGTCGTCTAAAGCCGCTTCAATATATGCTATTTGCTCTAAAAGAATCGCTCTTTTAGCTCTGATTTTTTCAGAGATGCTGCCTTTAAGTTGAGATAGGGCAGACTTAAGAGCAAAATCATTCTCTGCATTTATTACATCGATTACCGCTTCGGCCTGGGAAAGATCAATTCTTCCATTAATAAAAGCTCTTTTTGTAAATTCTCCAGGTTCAGCTACCCTTGCACCGTTTTTAATAACAAGTTCAAGTGTTTTATTTAGAACATACATACCACCATGGCAATCTATTTCTACCGTATCTTCTTTAGTGTATGTATGTGGACCTTTCATAATAAGAACCAGCACTTCGTCGACTATCGTTTCGCCGTCAACAATATTTCCGTAATGAACAGAATGAGACGGCACACTAGATAAGTCTTTATCTTTTGCCGGTTTGAAAATTTTCTTTATAATATTAAATGCATCCTCGCCGCTTATTCTAACAATTCCAATGCCGGAATTATTCATTGCTGTTGAAATAGCCGCGATTGTATCAGTTTGATTAATCATAATTTATATGCGCCTCGAACGTTTTGTCCGAGGCGCTTCTTTGTTATCGCTTATAATAAACAACTACTTTTCTATTAGGCTCCTCGCCCTCACTCTTTGTAGTAACAAACTTATCAGCTTGTAAGTATGAGTGGATAATTCTTCTTTCGTAAGGATTCATCGGCTCAAGAGTGATTTTATGTTTTGTTTTCTTAACTTTAGTTGCAATATTTTTTGCAAGATTTTCCAAAGTTTGTTTTCTTCTTTCTCTATAATCTTTTGTATCTAATTTAACTCTGTAATAATCTTCTTTTTCTTTATTTGCAATGATGCTAACTAAATATTGCAATGCATCTAAAGTCTGTCCTCTTTTTCCGATTAAATCGCCTGTATCTTCGCCTTCTAAATCGATAGTGATAACTTTTTCTATTTCATCTATTTCAATCTTAGGCTCAGCTACAACTTCCATTTTTTCTAAAACATCTGTAAGAAACTCTTTTATAGCTCCTTCTTCAGTTTGTTTTTTTCTAGCTTTTATTACAGCTTCTTTTGAGAATAAACCTAAAAGACCACCGTTACCTTCTTCAACTACTTCGTATTCTATTTTATCGCTTGTAGTTTCAAGGGCAATCGTTGCTTCTGTTATAGCTTCGTCTACGGTTTTTCCTGTAAACTCTTGATATTCCATGTTTGCCTCCTGACTACTTCTTATATTTTCTATGAGTCTTAGTTTGAGTCTCTTCGGACATGTCTATTCCGTTTTCAGCGTTATACTGCGCAACCATGCCCGCTTTTGCAGCTAATGAATTAGGATTAATTGGTTGCGATTTAACTTCGTCGCCAGATACCACGTTCATGTTAGCTTTTTGTGCAAGCGTTGTAGGTGCTTGAGATTCAATGCTCTTTGTATTAGTATTTGCTCCTTGTAAAATTGAAGAAGCACTAACTCTATCTTTTTGTTTTGCTTTTTTCTTTTCAGCTTTTTCTTCAGCTTTTTTCATGTTTTCTTTAACAAATTCATCCATGTTGATTTTGCGATAATGTTTGTTAATGAATATCTGAAGAACTACTTGGAAAAGTGATGAAAATGCCCAGTAAAGACCAAGTCCTGAGTTAAGTGTCAAACAGATAAATACTGAGAACAGAGGCATTACAAAACCCATTGAGTTCATTGTTGCTGCCGAAGCATCCTTTGCCTGTGAACTTTGTTTTGTCTGAGTGAGCTTAAATGATAACCACTGAGCAAATCCGGCAATAAGCGGAAGGATTATTGCAACGATTCCAATTCCGCCACCTTTAATTAAGTTAAGAGGTGACTGGCTTATATCAAAGCCTAAGAATCTGTTGGCATTAATCATTTGCTCATGTAACTGAGCAACTACGCCTGATTGTTCGCCAGAAGCTGCGATTAATTGATCCCACTGTGCATGTGAGAAATTGTAAAGTGTTGTAATCTGATTTGATACTTCAATAGATGAATCGCCTAAGCCTTTAGAAATTGTTTCAAACGCTTGTGGTCCAATTTTTGCTAATTCATTAACTACCTTCTCCAATGGAGCTTTTAAGATATTGATGAATGTTGGAAGCTCTCTTAAAGCACCATACATCGCAATCAATATAGGCATCTGAATAAATGTCTGTAAGCATCCACCTGCTTGAGACACGCCGTACTTAGCATAAATTTCTTTTGTCTCGGCTTGCATCTGCTGCATTGAGTACTGATCGTTTTTGCCCTTATACTTAGCCTGAACAGCTTGAAGTTCTGGCTGCATAATAGCACTTAACTTTGAAAATTTTTGTTGTTTAATTGTAAGAGGTAATAAAACGAACTTGATAATAAGAGTGAACACAATAATTACAATTCCGACATTACCAATTCCGATAAGGTCGAAGAACTTGAAAATGTATTCCATTACAAATCCGAAAACCCAGATGATTTGTTTAATTACCGGCCAATCGTAACAACCGTTACCTGCTACCGCAGCTGTTTGTGTAGCTGCGCCGCATGCCAATAAAATGTTAGAAACTGTCATAGATCCTCCTTATGGTACCGGGTCGTAACCACCCTTGGAGAATGGATTGCATCTTAGGATTCTATAGATAGCCAATCCCAGCCCTTTAAGCGGGCCATACTTCTCAATCGCTTCGATCGCATATTGAGAGCAGGTAGGGTAATATTTGCAACACCCATAGTGTTTCAAACCCGAAATGTTTTTCTGATAAAACTTTATTGGTGCTATTAAAATTTTCTTCATCATAGCTTAAACCAATCCTTGCAATTTGAATAAGTGCCAAAGCGCCTCATCAATGTCTTGCTGCTTTTTATTTGCAGCATCACTTCTTGCAATAATTACAAAATGAAAGCCATCCGGCAGTTTATCTTTAATTGCCAGGTAGCTTTGTCTTATTAATCTTGTAGTTCTGTGTCTAACAACGCTATTTCCAACTTTTTTACTAACGGAAATACCTAATTTGTTGCTTCCTTCTTGAGGATATACATAAAGGACCAAAAGCTTATTGGCTACGCTTTTTCCTTTATTGTAAACTTCCTTAAATTGAGCGGAATTCTTCAGCGAATCATAGTTTTTCAAATTAAAATTCCTTCCTCACATAAGAAGAAAGACCACCTTACTTCTTTGGTGGTCTTAAGCTGATAAAACTTTTCTTCCTTTTGCTCTTCTAGCGGCTAAAACTTTTCTTCCGCCTGCTGAGCTCATTCTTGCTCTAAAACCATGAACCTTTGCATGTGATTTTTTCTTAGGTTGAAAGGTCATCTTACTCATAAGGCTACCACCTCCTTGTTTTTACTGAAAAATAGCACTACTGATTATATGTGCCAAAGCCTTATTCGTCAAGGCTTTTTTCATCTTTTTTTATTAATAATGTAAATAAAAAATAGCTGCTAAATTTTTGTCAATTTTTATCCACATCCACATATTTTGTATAATTTTTGACAATCGAACATATATTCAGGCAATTTTTGTGGATTTTTTTGTTTATTTACATGTTTCTTAGCGCAAACTTTATTGTAAAATCAAGGAAATCCCCTAGTTTTTTTGTTATCCACCAATTGTTAATAACCTGTCGGTAACTTACGCATTAGTGCGTTAAATTAACATTATTTCCACCAGTTATCCACAAAATTTTGGGTATTACTTTTAGCCTTTTTTATTGAAAACTTACCTTATATATAGTAATATATACATATAGTTTTCAAGCGGCGATTTTTACCGCTTTTATTCTTATAATTAGGAGTATTTTTATGCTAGAAAACATTAAAGAAAAATGGCCTGAAATATTAAACCATTTAAAACAAGAACACGACATTTCTGATGTATCTTTTAATACATGGTTGCTTCCTTTAGAGGTCGCAGCTTTAGAAAATGATACTATTATTATTGTTGTTCCTGAAGAAACAATTGGTCTTCAATATATCAAGAAAAAATATTATCTTCCGTTAAAAGTTTGTATTGAAGAAGTTTTAGGAGTTCCTTTTGAGTTAGAATTTGTTCTTCCGGATCAACTTAAAAATGTAACATCAATCCAGGCAGAACCTATTGATCAGCCGGATATATATGAAAAAGCCGGATTAAATCCTAAATATACTTTTTCATCTTTCGTTGTTGGTGAAAATAATAACTTAGCTCATGCTGCTGGTTTAGCTGTAGCTGAATCTCCTGGCGAAATTTACAATCCTTTATTTATCTATGGTGGTGTTGGTCTTGGAAAAACTCACCTTATGCAATCCATAGCTCATTTTATTTTACAAAGAAATCCTAACTTAAAAGTTTTATATGTAACTAGTGAAACTTTTACAAATGAGATTATTGAAGCTATTCGTAAAGGAAATGAAAATCCAAACGCTAACGTTTTATTTAGAGAAAAATATCGAAATGTAGATGTACTTTTAATTGATGATATTCAATTTATTAGTGGAAAAGAAAGTACTCAAGAAGAGTTTTATCATACTTTTACTGATTTATATGAACATAAAAAACAAATAATTATTTCTTCTGATAAACCTCCAAAAGAGATTAATAATCTTGAAGAAAGACTATGTTCTCGTTTTCTTTGGGGACTTCCTGTAGATATTCAGTCTCCTAAATATGAAACTCGTGTAGCTATTCTTAAGAAAAAAATTGAGATGGAAGGCACAAATAATATTTCTGACGATGTTATTAATTACATTGCTAAAAATGTAAGTTCTAATATTCGTGAACTTGAAGGTGCTCTTACAAAAATAATTGCATATTCAAAACTTTCATCCTCAGAAATAACTCTTCAATTTGCTGAAAATGTGCTTCATGACTTATTTAATGAAGCTCAAAAAGAAATAACACCTGAAATGATTATAAAAATTGTTGCAGAACATTTTAATGTTTCTGTAAATGATATCGTTTCTAAAAAGAAAAGCCAGGATATTGTTTATCCTAGACAAATCATTATGTATCTTTGCAGAACCCTTACTGATGTTGCTCTTTCACTTATTGGAAAAAGACTTGGCGGAAGAGATCATACTACTATTATTCATGGATATGAAAAAATTCAACATGAAATTGATGTAAATGAAAAAGTTCGTAATGATGTTGAAATATTAAAGAAAAAAATTATTCCTTCATAATTGCACAATTTATACACATTAATGCATTTATAAGGTTAATTACATGTTTATTAACTGTTTTGATATTTTTTTAACTTTTATTAATTTAAGTTACTCACAATTTATTAAACATCAATAAACAAAAATATTAACATTAACTTTTCTTTTATTTTAAGGCTTTATTAGTTAAATTCACAAATTAACAAAGACTACTAATACTACTAAAATATATATATTTATTTATAACGATTTTTTATCAAGAAGGGAGATTTACACAAATGAAAATAACCTGTTCAAAAACAGATTTATTAAATGGACTTAATATTGCTTTAAGAGCAGTTCCTGGAAGAACATCACTTCCAATTTTAGAATGTTTTTTAATTGAGGCTAGTGACACTATTAAAATTATTACTAATGATAATGACATGGGAATAGAAACATATATTAATGGAACTGTTTCTAAAATGGGTAAAATTGCAATAAATGCAAGAATATTAAGTGATATTGTTAGAAAACTTCCAGAAAATAATGTAGATATAGAAACAAATTCTAATTTTAAGGTAAAAATAAAATGTGAAGATGCTGAATTTGTAATTAATGGAAATAATTATATTGAGTTTCCAGAACTTCCACAAACTGGAAATGATAAACAAATATCAATTTCACAATTTACCTTAAAAGAATTAATAAAACAAACAATCTTTTCTATTTCATTAAATGATGCAAATGCAATCATGCGTGGAGAACTTTTTACAGTAGATAAAGATAATATAAAAATAACATCGTTAGATAGCCATAGAATTTCTATAAGAAATGAAAAATTAGCTTACGAATATGAAAAATTTAAATCAATAATACCAGGAAAGACACTTATGGAAATAAGTAGAATTCTAGCGGGTGAAAGTGGAGATATTGTAGAAATTTCTTTTGATAAAAAATTCGTTAAATTTAAATTTGATAAAACGACAGTTGTTTCAAGATTAATAGAAGGTGAATATTTTAATGTTGAACAAATGATTTCATCGGATTATGAAACAATAGCGAGATTAAATAAAAATGAATTTATTAATGTAATTGAAAGAGCTGTAACACTTACTAGGGAAAGTGAAAAAAAGCCAATTATATTTGATGTAAGAGATGGAGAAATGGATATTGAAATGACTTCATCAATAGGATCAATGAATGATCATATTTATATTAATAAAGAAGGTAAGGATTTAAAGATTGGATTTAATCCTAAATTTTTCTTAGATGCATTAAAAGTAATAGATGATGAAGAAATTAGTATTTATTTTGTAAATTCAAATGCTCCTTGTGTAATAAAAGATAAAGAAGGCAATTATTTATATATTATTTTGCCAGTAAATATTAATAAATAATGGAAAAAATAATTTTAAGAGATGAATACATAAAACTTGGACAAGCGCTTAAGGCAGCAGGCCTTGTTAGTAGTGGTGTAGAAGCTAAAATTTTTATTGAAGAAGGAAAAGTTTTAGTTAATGGTCAAGTAGAATATCAAAGAGGAAAAAAATTAAGAGAAGGAGATTTGGTTGAATTTAATAAAAACGTGGTAAGTATATGCAAATAAAGTCCTTAGAGTTAAAAAATTATAGAAATTACGAAAGTCTTTCAATAGATTTTGAAAAAGGCATAAATATTATTTATGGAGAAAATGCTCAAGGGAAAACAAATGTATTAGAAAGCATATATATGTGCGGACTTGGGAAGAGTCATAGAAATAATAAAGAAAATGAATTAATAAAAATAAATGAAAATGAAGCACATATAAAAGGCGAATTTATTAGAGATGAGATTTACGAAAGAATAGATATACATATTAAAAAAAATAAAAATAAAGGAATCGCAATAAACCAAATACCAATTAGAAGATTAAGCGAATTATATGGAAAAATTAGTATAGTAATTTTTTCGCCAGAAGATTTAGAAATAATAAAACAAGGACCTTTTGTAAGAAGAAGTTTTATTAATCAGGAACTATGTCAAATAGATCCGATATATGTAGATGACCTTATTAATTACTCAAGAATATTAAAGCAAAGACACGAACTTTTTAAAAAAATAGAAAAAAGTCCAGAAAAAAAAGAAGAGCTTTTTGAGACTTTAGATATATGGGATTTACAGCTAGTAAATTATGGAAAAAGAATAATTGAAAGACGCCGTAAATTTTTAGAAGAGTTAAATGAAATAATTTTTGATATACATTACGACATTACTGAAGGTAAAGAAAAAATAAAATTAGTTTATGAGCCATCGGTAAATGAAGAAAATTTTTACGAGGAATTATTAAAAAATAGAGAAAAAGACAAAATTTATAAAAACACTTCGGTAGGCCCCCACAGAGATGACTTTTCATTTTATGAAGATAATAAAAATCTAAAATATTATGGAAGTCAGGGTCAACAAAGAACATGTGTACTTTCTCTTAAACTTGCAGAAATAAAAATTATTAATTTATTAAAAAATGAAAAACCTATTTTACTTCTTGATGATGTTTTGTCGGAGCTAGATAGAAAAAGACAACAAAAACTTCTTCAAAGTATAGGTGATACACAAACAATTATTACATGTACCGGAGTAGATGAGTTTGTTGAAAACGAAATAAAAACAGCAAAGAAATTTTATATAAAAGACTCAAAAGTTTTAGATAAATGAAAAGGATAAAAAATGGCTGAAGAAAAAAATTTACAGGACACACAGGTAACACAAGAATATGGAGCTGATAATATCCAGGTTTTAGAAGGTCTTGAGGCCGTTAGAAAAAGACCAGGTATGTATATCGGTAGTATTTCGTCTAGAGGACTTCACCATCTTGTTTATGAGATTGTTGATAATGCGGTTGATGAAGCGTTAGCAGGTTATTGTAAAGATATAATCGTAACAATTAATCAAGATGATTCTATTACAGTCGAAGATAATGGTCGTGGAATTCCTACGGGTATAAATTCAAAAGAAGGCGTTAGTGCGGTAGAACTTGTATTTACAAAGTTACATGCCGGCGGAAAATTCGGTGGTGGCGGATATAAAGTATCTGGTGGACTTCATGGTGTTGGCGCCAGCGTTGTTAATGCGCTTTCAGAACACTTAGAAGTTACGATTTACAGAGACGGAAAGATTCATCATCAAGAATATTCAAGAGGACATGCTAAGGGACAGCTTCAAATATTAGGAGAATGCCCAAAAGAAAAAACAGGAACAACAGTTACATTCCTTCCTGACAGAGAAATTTTTGAAGAGACTGTATATGATTATCGAATTCTTCAACAAAGACTTCGAGAGATGGCTTTCCTTACAAAGGGACTTCGAATTGTACTTAGAGATATTCGTGAAGGAAAAGAACAAGAAAAGACTTTCCATTATGAAGGCGGAATAAAAGAATTTGTTGCATATATAAATAAATCAAACACACCATTATATGAAGACATTCTTTACTTTGAAGGAAGTAAAAATAATGTAGCTGTTGAAGTAGCTATGCAGCATAACGATGGTTACAACGAAGGTATTTATACATTCGTAAATAATATCAATACTCCTGAAGGTGGAACTCATCTTGAAGGATTAAAACGTGCGCTTACTAGAATATTTAATGATTATGCAAGAAAAAATAAGATTTTAAAAGAAAAAGAAGACAATCTTTCGGGCGAAGATATTCGTGAAGGATTAAGCGCAATCGTTTCTGTAAAAGTTGAAGATCCCCAATTTGAAGGACAAACAAAACAAAAATTAGGAAATAGCGAAGCTAGAGCCGCTGTTGAAGCAGTTGTTAGTGAGCAACTTACATATTATCTAGAGCAAAACCCTTCTGTTGCTAAGATGATTTGCGAAAAATCACTTCTTGCACAGCGAGCTAGAGACGCCGCTAGAAAAGCTAGGGAAGCTACTAGAAAATCACCGCTTGCCGGTGGAGCTCTTCCGGGAAAACTTACAGACTGTTCAGATAAGAATCCAGAAAATTGCGAAATCTTTATAGTCGAAGGTGATTCTGCTGGTGGAAGCGCTAAAAAAGCTAGAATTAGAAAGACCCAGGCAGTTCTTCCTTTAAGAGGAAAAATCTTAAATGTAGAAAAAGCCAGAGTTGATAGAATTTTAGGAAACGCAGAAATCAGAACGATGATTACAGCGTTCGGCACAGGAATAAAAGATGATTTTGATATTACAAAACTTCGTTATAACAAAATCATTATCATGACCGATGCCGATGTTGACGGTGCGCATATCGCTACGCTCCTTCTTACATTTTTCTACAGATTTATGCCAGAACTTATTAAGCAGGGACATGTATATCTTGCCAAACCTCCTCTATACCAGGTTACAAGAAATAAAAAGCAATATTATGCATATTCCGATGCAGAGCTTAATAAAATAATGGAAGAAATCGGACGTGATAATCAAAACAAGGTTCAGCGTTACAAAGGACTTGGAGAGATGGATGCGAGTCAACTTTGGGAAACAACAATGGACCCAGAACGCAGAATTTTATCAAAGGTTATGATAGACGAAGAAAACCCACAGGACTTAGATGTAACATTTACTACGCTTATGGGCGATGAAGTTGAACCAAGACGTGAATTTATAGAAACAAACGCTAAATACGCAACAAACATAGACATTTAAGGAAGGTTATAAATGGACGAGCATATTTTTGACAAGATAGAAGAAGTAGATCTTAAGCAGACCATGGAAAACTCCTACATTGATTATGCTATGAGCGTTATCGCTTCTAGAGCATTACCCGATGTAAGAGATGGATTAAAGCCAGTACAACGCCGTGTCCTCTACTCTATGATCGAACTTAATAACGGCCCGGATAAGCCACATAGAAAATGCGCACGTATCGTCGGCGATACAATGGGTAAATACCATCCACACGGCGACTCATCAATCTACGGTGCATTAGTAAACATGGCTCAGGAATGGTCAACTAGGTATCCTTTAGTAGACGGACATGGAAACTTCGGTTCTGAAGATGGCGATGGACCAGCTGCTATGCGTTATACAGAAGCAAGACTTTCTAAAATTTCTATGGAAATGCTTGCAGACATTAATAAAGACACAGTTGATTTTGTACCAAACTTTGATGAAACAGAAAAAGAACCTGTTGTACTTCCATCACGCTACCCTAACCTTTTAGCTAATGGAACAACGGGTATTGCTGTCGGCATGGCAACAAATATTCCTCCACATAACTTAGGAGAAATAATTGACGCTGTCGTTAAAATCATTGATGACAAAGTTGAAGACGGAGAAACAACAATAGACGATGTAATGCAAATCGTTAAAGGTCCGGACTTTCCTACAGGCGCAACAATTCTTGGAAGAAGAGGAATTGACGAGGCTTATAGAACGGGTCGTGGTAAAATTAAAATTCGTGCCGTTACAGAAATTGAACCAATGGAAGGCGGAAAAAACCGTATAGTTGTTACTGAACTTCCATACCTTGTTAATAAAGCAAAGCTTGTTGAAAAAATCGGCGAGCTTCATAGAGATAAAAAGATTGATGGAATTACAGATCTTCGTGACGAGACAGACCAAACAGGTACTCGCGTAATTATCGAACTTAGAAAAGATGTAAATCCAAACGTAGTATTAAATCAACTTTATAAACATACACAAATGCAAGATAGCTTCGGCGTAATCATGCTTGCGCTTATTAATAATGAACCTAAGATTTTTAACCTTCTTGAAATGCTTAAAGCTTACTTAAAACATCAAGAAGAAGTTGTTACAAGAAGAACAAAATATGATCTTAATAAAGCTCAGGAGCGTGAACATATTTTAGCAGGACTTTTAATAGCGCTAGATAATATCGATGAAGTAATAAAAATTGTACGTGGCAGCAGAACAACACAAGACGCAAAAGACGCCCTTTGTAAACGTTTTGGTCTTGATGATGTCCAAGCACAGGCAATCGTCGACATGAGAATCAGGGCTCTTACTGGACTTGAAAGAGAAAAACTTGAAGAAGAAAGAGCTGAACTCTTAGAAAAAATAAAATATTTCAAAGCTATCTTAGCAGATGAAAAACTTCTTCTTGGAGTTATCAAAGAAGAAATCATCGTTCTTAAAGAAAAATATAGCGACGAAAGAAAAACTGCAATCGGCGTTGATGACGGAGAACTTGAAGACGAAGATTTAATTCCAGACGAAAGCACAGTCATCACAATGACACGTCTTGGCTATGTTAAGAGAATGGATATAGATAACTTCAAAGCTCAGAACCGTGGCGGAAAAGGCATAAAAGGAATGCATACGATTGATGAAGATGTAACGGATAAGATGTTTATCACGACAACACATCACAAAATCTTATTCTTTACAAACACAGGTCGAGTATTCTTACTTAAAGCATACCAGATTCCAGAAGCTTCTCGTACCGCGCGTGGAACAGCGATTGTTAACTTATTGCAACTTCAACCGGGCGAGTCAATAGCGACAGCTATGGTTTTAGAGGAAACAGAAGGTGAAGCAAATCTTCTTATGGCTACAAAGAAAGGCATGATAAAGAAAACTCCTCTTTCCGACTTTAACAATATTCGTCAAACAGGTATTATCGCAATTGGACTTCGTGAAGATGATGAACTTATAGATGCTGATCTTACTGATGGTAAAAGAGAAATAGTACTTATCTCAAGAGACGGACACAGCATAAGATTTAATGAAGAAGAAGTAAGACCTACTGGCCGTTCATCTATGGGCGTTACAGGTATGAGACTTATCGATGATGATGAAGTTATAACACTTGCAATCGACTCACAAGGCGAATGCATCTTATTTGCAACAGAAAACGGAATGGGCAAACGTACTCGCTTCTCAGAATTCGCAGCTCAGCATCGTGGTGGTAAAGGAGTATTCTGCTACAAGCTTTCAGAAAAAACAGGAAAACTTGTTGCCGCTAGCGCAGTTGACGAAGGTGACCAGGTAATGCTTATCACAAGCGAAGGCATCGTAATGAGAATGCCAATCGACGGCGTATCAATTATCGGTCGTAACACAACAGGTGTTAAAATCATGAACATCGCAAAAGAAGGAAGTGTAAAACTTGCCGGCATGGCCCGCCTCCTTTCAGAGTTCATAGAAGAAGAAATTCCTGAGGAAAGCATTGCGACAGAAAATAGCGAAGCATTTGAAAACGATTCGCAATAATAAAAGAAGAGGTAAAACGTGAAAAAAGAATTATGTAAAAGCATCACATTAATTTTGATAACGATATTAATTGTTGTATTGGTAGGAGCTTGCGATAAGAAAAAAGAAGACGTTCCAGAGCCAGTAAAACAAAAATCCCTTGAAGAAAAACAACTAGATTCTTATACAATGTTATTAAGTGCATTAGATAAGATGACGGAAGAATTAGGAATGCCACTATATGATATCGAAATCGAAAAATCGTATACCGATCGAGTTTGTCAAGTGGTTGATATTGACGGCGATGGAATAGAAGAACTATTAGGGTTTGAACCAGTTTATGTAAATGATGGTAAAAATAGTTATGAATTTATAAATATCAAACTTCTTAAAGCGGACGACGAAGAAATACATACACTAAATGAATCAACCGCTTTTGGATTTGCCGGCTATTATTCAGAGAACCCTAGTCTGGGTGCCGCACCAGGTGGATTTGGCCCTGTTGATTGTAGTGCGAGCATAATAAAACTTTATGATAATCCACATATTTTTGTTGCAAAAACAACTTCTATTAATTATGAGGACAGATTTTATGATCGTCCAGGAGGAGATTATACAATCACAGAATATGAATTGGTAGATAATGAATTAATTCCAATAAAAGAAGGTAGCATAAATAAAGATGATGGAACAATAGAAAGAATTTCAACAAAAGATGCAAAACAGGGAATAGATACATCGAGCATATATTATGAATTGCTTGAACAAATAAATATTCCGGAGTATGAATTTTCTTTCGGAAACTTTGTAGGATTTGCAAAGGATGTAATCGGGATAAATGCGAGACCTGAGCATGATGTATTGGGTAATAATGTAATATCATTTAATCGTTCAGGAGTTGCGTGGGTAACAAAAGCAGATGCAAGAGCCTATTTAGAATCTAAATGTGCGGAATTAATAGCTAAGATAGGAGTAGAAGAGAAATAATAAAACTTTGGGTACTCGCTAGTTTGTTTATTTCGAAATCCCATATCCTTGGTAAGTTTGAATTTGTAACGCGAAGCTGCCGTCGCCAGCGCTAGTGAGGGCGCGCGACGGCCTTCGCTATTTTATGAAATCACCTAAAACCATAAACATCTTGTATTTTAAGATAGCTGTTTATGGTTTTAATGGGATTAGAACACTATATTTTATTGACTTAGGAAGTTTTCGCCCATAAACACTTAGCTTATAACATATCGTGTTTATGGTTAGGACCATAAC
>JAZLGF010000038.1:0-2056 GCA_045616165.1 Lachnospiraceae bacterium
TTTTGGGACATAAGGATATTTCCACCACCATGGACATATACACCCGTGTTTCAGAGGAGTTTATGTTTAAAGAGTATGCGGAGAAAGTGATGGGGGAATGACTGGAGCGTCCATGTGGTTGCCCTAATCAAACGAAGTAGATACAAAAGGTAGGGTTGACATAATACTTGATATATACTAACAAAAATATTGCGAACTAACATAAATGATGTTAATACAAAATAAAAGTGTTAGAAGATTTTGATACTAATGAACGTGAGAGATTAAGAAGTATTATAAAATACAGAAAAGGCGACAAGGCGCTGTTAGAATTGTCAGATGAGGAGCTAGACAAAGCATTACAACTGGTAAAAGAAGAAGCAGGCGTGTTACGCCCTACCGTGACAGGTGTATTGCTTTTGGGAAAAGAGGATCGAATCGCTGAATTAATACCAACAGCTAAAGCAACATTCCAAGTCCTTGAAGGAACAAAGGTCAGAAAGAACGAGCAAATATCGAAACCTCTTTTGGCAACATTTGAGTTATTTGAAGAGTATATGAAGGCGTGGAATCCAGAGCGAGAGATGGAATATGGATTATTCAGAGTTCCTATACCTGAGTTTTCAGAGACTGCGTATAGAGAGGGACTGGTAAATGCTTTTTGCCATAGAGATTATACTATTCTTCAATCAGTTAGAGTTGCTGTTGAAGATGAAGGGTTAACAATAAGTAGCCCAGGCGGATTTGTTGAGGGTGTTAATTTAACGAATCTGTTGACTGTTGAACCGCATGGAAGAAATCAGGTACTTGCGGATACTTTGAAAAGAATAGGACTGGCTGAAAAGACGGGCAGAGGAATAGATAGAATATTCGAAGGTTCTATTGTATATGGCAGACCTTTACCTGATTACAATGAAACGACTTCTTCGTGCGTAAAGCTATTTATTCAAAGATCTGAACCAGATCTCCCATTTACAAAAATGATATCAAATGAAGAAAATAGGCTTGGGCGATCATTACCTATTAATTCATTACTTATTTTGTCAGCACTTCAATCTCAGAGAAGATTGAGCATTCAGGAGATATCTGAGTATGTAAATGTTGCTGAAAGCAGAACAAAAGCAAATGTAGAAAAATTGGTTGAAGCAGGACTAGTTGAAGCAACAGGAAGTAATAAGTCTAGAGTGTATATTTTAAGTTCTAAAATTTATAAGGAACAAGATAATGTTGTTGGTTATGTTCGTCAAACTGGTATAGATGCTGTGAAATATGAGGCATGGATTATGGAACTAGTAACTAAACAGAATGGGATGATAACAAGAGACAATGTTGTTGAATTGTTAAATGTGAGTACTTCGCAGGCTTATCGACTGTTAAAGAAATTAACAGAAAAAGGTAAATTGGAATTAGTTGGAAGTGGCAGGAAAGCTTTTTATGAAATAAAGAAATAAACACACGGAAACGCACGAAAACGCACGCGTGTGTTTTTGCGTGTTAAATAAAGCTATTGTATTCAAATGATAATAAATCAAGTTAAACTCAGATGAGAAGTAAGCGTTGATTTTTGTTTTTTATTGAATACAAAAGACCAATAGATTAAAAACTACTGGTCTTTTTTAATAGATTACAATGGTAGATGTTAGGTAGAAATTAAGAGGAAGAGGGATATGGGGGAAAAAAGTATAATAAATGGAAAGGGATGGACCTTTGATACGGAGGCTGAGAAATATGCAACTTTAAGACCTGGCTACCCTGGTGAGTTATATAAAAGCATATTTGACTATAGTGGTATTGATGAAACGAGTGAAGTTATTGAGGTCGGAATTGGAGGAGGACAAGCAACATTACCTTTTCTTCTAAGTGGGTGTATATTAACGGCCATTGAATATGGCGAAAATCTTTCAAATATATGCAGAGAGAAGTTTAAAGATTTTAATAAATTTAGTGTAATTACATCTAAATTTGAGGATATAGCTTTAGAAAGCAATAAATATGATTTGATATATTCTGCCTCTGCATTTCACTGGGTACCAGAAGAAATTGGTTACTCAAAAGTATACAGTGCTTTAAAAAATGG
>JAZLGF010000039.1:0-30672 GCA_045616165.1 Lachnospiraceae bacterium
TTCTAATCCCATTAAAACCATAAACAGCTATCTTAAAATACAAGATGTTTATGGTTTTAGGTGATTTCATAAAAGTAGGCAGCAGGCGGACATAAGTGTGATGGCGAACGAAAGTCAGCTGCCGTAGGAAGCAACGGCGCGAGCTCCTTCTTAAGCTCAGGCGCCGTCAGCTTCGCGTTCCAAAACAATATATGTATTTAGAAAGCGAGCAGAGCCGACCTGATCGTTATCGGCGAGTTGGAACCCGAGCCAGGAACGAGTAGGTCGGGCTGCGAGCATCAAGAAAAAGAGCTCGACAAGTTCTGATTTGTTGAGCTGAGTAATCCCTAAAAACTAAAAACTATCTCCATTGATAACTTGAATGAAAAATATAAATACTATATAATAGTGACAATTTTTTGAAAGAAGGTAACTTTAATGAAACGTACAGAAATCGTTAAACTTTTTAAGGACGCTCCGGAAAACGGAAGCCAAATCACTGTTGCTGGATGGGTAAAAACATCACGTGAATCTAAAAATGTTGGATTTTTAGAGATTAATGATGGTAGCTGCTTTTCAAATTTGCAGATAATCCTTGATGCTGCGGCTTTTGATAATTTTAAAGAGTTAGCAAATCTTTCTGTTGGAACTAGCGTAATTGTTAATGGCGAAGTTGTTTTAACACCTGATGCAAAACAACCTTTAGAAGTACATGCAAAAGAAGTTGAAGTTGCAGGCGAATGCGAAAGCGATTACCCACTTCAAAAGAAACGCCACACTCTTGAATTTTTAAGAACAATTCCGCATCTTCGTTCACGTTCAAATACATTCAGTGCCGTATTTAGAGTTCGTAGTGAAGCTGCATATGCACTTCATAAATTCTTTAATGAAAACGGATTTGTATATGTTCATACACCACTTATTACAGGTAGTGACTGTGAAGGCGCTGGCGAAATGTTTAGAGTTACAACTCTTGATCCAATTAACCCTCCTCTTACAGAAGATGGAAAGGTTGATTTTTCCCAGGATTTCTTTTGCCAGGAAACAAACCTTACTGTTTCAGGTCAGTTAGAAGCTGAAAGCTTTGCTTTAGCTTTCGGAAAAGTTTATACATTCGGTCCAACTTTCCGTGCTGAAAATTCTAATACGCAAAGACATGCAGCTGAGTTTTGGATGGTAGAGCCTGAAATAGCTTTTGCAGATCTTGAAGACGATATGGAATGGGCAGAAGCAATGATTAAATATGTTGTTAAACATCTTTTAGATAAGTGTCCAGAAGAACTTAACTTCTTTAACAACTTCTATGACAAAGAACTTTTAGATCGTCTTAACAACTTAGTAGAGTCTGATTTTGCGCGCGTAAGCTATACAAAGGCTTGTGAAATCTTAAAAGAACATAATGATGAGTTTGAATACCCTGTTGAATGGGGAATTGATTTGCAAACAGAACATGAAAGATATCTTAC
Source organism: Lachnospiraceae bacterium (assembly GCA_045616165.1). Taxonomy (GTDB): domain Bacteria; phylum Bacillota; class Clostridia; order Lachnospirales; family Lachnospiraceae; genus RGIG5612. The sequence continues at coordinate 1,446 of JAZLGF010000039.1, forward strand.
AGAAAAGATTTATAAAAAACCTACTTTCGTTTATGACTATCCAAAGGATATTAAGGCATTCTATATGCGCATGAACGAAGACGGAAAAACTGTTGCAGCAGCAGATATGTTAGTACCTGGTGTTGGTGAGCTTATCGGTGGAAGTCAAAGAGAAGAAAGAAAAGATCTTCTTGAAGCTAGAATTAAAGAACTTGGCCTTAACCTTGATGATTATAAAAACTATATGGATCTTCGTCGCTATGGTTCAGTTAAGCACTCGGGCTTTGGCCTTGGTTTTGAAAGACTTATCATGTATGTAACTGGAATAAGCAACATCAGAGACGTTGAGCTCTATCCACGCTGCGCCGGAAAACTTATCTAAGAAATAATTAAATAAAACAAAAACTCCTGTCATAAACTGACAGGAGATTTTTTATATATAGAAGGTGCTGGGTTAACGTTTTGCCGTTCCTATGCACCAGTAAGCACAATTAGTATTTAAGAAGATATTTTTTTAATTCCCAATCACTAACTTGGTGAGCGTACTCATTCCATTCCAGTTTTTTAGCGTTTATATATTTATCTGCTATATGATTACCTAAAACGTCTATTATAAGTTTGTCTTTTTCGAATTTTTGAATTGCTTCAAACATATTCGAAGGAAGCGTTTTAATACCAGAACGTGTTATTTCTCTCTTGCTCATTTCGAAAATATTCTTATCTACAGGAGAAGGCGAAGTAATTTTATTTTCGATACCATCAAGTCCTGCCTCAAGGCATGCCGCCAAAGCAAGGTACGGATTAGCAGAAGGATCCGGATTTCTAAGTTCAATCCTCGTTGACTGTCCCCTGCTTGAAGGCACCCTAATTAGAGGAGATCGGTTTTGTGAAGACCATGCGATATACATAGGTGCTTCAAAATCTGGTACAAATCGCTTATACGAATTAACAAGTGGATTTGTGATAAGTGTCATAGCATCAACATGTTTCATAATTCCACCCATAAAGTAATATGCTGTTTTAGAAAGACCTCTCGAATTTTTTTCGTCAACAAAAGAATTTTTGCCATTTTTCATTAATGACATATTAAGATGCATTCCACTGCCAGCTTCACCATATAAAGGCTTAGGAAGAAAACTGGCATAAAGATTATGCTTTGCTGCCATTTTTTTAACAGCGTACTTAAAAGTAATTATATTATCAGCTGATTTAACAGCCTCATCATATTTAAAATCAATTTCATGTTGAGATGGACCGCATTCGTGGTGGGATGCTTCAATCTCAAATCCCATTTTTTCAAGAGCTAAGACTATGTCTTTTCTAGCATCTTCGCCTATGTCGTTTGCGCCAACTTCAAAATATTCTCCCTGGTCATATACCGCATCAAGAACAGGTCTGTTCTTTGCATCAGTTTCAAATAAATAAAATTCGCACTCAGGACCAACGTTAAAGGTATAGCCTTTATCTTTAGCTTTTTTTACGGCCTTTTTTAAGATATAACGTGGGTCTCCCTCAAAAGGTTCATCCCCTTTGTAAACATCACAAATAATTCTTGCAACTTTACCTTTTTCTTGATCCCATGGATGAATAAGAAATGTTTTGATGTCTGGAACAAGGCGCATATCGCTTTCTTCTATTCTTACAAAACCATCAACAGAAGAACCATCGAACATAATCTTGTCATCAAGAGCCTTGTCGAGCTGCGATGGTGTAATGGATACACTTTTAAGAACACCAAATATGTCAGCAAATTGCAGACGGATAAATTTGATGTCTTCATCTTTAACTATTTTTTTAATCTCAGACTTAGTGTATTCCATTACCTTCTCGCTCGCTTATAAAATAGACTATATACGGGGAATACCCTTCAAGGTGTCTGGCCTTACTCTACTTTTCATCGTTGTTGGCATTTTAAAATAAAAAATATTTACAGTCAGACACCACAGGCACAAATTAATTGTCATGGTTGATAAGGAGGTTTTGGTTCGGTAGGCGCCATGGGCAACCACTCCCATGGCGCTTCTTTCTGTGACCTATAGATCCAATTTCAGATCTTCTCCTTTAATCCAGTTAATCTTCCTTAAGCACAAAGATACAAGCCAAGAAACAATAGCCGGAACTAATATACTTACTACAATAAGGCCAATCCAATCAAAAGCAGTGATTGAGACTCTTAAGCCTTGGGCGATTTCATCTAGCCATCCGGTTATAACACCGATTTGTCCTACGAAACCGCATGTACCCATTCCTGAGCTAACGGCTGCACCGTTCATCTCTAAGTGGAATACGCATGTTGCAATCGGACCATTAACAAGTGATGCTACAATTGCAGGAATCCAAATTTTAGGATTCTTAACTATATTTCCCATCTGGAGCATGCTCGTTCCAACTCCTTGTGCAACAAGTCCGCCCCATCTATTTTCTCTAAAACTTATAACGGCAAATCCAATCATGTTTGCGCAGCATCCTGCGAGTGCAGCTCCACCAGCTAGTCCCGTAAGGGAAAGTGCCGCACAAATCGCAGCAGAGCTAATCGGAAGTGTAAGAGCTATTCCAACAATAAGTGAAACTAGCATTCCCATTAAGAATGGTTGGAGTTCTGTTGCCCACATAATTAAATTTCCAACGTAGGAAGCGCCGTCTCCTATATAAGGTGCAATAAATATTGAAAGTAATCCGCCGACAAAAACCGTAACAAGTGGTGTAATCAAAATATCAACCGGTGTAAGTTTTGAAACAAGTTTTCCAAATTCGGCTGCAATTATCGCAATAACGAAAACCGCTAAAGGACCTCCTGCTCCACCACATTCCGATGCCGCATATCCAACAGCAACAAGTGAGAATAAAACAAGTGGTGGTGCGTTAAGCGCTTTTCCAATTGCGACTGCCATAGCCGGTCCCATAACCGCAATCGCAAATGTTCCAATCGTAACAATCAACTCTACGTTCGTAAGTTCGCCGATCGTTTTAATAATTGTTCCAATCAGCAAAGAGGCAAATAAGCCTTGCGCCATTGCGCCAAGCGCATCAATAAAATAGCGTTTTGGCGAAAAAACAATATCTTGTTTTTTTAAGTATTCTTTAAATGACATTTTTTTCCTTTTGTCGTTCCGACATAAGTTTTGTGTCGTTATGTGAAAATTTTATGTTATTTTTGTGTAAATGTCAATTAAAATGTGTAAAATTTTTGAAATTTTTTTGACATTTTTGCATTATGTGGATTATTCATGTAATTTTTATGTGAGTTATCCACATTTTGTGGTAAATTTTTAGCGTTTTTCTCACATTTTTGACATTTCGTCAATATTTTCTTGTCAATATGTGCAGTATTATCGCAAAAATGTGGAAAATTGTCAAGATATAATTGTCATTCTGACATATTTTTTTTCATCAAAAAAATAAACGTCTCTTTAATCAGAGATGTTTTTATTTACTCATTTGATGTATAATAAAAATGGATTTTTGTTTAATTTTTCAATAAAAAAGGGGGCTTTACTATGGCTATGCCACAACTTATTTTATTTTTTATAACAGTTGTATTAGCAATAGCTTTTGCGGTAATTTTTATTCTTAGAAGTAATATTGTTGATGCTAAATCTCTTGTACTGAAAACAATCGCAAGTATTTGTTTTATTCTTGTTTCATGTGCAGCTTTTTATTTTTCATCAGGATGGTTTGCTGCACTACTAGTTATTATCGGACAAGTATTTGGAATTTTAGGAGATCTCTTCCTAGACATGAAATACTTATACAGAAAAGATGAAAAAGTACATACCTATACAGGCTTTATCGTATTTTTAATTGGCCATCTTTTCTTTATTGCTTTTATGACATTCAGCTATGGTGCAACACTTGCAATAGTTCTTATATCAATAGGCGTTGCTATTATTGCAGCATTACTTATTTACTTTGCTTCAGAAAAAATTGCCGGACTTGTTTACGGTGGCTATAAAGTAATATCAAGCATTTATATGTTTGTACTTGCATTCACAATGATGTTCGCAATACTTCAAATATTTATGAACGATACTGGCTACTTTGTTACAACAAAGATACTCTTTGCAATCGGCCTTGTATTTTTCATGTTAAGCGATTTAATTTTAGCAATGATTTACTTTACACCTGATGATAAGATGAACACACCACTCTTTGTAAAAATAAATCTAGCTTTATACTACGCAGCGCAACTTTGTATATCAGTAAGTCTTTTATTCTTACTAGCATAAATTTATTAAAAGGTGCATTTATGAAAGCATATGTCGACGGAAGTTATAATGTAGCTACAAAGCGTTTCGGTTACGGAGTTGTTCTTCTCTATACCGAAAACGGTGAAGATAAAACCATGCAATTAAGTAAAGGTTTTTCAAATCCTGAACTTGCACAAATGAGAAATGTTGCGGGTGAAATTATGGGCGCTGGCGAAGCAATGAAAAGAGCTAAAGAAATGAAAATAAAAGAGCTCACTATTTTCCATGACTACGAAGGCATATCAAAATGGTGCACTGGCGAATGGAAAACTAAAAAAACATGGACTAAAAAATATAAAGACTTTTACGATGAAATTTCAAAAGACGTAAAAATAGAATTCGTTAAAGTCCTTGCACACTCTGGAGATACATATAACGAAATAGCAGATCAACTAGCAAAGGAGGCTGTTGGAAATTGAGTAATAGAAGAAAACCAAAAAGACGTTTAAAAAAATCTGTTAAGGCCGCTTTAATTGTAGCCTTATGTGTTTTAATAGCTGTAATCGCAATTATAGTTATTACAGCCTTAATAAAAAATGAGAAACCAAGCAAGCCCGACGTTTATTCGGAAATTCCAGTAGATTATGTTGAACCGACATATGTACATGCTGATATTGCTATAACAGACGAAGATCCTACTCCGTCTTATGACACAAACTTTTTAATTAAAGTTAACACTGCATTAAATGTAACGGTGGTTTATTCAAAAGATGACGCCGGAAACTTGACTCCCCTTAGAGCTATTCCTTGCTCTACTGCCAGAGAAGGATATGAAACTCCTTTAGGAGATTTCTGGCTTTGCGAGTGGATAATTAAACCGGCTAACGAGTGGTGTTACATGGCAGATGGAACCGAAGGTCTTTATGCTTACCGTATCACTGACGGAGTTGAATATAGTATTATGTTCCACTCTGTTCCTTACCTAGATACTGACCATGGTTCACTTGAGTGGGAAGAATACAATAAGCTCGGAAGTGTAGCTTCTATGGGCTGCATGAGAATGTGTTGTGCCGATGTTAGATGGCTTGGCGAAACATGTGGAAATAATACAGACATCGTAATTTATAACGATCCTAATGAGCAACTTCCACTCGAAGTTCCTACGCCTATAAGAATCCCAGGCGAAGTTGAGGAAATAAGAGGTTGGGATCCAACTGACCCAGCAAGTGACAACCCATGGCATAATTACACATTAAAAATGGAAGTTCCAAACTCTGTTGAAATAACAACTGAAGATGATGCAAATACAGTTGTTTTGGCAAACACTAAGATTACTGATATGTTTGGTCATGATTTATCAAATTATGCAGAAGTTAGCGGAACAGTCGATTCTTCCACACCAGGACTTTATCCTGTAACCGTTAAAGCGATTATTGGTCCTGTTACAGCTACAAAAGATGTTTATGTTGTGGTTAAACAAGGCGAATAGAAAATGAAAAAATTTTTACTAGTTTTTATTGCATTAATTATTACTGTTGGCATTGTCGGATGTGGCCAAGAAGCAACGCCCATTCAAGATAGCACTGTGCCAGTTAATATAGTTGCATTAAATGGGCCTACCGGTATGGGCATGGCCTATTTAAATAAGCAAAATGATTCAGGAAATACGAAGTACAAATATAATATCACTTATGCAAGTGCGCCTGATGAAATCACAGGCCAGTTAATCGCTGGAAAAATTGATATTGCCGCACTTCCAATAAATCTTGCAAGTGTTTTATATAACAAAACAGAAGGTGAAATCCTTACATGTGCAATTAACACATTAGGTGTTTTATATATCGTTGAAAAAGGCGATAGCGTAAAAACCTTAAATGATTTAGAAGGACGCACTATCGTTGCATCCGGTAAAGGAAGCACTCCTGAATACATACTAAATCATATATTAGATTACAACGATCTTTTGGAAAAAGTTAACGTAGAATACGTAGCGGAACATGATGAGGCGGTATCCGCCCTTGCTAGTGGAAAAGCTGATTTAATTATGATTCCTGAGCCAAAAGTTACTGCTGCCAAAGCAAAAATCGAAGGTGCAAAAATAGCTCTTGATTTAACAAACCAGTGGAACATGCTCCACCACGCCAAACTCGTTCAAGGTGTAATCGTAGTTCGCAAAAGTTTTGCTACTGAGCATCCTGACATCGTAGAGGATTTCTTAAATAGCTACGAACAATCTGTAAATTATACAAACGAAAATCAAAAAGAATCTTCTTCGTTAATAGCTGAATATGGAATAATTCCTAATGAACAAATGGCTCTTGCCGCAATTCCTAATTGCCATATAGTATATGTTGACGGTGATGAAATGCGCACAGCAATGAACGACATGCTAAAAATATTATTTGATGCAAATCCACAAAGTATAGGTGGAAAGCTTCCTGGCGATAACATTTATTATAAATGAAAACGTTAAAAAAAATCTTAAAAGTGGTAGTTGTGCTTCTTGCATGGCTCGTTATATGGGAGATAGTTTATCTAATTGTTGGGAAAGACATAATTGTTCCTTCTCCTATTAACGTGTCTATAAGGTTGGGAACTCTTATTATTACTACTCCATTTTGGAAAGCGATAGGAGCATCCCTTTTAAGAATTATTATTGGATATCTTTTAGCTTTAATTGTTGGCACAGGGCTAGGAGTTTTAACATCTTTTTCCAAGATTGCAGATACGTTCTTTACTCCTGTTGCAAACGTAATAAGAGCTACTCCTGTCGTTTCGTTTATCCTTCTTTTATTTGTCTTCGTAACAAAAAATAATATACCTGCCGTTACCGCGTTTTTGATGGTAACTCCAATGGTTTGGGCAAATGTATACGAAGGAATAAAATCAACAGATAAAGATTTGCTAAAGATGGCAAAAGTTTTTAAACTTACTAATAAAAGCAAATTCTTAAATATATATCTTCCTGCAACTCTTCCTTACTTTATGACTTCTGCCAAAGTTGGAATTGGATTTGCGTGGAAGTCTGGGATAGCAGCGGAGGTTTTAATTAATCCTAATTTTGGAATAGGCGCTGCTTTGTTCGACTCAAAAATTTACCTAGAAACAACTGATCTTTTTGCCTGGACAATAGTAGTAATTATTCTAAGCTATATTTTAGAAAAACTCCTTGTTTGGTTAGTTAGCAAACTATATCACAAGGCAATGCAAAACTATAAAAACAAATGATTAAATTAAAAGACATTTCAAAATCATATGGCGAAAAAAATATTCTGAAAGATTTTTCATGTGACTTTCCAGAATCTGGTTTTGTTGCAATAATAGGACCAAGTGGATGTGGAAAAACAACACTGACTAATCTAATATTAGGCCTTGAAAAGGCCGATAAAGGCACTTCGCAAATAGAAGGCAGTATTTCAGTAGTGTTCCAGGAAAACTGCCTATTGCCACAAAAAAACGTTTTATTTAATACTTTGTTAGCGGCAAAAGATAGTAAAAACACAAATAATGATTTAACAAATAAGCAGCTTGAAAATAAAGCAGTCGATATACTAACTAAGCTTGGACTTAAAAATGATCTTTTAACTTTCGTATCTGACCTTTCTGGCGGAATGGCAAGAAGAGTTGCTCTCGCAAGAAGCTTATGTCTTGATGCGAATATCTATATAATGGACGAACCATTATCCGGCCTGGACGAAGCTACTCGTAATAATGTCTTAGATGTAATTCACGAATATACCGACAAAAAAGGAAAACTCCTTATCATGGTTACACATGATCCGGAGTCTTACAAAAACGCCACTAAAATCATAAACTTAGGACAATAATTACACTGTCTTTAATTTTCTATTTTTGCTTGTTTTAAAATATTCGCTTATAGCCTTCTCAACCATCTTATTTGTAGATATATCATTTTTTATTGCTGCCATTGACAATTGTCTATGTAGTTCTGGATTAATTCTAATGTTAAAATTACCACTATATATTTTATCTGGTTCTTGTCCAAGGTCGGCACAGTATGCTAAATAGTCATCGACTGCTTGATGAAATTCTTTTTCGATATTATTAATAGAGTTACTCTCAAATGTAACTAAATCTTTTATTCCTTCGATTTTTCCAAATAGAACCTTATCTTCAACACTATATCTAATTTTTGCAAAATAGCCTTTATATTCTAAAACATCCATTATATTTCTCCTCCATCTCTAAGAAATTTAATCAGTTCCTTAACAACATATACTTTCATAATGTCTCCTGGGTGTGGTTTATGAAGAGCAATTCTTCGTTCATTTTTATGAAATAGAACTCTTGAACCTGATGTCGATCCTTTATTAGATTCTTCATATCCCAAATGCCTCAAAAGAGTTTTTGCTTCAGAATAAGTATAGTTCTTCGGTATAGATAATAGTCGCTTAATAGATTTTTCGAATTGTCCGCCCATTGTCGCTCCAATCTGCAACTATATTTTAGTTGCATTATCATATATATTTTATTTTTTTTCAAGTTGTTTTTGATTATTTTTATACGCAAATAAAAACAATCTGCTTCTTTTTTTATTTGTTTTTGTTGAAAATACGGGTAGAAACTACCCTTCCTGCACGAATATGCATGAATAAACTATACAAAAAAATTAATTAAAAAGCAAGTATTCTTATCTTAAGGTTGTTTTATGAAGCGGTTTAGAATCGTGGCGATTACAACAAGTATTAAGATAAATACGAACGTCCAAACAAATGCACCACTTTCTTGGTAAATATAATTAGAAACAATTGCCATTACTGAAGTTGCAAGCGGAGTGAAATTCATTATGGCAAAATTCGTTCCAAAATTTTCCATGCCGTAATAAGTTGCGGTAAAGTTTGTTCCATATACAGGGCATGCCCCAAAAGATAAACCGGCAAGGCACATGCCTATGCAGCAAAGTGGAATTGAAACCAAAATAGTTGCAAATAAATTTACTATGCTCGCAAGAACTGCTATTGCACATGTTGCCCACATTCCTTTTTTGCAACCAAGCTTATCAAACATTGCTCCAGCTATAATTCTTCCAATACCATTGAAAACCGCAAATATTCCCGCCATCAATACTGCTGTGTCTGCGCTAGATTCTAAGGACATCATTAAATCTTTAGCAAAACTAGTTGTGCTGTTTCCGACACATGACAAAAGAAATACTACGCAAAAAGCAATCCAAAAAGCTGGCCTTTTTACCATTTCTATTGTCTTAAGAGGCATTGTTTTTATATCTAAATTAACATCATTCTTTTCATTTTCTTTTGAAGGTTGTCCGTCTATCTGTGTTTCTTTAATGATAAATGCAGCAATAAAAATAACCAAGAAAATCGCTCCGGCCAATATCAAATAAGTATTCCTCCATCCAATTTTAGGATTTTGAAATAACTTATCTGCGATGCTTCCCATAATAAGCGAAGATGCGCCAAAAGCCATTAATAAAATACCTGAGCAAAGTCCTTTTTTATCTGTAAACCATGCATTCACAGAAGCTAAAACCGTATTGTAAACAATTCCTATTCCAAGTCCACCAAATATTCCATAAAAAACATATAGAGATAAAATGTTTGGTGTGGAAATAATAGCAGATAAGCCAATACCGCAACTAGCTATAAACGCAGCGCATATAAGAGTTAGTTGAAGTCCTATTTTTTTTCTAACGATACTGCCCAACAAGCTTCCTATACAAAAGAAAGCCATCATAATAGTAAAGTTAAGTGAAAGCTGGGCTGGGCTCCAACCAAACTCTTCCGCCAACGGGGCTTTCAAAATTGACCATGCATAAATAATACCCACAAATAAAAGAGCAATCGTCCCAACCGCTAAATATAACCACCTAATATTTAAATTACTTTTTTCTTTATTCATGTTATTAATAATACCACAAAAAAGAGCTATCACAAAATTGTGATAGCTCTAAAGTTTAATCTATTACCTATCCTCTCGGAAGTAACTAAGTCCAAGGGATGCAGGCGGTTGATCCTCACGTTTATTACGAAGTGATGTAATAATAAGAACGATTATCGTTATAACATAAGGGATTGCTTTATAAAGCTCTTTAATTGCAAGGTTCGTTCCTGTAGGGATGAACATATGTAAGATATAAAGTCCACCAAAGAGGATTGAAGCCCATATAGAATGACCTGGACGCCAAATAGTAAAGATAACAAGTGCAATAGCAAGCCATCCGATATCCCCGAATGCATCGTTTGCCCAGATACCACTTGAGTAATCCATTACGAAGTATAATCCGCCAAGACCTGAAATCATAGCACCAAGACATGTAGCAAAGTATTTGAACTTTGTAACGTTAACTCCCGCTGCGTCGGCTGTTGCAGGGCCTTCGCCAACAGCTCTTAACTTAAGGCCTGTGCGAGTTCTTGAAATAATGAGAGCCGCTGCGATAGCAACTGCTACTGCAAGGTAAGCTAAGAAGCCGTATGATAAGAAAATTGTTCCAAACCAACCGAGGTTTTCTGCAAACGGAAGCTTAGTTTGGAAAACTTTACCCGTTGTATTAAGGATAACGGCCGGTACGTCAGAGTTAGTAAGCTTTGTAAGAGATCCACCAAAGAAGTTACCAATACCAACACCAAAAGTAGTCATTGCAAGACCAGTTACGTTTTGATTAGCTCTAAGAGATACAGTAAGGAAGCAGTAAATAAGACCCATAAGCAAGCTTCCTGCGAGGCAACAAATAAGTGGAATAAATACTAACAAAAACTTAGAAAGGTTTTCCGGAGCTGTGTTCGTCTCATAGAAGAATGAACCAATAACACCGCAAATACCACCAACGTACATAATACCTGGAGTACCAAGGTTTAGGTTACCACTTTTTTCTGTGATAGTTTCACCAACACATCCGAACATAAGAGGGATGCCTTGTCTTATAGCAGCTGGAAGGAAATCAAGTAAAAATTTAAACATTTAAGCTTACCTCCTTCTTTGCAGATTTTCTAAACACAATCTGGTAGTTAAGGAAAAACTCACAACCAATTATGAAGAATAAAATTATTCCTGTAAGAATTGCTCCGAAAGAATCATTAAGCTGGAACATAGTAGAAATTTCCGAAGCACCTCTGTCTAAGAATACTAAAAGGAAACTTGTAAGTATCATGAAGAAAGGATTGAATTTAGCAAGCCATGCAACCATAACAGCAGTAAATCCTCTTCCACCTACAAGAGTTGTTGTCATCGTATGGTCCGAACCAGAAACAAGTAAGAAACCAACAAGACCGCATAAGGCACCGGAAAGAATCATTGTTCTAACAATAACTTTAGGAACTTTAATTCCGACATAACGAGCGGTTGGCTCGCTTTCGCCTACTACAGAAATCTCGTAGCCATGTTTCGTATATTTCATGTAAATGTACATCAAAACAGTAAGTACGATTACAACTAAAATCATGATTAAGTATTGTTGGCCGCCTAAGCTTGGAAGCCATCCAGCCTGAGTATTAGGATTTATAATACCGATTTTACTTGCACCCTTAGGATTTTCCCATGTAACAACGAAGAAAGCTACTATCTGGATAGCTACATAGTTCATCATAAGAGTAAACAATGTTTCATTTGTATTAAATTTCGCTTTGAATACCGCTGGAAGAAGTCCCCATATAGCACCAAAAACAATTGCACTTACCATCATGATAAGAATTAAAAGACCGTCAGGAACTTTGCCAGCAAGTAAAATCATAGGAGTCGTTGCACCAAGAGTACCCATCAAAGTCTGGCCGTCACCACCAAGATTCCAAAATCGCATCTTGAAAGCCGGCGCAAGTGCAAGCGCAATACCTAACAAAACTGCAAGATCTCTTCCTGTTGTCCAAAGACGTCTTTCCGTTCCAAAAGTACCTTCAATCATAGCTCCATAAATATTAAAAGGATTTTCTTTAACCAAAAGCCATGAAACAATACCACAAAGAGCAAGAGCTAAAACAATAGCAATAACTCTAACGAGCCATGCTCTCCACCATGGAAGTTCTTTACGTCTAACTATATGAAACAGAGGGACTTTATTAGTTTTACTCATCAATTTCGCCACCTCCTAAATTAGTCATCATAAGACCTATTTTATTTTTGTCGGCTGTCTTTCCTTCAACTATTCCGTTTACCTTACCACCGCAAAGAACAACGATTTTGTCGCAAAGCTCAATTAATACGTCGAGGTCTTCACCAACGTAAATAACGGCAACGCCGGCTTTCTTTTGTCTGTTAAGTAAATCGTAAATAGTATAAGAAGCGTTAATATCAAGTCCACGAACTGCGTATGCAGTAAGAAGTACCTTAGGTGAACTAGCTATTTCTCTACCAACTAAAACTTTTTGAACATTACCACCTGAAAGCTTTCTAACAGGAGTAGAAACGTTTGGTGTATTTACTTCTAATTCTTCGACTACATGTTCCGCAAGAGCATGAGGAGTCTTTCTATCAGTAAAAATACCTTTACCATTTCTAAATGAACGAAGCATCATGTTGTCGGAAAGGTCCATGTTTCCAACAAGACCCATACCAAGTCGGTCTTCAGGAACGAAAGAAAGAGCAACGCCCATGTTAGCAATCTCTAAAGGATCTCTTCCTAAGAGATTTTCTCTTGTGCCATCTTCTTCAATAAATTCAACCCTTCCGGATTCAACTTTTTGAAGACCTGCAATAGCTTCTAATAATTCTTTTTGTCCACAACCTGAAATACCCGCAATACCTAAGATTTCACCACTATTAGCAGTAAAACTTACATCATCAAGTTTTAAGACGCCGTCTTTACTTTTAACAGTTAAGTTTTTAATCTCGATTTTAGGCTGAGGATTAACAGGCTCAGGTCTATCAATATTTAATGTAACTGCATGTCCCACCATAGCATCAGTTAATACTTGTTGGTTAGCTAAAGCAGTTTCATAATCGCAGATATATTTTCCTTTTCTAAGGATTGCTACTCTATCCGAAATTTCTAAAACTTCATGTAATTTATGAGTAATGATAATAATAGATTTTCCGTCAGCTTTCATGTTACGAAGAACAGCGAATAACTTCTCAGATTCTTGAGGAGTAAGAACGGCTGTAGGTTCATCTAAGATTAAAATATCTGCGCCTCTATATAAAACTTTTACTATTTCAACGGTTTGTTTTTGAGAAACGTTCATGTTATAAATTTTCTCATTAGGATTAACCTCGAAACCGTATTTATCACAAATTTCTTTTATTTTGCCAGCTGCCTCTTTAAGGTCAAATTTCTTTCCATTGTTCAAACCAAGAACAATGTTCTCTGCAGCAGTCATAACATCAATTAATTTAAAATGCTGATGAATCATACCAATACCTAATTCAAAAGCATCGCTAGGAGCCTTAATTGTAGCTTCTTTGCCATTAACAAAAATCTCGCCTTTATCCGGATAATAAATACCGGAAATCATATTCATAAGAGTAGTTTTACCACTACCATTTTCTCCCAATAATGCCAAAATTTCCCCTTTATAAACATCAAGGGAAACATCGTCATTCGCTATAACTTTATCGCCGAAAGCTTTCGTTATATGCTTTAATTGTAATACAGGAATTCTCTCTTCCATAATTTTCTCCAAAGTATTCATCCTAATTTTATAGGGAGGCCTTAAAAGGCCTCCCGTTATAAATCAACATATTAATTATTGTACTGTATCAAGTAATGTGATTCCATCAATTTGAAGATCGAAGTAAGGAGCACTTCTGTACTCTGACTCATGGAAGTAACCATCAGCAACAACTTCTGTATCACCTTGGTAATCGCCCATGTCATCAACGTCTGCTTTGTAACTAATAACGTGTTTATCAGCATCCATTGTTGCATTTGCATTTACGAATTTGTTGTTGGCAGGATCAATAATTACGTTAGAAACTGTAAATGTTGAACAATCGAATACGTGACGTGTGCCAGCGATAAGTTCAGCTTTAACTTCTTCAAGAGCTTCAACAGTACCTTTAGCTGCAACAGCTTCGTTAATTTCTGTTAAAAGAACGCTGTCTTGATCAATTTTACCTGAGAAGTCTTTATCAATAATTTTGCCTTCTTTTGTGCACTCAATAGCATATTTGAAGTATGGTTCCCAGTTAATTCTTGAAGAAACGATAAATGTGTTAGGACCATCTTTAATTGTTGAACCATTGTAGGAAACATTTGGAACACCAGCATTTTCACAAGCGATAGGAGCGCCGTGTGAGTCAGCATGTTGTGAAATAAGTACGCAACCACCTTTTATAAGGTTTTCAGCACCAGTTTGCTCAAGTGTAGGATCATACCAAGAACCTGTAAATGTTACATCCATAGTAACTGTTGGGCAAACGCTCTTTGCACCGAGGTAGAATGATGTGTAACCTGACATAACTTCTGCATATGTGAAAGCTCCAACATAACCCATCTTAGCTTGGTCAGCAGTAATCTTACCACTTTCAATCATTTCATTAAGTTTCATACCAGCTGCAACACCAGCAAGGTAACGTCCCATATAGATGTCAGCAAATGCGTTTGAATAGTTATCAAGTTTTTCTGTATGAGCTTTTGTTCCTGTTGCATGTGAGAATTTAACTTCAGGGAATTCTTTAGCTGCCTGGATCATATAATCTTCATGTCCAAAGCTGTCTGCGAAAATGAAATTACATCCTCTATCTGCAAGGTCAACAGCTGCATCGTAGCATTCCTGACCTTCAGGGATATTTGTTCTAATTTCATATTCAACACCTTCAGCTTCACAAGCAGCCTTAAAAGCATCAATGAAGTTTTTGTCATATGTTGACTGATCATCATGCAAGCAGATAAGACCAACTTTAATATCAGATTTAGTATCTGACTTCTTGCCACCGCATGCAGCGAGCATACCAACTGCAAAAACAACAGCCATAAGTAATGCTAAAACTTTAACTAACTTTTTCATCAATTCAATCCTCCGTATATTTTTTAATTTTTATTATTTTTATTATTCAACGAACTCAATATTTCCACTTTCGTCCATCTTTGAAATTCTTGCCAAAGAATAAACGTCTATTCCCATATCTCTAACTTTCTTTCCACCGAATTGGAAAGCTTTTTCAATAACGATTCCGCATCCTGCACATGTAGCGCCAGCTTTTTTAATAATTTCTAAAAGGCCGATAAGTGCTTCACCAGTTGCAAGGAAATCATCAATTACTAAAACTTTATCGTTCGCATTTAATAATTCTTTTTCAATACGAGCTTTATAATCATTTTCATGTGTGTAAGAATGTATTAATGTGTTGTAGCAATTATCAGCATCAATATTTATACTTGCGCTTCTTTTTGCAAAAACAACCGGAACATTAAATAATTGAGCAGTAGCAAAAGCAACAGCAATACCACTTGACTCAATCGTAACAACCTTAGTAATGTTTTCGTTTTTGAATTTTTCGTAGAATTCTTTTGCAACAACATTTGTTACAAAATCAACATCGATTTGATGGTTTAAGAATGCACCAACTTTAAGAACATTTCCCGGATAAACCTTACCAAATTTTAAAACTTTCTCTTCAATAGCTTTCATAATATTCATCCCCCTAAAAGCAAAAATGAGATTAAACCATGCAAACGCCAATAAAAGTTTAATCTCAAAACTATTTTTTTGAGCCGGTAGTCGCACCTTGTGGGCGGTACGGTAGAAACTTTTGAGCCCTAGTCCAAAAGGACATTTATTCAAAATTATACTGGCAACAATATTAAATTTTCATAAGAATTATCTTACAATTTGATTATACTAGAAACGATTTGGAAGTCAATTGTGCATATTGTACTTATTAGCCCCTTTACACCACCATATATGTACAAAATGCCCATACGCCCTCAAATGTATGATATTTTTACAATAATTCTCGCTATTTTTTATCTTTAAGCATAAAAATAACTACTGCTATTATAGCAACAAGCGCTATCGCACCAATAAGAATCCACACAAATGAATTATTAATATCGCCGGTTTTTGCTACCTCTAAAGTTTCGTCTTCTTTTGTAACATCTGTTTTATCAACTATATCTTTTTTATCTACAGAAGCAATCTTTTCAGTTTCTTCACTATCAGAATCAAGCACAGGCCCAGGTTTAATTTCTATAGACTTATACATTGCAACTAAAAAAACGGCTTTCCTCTCTGCGCCTTCAATATTAGGGTCAAACGAAATAGTTAACCCGTTATTACTCGTAATCCATCCAACCGGAAGACTATCCTTACCTTTTTCCACCCATTTATCAAATTCATAGCCTTCGACTTGTGCTGGCACCGTACGGCCTTTTGGGTCAGTATTTACTGCGCCAACTACACACTGCTCAATTGTTGTTTCTACTAAAGTTTCTATATTGGAACTATAGTTAACCGAATAACCTGTATCCATCGCGAATGCCGCCATAGAAAAAACAGTTGTAACTAAAACCACTGCACAAACAAATGCGCCAATAAACTTTCTAAATCTTTTCATAATCTGCTCCGTATGGGTTTTTCTTTATTATATATGGTAACAGCCCTTTTTACTATAGTCTAAAAAAATCGGGAGATTTCTCTCCCGATTAAACTTTAATATTTATTAATTGTTCTTTTTATTAAATATTATTTTTGATTTTCAATACTGTAATACCAGTACCAATTAAAGCAAGTGCAGCAAGTGCAGATACAATCCAAATCAAACTGTTATTATTATCATCCGTCTTAGGATTCTCTTTTGCAATTATATATTTCACGCTACCATCTTTGTTTTTAGCTGTCTTTAATGTGTAGCCTTTGCCAGCTTTGATTGTAGCATTATTTTTTACTTTATCTTTTGGTGCAATAGTAAATTCAATCTCTTTGTCTATTACTATTGTTTCATCTGTATCTTTCAAAAGATCAATTTTGCCACCATCTTTTACTTCTGCTACTGCTCTTTCAAGACTTCCGTAAAATGTAGTTTTGCTTCCAGATGTTATCTTTGCTACTGCATTTTCTTCAGTGATTTGTGCAACTTCATACACTGAAAAATTTGTTGCTGAAAGTTCTACATAACGATTAGAACCTGTTCCTAAAACTTTATATTCTTTTGACCAATCAGCTGATTTATTAACACTAGGGTAATGTGAAACAATAACATAATCTTTTGCCATTGATTCTGGAATAGCTAAACGGAAAGTAATCTTAAAGTTAGAATCTTTTGCAACTGCTGCTGCAAGTTCCTTATTTGAAATTACTCTTGTCTCTTTTATTTCACCATTTTCGTCAGTGATTGTTACATATGGTTTAACATCATATCTAGCAGTCGTTGTTGTAATAGATGTAGCTTCAATTCTTGAAACTTTTGTCTCTTCTGTCTTAGTATCAACTGACATAACTGTTATTTTAAGTTCTGATGTTTCAATTAATTCCTTAATAGCTTTTTCCAAAGCTTCTTGAATCTCTTCATCATTGATATTTGTTGCATCATCTTCTGTTACAGCCGTATTACCTAAAATCTCATTAAGAGCTTCTTCTTTAACAGCCTCTTCTAATTCTTCCTTATTACCAACATCTGGAACGTCTGCTGAGCTCTTTTCATCAAAGTCTTCATTAACTGGAAGTGTTCCAATCATGTATGGATATTCTTTTTGATTAGGATCAGATTCTGGTGTCTTAATACATTTATAGCCATCAGCTACACATTGCTGAGCTATTTCGTTTTCGAAATAGCCACCCAAAACGAATTTCTCTTTAGTACTTCTTGCTACTACACTTGAGAACTTACCACCAGAAATTGTTATATCTTCATGTGTAACATTTCCATCTGTATCATATACTTTACCAGTAACTTTTCCACCAGTAATTTTCAAATCAGTATATGAACCATTTAAAACTTGCAACCAAATATCTCCTGTTACAACACCGTCAGAAATCGTTATAAAATTTTTTACTATTTCTCCACTTTTTTTATATACTTCTCCAAGGCTTGCACTTTGACGAATAGCGGCATCACCAGTTGTACAATCAACATTTCCACCTTTTAGGAAAAATTCAATCGGAACAATATCATCATACCAAAGGGTCTGATTATCCACTGCATAAGATGCTCCTTTAATAGTTGTATTTTTAACATGTCCACTCTCAACAGTCAAAACACCTCTATTTATTATTGTGCTTGTTCCATAGTTATAATTAGGAGATGGATTGCTTGATGAAAATGTTATCAATCCATTACTATTAGAATCTTTAATTGTTAAATATCCCTTATTGTGAATTAAATATGACGAACCATTTGTAGAATATCCTGAAATAGTTTTACCATTTAAATCCAAAATAATCTTTTTTGTACATGGAATAACAATGGCAGTTTTAACAGTTCCATCATTACTAAAATTTTCTTCACTATAGTCAATGTCTTTAATTATATCAATTTCAGTTTCCGAATTATCCGGTACAGCTGCAATTGCAGCTGCAAGCGTTGCATATTCAGTCGTTCCTATTTTTGCAACATTTCCATCTGCAAATGCCACTACTGGCAACAATGATAAAATCATTGCTACACATAATAAACCAGCGAGAATTTTCTTTTTCATATTTCCATCTCCCTTGTTTTAATTGAATAAACTAAAAAATTACAAAACACCACGTTCATTATAATACACACATATATATATTCAAGCAAGTTTTTTTACTTCTCCACTTTTCCTCGCAACCCGGGTTTCCCATCCACCTGTCTGTCATTTTGTAATTATCGCTTGCTTTACATCAAAAAAGGAACTTCTCTTCCGAGAAGCCCCTTTGAAAATATTTAGTTCATATTACTTATCTGTAACTTTTCTTCTTAAGCATAAGCACTGCTAAAGCGATGATGCCAAGAAGTGAAAGTCCACCTAATCCAACAAACAATCCCACATTATTATTGTTTCCTGTTTCAGGATTTTTATGAGTTGTCTGCGCAACTTCATAAACTGAAAAGCTTGTTGCAGAAAGTTCTACATAACGATTAGCGCCTTTTCCTAAAACTTTATACTCTTTTGTCCAGTCAGCTTTATCTTTACCATCAGGATAATGAGAAACAGCTACGTAATCTCCCTTCATTGATTCTGGAATTGCGAGTCTGAAAGTAATCTTAAAATCAGGATCTTTCGCAAGCGCTGCTGCAAGTTGTGTGTTACTAATTTCTTCGGTCTTTGTTTTACCATCAACTGTAACTGTAACATATGGTTTAACATCATATTTCGCTGATGTTGTAGTAATTGTTGAGGCCTTAATTGCGCTGACTTTTTTCTCTTCAGTCTTAGTTTCAACTGATTTAACTGTTATCTGAAGATAGGATGAATATTTAACCATTTGTTCAATTATTTCATCCAAAGCTTTTTGAATATCTTCATCATTAATATTAGTTGCACCTTTTTCAGTCACAGCTGTGTTGTTAACAATTTCCCTAAGAGCCTCTTCTTTAACAGCATCAGCAACACCCTCTTCTGCTCCTTTAGGAACATCAGCTGTACTTTTCTTATTAAAGCCTTCATCAACATCGCTTGTTCCTATCATATAAGGATAATCTACATGATTCGGATCTGTTATTGGTGTATTAATGCAATAATAACCATCAGCTATATAATCTTTCATCAAACAATCAGAATAATATCCGCCTGTAATTGAAATAGTTGGGTTGGTCTCAGTATTAAACATTGACAAAATAGCTGGAGCCGCTGAATCTGTAGTACGGAATTTACCACCTTTAATTGTAACGCATGCTCCATATCCATAATTACCTTCAACATAAAGAGCACTACCAACCGAATTGCAACCACTACTTGCAGGATTATCAGGAACAAGTTTAGTACCTGTTGCAATAAACTCACCACCTGTAATTAACACTGGCGTTCCACCTTTTATAGCAATACCATCATAGCCTATAAGTTTACCACCATTAATAATAAGTTTTCCTCTACTTGGATGATAAATTGATGTGGCATCATCTTCATCTGCGCCTGTAATAGTTCCACCATTTATAGTTATTTTAGTATTATGGCGTTCACCATGTGTAACAATGCCATAATAATAACCTTTAATTAAACCACCATTAATTACAAGTTCCGCATCATTAGTCGTATCATTGTTGCCTGAACCACCTATAGTAAGTGTAATTGCAGCATAAACATCAGCATTATTTGACGAATTAATTTCGCCTTCTCCAACCGAATCATTAACAGTTAATTTTCCACCAGATTTAACATAGAATAAAGCCTGCTTTGTCGGTGATGCTCCACCCCAAGTAGAAGCAACCGTTATTTTTTTACCATTTAATTCAAGACCAATATTCTTATCAATAATAATTGAATTGGTCTGCTCAACATCAGTAAGGAGTTTTATAGTATCTCCATTTTGTGCAGCAGTAACTGCATCAGCAAGTGTTGCATAATTTTCGTCACCAATTTTTGCAACTGGTCCATCATCGGCAAATGCCATAACCGGCATCATTAAGAGCACCATTAGCAACACTAAAAAACAAGCAACTGCTCTTTTAGTAATCTTTCTCATAAACAGCCTCCTTTTTCACCAATAAAAACAGAAGTATTTGATTATATTATACGCCTACCCCCCCCCTTGTCAAATTCATAAAACTAATATATAATTTTACCAAGAAACCAAGAAAAAAGAACTTGGAAATCAATATTGCTAAGGAGACTAACCATTTATGTCAGAAGTAGTTGCTTATAACATACCTATTACAGATAAAAAAATTGTGAGCATTTCATCCAAACGACAAATTACTATTCCACTAAAATATTTCTCTCTTCTTGGATTCACTGATGAGGCTGAATGTGTATTACGCGGAAACGAATTAGTACTCCGTCCAGTAAAACTCAGCGGCGGTGAATTTGCTGAAAACATTCTTGAAGATTTAATAAAAGAAGGTTTGTCTGGCGACGAATTACTTAACGCCTTTAAGGAGCGACAAGCTAAGATTCGTCCTGCCGTTGAATCTATGCTTTCCGATGCAAAAAAAGTTGCTGAAGACGAACTAAAATATTCAACATATGATGATATTTTTGGCACGGAGGAAAACTAAATGACCGAGGTAAGATTTCTGCCTCCTGCAGCAAAATATCTAAAAAAAATTAAAGACAAACGGCTAAAAGCGCTTTACCGCGATGCTATTGATAAAATATGCATTGACCATACTATAGGCGAATTAAAGTCTGGTGATTTAAGCGGAATCTACTGTTATGATATATACTACAATAAAACCAACTACGAGCTTGCCTACACTGTCGAATATGTAAACAATAAAATAATTATCGTTATCATGGCTGGCACTCGCGAAAACTTCTACTCTCAACTAAAAAAATATCTAAAATAAAACCAAGGCTTGCTATCCACCTTCATAAAAAAGCTTCTCTTCCGAGAAGCCTTTCTATTAATAATTCATATTATTTTCATTCACTAATTCCAATACTTCCTCATTGTCCTTTTCAAGCACACCTTTAAGTTCTTCCGGACTCAATGTTCTTAGGTATCTCAGGATTTCTTGTTTGCCTTGCTGCATGCCTTGTTTTATTCCTTGTTCTATTCCTTGTTCTATTCCTTGTTCTATTCCTTGTTCTATTCCTCGCTCTATTCCTTGTTCTATTCCTTCTTCTATTCCTTCTTCATAAGCTTCTTCCTTAATAAATCTTTCATAAGTTTCTTTATCAAAGCCTCTAATTAAACTGCCTAACACAACGGACCTCCTCTCTGTGAGATATTCACTTAAAATATCGTTACAAATACAATAATCTATTGCCTCGTTAAAAGCTATTTCTTTTTCTTCTTCACTATATTTATCTTTAGCCTTCTCTTTAACGACATCAATAAATTTAGAATAATTTTTTAGAAGTTGACACTTCTTCATAAGCTCATCGTTATGCCCATAATTAATATTAATCATAAGCACAGATAAGTCAAGGTCTGGGGCACAATCAGAATTTAGAAAAGCATCTGATAATCTCAAAAACTGTCTATCCTCAACATCATTTATCCCATTATAAAATACAA
Organism: Lachnospiraceae bacterium; assembly: GCA_045616165.1. Classification (GTDB taxonomy): domain Bacteria; phylum Bacillota; class Clostridia; order Lachnospirales; family Lachnospiraceae; genus RGIG5612. The sequence continues at coordinate 23,608 of JAZLGF010000039.1, forward strand.
CAAACTTTGGCGTTGGAATTTTTTGTAATTTTTTGCCATAAATATTTTTGTGTTCACGATTAATAATATTTTGGTATTCTTCTGCAACATAACATAAAAGTCTCAACTATACACTACGATATTGACAATAAAATATATGTAGTGTATAAAACAAATTATATAAGGAGAATTGATATGAAAAAAGATGCATTAAAAATTATTAAACAACATCCAAACGGATCGCTAATAAAACGTATCCGTGGCGAGAAAATTTATTACTATTTAAATTATAGAGAATCTGGCAAAGTAGTCAGTGCTTATCTAGGCACGTCTGATAATGTTAACTTTGATTTTCTTTCGGAAAAACTCTCCGAAGCTAAACATCTTATTAAATATGCGAAAGCATTAAATAAATTCAATCAAATAAATAATACTAAAGAGCAAAAACGCAAAGCCGATTTTTTGCATGACATGTTCCAAAAAATTCAATCTATTGAATTTTTTGACATTCCAATACTAGTTGCAAATGCACAAACTGATGAAGAAAAGGCCTTTATTAAAATGATTTCAGAATTTTCAATTCAATTAAAACAAGATGCTGCAATTAGGGAGCATAGATTCTAATGAGTAAGAAATATATTATTTTTGCAGGTTGTAACGGCGTCGGTAAAAGCACATTGTTTCAAACTTGCTCTTGTTTGCGTGACATGCCTCGAATAAATATGGATGAAATCGTAAAAGATTTTGGTAGTTGGAAAAATAAAGCCGACATAATTAAAGCTGGAAAAAAAGCTGTTAGTCTTATAAATTATTATCTAGACTCAGGAATTTCATTCACACAAGAGACAACTCTTTGTGGCAATTCTATTCTTAATAATATCGAAAAAGCCTACACTCTTGGTTACGAAATCATTATATATTTTGTTACTGTTGATTCGGCCGATATAGCTATAGAAAGAATTAAAGCGCGTGTTAAAGCGGGAGGCCATGGCATAAATGAATCTGATGTCCGAAGACGCTTTAATGAATCTAAAAGTAATTTGAAGAAAGTCTTAAGATATTGCAAAGAGGTTAATCTTTTTGATAATACCACCAAAATGGTGTGGGTTAAAAAAATTAAATAAAACCGGATGCTTTTTACACATCCGGTTTACTTATATTTCTCAAATCTTATTTAGTTCATGTTACTTATCTGTAAGTTTTCTTCTTAAACATAAGCACTGCTAAAGCAATAATTGCAAGAAGTGCAACTCCACCTAATCCTACAAACAACATAGCATTGTTATGATCGCCTGTGTCAGGAGCACCTTCTACCCAGATAGCTTTTACTTCGGTAGCTTTAGAAATAGTTATTTCATTTCCAGGAGCATATTCTGTGGACTCTATTTTCCATGCTTTAAATTTCTTATTTGCTGGAGCTGTAAAGCCACACTCTGGGAGTTTATAATTTCCGCCTTCTTCGATATATGTTGATTCCATTTCTCCGCTTCCACCATTAGCATCAAATTTTACTTCTACGAAACGTTTTTCTGCTAAAAGTTTAAGTTCTGAAAATTGAAGAATCTGAACTGTTACTATATAACCATCGTTATCATTTCCTTCGCACTTAAATGTTTTCTTTGCAAATGATGCCTCGTTACCTTTTGTAAATGCCTCGTTGATTCCGTCTCCTCTTATATGTACAATCTGTGCTGGTTCAAATTTTGAACCTACTTTTACATTAATAGCTTTATTAGTTGTTTTTGATAAATAATCATTATCAATTTTTACAACTTCAGATGAGAGAACAACTCCATCATTTGTAATGGCTTTAACCGTTGCATAAGGTGTAAGTTCAAAATCAATTTCCTTTTTTGTCTCGTCTAATGATTGCTTTGTTGCGCATGCTGTCACAATTGCTTCAACTGTAATTTCTACGTCAACCTGTTTCGCATCACTTACAACCGTAGGGTCTAATTCACCTTGTTTTTCTTCATCTTTTGCCACATCAGAAATGAACTTGTCCCTATTTTCTTCCAATGCGTCAGCCACTCCCGAAACCTTCATATCTTCAATGATGCCTTTTGCTACTTGAATCTCCTCTTCATCTGTTATTTTTTCATCGATAACTGTTTCAGGTAAATTTTCAATAATTGTTCTGCCTTGGTCAGAATCATCTTTTTCTTTAGGAACTACTTCATAAGGATAGTCTTTATTATCTGATGCTATTACCTTATATCCATCTGCTACATACATTATTGGATTAATATTATATTTACCCTTAATTAACTGTCGTTCATTAAGTCCTGCATTATTTGATCCTGCATCCAATCCTACAATATAATGATATGCTGAATCATTTATATTTGCAGCTTTACAATCTGCTGCCAGATATGTTGGATTTGGTTCTTGTGTAAAAAGTCCTGCTGCAATGCTTGGTTTTATATTAGTAATAGAAGTGTTAAATTCTGTAGCTTTACCAGTTGCTGCAAATTTACCACCTGTAATATTTATCTTTACATCCTCACCTGCTGAAGGATCTTGTAAATCAGTTGCATAAACAGCTTTGCCACCAGTTCCTTTTGATGTAAATGTACCACCCGCAATATCTATTGTTATTGGATAATTAGTCGTATGTTGTGATGCGCCAACAGCAACGCCTCTAAGTGTTCTTCCGTTATTATTAGGACTCTCGGAAAATTGTTGTTCTGCAGTTACTATCGCTGAATTTGGTTTTCCATCAACTAAAGCTGGGATAATTAAACTTCCAGCACGCATTTCAATACCTGTTCCACCAATAATTGTTCCACCATTAACTACAAGCGTTCCTTTACCAGGATGATAGATTGCATTATTATCGCGATCAACACAATCAACAGTTCCTCCATTTATTATCATCGTGCTTTCGCCAGGATTAGAACCATTGTTAAGCAATGGGGTGCCATTAGCTTTAACATCACCGCTGTTAATCACAATTTTTCCATAACTTTGAGCAAATATACCATATACATATCCTTCTACCGTACCGCCATCAACTGTTACTATATTTGCTGTATCCGCATTTGCCGAATCGCCTGCACGAACAGCCGCATCTCTAGAAGATGTACTTTTTACCAAAGCGCCCTTGCCAATCGTCAATGAATTGGAATTATTATACATCGCAACTCCATCACCAGTACTTTGTATCGTGACATATTCAAGATTCACTGATGAATTACCGTACTGCATAATTGCACCATAAGATGATGCATAATTATTTATTATCTTAGAAGTATTACTTTTTTTGCTGTCAATAATATTCATACTTGTATTTTGAACGACAAATGCACCATAGCCATAGCTTCCTTCTATGCAATAACCATTTAAATCAAGTGTGAAATCAATCTTTGGCCATGAAACATAACTTTTCCCACTATTCTCACTGGTATTTTCTAACAATTGAATTGTATCCCCGTCAGTTGCATTACTAATTGCTAAAGCCAATGTTGCATACTCTGTTCCCGTTCTTGTATTTTTGGCAACATTATTATCTGCCAATGCTGTTATTGGTAGCAATGATAAAATCATAACTACACTTAACAAGCCAGCTAATAATTTCTTTCTCATGATTTATCCTCCTATGTAAAAAAATAAACCCACTAATCAATCTAATTATATATATATATATATATTCAAGCAAGTTTTTTACCATTAAAAAAAATCGGATGGGATGTCCTGCTTTTGAAGCTTTGATGCGGAAACTAGACTTCCCCTCCACCTGTCATTTTGTAATTATCGCTTGCTATACATTACAAAAAAGGGGCTTCTCACCCGAGAAGCCCCTTTGAAAATATTTTAGTTCATGTTATTTATCTGTATGTTTTCTTCTTAAGCATAAGCACTGCTAAAGCAATAATTGCAAGAAGTGCAACTCCACCTAATCCTACAAACAACATAGCATTGTTATGATCGCCTGTGTCTGGATTGTCTGGTGTTGCCTTATCTACCCAAACAGCCTTTACAGATAAATTATCTGAAACTGTTATTATGTCACCAGAAGCATATTCTTTTCCGCCAATAGACCATGCCTTGAACTCTTTTCCTAAAGGTGCGTTGAATCCATTTTTTGGAAGAGTGAATGTGCTTCCAACTTCAACGCTTTTTGCTTCCATTTCTCCAGTTCCACCGTTTTTGTCAAATAAAACATTAACGTATTTTGATGTTCCTAAAAGTTGAACTTCTGAGAATTGTGTAATTTCTAAAGTTACCACTTTATTTTTATATGTAAATGTTCTCTTTTCATATGACGGCTCTTTGCCCTCATTAAATGCTTCAATTTCACCATCTTCTCTGATATGCAATACTTGTTCTGGCTTAAAATCGCAACCTAATTGAACCGTTATAGTTTTACTAGCGCTCATAGCTAAATACTTATTATCTACTTTAAGTTCCCCTGATACTTGTTGCTCGCCCTCTTCGGATGTTGCTGTAATAACCGCATATGGTTTAAGTTCAAATACAATTTTCTTTTCTTCAGTTGCTTCCGTTTTAGTTTCAATTTCTTTTACTTCGGCCTTAACTGTAACTGCGATATCTATACATACTGCTTTTTCAACAAATTCTTTAACTAAGCCAGTATCTTGTTCTACTGCTTTCTTTACGATTTCATCTTTTCCTTTTTCGGTAATCGCACTTGCAACACCTGTTACAGATGTTTCTTTTAATGCTTTTTCAGCAGCTTCCTTCTCGCCCTCATCCGTAATCTCTTCATTTACTTTTGTCTCAGTTGGTTTATCTACTACAATTTCTGCCTGCTCAGATTCTTGTGTTTCCTTAACAACTTCATAAGGACAATCAAGATCACCTGAGCCTTGAACTGTGTAACCTTCTGCTACGTATGCAAACGGATTAATTACAAATTTACCAGCTGTTAATTTTCCTTCTACAACTTCAACTGTTCCAGTTTTTCCTATTATATATGTATAGTTAGAAAGTAAATATGAAGAATATCCCGTTGCATGATACGCATCTTTTAACTTATTTCCATTATAAACTCCACAATTCATTGAAACATTAGTTGCGTCAGTGCTTTCATTTGGAGTTCCAACTGCAAAGCCATATCCTTTATTTTGCATGCTTGCAGTTGTAGGATTAATCATAATAACAATGTCCGTATTTTTAATTGTAATATTTTTAGCCGTTGTATTAGCTTCAGCACTATTAGAACCTGCGCCTATACCAACATTCCAATACTCTTTGTTTGCTGATTGATGTCTTGTTTCAAGGCGTAACTTACCACCAGTAATACTAATATCTTCTGCATTAGCATACTGACCTCCACCAATTAATGCACCTCCTCCGGCTCCATCGAGGATTGTTATATCTCCGCCTGTAATACTAATATTTTTTCCGTTAGCATACTGGCCACCGCCAATACCGCCACGGCTTGTTTTAAGTTCTAATTTTCCGCCATTTATTGTAATGTTCTCGCCATATCCGTTTTGACCACCACCAATTGCAGCTCCATAACTTCCCTCAGCTTTTATTTCACCACCGTTAATAGTTATATTCTTTGCATAACCGTCTTGACCGCCGCCAATTGCAGCACCATAATCACTTTTTACGCTTATGCTTCCACCATTAATAGTTATTTCTTCAATGGAACCATACTGGCCACCACCAATACCTGCTTTATAACCGCTTGGAACTGAGTATCCTTTAAAACCACCATTAATAGTATATGTTCCACCATTAATCTCTATCTTTGGACTTAATGCACTGGAATCACCGCCAATATGATTAGCAGTTAAAGAACCAGTTCCACCAAATGTAAGTTTAGCATTTGTTTCTGTAGCATCTTCTCCGTAAATACTATCAACATTATTTGTTCCTAAGAGTGTAATATTTGCACTCTTTCCAGCCGGTATCAAAACTTCCTTTAATGCATTAACATTTTGTAATGTAATATTAGTATTATCTAAACTACTATCAACAGTAACAATCGCTTTTTCAGTTCTGCTAGAGGAATAATAATACGATCCACCACTACTAACGGTTAATCCACTTTTCTTCAATGTGTATTTATATACATAAAGAGAACCATTCAACGTACTATAATCACTAATTTTTACTTTTGTGTAGTCGTCACCTAAAACAGCCTCTTGACCCTCAGCTGTTAAAATTTTAAGAGTATCCCATTGATCAGGATCTGCTTCTGCTGGTAACGCTGCAAATGTCACCATTGGTAACATTGTTAAAATCATTGCAATACACAAAATACTAGCAAGAATTTTCTTTTTCATTTTTCGTCCTTCCTATTTTTATGAATAAATTACATATACAAAAAACCACGCTAATTATAATATATATATATATATATATATATTCAAGCATTTTTTATTTCTTAATTATTCTAATTGTGTATTAATTAATAGACTTAATTAAAAAAACAGAGGTGATTTTACCTCTGTTTTTATATATGCCGCAGATCGGAATCGAACCGATACCGTATTGCTACGACAGGATTTTAAGTCCTGCGCGTCTGCCAGTTCCGCCACTGCGGCATTTTTAACTTTTCAACCCCTTAGGGTAATGGACCCTCAGGGACTCGAACCCGGGACCTACCGGTTATGAGCCGGTTGCTCTAACCAGCTGAGCTAAGGGTCCAAAAAAGCCGATGGGGGGACTCGAACCCTCAACCTGCTGATTACAAATCAGCTGCTCTGCCAATTGAGCCACATCGGCTTAAAAATTTTAAGTAAAAATATAAAATTTTCAATGACTCCGACGAGAATCGAACTCGTGTTACCGCCGTGAAAGGGCGATGTCTTAACCGCTTGACCACGGAGCCATAATCTCTTAAAAGAGAAACGCTTCGAGTAGGGCTCGAACCTACAACCCCTCGGTTAACAGCCGAGTGCTCTACCATTGAGCTATCGAAGCATATTATTTTGTCAACCTATCGAAGCACGTTCTATCAAACCAAAAAGAAATATCAAATGAAAAGTACGTGTCAAACGTCACATCAGTCTTTCCAATACGGCTTGTTGGTCAACTCCTCGACCTATTAGTATCAGTCAGCTACGTACATTACTGCACTTCCACCTCTGACCTATCAACCTTGTCGTC
>JAZLGF010000040.1:0-44585 GCA_045616165.1 Lachnospiraceae bacterium
TAAAACCATAAACATCTTGTATTTTAAGATAGCTGTTTATGGTTTTAATGGTATTTGAACCCTGTATTTTATTGACTTAGGAAGTTTTCGCCCATAAACACTTAGCTCATAACATGCCGAGTTTATGGTTAGGACCATAACTGCCAATAATAAATCATGGAATGTTTATGGTTTTAACTGATTTCAAAGAGTAAGGCGGGTGGCTAGCCGAGTTTTGATGGCGGATGATATTGCCCGCCGTAAGTAGCGAAGCGACGGCGCGCGCCCTCATTAGCGCTGGCGCCGTCAGCTTCGCGAGCGAAATAGTATATTATTAAGAAAGCGAGCGGAACCGTAGAGTTCGTTATCGACGAGTCGGAACCCGAGCCAGGAACGAATTCGTACGGGATGTGAGCATTAAAAAAGTCGATCGCCGATCATCCACAAACCCACAGCCTATATCCTTTTCATAGTTAATTACATTTTTTGAATTAGCCTATCGATATAATACTGCTTAGTATTTTGATAGTGTGTTTCGATTGCATCTTCTGCGCCAAGTAAATCATTCTCTAGCAGACATGCATAGATATTTCTATGTTCCATATAGGAACGCTCAGCTAACTGAGTATCAGAAAGAGTTGACGATAAGAATCTCAAAATCTGATTACTTATTTGATTATAGAAATTTTTAAGTCTTTCGCTTCCAGAAAATTCAACTAAGAACTCATGGAACTTAATATCCCACTTTACAGCACCTAACACATCTTCTTTATCAAGTGACTTTCTTATTTCCAGTAAAATTTTATCAAGCGCTTTAAGTGAAACGGCATCCATCTTCTTGATAGAAATGCGTACCGCATATTTTTGGAACATTGCCATTAAATCATAAATCTCGAAAATATCTTCAAGCTTAATTTCTGGCACTTGTAAACCTTGGCCTGGATAAAATGTTAAAAGGCCGTCTCTTAATAAGTTTTGCAAAGCAGCTCTAACAGGAGATCGACTAACATTATAAATGTCACAAAGCTTTCGCTCGACCATAACTGTGCCCGGCTTAAAAGTTCCGTTCAATATATCTTCCTTAATCTGGCTATAAACAAGTTCCTGTTTATTTACGCCATCGTCGGATTTTGTGTTTTTAGATACGTTCGTAGCCATGCAAATATAATACTATGAAATTCGAATATTGCAAACTTTTAAAATAAAAGCTGTTAGTGTAGGGATTCGTAGTTGAGGGTTGTGTAGAGGGCGAGCTCGGATGAGAGGTAGTCTTTGTAATTGTCGTAGGTAAGAAGGCCTACTCCATCGCTCATGTAGGTAAGTATGTCATCATTTACTAGAGCATTGTAATGCTTTGGCTCGATATAGTTAGAAAGGTCAGTCGTAAGCTCTGTCATCGTGTTAAATGAAAATAGTTTAATATTATCGCATGCAAGCATTTCCTCGATTGCAATCTGCTCAGCTTCGATTTGCTGGTAAATTGTGCCGTCTTCAACAAGGTCTCTCCACCAAACAGCACTGTAAGGCGTGAAGAAATAATAGAACGTAATTTGCGGATTGCCATTGGCAAGCGAAGTTACGTTTTGCTGAATATTGCCGATAACCTTTGCTCTGGCAGAGTCAGATAAATGCACATCTTTAGAAGTGTCTGGATTAGTAAGACCGTTTGGGCATACTGCGCTATAGCCTGATGGGAATTTATCTCCCCAGCTTTGATAGTCATCAAAAGAAGTTATGCCCGGCACAAAATCTTTATGTCCACGCTCGATAAGCATCGGCAAAGTGTAATCGAAAAATACTTCACGATTAAGTAAATATTTAATATCGTTTAATTTATTGTCATCATAAAGGTATTGAGGATAAGTATCTGGGTCAGCCGCAGTGCTATCTTTATGAAGCATGAGCATGTTCATGTCGAGCCCACGAACAACTATTCTTAAGTTTGGATTATGCATGATTGCAAGACAAACCTGCTCATTAATCTCGCTATAAGTTCCGCCTGAAAGTGGGACCTTAATAGAATGTGTGCCAAAAAGTTTATCAAGTTGCGAACTCTTAAAGTTTTGCGTCATGGAAGTACCGGTGATAACAGCATCATAATCGAAGTGATTTAAGATGCCAACGTTCTGGCCTCGCTCATTGTCGATGTTATAAAAATATTTATCGGTCTTTGGTGCACGATAATGGAAGAACGGATCGGCAGACGCATTAAGAAGACCAATAGCAACTAATGGAATAATTACTATGGCGAGTAAGCATATGAACATTGAAATAATTTTTTTGTTTTTCATAATTAAAAATACATGTATACAAAGGTCGAGCCAGCGCTAAGGCAAAGCACGCTTATTAAAAGTGCAAGCGATATAAAAACGAGGGTCGGCCAATTAATTTTATCTTGAGTGCGGTAGTTATTCTTCGGGACAAAACATATAAACAAAGCGAGCACGGTCATGATAATCATAGCAACAAGTCCGCCTAGCGGGTTAAGTCCAAACGTGCTGGTAATAAGTGAGCTTTCCGGAATTGTAAAAAGGTCTATGAAATTACTTCTAAGTGTCATGTTCTCGAAAGAGAAAATCTTTCCGATGATTTGACCCCACTGCCCTATAGAGTCAGCACGGAATAAAAGCCAAAGGAAGTTTACAATAATAAAAGTAAACAAAGCCCTTACTACTTTCGTAGCGCCCACAAACCATTTACTACATTTTCCGGCTAAGTTATCAAATCCTTTATCAATAAATCTATCGACAACGCAAAGCAGGCCATGAAGCAGGCCCCAAACAATGAACGTCCAGTTAGCACCATGCCAAATACCACTGATTAAAAATACAAGCATGATGTTTATGTACGTGCGCATCTTCCCCTTTTGGTTTCCGCCAAGAGGGATATAAACATATCGTGTAAGGAAAGCAGTTAACGAAATATGCCAACGCTTCCAGAAATCTCTAATTGAAAAAGCTTTATAAGGCGAATCGAAGTTTATCGGTAGTTTAATATTGAGCATTTTCGAGATGCCGATTGCCATGTCGGAGTAGCCACTAAAATCGAAATAAATTTCAAGCGTGTAAAACAAAGTAACAAGAAGCCATTCAAGAGAAGTCGAATTATCCTGCCATACAAAAACGAAGTCTACTGCCCTAGCGAACATGTCCGCAAAGACAAGTTTCTTAAATAGGCCAAAACTAAAAAGTTTTAAGCCACAAACAATATTTTCCCAATTAACATTTTTAAGCGAATTATCATTTAGCTGCGCGATAAAAGTTTTCGGCTCAGTAAGCGGTCCCATCAAAACCTTAGGGAAGTAAAGAATATAAACTAAGTAGTCGAGAATATTTATATCGGTGATTTCGCCTTTGTAAACATTAACCGTGTACATGATTTGCTGGAAAGTAAAAAAGCTAATGCCTAAAGGCAAGATAAGATTTTTTATTGTAAAGTCACTTCCAAAGAGCGCTCCTATGCTGCCCGCAAAGAAGTTGAAGTATTTGAAAATAAATAAAATCGCGACGTTAAAAATAATGCTAATGATAAGAATAGTTTTTTTATAGTCGGAAACTTTTTGAATTAAAAAACTAAAAACAATATTCGCAATAATACTGATAAGAAAAACGAGCGCACTCTTAAGCCCGCCGTATGCAAAAAAGCAAAAACTTATAGCTGCCAGAAAAATTTTTCCAGCAACTGTGCTAACCTTATTCAACAAAAAATATCCGATAACAGCCACTGGCAAAAGTGCCAGAACAAACGGATAGGAATTAAAAACCATTCGTTTGAATAATAACCTCTCTGCCTAATTGGTCCGGGTAATTTTCCCTAACCCAATTTTCTATCTCTTTATTATTCTGGTCAAGAATAATTATGTACTTAGCGTCTACGCTATCTAGCATAGCGCCATCCTCAACCTTCATTGAACTAACTTCAGTTGAAAGGAATGAAGATCTGCCGAGCATGTAAACATAGCCTTTGTCTTCATCGCCGCGTAAGAAAGTATAAGAACTACCCTCTTCAATTTCATAATCGTCTTTCATCGCTTCGACTTTTTTCTTAAGTGTCATCGGATAGTCTAGATACTGAACAGCGAATTTAAATTTCCCGGTGCAAACCTTCACAAAGAAAATAGGAAGCGCAACAGCGATAATAATTAAAATCAAATGCAAAATATTTTTAACTTCTAATGCGGATATAAGCGAAGTCGTCATAATAAGCGCAATAAAAATCATAGCGATTAAAATAGTTTTGGTGTAGCGCGTAATACATGCAAGCTCAAGAGCTTCGCTTAAAGGCATTGAAAAGAAGTACATGCCGAGCATTCCGATTTGGTAAAGGACATAAAGTATAAAACTTGCGATAAAAAGTTTAAGCACTGTTTTGCGATAACTCTTATACAAGAAGAAAATCATTACTCCTATAATAAAAATAAGTGCAAGTGTAATCCAAAAGTCTTTATATGTCAGCGCAAAAGATACGAATGCGCTTGATATTTTCTTAAGGTCACTCACCGATTTAGTGCCAAAAACATTAATAAAATTTTTAAGCGTCATCGCATGTACCGAAGTATCGGCATCGATAAAGGCAATGCTGCAATGAATTCTCCATGCGACAAGAGAAGCAATCGGCATAAGCATAGTTACAAGACGTGCCCATAAATCCTTAGTCTTAATCACTCTGTAAATAAGCCAGATAATTGCGATAATTATGAAAAAGATTCCTGAATTTTTTATCTGAATTACCCAGATTAAATAAAGTCCTGCGGCAATCGCATATAGCCATTTATCTTTAAGTTCAAGAGATGCAAAATCTTTGCAATATGTATAAATAAAAAATAACGTTGAAATTCCGACAATGCCAAGAAGTGTATCAACCGAAAGATCCGTAACGTAAATGTTATAAACTAAAAATAAATTTGTGAAACTAAATGTAGCGATAAGCGATGCAATTTTATTTTTCTTAGCAAAAATAAACACTGGCATAACGCTAACTACAATCATATAAATCTGCGCAAGAAGTTGTAAGGATTCGCTCTTACTAATAAAGCCAGCGAAATAATAAATATAAAGTGAACTTCCAAGCGGATATTCTTTATAGAAAATTACGGCATCGTTCGCATTCGGAAAAGCGTTCGTAGTAAACATTTGCTTAACAACTATTCCCCAATGAGAAAAATTATCCCATGTTGTGTAGACCTTTCCAACACAAAAGATAACCATGATAATCATCGTGATAAAAAGAAAAAGATAACCAACCTTAAAATAATTCTTAATGAAATTAATGTTCTTATCAGAAATGATTACCGCAATAAAATAAACAATGCCAAGCGCCCAGATAACAACAGCAATAATTTTCAAAACATGACAAAGGCCAGCAATAAAAAGAATTGCAACCTGGATTGCAACTGTAAGACCTGGCAAAAAGTTTACGTCGATTTTAGTGCGGCGTCTAATAAATTCCCAAGTGCCAATATTCGAGATTAGAAAAGCAAAAAGCTTCAAAATTGTAATGGCCAATTAAACGTAAATCCTTTCTACTCGTTTGCCGATATCGCATATAACTTCGTAGCCGATTGTTCCAAGCATGTTTGCCATGTCGTCTGCGTTAAATTCATCGTTTAAGAGAATAACTTCGTCGTAAACCATAGCTTCAGGAATATCCGTAACGTCAACCATAAATTGGTCCATGCACACACGTCCAACTATCGGTGCTTTCTTTCCACGAATCATAACAAAACCTTTGTTAGAAAGTCCTCGGTTGTAACCATCGGCATATCCCGTCGGAATCGTCGCCACACGCATTTCCTTATTAACTGTGTACGCCCTTCCATAGCCGATAGTCTCGCCTGGATGAACTTCTTTAATCATAGAAATTACAGACTTCCATGTCATCGCCGGCTTAATACCTTCCGGCAAAGTGTTTTCATAGTCAGGTTTTAAGCCATAAAGAACAATGCCAAGACGCGCAAACGCACTATCGCTATCATGCCAAAGGCCTGCCGCAGAATTAAGACTATGATTTTCGCTAAGTCCTAAATAACTTACTGCGTCGCACACCTTCTTAAATTTTTTGATTTGTTCATTAGTAAAATCATTTTGGTTAGGAATATCCGCAACACACAGATGCGTAAACAGACCCGTAAGTCTAAGCGACTTAGCCGCTTTGTCGATTACATTTACACAACTTTCAATATCATCAGCATCAAGTCCAATACGATTCATCCCGGTATCTATTGCGAAATGGCATCTTATCTTTTGTCCCGAAGCAATAACATCACATAAATATTCCTCAGACAAAATCGTCTGAGTAATATCATACTCAATAACTAGATTAAGATTTTCGATTGGTGTAAATCCAAGAATTAAAATCAGCCCGTTAATACCGGCCTTACGAAGCTCAATTGCTTCATTAATATTAGAAACAGCAAAACTCTTTACGCCCTCATCCTGCAAAAGCTTTGCAACATGAACTGCACCATGGCCGTAGGCATCCGCCTTAACAACCGCCATAATTTCCTTCGGAGTGTTTTTGCTATATATTTGATAGTTTAATTTAATTTGTTCAAGGTCAATCTCAACCCATGAACGTTTAATAGGTGTCTTCATCATTTACTAAAATCGATCTTTAATTTTTGATTTGCAGAAAGCTTCGCAAATGCTTTTCCAAAAATCAAATTGTAAAGTTTATAAATTATCCAACAAACTAAATAAATTACTGCCGGGCTAATAATCATATGCAAAATAAGCAAAACCGGGTTAGCCTTTGCGAAAAATTCTATGAAAATATATTTTAGCAAATATGTATGAATTAAGAAACATGTAAAGGCCGCTTTAGCAAGTGAGTTAATCCAGCCTTTATAGCCAATATTACTTCTTTCAAAGATCAAGAATAAAACAACTGCCTCAGCAATAATGAATGGATTATTGTAGTTCCATGCAATAGGGTTCCAATAACTAAGCGCAGTAATAATCGCAATAAGCACTAAAAGGCAAACGATTAAAATACTCTTTTTAATTTTGATTTTGTCCTTAAACAATTTAAGATATGCACCAACGAGGTACATCAAAACAAAATTTACGATTGTGTATCCAGCAAGACTTCCACTATTGCTAACTGTGCTAATTCCTTCCCATTTTATATGTGTCACTGCACCAAAAATATCGCCAAGGAAAGTCCATGCAGAAAAAACAATTATGCATATAAGAAGAAAAATAGATTTTGTCTTATCCGAAAATTTCTTAAAGCCAGCATTAATAAGCGGCGATACAAGATAAAGTGCGACATATATAATAACAAAATAATTATTTGGCACGAACGATTTTCCGAAATCAGCCCATGTGAAGTTTCCATATATAAGCGCATCAACTGTGTACGCAATAACCTTAAATAAAATCAATTGAAAAACGAGTTCAATTACTTTTGAAATATTTCGCGAATCAGAATCAATTAAAAAATATCCCGATATTAAAACAAAAACGTTAACCCCGCAAATAGCGAATGCCTCGAAGATCATGCATATCGCATGGTTAACCGGAAGCGATGAAGTCAGTGCAAACGCAAACCCCATCGTGTCGTTATTATAATGCAAAAGAATAACTCCCATAATGGCAATTATTCTTAAGAGTTCGATATTCGATTGGCGGGTTGGTTTTTGAGCCATATGCACTTATTTCGATTTTACTTTTTCGGATTTATCGCTAATCTTCTCAAGCCATTTTATGTGCTCAGAAAGATTATTAATCATCTCCTGCTTATTAGCATTTTCCTGTTTTAAGTATTCAACTTCGCTAATACGTCTTTCAAGACCATGCTTGTAATGCTCAATCTCATGGTTTTTATTTTCTACTATTAATTTATAACCTTCGATAGTTTCATAATAGTATTGTTCTTGTTCATTTTCTTCATCAGGCTCAGGGGTTTCTTTTCCAAAACCTAAAAGTACAGATATAAGTGGTTGAATAGAACTATACTTAAATTCTGTATAGTTGCCCGACATAATTCTATCAATCGTCCCAATAGGCACGTTAGACATTTCCGCAAGTTTTGCATTTGAAAGTTTAAGTGTCTCTTTTCTGTTTTTACACCACTTAATTAATTCAACTGGGTTAAGAATAACAGGATTAATAGGTTCTTTTGTGTTCATGTTTTTACCCTCATAAACGAATTATTAG
The DNA here is from genome assembly GCA_045616165.1 of Lachnospiraceae bacterium. GTDB lineage: Bacteria > Bacillota > Clostridia > Lachnospirales > Lachnospiraceae > RGIG5612. The sequence goes on from JAZLGF010000040.1 coordinate 8,139, forward strand.
TACTTCGCATCTGGTAGTTGTGCTTATCAAATAAGTTGATAAATTAAAATTACAAGAAGCAATAAAAGTTTACAATTTTTAATTCTTTCTTGCAACATAATAATTTTTGAAAGGAGAAAAGTTATGGATAATACATTAAAAAAATTATTGAATGAACAAATAAATATGGAATTATACTCGGCATACCTTTATCACTACATGGAATTAAAATTCAACTCACTCGGGTTAGACGGATTTGCTAGATGGTATGAGATTCAGGCTAAAGAAGAGGTTGGACATGCAAATCGAATCGAAAGATTTCTTTTAGCTAACGATGAATGCCCAAGACTAAAAGCCATCCTCGGATACGACGATTTATCGGATGATCCAAAAGAACTTATGTTACTTGCTTTGGCACATGAAAAAAATGTAACAAAGAGCATTCACGCTATTTGTCTCGAAGCTCTCAAACAAAAAGACCTTCCAGTTATGCAGTTTATGGATTGGTTTGTTGATGAGCAGGTAGAAGAAGAAAAGAATGCTAAAGATAATCTGCTTTGCTATGACAACTTCATAAATAACCGCACAGGCCTTATGGATTGTGATAGACACATGGGTTCACGCGTTGCTTAGCAAAGCAGTTAATATAAAAATACCGAAAGGAGACTAAAATTATGACGATGAAATTTTACAAATGTAAACATTGCGGACAAATTATCGCGATGGTAGAGCCAACAGGCGTTCCAATTATTTGCTGTGGCGAGCCAATGGAAGAGATGCAGGCAAATACCGAAGACGCTTCAATTGAAAAACATGTTCCTGAATGGAAAGTAGAAAATGGCGACATTCATGTTGATGTAGGCACAGAAGCTCATCCAATGACAGCCGACCACTATATCAAGTGGATTTTAGTCGAAACGGACCAAGGCAGCTACTTAAAGGTTCTTAAACCTGAGCATAAGCCTTTTGCATGCTTCACGCTCGGAAAGACTGAGAAGCCATGCTGCGTATACGACTACTGCAACATCCACGGACTTTGGAAGAGATAACCTAGTTGTCTCGTAAAACTCCCCCAAAAGCTCCGACAACATAAAACAATTTCATAGATCCTCCCCTTAATAATATGGAAGCGGCATTGCCGCTTCCATATGTGTTATAGTTTTTTATTCAATTTGTCTTTTTCGCTTAGATTTAGTGGGGTGCCGTCGAGGAGATGGTCGCCTTCAACCTCCGGCCACTTAATATTTATTGTTGGATCGTTCCAAGCAATTCCGCCTTCATCATTCGGATGATAAAAGTCCGTTACCTTGTAGCAAAACTCAGCTTCGTCGCTAAGAACTAAAAATCCATGTGCAAAGCCAGGACTTATATAGAACTGTTTTTTATTTTCTTCACTAAGTTCAACGCCAAAATACTGGCCGTATGTAGCGCTGCCTTCTCTAATATCAACAGCTACGTCGTATACTCTACCCTTAATAACTCTAACGAGTTTTCCCTGCGGATGATTTATCTGATAATGAAGTCCTCTTAGAACGCCTTTTGTTGACATGCTTTGGTTATCCTGAACAAATCCATATCAAGACCTTCTGCCTTCATGTCATTAAAATTATATGTCTCCATAAAATATCCCCTGCTGTCGCCATGTACAGTAGGTTCAATAACATATAAACCTTCAATCGGCACCTTTGTAACTTTAATCTGTCCCATTCTTTTTTAATTCCTCTAAATATCTTTTTACTGCATCCTTCCAATCTGGAAGAAGCATAAATCCGTTTTCTACTAATTTAGATTTATCCAACCTGCTATTAAATGGACGAACCGCTTTACTTAAACCATACTCAGCCGTTGTAACAGGAATAACCTTAACATTGCTGTAATCGAAAAGATTTAACTTTGTAGCCTGCTCGAAAATTTCTTTCGTAAAATCAAACCAGCTAATATATCCGCCTTCGTTCGTAGCATGATAATAACCATACTTTTCAGTTTCGTTTATATCAACGATAAGTCTAGCTAAATCGAACGTGTAAGTCGGTGTGCCAATCTGGTCACAAACAACCCTAACTTCATCATGCGACTTTCCAACACTCAGCATCGTCTTAATAAAATTCTTTCCGTTAGTTCCAAAAGCCCATGCGATTCTAATTATGAAATATGTATTCAATGTGTTTGCTACTGAAAGTTCGCCATCAAGTTTGCTTTGTCCGTAAACATTTATTGCGTTGACTTTTTCTTTATTTTCAGGCTCTTGTGTAGCGTCAACCGCCGTCCATGCAGCGCAGTGGATAACTGCATCCGGCTTTATCTCATTAATGACTTTTGAAACCGCTTCTTCGTCAGTGATATCAAGGCTTATATAAGCTCCTTCTCCAATATCCTAACCAACAGCTTCATAGCCTCTATTATTTAATTCATTAACTACGTCATGACCTAATTGGCCATTAACGCCAGTAACAAAAACTTTCATAAGCATCAAATCAATCTTTTTAGTCAACTTTTTTAGTTTACTTTATTGTATCACATTTCGAGTTATAATCTATCAACTTTGTGTGTAATATACATTAAAAACGATTTTTACTTATATTCGGATGGGAAGTCCGGGTTTTTAAATTTTAAAATTGTTTTTAGGGGTTTTAAAGCCGAAATTTGGATTACATATAAATGCAGAGCATATGAATTATTCAAAACCACCATTTTCGTGAGTTCAGGAAAATGGTATTCTACGTTTTGCTGTTGTCAGCAAAACGATATTTTGCACTTTATTTTTCTTTTATTTTTGCTACCGCATCAACAAACTCTTCCTCCACCGTGGTTAAAACATATTGCGTTTCATTCTGATTTTTGGGCAAATCATTTTTGTGATATATCATCAGTATATTGAACATTAAATAATTGTTCTGAATTCGGTAGTAAATTAGTAAACATGCTCCGGGTCTTCCTGTAAAATCAATTCATACGGTATAATTTCATTTGGTCTGCAAGCCTTCCACGGCTTTTGCTGATGTGTAAAATGAACTATGGTTTGCGTGTTGTCTTTAGCCCATTTTTCACAAATTTCATCCATTTCCTTTTTTTCCAAATCAGACAAAAGGTCTAAATCGTTCAAGTCTAACCTTGTTGATAGCGAAATCATTTGCGCGCCCATCGAAAGCACATCTATATTTATCTCGCCATTATCAAACATTTCATCCGTCATTTCCAAAAACGGATCTGCTAGCGGCCCATATTCTTTGCATTTATACATAACGCCACTCATAGATTCCAAATTATCATAAAAATGCCTAAAGTCTGAAAGGTACAAAAGCTTTGCAAGCTTTGTTTTTGGAAGACCATCAGTAAATTTCGATACTATATAAAAATACATTTGCTTAAACTTTTCAGTGTTTTGAATCTCATAGTAGAATTCAGAAACTTGTACTCCAAATATATTTGCCAACTGTTCTAGCTGTGAAGTTGTAACTTGACCACCTTCTTTTTCCATATTCATATAAGTTTGTCTGCTTACGCCAAGCTTGTTAGCAACATCATTTTGCGAATACCCATTAAGTTTTCTTAATTTGCATATGTTATTATTTACGTTCATCTTTTATCTCCGTTGTTAAATATTTTTAACTCTCTGTGTTAAAATATTACAACTTTTATTAATCGGTGTCAATATTTCCCAATAAAAAATGGGCGTAATTTTCAAGTTTAATTTGAAATTTACGCCCATTATATTTTTTATGTCTCACATGGATTCAATCGGAGAAGTTCGGCTGGGAAGCCCGGGTTTTTGAATTTTAAAATTGTTTTTAAGGGTTTTAAAGCCGAATTATAGTTCTTTGCTTAGATTCTAGTCATGTTCCGCCAGAAATTTACATAGTGGACCTAATAATGTCTCGACTTTTATTCTTCAATATCTTCAGGTATATCATTAATAAAACTAATTGATTTTCCGTTATTAGTAAGAATAATTCCTTCAGGAGTTTTTTCGTATGTTAGTTCAAGATATTCGCCAGAATCTTTCCATTGTCCCGAAGGTAGTTGATCATAAAGGTCAGGATCAATTTTAATCTTAATGTTCTTATCATCAATTAATACGATTTCACCTTCAACGCCAGGGTTTCCGGCCTCATTATCGTATATCGATAAATGATTTCCATATTCATGGTGATTCATTAATATTGATAAATGCCACCAGCTTCCAATATAGTCATCCGGGTCATCAACCTCAACCGCTTGATATTCACCCATCGCAAGAGTTAATGCTTCTTTATCGATATCTTTTGAACCACAAGCAAAAATAATTAATGTAGTTAACAATAAAAGAAATATTAATGCAAAACGTCTCTTCATATCAGCCTCTTTCTAATTTATTAAAATCTATTTTAAATCATTTTAACATATAAATAGTATTTGTAAGAGTTTTGTTTTCATGTACCGTTGGGTTCTAAATTAGAGGAGTTCGACTGGGAAGTCCGAGTTTATTAATTTTAAAATTGTTTTTAGGGGTTTTAAAACCGAATTTTGAATTAAGAAAGTGGACCGTTTTTCGATCAGAAAAATGGACCAATTTTCAGTTAGCAAATACATTTTGGTGGTGTGTGGAAGAATACAACCATTTTGCTGACCTCAACAAAATGGTTGCTTGAACTAATTTCATTATTTATCCAAAATCAAGTCAGTTTATGACGAGATAAGTAATAAATACTTTAGCTGAACAATTATCCGTTTATAATAGTTTTGTTAAATTTGTCCAATTTGATCCAAATCCCATTGCCAACATAATTTTATTTGATGATATGGTTTTTAACTGTTTTTGAAGTTTATTAAACAAATTGCGCATCGAAGATATGAAATCCCTTAAATCAGTTTTGCTTAACAATAACGCAAACATTATTGCTAATGCATATGCATCATTTGTTCCATATGTGTACGAACCATCGGTTGCTCTTACAATTCCCAACAAATTGAAATTCCTAATTCCCCGTGTATGAATGCTTTCGCGAAATTTTATATCAAAAAATCGTTCATCATGAGCACATTTATTTCTTGCCAATGCTAACATATGCATAAATTTTCCGAATTCATTTGGTTGTAAATTAAATTGTCTTGCCACTGTCGTTTTATCTACCGACTTCATATTCTTATAAAAATTTTCAATTTTACCAAACGTTAATACATTTACAAGAACCCAAAGTGGTATATACCCATGTTCTGTCATATAATGAGTTACAACTTGATGATGCTTGCTCATTTGACGTGCTATTTCTTGTTGAATATCCCCAATTAACTTAATTGCACTTGATATTTTCTGTTCATTACTATTATCAAAATTTTCAATTTTTAAATAATTATCATGCCCATATTTTTTTGAAAACTCATGAGCGATTACAGTTTTAAACGTGTTTTCTATTTTTAATAAGTATTTAAGATAAATATTTCTCAATTCCCTATCAAAATTATGCAAGGCATATACTTCATCAAATGTTGTTCCTTTTTTATATACTTCATCTGTTGTAGCAGTAGCCCGCAAGTCCAAGAAAAAATCCTTATAACCATTTATAACATTATAATAATTTTCACGTTCTAATATGCGCATCACTCTCGAGCCTTGAGATCCTTTTCCAATAACCATTCCTCTAGAACGTAAAATATTGATTTGCTGACGATATGATTTAAATACTTTTTCTGACATATTTCCTCCATAAAAGCAAAAAAAGCCCTCGGGCCCGAGGGACACCGAAGGACAAACTGGCGAATTCATATGTGCAATTATTGTAGCACAATAGCACATATTGTCAATAGCGAGTTACATCAAATTCCCTTCACTATTATAAGCAAAACTAACTTATTCATACTAATATATTATCAGAAATCTTTTAATTTTTCAATATTTTTATGCATATGGTAGCGCAAAAGAATCAGTCAAAACCAACATTTAACTCCGCCATAAAACAACATTTTAATATTGACGTTTACAATTTTTCTTTATATATTTCTTTTTTTATTTTATTAACCATATATAATCCAGAAAGAGTTAAAACATATACTTCTTGTTGTGACATAGTATAATCTAATGTTATTATGCCATTAAAAAATTCATTTATTGTTTCAATAGTTAATTCAAATCGATTACACATTGTATTTGACCACACCGAGTCTGATAGCTTTGAAAAAACATAGAGAATTTTATTTGGAATATCGACATCAATTTGATGTTCCAAATCTTCTAATTCCATATTTTGTAATTTGTTTTTAATTTCGTTAAGTTCGTCCCTTAACACACTTTTATATAAAGACGTTGTAACAATATTCTCTTCGTATGGCGATAATTTTGTTTCAAACACTATTTTCATTTTTTTAAGTTCATAGTCATAATAATCATTATCGAATCGCTTTTTATTTTCTTCAATAAGATTGTTGATGTTATCAAGATTATTAAATTTATCATCAATTAGAATATTTCGAAAAGAATTCATGTAATCATTAATTATTAAATCAATTTTCTCCATAATGACATTTAAATATTGATATCTTTTTTTTGCAAACTCATATAATTCATTAAAATTTATATCAAAAAATCTTGGTTCCTTTTCTGGATTATTACTATAAAGCACCACTGAAAAATCCCCTGCGGAAAATGTTCCTCCGGACCAACTTGCAAACCACCTCTCATTATCCTCATCATCTGGAAATACTTGTTTTAAATTAATTGGATGGGCTGCAAAGCATGCTCTTATTGTCATAAAATAATCATTATCTGAAATATGCTTATTAAATACTGAAAAATCATCTTTCATTGGAATTTTATCAGTATTAAAGAATACTCTATGCAACTGTTGAATCGCTTCCCACAAGTTTGATATGCATGAAATAAATGTAATCATCCTTATACTAGCTTGATTATTATTACCTCTTGAAAGTTTAGATGTATCTATTCCTTCAAGCGAAACTTCAATCCAGTCCATTGCTGAACAAATAATACTCCATTTATTCTTTTCTGATTTATTTCTATAAATATGAAGTATTAAACCTTTATCATTTATCTTTTTATTAAATATTTTTAATAATTCTAAGTCCATTATATCTGTTTACAACTATAAATAATCAATGCATTCCCTTCAACAAACAAATTCTAAAGGCATTAAAGAAAACTCGCCATCTGCCATAATTGTTACATGTCGCCATATGTCTTTTCCAACCGATATCCATCCATGTTACATATAAACTCATTATTTTTTTACTAATCATTTTGTTCATTAAATCAAAATTCCCAAAACAATCCCAGCAATTCCAATAGCTGTTCCTATCCCCAAAGACCACCAAGCAAATTTTTTGTTGTCTTTTGCTTCTTTTTCATTGTTTTGTGCAGCTAAATCAGCTGTTTTATATAATTCATTGAGCAGTTGATTGTTCTCCATTAATTTAATATTTTGTGTTTTGTTTGCCGAAGCAGTTTGAAACAATGCTTCATCTTTCATTGCATTGTATTCCGCATTCTTCTTCTCAGCTTCTTCTATTCTCGCTAAAGTTTCAGCACTATTTATCTCATTATTTGGAATACTATGGCAATTCATTATCATCCACCTCCTAATTCATGGGTACATATTGATTATTCAAACCTAATTGCCTCTTTATATATACCTATTTCAACTGTTTTATCTGGAGTTAATTTTTCAAAATGCATATTTTTTCTCTTTTCATTAGTTATTTTTTATTCATAAATTCTATTATAAATTTTATTCTATCATAGTATTTGCGAAAAGTCGAACACGTGTTTGCTGTTTGCAAAAATTATGTTTATCATTTTCATCTCATCCTCAAATATAACTAAAAATCGGTGTATATTTTGCTCTATGTTATTAATACTATTAGTATATTGTCATCTCACATCCATACCAATCCAAATTAAAAATGATTATTTTTTGACATTCAAACCAACGACGATAGTATTTTTCATGTCTCGTTGGCTTGGGGTCAGAAAAAATCGGATGGGAAGTCCGGGTTTTTAAATTTTAAAATTGTTTTTAGGGGTTTTAAAGCCGAAATTAAGAATTAAAGCAAGTGCATCTGCTTAGCGATACCTTGATATTACGTGGTTACGCGTTCGCAAATAACTGCAAGTGAGGGAGTCAAATTAGCTTATGACGATATAAGTAACAAATATTTTGGCTAAAAAATCTATAATGCTCATTTTTGTTCCTAATTATCAACCATTTCGTTTCATCTTATAACATAATGGCTGTGCACTGTTATAGTTATATCCTTGCGTAACTTCTCCAATTTTTTCGAATCCGCATTCCTCATATAGTGAGATTGCTTTTGAATTATCTGCCAATACATCCAAACATACTGCTTTGTCATTGTTTTCCTGCACAATATTACTAAGTAAAACTTTTCCAATCCTTATTTTTTGTTCTTTATTTTTACGGCTTTTAGTGATAAAAGATCGATCAACGCTAATACATGCAATATATACTGCATTTTCAGAAATTTCTTGTTTTATTTTCATAAAATATTTTTGCGCAACATCATCTAATGAATCTGGAAGCATATCAAATTCAGCATATAATTTTTTCGTGTCAAAGTCACAATCAGACTGATTATTCACAACTACTGCAATACCCACAATTTTATTTTTTATCAATGCTACATATATATTTTTTTTATTGAAAAGTCCTTCCTGTTCAAATAAATACGGTAGCACCTTTCTTGCAATACTTGCTGTTGAAAAAGCAGCCGGATAAATATAAGGATCTGTTGTATAAATTAATTCAGCAACTCTTTCTTTATCATCTTCATCCGATAATGCACGAACAATTACATCTGTACCTGCATATTTTTCAAAATGAATCCATTTATCTAATGCATCATTCTCCATTAATATTGGTTCATTTAATGATTTCCTATATGTTTGCCAAAATCTATATAATTTAAAACACCCTTTATAGTAATCCGGAAAAACAAATAATTGATCTTTTTGTATATCTTTATTATTCACGCATAAGAAAAAACGATACCCCATTAAATCATCAATGGTTTCCAGTTTCATAATCCCCTTTAATATCACGGGAGCTAGTCCTTCAAGATAAACTAAATAATTAATATAATTTTGTCGATTTTCGTCCATAATATTTAACGATGAATTATTAATCATACTTCTTTCTAAATGTTGTTCTACAGAATACATTTTTTCGTCTTGAATAAAAGTTTGATTATATTGCAATAAGAATTGTGCTTCATCAATATCACTTGCTTTAACTGTAGCTTTATTCCCCTTGTGCAATTGAAAAACAACTATCGAAAGTGATATTGCCGAAACTATTGCTCCAATTAAACTTAAAGTCATGCTTAATTGATTATCGGGCAATCCTCTTTTCCCCGCATAAAAAGCCATCAACGAAGTTATACTTCCTGAAATTAATATTGCTACACACAGCAATACTAAAACAATAAAAATAATTAAAATAATGTTTTTACTCGTTTCTCTTTTTTTCATCATCGTTCTTCCTAATTTATATCATTATATTTTATTTTTGAATTAAAAACTCTGATCCAATTCTGTGGTTCTTTGAATACATGATAGGGTTCTTTTCGTCCATTCTTTTATAAATTGCCGTATTCATAATTCTGTTCATATAATCATAGTATGATGGCTTGTATTTTTCAGGAATATCTTTAGATATTTGTTCTGAGTATTGAAATACATCTCTAAACTTTTCAGCTATACATAAAGCAATTTCGTAATCGTCACTTTCTTCATCTGGAATTCGATTATTCCATTCAGAATCATAAAAATATTTATGCACTGATGAGTGCTCAATAAAACAAGAATCCATCTCTATCCAAAAAGATAAAAATCGTTCATACGAGTTCTCAATATGTACGAACTTATTATAAGTCAAACTTACAATTAATGCTCCTATTGAAACCAATAAAGATAGCAATAATATTATGTCATTAACTGTCATTTTTGTATTGTTCCTTTCCTATTATATATTATAGGTTTATCTTATAATAATTTTAAACAACGAACAACATTCTCGCTTGCTCGTTAAATGCATTTTACATGTATCGCAATCAATTCATATGAATACAAAGTCCAGTTTCCACCACCACCAAGATGAAATGTCTTATACCCTTGGTTGCTACCCCATTTTGCCGCTTCAAAAAGCATTAGATTACTCGGGGCAAGATTTGAATACTCTCTTACAGATTCGGACAAATGATAATTCATCCGCCCATTTGCAAAAATCACAATGGACGCAGCAATTATTTTATTTTCTAATGTTGCATAAAACAGTTGAGCATTCCCCTTCAAATCAGTAAGAATGCTATTATAAAATTCCTCTCCGAAGTAGTAATAGGCTTCAGCATCATCCTTATCCATTGTGGCATTATATATTTCCCTAAAAAACTCTAATAGCTCCTTTGACAAATCATGCTGAACGATGACGCCGTTCTTTTGTGCTTTCCTGACCTTGAATTTCTTTAATGTTTTTTCTAACCCCCTACTAATATACCTAGCTAAAACTCATTGCGATGGTATGCTTTTTAATTATCCTAAATGGGTACATATAAAATCATTTCATGGGATTTAATTTTATGCGCTCTACACTTTCCTTCAATTTTATCAATTCTTCTTTATATGCCGATGCAAGAAATGCATTATTAAATTGTTTTTCCATTTTATATGCTTGTAAGTTTAAGAAGTTTACATAACTATCATCTATTTCTAAATAATACGGTTCCTTCTCCGTTAGAATTATTGCATTCTTAGGTGATATCGGCATTACTATGGCATTATCATCATTATGCAAAATGGCAGAATAAAATCCATTTCTCAAAGTGACAAAAGTACTGTCTCCTGTTGTTATGTGCATTAAGCCCAAATAATAATTCATAAAAGGAATTTCTGCTGTTTCAAAATTATCTGTTGCAAATGCAACAGCAAAATCATGAACATCTCTTTCTGGTAGAAATTGTGCAAATACACTTGTCTTATTCATTGAATTTAAAAAACTTTTGCTTCTACACATTAATAAAAACTCAAATTTTTTTATTATTCTTTGATCTTCTGGCATAATTTGTACATGTACACATTTTTCATCTTGAAAATAATCAAGTATTCTCCTAATAACCAACGCAGCTGGTTGTTCAATCATTGATGATAAAAATTGTTCTCCCGAACTAGTAAAATAATTTTCTCCTACCCCTAGTATTTTAGAACTACAAGATCTTACTTCATTTGTTTCCAAATCCCAATTAAAAACTTTTCCGGTTTTAGGATTTCTAAAATTTCTTAAAATAAAATGTGGAATTTGAATATGTGAATTAATAATATTATCTCCTTATAAATTTAGATAGTATTTTTATATTACTTACCAGCTGCGTTATATCCCCTTCAGAAATACAACAGTCTGATTAGTTTATCATATATTATTTTGTAATTGAATGTTAATTTTCGTTAAAGATTATTGAACTACCACAACCAAATAAGAAAACTTTGGGGCACTAAGGTTCCCATTGTTTGCTTTCTCTTGATAATCATTAAATCTTTCTAATTTGTAATTTCTCCAATATAGTTTATAGCTCTTATTAAGGTCCATTCCTGTATTTTTCTTATTTTTAATCTCATATCGACCCTTTCTGAGTTTTTCACACCTTAAATTGAAATCTCCCCATATTGTAGAATTACTAAAATCAGTGTGTCTATAATTCTTATCGTTTGTTAGTAGTATTGCGTATCCTTTATTAATTTTTATTTTATTACTGTTTGATAATTTGCCCGCTTTAATATTGCTCAGCCTATAAATATCCTTTACATATTGATATGCACCTAAATAATAGGCTCCTTGTCTTGTGGTTTTTAGCACTTTATTCCCGAAATTATATTCACATTCTTTATCTGGAAATTTATATTTTAATTCAATTGCAATATATTTCTTTTCTTTTGTTTCTACAACAATATCTATATATTCCTTTTTCTTAGCTCCAGTAAATAATACTTCCAAATAAACATTATTAATAATTTTTTTCTTTTTCTTTAAAGCCATTGCCATTTCAAGTTGAAACTCCCGTTCATTTGAAAAGATCATATTCTTTTTTGCAAATCCGTCAATTATGTCATAAATTACATTCAAACTAAACATTTTCGCACTCTCTGTCTTATATCATTTCATTAAATAATAAAAAAGTTTTTACATTATGTTTTAAAACTATCAACTCACTAAAAAACCTTTTTTAATTCAATTTCCATTCGAAATACTATATTCATTTTTATTATTCATATCTATTATAAGATTATTATATAACTTCCAATCTCTAAATGCACTTCATCACGTAAATATTTGCAATAATAGTTGTAAAGCTGGTTTTTTTCATGCCCCGCAGGCTTTGGTCCAGAAAATTTCGGATGGAAAGTCCGGGTTTTTAAATTTAAAAATTGTTTTTAGGGGTTTTAAAGCCGAATTTTGAATTTGCACAAAGATGCTCGGCTTTGAAAGAGCTTAATATTGTCTTGTTGCGGAGAACTCGACGTCCTAATAATCCTTTGCTATTATGCAAATGTGTGGAAACTAAGACAGGATGCTTTCTCGAATATAATTATTTCCACACAATAAAAGAAAGCAGCAAAGCTACTTTCTTAGGTGTTCTCGTTTTATCATATTAAAAACTTTCCAGTTGATTGAATATGTAAATATAAAAATTTAATCTTATCTCTCAGTCTTAATAAGAAACGTTCTTTTCAATGCTTCGCTTACATTATACAAAGGTTCCCATCCGATATTTTTTGCTTTGTCTATATCAAGCAAAGCATACGTTGCCTTCGATACGCTAGCGTTTTCTTCCAAATCGAATATAACTTTCTTTTCTATAAAGCTTGCCATAAGTTGAGCATAGTCTCCTAGAGTTTTTCCCTCATCTTTTCCGCTAATATTATATGCTTCCCCACTATGTCCATCTAACAAAACTTTAATTATTCCGCTAACTGCATCAGCAACATAAATATATGAATATCTTTGAGTTCCTTTACTTTTTAGAACAATATCTTCTCCCTTAACAGCCTTATCCATAAACTGTGACATTGCCTTTGTATCAGTTTTTTTATCTGCTCCAAATATTCTTGCAAATCTAACAATAACTGGATCAACTCCATACTGAGATTGATATGATCTACACAAAGACTCACAAGCTCTTTTTGATTCGTTATATCCACTTCTAGCATTATTACAATCAATGTATCCACAATAGTCTTCCGACATAGACTCATTTGTTCCTTGTCCATATATTTCAACACTAGAAGCAAGAACAAATCTTTTCACATTTTTTTGAACTGCGAGCTTTAACAAATTATCGCAACCCATTACATTAGTAATAATTGTTCCAACAGGATCTTCTGCATATTGTTTTGGATGTGTATTTGATGCCAAATGAATAATATAATCTACTTCTTTGTCGCAGTTTATAGGTTGAGTAATATCCGATTTTACGCTCGCAACAGTTTCATCTGATTCCCCACCTCTTCTCGACAGTGAAATTACATTAATATGTGCCCCACAGTTTTTATTTCTATATCTAAAAACATCTGAAAGAAAAGTCCCAACAAACCCTGTTGCTCCCGAAACTAATATTGTACTATTATCAATCTTATACCAATCATATGGCAATTCCGCTATTTTTTTTATATCTTCAACTTCATATTGCGTCATTAAATTTCACCTTTTTCTATCATTGCTTCAAATATTTCAAGATCTCCTAGTGTAGTAAGTTTAATATTCCTATCCGAACCTTTTGCAAAATACAATCTAACTCCTAATTCTACCATCATTGTATTTGTATATGCCGAGCCATATATACCTATTTCTTTTTCATAAGCTTCTTGATATTTTTCATTTAAAAGTTGATATTTATAAGCCTGTGGAGTCGCAACTCTTCTTAAAGTTTCCCTAGGAATATATTTGGTTGTTGAAATATCATCATCAACTAAAAAAATCTGCTCATTATAAGGCATAGATGTAACTCCATTACCATACTGATTGCATTTTTCTATTATATCATCAACAACGCTCTCCTCAACAAGCGGTCTTATTCCGTCATGGATTATTATATTATCATCTTGATTGCATTTATCTCTTAGATTATAAACACCATTTCTTATTGACTCTTGACCTGTATTTCCTCCTTTGGTTATCCATTTGAGTTTTGTAATTCCATATTTTTTAATATATTCCCAAACTTCTTCTTCCCAACCATCAATACAAACAACTTCAATAGCATCAATTAAAGGATGCTTTTGAAATCCTTCTAAGGTATATGCCAATACGGGTTTATCTTTTACTGTAATAAATTGCTTTGGAATATCTTTACCCATTCTGCTTCCAACTCCACCAGCAATTACTATCGCTATGTTCATTTATCTATCTCCATACATCTTTTCATAATATTGTTGGTACTCGCCATTAATAATGTTTTCCCACCAACCTTTATTTTCAAGATACCACTTAATTGTCTTCTTAATACCGTCAGCAAACTTAGTCTCAGGAAGCCATCCAAGTTCATTATGAATCTTTGTTGGGTCAATAGCATAGCGCATATCATGGCCTTTTCTATCAGTTACATAAGTTATAAGGCTTTCAGGCTTTCCAAGTTCTTTACAAATAAGTTTAACAATATCGATATTTTTCATTTCATTATGTCCTCCGATATTGTAAACTTCACCAACTCTGCCACCATGAATAATTAAATCAATAGCTTTACAATGATCTTCTACATAAAGCCAATCTCTAACATTTATTCCTTCACCATATACCGGAAGCGGTTTATCGTTTAATGCATTAGCAATCATTAACGGAATAAGTTTTTCTGGAAAATGATAAGGTCCATAATTATTAGAACATCTACTAATAGTTACAGGCAATCCATAAGTTCTATGATATGCCATTACTAATAAGTCTGCAGCAGCTTTGCTACTTGAATAAGGGCTACTAGTATGAATAGGAGTTTCTTCTGTAAAGAATAAATCTGGTCTATCAAGCGGAAGATCGCCATAAACTTCATCAGTACTTACCTGATGATACCTTTTTATTCCATATTTTCTACAAGCATCCATCAATGTTGCTGTTCCCATAATATTTGTTTGTAAAAATATTCCTGGGTCTTCAATACTTCTATCAACATGACTTTCAGCAGCAAAGTTTACAACGATATCCGGATGTTCTTCTTCAAAAAGTTTATATACCGCTTCTCTATCGCAAATATCAGCCTTTACAAATCTAAAATTTGGATTATCCATTACTGGTTCTAAAGTTTCTAAATTTCCAGCATAAGTAAGCTTATCCAAACATATAATTCTGTAGTCTGGATGCTTTTCTAACATATAAAAAACAAAATTTGAACCTATAAAACCAGCTCCGCCAGTAACAATTATGTTCATTTTCATTTATCCTAAATATTTTTGCCAATTAATAATTTGCAACGCTAAGTTTTGCTTCGTCTATTGTACCATATTTCAAAATATTAGGGAGTAATTTTCAAGTTCAATTTGAAATTTACACTCTAAAGTTTTTTAATATACTTTCAAATAGGGATTTCCGATTTTCAATATTTTACTAAAAATATATCCTCAGTCAAGTGCAAATTAGATGGAAAGTCCCTATTCTTCACAGTTATCACCCTTTTACCATTCGCTGTCTCTCACCTGTCGGATGGAAAGTCGGCGTTATATATCATTTGAGATTTGCGGGACACTTCCCATCCGTTTTTCATATTCACTTAGAGTTAACAGGCCACGAAACCCCTTGATATTGCGTGCTTTCGCGCATGTCAGCTTATCGGCGAGGATTATTGCTCGCATAATAAAAGAAAGTCGCGTGGCTACTCTCTCTGAGATTTCTTTTGGTCATGTCTCGCTGGCGTTGATGCTGTGTAAATCATATAAAAAGAGAAAGCAGCTATCTGCTTTCTCTAATATTCTTATCTTTTCGTTTTATCACAACTTACCGCTCTTGCAGGAGATCCTATCGCCGTGCGCTTATGATGATATAGAGCAAATGAATTCGCCAAAAACCAACATTTAACTCCACCATAAAACAACAATTTAATATTGACGTTTACAATTGACACGAAAATGTTAACAATCAGCATACAACAATTTCAAAGTGCAATTTTTGCACTTTGGAATTATGTTTTTGCATTTTAGGAAAATTAATGTCATCTGTGAAAACAGGCAAGCATTCATTTCTGCTCCATAAATTATTATATTTTAACGAAAAATAAAGCTAATATCGCATACGCAATGTCGCTCTGTAAAAGATTAACTTCTTTTATGTGTTTTTATTCTACCAGCATTCAAATTATCAAGCCTGAACATATACGAATGACTATGACAGCGACAATATCTCACACCAGTTGGTGTTTAGCGTTCACTAACATTGTTTTTTCAAAATTTCAAACAATGCAGGAATATTGCTTCCTATTTTTTTTAAAAGGGCCTTCTGATCTTGGCAAAAATCTGATGCTCTTTCTATTGCTTTATCAATATTATTCAAATAATTATCCGTAAATTTTCGTTCATTGATTGACTTGCCATGACCCGCTTTTTGTGAAACCTCATAGCTAACAAACGTATGCTTATTACTAATTTTTTTATTTTCAAATATAGTTGTCAATTTATCATGATACTCATTTTTTACATCAGATAAATGTAGCAATAGCCAAAATTCAAAGCATGGATTTGTAATAAAGCAAAGGCAATTATTTTCCTTGCATTTTTCAAACAATCTAGAAAGTGTTTCTTCTGTGTGATTACCACAATCACGATCAATAACGATTGCAAACACATCCTCGTTATTTTCTCCTTTAAATTCACTTAAATATTTCTGATAATTAACATCTATATTCATCATTTGCAAGTCTGTATTTATTTTTTTCATTTCATCATATGGCAACTCACTTTTTAAATATTTTTCTACCAATTCCGATGTATAATCATCTTGACTATCATTAAACAACTCATCCATATCTTCTTTTGTGATTCCATTCTTACGTATTTCTAAATATTCTTTCAACAAATCAAAAACTTGATCTGGATCACTTTTTGTATCATGTCTAAATTTAGAAAGTGTTTCAACATATACAAGTGCATCAATCCCTATTTTGGTCCTAAACTTTTGAATAAATTTAAAATAATCTTTTTCTGTGGTATTGCCCTCTACCGATAAAAATACTATCCTTTTCGGAAGTTCATTTATTTCATCATCAGGTCTAATAAACATGGAACTATGTAGCCTCCGCGAAATAGTCATAACTACACCTCCATTGATATAGTTTCAATTTGTGTGAAACAAGGTATTGCTCCATATCTACCTAATAAATAGTCTTTTTCAATTTTCTTATCAAAACGTTCTTGAAATTTATTTAAGGAATATATGTGTGTGCAATGGTCATCTTTTCTTTCAACAAACCAAATCTCATCCTGACGCAACAAATTTAAATCCATAATATTTGAATCGTGAACAGTGGCAATTAGCTGGCTCTCCACACCTATAGTTTTTTCATAATATAATTGAATAAATTGTTGGACTAATTTTGTATGAAAACTTCGATCTAATTCATCAACAAAAATAACTTTTCCCATATTATCTGTACGTAAAACTGGAACAAGATCAAATAATCTTTGAGTTCCATCTGATTCATCTGATAGTTCAAACGGATCTTTGTCATTTCCATGATTCATTAACAACTGTGTAGCAATAATTTGGTTATCTTTTTTCGTAAATCTGAAAAACTGACCGGAAAATTCGAGTTCAATAAATTTATTTTCAGAATTTAAATTATTTAACTCATCTTCTATTTTTTTTATTAAATCGTTTTTAATATTTTCAGGTAAAAAGTCAAGAAAATCTTCAATTTTCTTTTCTCCAATTGTTATTTTCTCAATTCCAGTATCAAAACTATTTAATAATTTCCCCAAATCAAACTGGTTATCATTATTCACAAGATTAATCTTATCCTTATACCTGCTAACGGGAAGAATAACCAATAAATCTTTTACCCATTGCATAACAACCCGATATGCTTCAAAATCATCAAATTCTATCAATTTTCTTTCTGATATTTCTAACAACAAGGTTTTATCATCTGGTACATTTTCGGAAAATACCATAAAATTTTGTTTCTGGTTTTCATCCACAAATTCCCAATCTGTTTTAATTTCATTTTTCCCTTCAATGTTTTTTCTTTCAAAAATTGCAACATCAGAAGACCCACATAAATATAACCATTCTTCTTCAATAGCAGCTTTTTTGTACGAAATAGAAAATCCATATGAATAAAAATTATTATGAGAATATATATCGAATTGAAATACGCCTGGTCTTTCTGCATAAGAACTATCTATTCGAAAATGCATATTTGTCAAAGTATTCTTTTTTATTCCATTAATTATGATATTTTGTGCAAATCTAATTGCCTTAAATAAATTAGATTTGCCTGCTGCATTTGCTCCAAAAAAGAAACTGCTCTTTAATAGTCTTTTCCCTTTAACTTCAAAAATATGATCTTTATGTTTTGTTTGTTTTCCAGCAACCATGGAAAAAACTTGTTGCTCTTTATATGATAAAAAGTTTTCAACTGAAAATCTGACTAACATTAATAACTCCTCCTTTTTATTTGTATTATACGTGATTTTTTCACGTTTTGCAATGTTGTGATTATTTCTCTGTAAAAGAACTAAAGCGGTGAAATAATCATCTATCCAAGCGACATGACATGTCTCGTGGAAAATATCCGTTTCCATGATAAACCAATGGCATTAATACTCAAAGGTGAGCCTACACTCATCAGCGATGAGTATTGCTCGCATAATATAAGGAAGCCACGCGACTACTCTCTCCGAAATTTCTTTTGGTGCTCATGTCTCGCTGGCTTTGTTTCTGTATAAACCGGATGGGATGTCGGCGTTTTTAATTTTAAAATTATTTTTAGGGGATTTCCGAGCCGATTTCCATATCAGCTCTAGCTAAACAGACCTCAGGACTCCTTGATATTGCGAGCTTCTTATTGGCATATGGTGAGTCTTTCATACTGGCCAAATCGTATAAAAAGAGAAAGCAACTATCTGCTTTCTCTAATATTCTTACCTATTCGCCCCCAACCATTACCGCTTTTTGCGGGGATTACGCCCGCGATGCACTTATTTAAAACGTCCTTAACGGCGACTGCTCTGGCGCTAACGATGGAATAATCTCCTATGGCTTTTCTATGGTCTGGATTTATGTCCGACTTCACCTCCGTGAACCTAGACCAGAAATTCCTTGAGGGTGGACTAAATATTTTTATATAAACTATTTCCCCCATACCCCATCAAACCGTTTTTCTTCTTGTTCTTTTTTATAATCTTCTAAGTATTTTTTATATATGTATTCGGGTTCATATCCTAAGTCGCGTTTTGCGTTTTCTATGTCCATAACAAAACTTGTAAAACTACTTTTTTCCGGTTTGTAGATTATGTTTGAAAGCTTGTCTTTCGGAGAAAAAACTTCAATAATTCCTTGTATTTGTTCTTCAAGTGTAGTTTTAATTCCTGTCCCTGCATTATAAGTTCCACCATCAATATCTACTAATAAAGCCTTAAACATCATTTGGCATAAATCTTTAATATATAGTATATCCTTAAAAGCATTTGGGTCTCCCCACAACTCAATATTTTTTCCTTCTGATGCCAAATCAATCATATACCTATATGCCACTTTTCGTTCAACACCATCAACAAAATATGTTTTATCCGGATGGTACATATATACGTTAGGAAGTCTAAACACAAAATTCTTGATTCCATATTCTTGGTGATAAAATTCTAATGTATCTTCCACCATACTTTTTGTAATGCAATAAAATGCATGATCACCTGTATATATTAAATTTCTAGGCATCTTAGGTGAAAGCGTTTCAGATTTCCCCCAAAATCCTCCTTGTACAGACCATGTTTGCGTATACAAAACTCTGTCCGCGTTACTTTTTCTTGCATACTCTAATATTCTTAAACTACCACTTATATTTGTATCAATATATTTAAACGGATTGTATTCTTTCAAATAAGCCGGAAGCAATCCTACAAAATTTACAATCGCAAAAATATTTTCCTTAGGAAGCTTATCAAAATCTACCCCGGAATTTATATCAACTTGTATATATTCAATACCATTCTTTTTATAAAAATCCGTTCTTTTTCGTCCGACAGCAACTATTTTGTAATCATTAGATAAATTTTGTTTACAGTAATCAACAAAATATGCTCCAATATTTCCCGTTGCTCCAAAAACAACTATTTTTTTCATGTTATTTCCATCCTTGCTTATAAGTAAAAAACTACAATTCCTATCAATATTAAAATATTGCCAATAAGTTTTCTCTTAGTTATTTTTTCTTTAAAAAACAACAAACTTAATACCATTATTAAAACGTATCCAAGTGATTCAATTATTGGTCCATTTTTATATTCAACGCCAAAATGGTATGCAAGTAATGTTAGTATCGTAGATACGAACATCATTAAATATCCAATAATAACCTCTTTATTAAGATACTCCTTAATAAATGACGAATGTTCCACTTTAGTACTTTTCTTTAATAATATTTGTGAAAACGATGAAATTACAACCGCTAACACAATTAACAGCATAAAACTATTCATCTTTTTCACCATTTACGATAATCATTCCTACCAAAACAATTATCACACCTATAATATTTTGTATCGTAATATTTTCATGAAAAAATATTACAGCCCACAACATAGACCATAAAATTGCTATTGCCCTGTTTGCATAAGCAGTAGATAAATCAACTCTCTTTATTATTTGCTGCCATAAAATGGCATATATACCTAAAATAGCTATTTCGATAACATAAAATAGAATAAACTTAAACGATAATAATTCATTTGTAGATGCTATTTTTCCCGCTACTCCAGATAATGTATAAATAATTACTACTGCTTGAAGCAAAAGTATATTCTTTATACTTATCTTTTTCTTTATTTGTTTTTTATCTTCATTTATCTGTTTTTTTTCGTTCATAATTCGGCTAACTTGATTGCATCTTCTATAGAATCACAAAACAAAATATAAAAGCCATATCTTGACCCACTATCTACTATTTCTTCATTCCAATTTGTATTAATTTCGCTTTCACAAAAAATTATTTCTGGCAAATTTTCTTTTATATATGAAAGTCTTTCGTAATCATGTTGCGAAAAAATAAATTTAATAGCTGCAACATGTGGTTTGCAAACTTTTATAAATTCTGGCTCTTTTCCAGCTGCAACATCTATTACCATTTTCACAAAATCATATCCCGTAGATATTCTAACTAAATCAGATCCTATACAATCTCCTCCCATTCTAGCTCCTATTTCAATAATTCTTATATTTCCACAAGCATCAATTTTAAATTCCGAATGAGAAGCTCCCTGAGTTATCTCCAAAGCATCCAATGCTTTATAAATTTGCTTCTTAACATTTTCTATTGTTTCTTGATTTAACCCTGCCGGTTCAATATGACCCGTTTCTATAAAGTGTGGGCTTCCAGTAGTAAACTTTTTTGTAATGTTTAAGAAATAATGTTTGCCATTATATGAAATACATTCGCAGCTGTATTCATTACCGTCAATATATTCTTCTATTATAGCTGCTTTTTCAAAAGAATCTTTCATAGCAGAATTAACTGCTTCTTCAAGTCCATCAAAACTTTCTAATTTACTAATTCCTCTACTTCCGGATCTATCTGTCGGTTTAACAATTATTGGCAAATTAAAGTTTTGTTTTATATCTTCTAAATCTGTTTCGTTATTAACCTTTTCAAATTTTGGAGTCTGAATATTATTATCTCGAAAAGCTTTTCTCATTTCATATTTATTTGTTGATACTAAAATATTCTTATCATTATTACACGGAAGTCCTAATCTGCTTGCAACGTACTGAACTGTAATATTTGCTAAATCAGATGCAATAGTTGCTATTGCATCTGGTTTAATTTCTTTGCATTTTTCTAATATTTTATCTTTTTCAACAATACTTATTGGATAAAAATAATCTGCAGTTTTTTCTCCTATTGCTCCTTCTTTCCACGCAAAAACATGGGTTTCATAGCCCATTTCTTTTGCTTTTTCTATTAGTGGATTTTGGAAGTCATTAGCCCCTATTATTACAATCTTTTTCATCATTAAGTATTTGTCTTACTACATATATAGGTCTATTTTTCGTTTGCATAAATATATTGCCAACATAAATTCCTACAACCCCTATTACCATAATAATTAATCCACCAACTAACACAATAGTTGCAATTATACTGGTCCATCCAACAGAAACATTTGCTACGCAACGATAAATAATTAGTCCAATAATTGCTAAAAAGGCAATTACGCTCATTATCAAACCTATAATCGCAAACAAACGTAATAATTTATCTGATTGTGATGTCAACAAATCTAATGCCATGTGCATTCTTTTCTTAAATGTATATCCTGACTGGCCTTCATATCTTTCATCATGTTCAACATCAATTGTAGTCTTTTTAAATCCTAACCAATTTATGTACATAACATAAGCTCTATGTTGCTCTCTCATTGCACAAAATTGATTTATAATATTTCTATTTATGATGCTAAAATTACAAACTGCGCCATCATATTCCATTCCTGTAGCAAAGCTATAAATTTTATAAAATAAACTAGATAAGAATATCTTAAATGGTTTATCTTTTCTTTCTACCCTTCTAGCAAATACAGCATCATAACCTTCTTGCGCTTTATTATAAAGATTAATAATTTCTTCTGGTCTATCCTGTAAATCACAATCCATTACTACCGCCCAATTTCCCGTAGAATAATCGAGCCCTGCTAAAATAGCACTCATTTGTCCAAAATTTCTAGATAATTCTATTCCTTTGACTTTTCTATCATCTTTGCATATTCCTTCTATAACTTCCCAGGAATTTTGCGGACAATTATCATTCACTAAAATGATTTCATAATCATTAGTCAATTGAGTTAATGTATCCGTTAATCTTTTATGTAGCTCTGGCAACGCCGCCCTGCATCCATATACAGGTATAACAACTGATATATCCATGTTCTATCCTTTACTGATAAAATTCTATTATCCTTTCACAAACTTCTTCTACCATTTCCTCTGTTAGCCCATAAAACATTGGTAGTCTTGTTAAACGTTCACTTTCTTTAGTTGTATATAAATCTTCACCATTAAACCTGCCAAACGTTTTTCCTGCTGGTGCAGAATGCAATGGAATATAATGGAAAACACTTTGTATTTCGTGTTCCTTGAGATAAGATATTAATTTTGTTCTTTCGGCAAGGTCTTTTGTTTTAATATAAAACATATGTGCGTTATGTTCACATCCTTCAGGAACAACCGGTAATTCAATTTTACCTTTTTCTTTCAATGGCGCTAATAACTCATAATATTTATTCCAGCATTTTAATCTTGAATTATTTATTTCATCTGCAACTTTTAATTGTGCATATAAATATGCAGCATTTAATTCACTTGGAAGATATGATGATCCAGCATCCATCCAAGTATATTTATCTATTTGTCCTCTAAAAAACTTACTTCTATTAGTACCCTTTTCACGAATAATTTCTGCTTGTTCAATATAATCTGGATTTTGGATTAATATTGCCCCCCCTTCACCCATTGAATAATTTTTGGTTTCATGGAAACTATAACATCCAAAATCTCCAATTGTTCCCAATGTCTGTCCGTGATACTTACTCATAACTCCTTGGGCCGCATCTTCCACAACAAACAATTTATTTTCTTTTGCGATTTGCATTATTTTATTCATTTCACAAGCAACGCCTGCATAATGAACTGGCACTATCGCTTTTGTTTTATTAGTAATAGCTGCTTCAATTTTATTTTCGTCAATATTCATTGTGTCAGGTCTGATATCAACAAATACTATTTTTGCCCCTCTTAAAACAAATGCATCTGCAGTAGATACAAAAGTAAAAGATGGCATAATAACTTCATCGCCTGGTTTAATATCACATAAAAGAGCAGCCATCTCTAAAGCATGGGTGCATGAAGTGGTAAGTAAAGCTTTAGATGTTTTTGTATTATCTTCTATCCAACAATTGCATTTCTTAGTATATTCGCCATCTCCACATATTTTATGTTTTGATATTACATCACTAATATATTTTGTTTCTGTTCCAATATATGGTGGAATATTAAAATCAATAAACATATTTTTTCCTCTATTTATAAATAAATGTTAATGAATTAAATCCGTAATAATGTGACATATCTTTATTTACCCAAGACTCTTTATCTGTTGATAATTGAGGCGGTTTAATTATTCCTGTCTCTACCGGCTTTTCGATGTCATTAATATAAACTTCAACATCTGTATTTGGTTCACCCTGTATATTACTGAGAATTTCTTTATAATAATCGCTTTCTTGCTTTACATCGGCTATACTTTTCGTGGTTCTAAGCCATGGCAATTCTTCTATTAACACATTCCCACTATTTCCTTTGCATAATATAAGACAACATACTGCACCCAGACACAATCCAACAATTATTTTTTTACACTCAGACGTTGAGAATAATATTGTTTTTTGTTTTATCCATGCTCCTGTGTAAGTAGCGCATATAAAACTCCAAATACAAATAACGCAATTTATTAAGAAGAACATTCTATTTGGAATATCACCATCCGAATATCCTAAAGCAATTGGAAAAATTACGCAAAAAACTGAAGCAAATTGTCCCAACCACATAAACACTGGATGAACAAATTTCCTTTCTGTTTTATCTTTAATTATATATCCCGCAATAAGTAAAATTACAAAAACAATGATAAATAAAATAGATTTAATAAAGTTTAAGTATATGTCTTCCATATTTGCTATCGAAGATATTAGCGCTTGTCCAAAATGTACTCCAGTTGAATCTATCTCTGTATGTCTTGCAAAATTTCCCGGTGCAAAACACGAAATGCAAGCTCCTACTATCATTGCAATCAATGGGAGAAAATCAATAATGTTAATTTTTTTTGTTCCCCTTTTATAATAATTCCACATTTCGAACAAACAAACGATGCCAGCAAAAGGAGCCAGCTGATATGCGAAACATGCAATAAAAGCGAACAAGGTCGTTGCAACAATTAATCCAATATTTCTTTTTTCTCTGAAGAAATATATGACAAGAATTTGGCAAACTAAAATAAAGGTTACTTCCCATAAATATGAATTTCCAACAAACCAGTAAAAAATTTCTGGATAAATATTTGTATTTAATAGAACCGCAATAAAAATCAAGTATATTATACTGCATACTTGTTTATTCTTTATTTCTAATACTTTATTAAGTATCACCATAAAGTATTTATACACAACTACTATAAAGATAACAAAAAAGGCAACTAAACTAATTCCAACCAGACTACTATGCGGTTGTGTATATGAAAGAGGGTTTAATAGACACTGCAATAAATTATATGGCCAGCCTCCAGCCCAAGTTAAATAAAAATTATTTGCAACTCGAATCGACCTAAGAAAAGAATTAGTATTATCCAATACTCCTTTTGCCATTGAAAAGTCATCTGCTGATGGAACGCTAAAAAATATCGTTGCAACAAACGGAATAATTATTATTAGGAGTATAATTATCCAATAGTATTTAATAAGAATATTTTTAATTTTTTTTGCAAAGTTCATTCCTTTTTCCTTACCCACTCTTTAATAAAAGACTTATAATCAATATTAGCATCAAAAATGCAATCATTATGTATAGATGTTCTTTTTTCTTTTGCAGGTAACTGCATATAATCTTTATATGATACTGTTAACATTTCATCATACTTACACGGAATATTGAAAAGATAATTTTCAAATTTTGCTTTTTGAAAATTTTCAAAACATTCCTTCGGAAAATAAAAAGGTTCTCCAAACATTAAATGTGCTAAATACTGTTCTTTTTTTCCTTCATCAGCAAAACTTTTTGCTATTTTATTAGCACAAACAAAATTATCAACGGGGTTAAAATCTTTTTTCAAGTTATTTACCCTGTCCTGATCTAACTCGCTTAAATAAGGATTATCCTTTCTCATAAATATAGAATTTTCAAAAGCCAATTTTTCAATTTGATTTCTTCTTTCTATTCCATTTTCTATATTCCATTCATCAAAAGGAAAAATATCAATAAAAATTCCTTGATTTAACTCTTTGTTATATGCAAACTTTTTTATTAGACATGTTGTGTTAGAATTTCTTAATTTTGCATAAATATATCCACTACCTGAATCCGTTTCTGGAGTTTGCAAAAAATAGGGCTCTTTAAAATCATTATAGTGTTTTAAAAATTCTTCGTAGTCTTTTCTAGGCATGCCTACATCTATATCATCATCCCACGGAATAAAACCTTGATGTCTTATTGCCCCTAATAGTGTGCCTCCAAACAAAAAATATTTTAGATTGTTTTCTTCGCAAACTTTTACAAATTGAAGTAACAAATCCAATTCTACAGCCCAAATTTTTTTTTGCTGTTTAGTAATAAGATAATCACATTTAACTTCATCATTAAAATAGCTCTCTGGTAAAATGCCTTCTTTAATTATTCTCTCGCACTCAGTCATGTTATTATCCTTTACTTCAATTCTTTTTCCATATACATCGAAAATTCTGATGCATCAGCTACTTTTGAATAACCATTTTTTTTATAAAAAGCTTTTGCTCTTTCGTTGATAGTTTTAACTTCTAATTTCAAAAATTGCATTCCATTATCTTTTGCAATAGTTTCGCATTCTTTTAACAAAAGAGTTCCAAGTCCTTTATGGCCAACCTCTTCCATCAAAGCAATATATGTAAGATACGCTTTATAAGTATCCTTATCGTTTACATATACTGCTGCCACGCCTAAAATCTCGTCGTTCTCAACAAGTCCTATAACACATGCATTGTCATATATTTTTTCAGAATACACTTTCAAACCTGAGGCATCTTTTGCCATGCTATCAGGCCACTGATTTTCTATCCTATATAATACCTTAAATAACTCCTCTTTGCCAATTCGCATTTCGGAATTAAGTATTTTTATTTCCATGCTTAAACTAATACTTTATAGTATTTCTCCATATTATTTGTTATATCAATCATCTCTTCAACATTATCAGCCTTAAACAAAATTGTTCCAAGTGAATGAGTAGTGTTTTGATAAGCATGTACCTCATCACCTATATTATATGTGCAAAATACATCTAATAGGTTATTTTCTTTGAATTTTTCGTCAAAAGCGATTCCCTTGTAGGTTCCGTCTTTAATACTGTAAATCATATAGTTGCTCCATACACCTTTAGTAGAAACCATATGTAAGTCATCTATATTTTCGCCCATATATCCTTTAATTGTATAATCAACTAAATCTACTCCTGTAGCATATTCAATTAATTGAGGAATATATGAGCCGCCATTTCTTGGGCCAAGTTCTAAAACATATACGTTATCGTCTTTATCTAATATCACTTCGATATTGTATGCTGATGTTTTCATTCCTAAAGCAGTAATAAGTCTTTGCAATTCACTATCAACTTTTTCTTTTTGATCATCTGTTAATAATGATGGCCAAAACTCACCTAAAGCAACATATTCTCTAGTTCCCTTACCGCTATAAAGTTCATTTCCGTAGCTTGTAAAAACTAATTTTCCGTCAACCGAAAATCCATCACCAGAAACTTGATATCCTTGCTTTATAATAAATTCTTCAACTACAAATCTTTTTCTTCTAGAATATGAAAGAGCTTCTTCTACAGCATCTTTTAATTCTTCTTTTGAATTAATTTTAACAACGCCTTTGCTTCCTGAAGAATCAACAGGTTTTACCATAACAGGAAACTTAAATTTATCTATCTGCTCAGCAGCTTGCTCGTATGTATCATACCCTCCTGCTTGTGGGCATGCAAATCCATGTTCCTGTAAAAATTTTCTAAATAAATCCTTTTGAGTTAACAATTGAACAGACTTATATGGATTTCCAATTAGCCCCATTTTCTCGGAAACGTATGCAGCTGTTGGTGCTGCCG
Source organism: Lachnospiraceae bacterium (assembly GCA_045616165.1). Taxonomy (GTDB): domain Bacteria; phylum Bacillota; class Clostridia; order Lachnospirales; family Lachnospiraceae; genus RGIG5612. The sequence goes on from JAZLGF010000040.1 coordinate 36,210, forward strand.
GATCAGAAGCATAGGCAACGATCCCATCTATTTTAAGCTTTTGCGACAACGCTAAAACGCCATCCAAGTCTGTTGTACTAACATTATGATATTCATCAGCATATTTATGGCCTGGGTTTTCAGGAGTGTAATCGCATGTTATTACATAATATCCTAATTCTTTAGCTTTCTTAATTGCTGGGATTTGTTGCATCGAACCCCCAAGCATTAATATTTTCTTTTTTTTCATTTATCTGTCTCCTAAAAAAGCAACCCTCGTTACCTTAAATTTTCTAAAAATCCATGTGATCGCAAAGCAAACCGCAAGCATCAAAATTGATTCGGCTAATATTAGCCATCCATTTATATACGGCAAATCATATATAACTTTTCTCAATACCCATTGATTAAGGTAAAGCGAAAAAACATAAATCCCAATTGAAGATTTTCCTAATTCCACAAAAATCTTTTTTAATACCCTAATGTCTAGGTGCCTATATATTAAATCAATTCCTGTAATTACTACAACCGATCCCACCAGTCCCACAACTGTTCTATATACATCTAAGTATAATTGATATAAAAAATCAGGACGAATAATACAATGCTTCGTACTATAAATATAAGAATCATGTGTCCATAAAAACATAAGTCCTGCATAAACAATAATAGAAATTATTAAAATTATAGCTAAATGCTTATTTGAAATAACCGCGGTTGACAATTTCTTATTCTTATTTTTGTTATAAAAATATCCAATTAAAAAGAAAGGTAAAATGTATTTATATAAATGAATATGTAGAATATCTGGGAAAAATAAACTTGCAATTATTATTGCTATATAAATAAAAATATTATCCTTTATGAATCGATTTACGATAAGTACTATCATTGCGCAAAAGAAGATTCCCCACAAAAACCAATAAGTAGTTAAATATGTTTCAATAATATATCTTATAGTTAGTGTGCCTCCTTGCAACACTGTAGGAAGAAGTAAAATTGTTCCCATCGCTAAATTTGGAAATATACAAGATTTAACTCTGGAAACAACTATTTTCTTTGTGCTGTTTTTATTTAAGGAAAAATAAAACAAATATCCACTTACTAATGCAAATAAAGGCATATGGAAGGAATAAATTATTATGTAAACTATATTACTGCTATAAAAGCCCTCTTCTAGATAATAATTACCACCACCAAACTGTATGCAATGTCCTACTACTACTAAAATAATAGCAACAGCTTTTATGATATCAATTAACTCATTTCTATTTCCGATTGATATATTGCTTGCACTATTTTCCATAATTTATCATTTCCTTCTTATAATTCGCTCATGAATTTTTTAATTCTTTCTGCGCCTTCTTTTAACTTTTCAACATCTAGTGTAAAAGCAATACGAATGAAATTGTCGTAATTCTTTCCGTAGGTAATTCCTGGTGCGACAGCTACATGAACTGACTGTAATAATTTTTCTGCGAAAGAAATCGAATCTAAACCTGTGCTACTAATATTAACGAATAAGTAGAATGTAGCTGCTGGCTTATTTGCATGTAACCCTTCAATACCATTTATAGCTTCATAGATGAAGTTTCTTCTTTCTTCAAAAATATCATGAATAGCCGTGTCCTCAGTACAATTTGTATAGGCTTCCAAAGCAGCGTACTGTGATGGAAGAGGTGCGCATGCAGCAACATTTTCCTGCATCTTTGTCATAGCCCCAATTATTTTTTCAGGACCAACTGCACAACCTACCCTGTATCCAGTCATTGCAAAACGTTTAGATATACTATCTATTAAAACAGTATGCTCTTTCATTCCATCTTTATTAAAAACAGAACAATGTTTTTGATTGTCATATATTAACGAGCTATAAACTTCGTCTGTAATAACAAGTAAATTATTTTCTTTTACGATTTCTGATAACTCTCCTAGTAAATCATTAGGCAAAACCTGGCCTGTTGGATTTGAAGGTGTGTTGATAATAATAGCAACTGTCTTAGGGGTAATTGCATCCTTAACCTGCTGCGCTGTAAAAGAAAATTTATTTTCTTCTTTTGTATTAATAAGAACTGGCACCCCGCCACAAGATCTAACCATCTGAACATAATTAACATAATAAGGAGCTGGAATAATAACCTCATCTCCTTCATCTAATATCGTAGCAAGTGTTAAATAAAGAGCTTCCATTCCTCCAACCGAAACTATGATTTCGTTTTGTGGATTCACATTAACTCCATATTCTTTTTTTACATGTCCGGCAATAGCTTCCCTTAAAGGTAATAATCCAGCATTGGCAGAATATCTTGTTTTTCCATCCGTTATTGCTTTGCATGCAGCATCGCATATTTGATTTGCTGGATGCAAATCAGGATCTCCCAAAGTTAAATCAATAACATCATTAAATTCCTGGGCCATGTTAAATAATCTTCTTGTTAGTGACGGTTCAATTGCATTTACTCTTTTTGATAATTTCATCTTATTTTCCTCAAAAACATTCTGGAATATTTTTTATACTATCTACTGTTAAAACATTTTCATTTTTTTCTTTTGAAATCAAGATTGACTGGCATCCTGCAACATTTGCCATTGCAATGTCGCTTTCAAAAGTATCTCCAATAACTAAAAATCTATTAGCTGGAACATTCTTTTCTGCTGATAAATGCTCAACCATTGTGATGTTCGGCTTACCAATAATAAAGTCACATTGTCTATTAGCGCACCACTCTATTGGCGCTGTCATTGCACCGCATCCCGGCATAAGCCTTGCATTATCTCCAGGATAAACTCTTTCCTTGTTACATGCCATAATACATCTTGCATGTAAAGCTACTTGCAAAGCTTTTGTTAATCCTTCGTAAGTCATATCTGGGTCGTAGCCGATAAGTAAATTTTGAGCAGTTTCTTCTTGATTTACTTTAACTCCTTGTGCTTCAAATTCTGCAATTAAATTTTTTGACCCAAAAATATAAATGTCTTCCATGAAACGCTTCTTTGCAAGAAGAGCTGCTAAATATCCAGAAGTTAATACTTCTTCTAGTCTACAATCTACACCCATCCCTATTAAACGCTCATATATTTGTTGTCTGGTTTTTGTTGAGTTATTAGTTGTAAAATAAACTTGCTTACCATGTTGTCTGAAAAAATTAATAGTATCATTTGCTCCATCAATTATTTTTGAGCCATAATAAACCGTACCATCTAAATCAAATAATACAATGTCAACACTATTTATATCCATTCCTTATCTCCTATACTGTTTAACAATATCTACTGCTTCTTTAGTCATAGCTTCAATTTTATCGAACTCTTTATTATTAATTAAGTCTTTCTTTACCATCCATGTTCCGCCACAAGCAAAAACTTTTTCTGATTCAATATATTCTGGTAAATTATCTTTGTTTACTCCACCTGTTGGAATAAATTTCATATTTGGGAACGGGCCTGAAAGAGCTTTAATCATAGTCATTCCTCCATAATTGCTTGCAGGGAAAAACTTAACAATGCCAAGACCTCTTTTATACGCCTGAGATAATTCACTAGGTGTAACGCAACCAGGAAATACAGGTATGTTATTTTCTAAGCAATAATCAACCAATTCCGAATCAAAGCCTGGAGCTACAATAAATTTTGCTCCTGCTTCTACTGCATCTTTAGCCTGCTCTATCGTAAGAACTGTTCCTGCGCCTACAAGCATTTCAGGAAATTCTTTTGAAATAAGTTTAATTGAATCTTTTGCTGCTGCAGTTCTAAAAGTAATTTCTGCACATGGAAGGCCTCCACTAATAAGAGCCTTTGCTAAATCTATTGCAGAATTCGAATCATCTAATGCGACTACTGGAATAACACCAAGTTTATAAATTTGTTCTTCTAATTTAGCCATAATTGCTATTTCCTTTCTATTTTTTCTCGAAAAATCTAGTTGCATTATAATATAAGTAGAAACTTTTTAACTCTACTATTGGTTTACCTTTATTTAAGCTATTTTGAAATAATATTAACGATTAAATTAACCCTCGGTTAATTGCAATTTCTTCTAAATCAGCAATCTTTTGATTATGATGTTTTTGATATATTTTTACGAATTCTGATGCATCTTTAATATCTTCTTTAGAAGCCAAAGAAATTTTTATCATTCCTCTACCCATTTTCCTTCGTTCTGCTTTTAAGTCTAATAACTCATTATTATATTGATTGTGAGAAAAACTAATAGGTAATTCAACGTTATCAATGGTTGGTATTATATCTACTTCCTGCGACATATAGCTTTGGAATGTTCTAGTAAGATTTACGCCAAAAACAAATACTGGTTTATCAATAATTAATAATTTATGTTGATTTGGGTTTGTAAAAGAAATTTCCAGTCCATATTTTTCTAATTTTAAATTCTTAATATATTTTTGTTGCTCTATTGTAGCCTTAATATATATTTTATTAATGCCTACTAACATGTAGTAAGACAAAAGATAATTAATTAAAGGTTTATCATGAATTTTTGTTGAAAGGCTAATCCTATATTTATCTAAGATTAGCAACCCTTCCCATTTATGATTTTGATATTCCGACAATCCAGAAATAAGAATTTCTATATCACAATCTAAAAGTTTAGCAATAGAAGGTAATAAAGCTGCATCCGGTAAGCCTAATCCTCTTTCCCACTTAGATACAGCCTTATCAGTAATACCCAATTCATGTGCTAATGCCTTTTGAGTATACCCCGCTTCTTTTCTAAACTTCGCTATTAACTTCCCTGTTTCTATACTATTCATCAATCCACAATTCGCATTTTTTATTATCTTAAAATAATATCACAGATTGTTTTTACATCATCGAGCGATAAATCTGCATACAGTGGAAGCGTTAACACTCGTTCTCCAATGTATTTAGCAACTGGGGTTTTATCTTCACCTGCCGTTGGATATTCTTTATAGCATTTAAAACTATTTGTAATCGGATAAAAATATTTTCTTGAAACAATATCTTCTTTTCCTAATTCGTCAAAAACTTCATCTCTTATTTTCTTATATCCATCAAAAACAACTGGATAATAAGCATAGTTAGCTTCAACATTTTTTTGAGACTGTAATATTTTTATTCCATCTACGCCAGAAAGCAATTCGTTATATTTTTCAACAACTTTCTTTCGCTTAGCAATTTCATCTTCTAGATGTCTTAAGTTGCAAAGTCCCATAGCCGCCTGAAACTCACTCATCTTAGCGTTTCCGCCAACATACTCTACTGATTCAGGTCCATGAATTCCAAAGTTTTTAAGATCATTCATAACTGTAACTAATTCATCATTACTAAAACATACCGCACCACCTTCAATAGTATTAAATACTTTAGTAGCATGAAAGCTAAACATCGAAGCATCTCCAAAATTTGCAGATGATACGCCTTTATATTTAACGCCAAAGGCATGTGCCGCATCATAAATAACTTTTAAGTTATGTTTTTTTGCGATTTTATCAATTGCCTCAATATCACAAATATTTCCATATACATGCACAGGAACTATTGCTACCGTTTTATCTGTAATTAAACTTTCTATTTTAGTTACATCAATTGTAAAATTGTCTTTGTTTATATCGCAAAAAACAGGAACTAATTTATTTCTAACAATAGCATGAGTAGTAGATGCAAAAGTAAATGGAGTTGTAATAACTTCACTACCTTTCTTAAAATTCATTGCTTCAATAATATTTTCTAAAGCAAGATGCCCGTTTGTATAAAGAACCACATGCTTGCAATTTAAAAACTCTTCAAGCTTTGACTGCAAAGTTTTATGCTTTATACCCATGTTTGTAAGCCAATGACTATCCCATAACTCTTTAATTTCTTCACAATATTCACCAAATTCTGGCATTGATGAACGAGTAACATTAATCACAACTGCTCCTCCTAAAACACTAATCAACTTGATTGTTTCTTTCGCTTAGATATTTTATGAATACTTTTTTTTCCTTAAATACTTAAATGTATTTGGGAAATGTTTTTTTGCTATAAATTTAATTTTATATTTCAAATTTTTATTTTTATAAATTGATAAATAAGGCTCTTTTTTTAATTTGTCAAATTGTCCAAGTTTTTCATACTTGTCGTATTCACTTGCTATTATTGCAGTATCAATGATTTTTTTATATTTCCCGTTCGTATATAAATCAACGGCCTTCAACACATTTATTCTACTTTTTGCAACCTCTACCGACATTGAAGGATCAGTGTTTATAGATTTAGAAAACGAAAATTGGGTTCCGCATCTGTATACAGACATAATGTCTCCAAAATATTTTACTTTGCCCATTAATGTTAAATATATTGCTAATGGATAATCACTATATTTTTTTGCTTCCTTAAAAAACTCTGGTTGTTCTTTATATTGGCTTCTATACATGATAGACGAAGTATGAAAAGCTTTGCCCCCATCAATAGCAACTTGTTCCAAGCAAATGTCCCTATCATTTTTCTCGTACATCATGAATTCTTTTTTTTCAAAAATGTTTTTGCATAAAGTATTATGTACACATGCGCTATAATCAGGATTGGCATCTAAAAAATCAACCTGCTTTTGCAGCTTGTTATTATCGCACCAATAATCGTCGCCTTCACATATAGCAATATATTCGCCTGTTAGAATTGGCAACACAATATTTTTAACAATGCCTGTTCCCTTGGTATATTGATTTTCTGTCTGATATATTCCTTTAATTATATTTGGATATTTTTCTTCATATTCTTTGATAATCGAAGCTGAGCTATCAGTAGATGCATCGTCATGAACTATGACTTCATAATCAAAGTTTGTTTTTTGATTTACAAACCCTTCCAATGCATCTTTTATGTATTTCTCATGATTATATACTAAACAATAAACTGATACTTTCATAGCTACCCTTATATTTCTTGATTTTCTTTCTTTTTATGTAAAAAACTTTTTGCAATCGTCAATACATAATCAAAACTATCTATATGAAAAAGTTTTGATCCCAATACATAAATTGCTACTCCTAAAGGAACCTGAATTAACAATGTAAAAATATCCGATAATCCAATGAATGTTACGCCAAATACTATTGCTCCCATAACTATAGATAATAGAATCTGTGGCATCATATCTTTTAATTGCTCTAAGTAACTATAATTTAATAATTTTTTGTTAGGCCATGAATTAATTATTTGACTAGCTATTGTTGTAAAGATTGTGCTGTATGCCATAACAAGTGGGCCAAACCACATCGTTGCAGCCAATACCGATATGCCCATAATCTTTTTTATTATTTCTAGCTTTAGGAACAAGTCGCTTCTTCCAATTGCTTTTATTGCATTTAAGTTTGCTGTATTCAACGGAAAGAATGCATAGCAAAAACAAAAGATTCTCATGTATGGAACGCAAGGAAGCCACTTAGCTGTCAAAATCAAATTTACTAACGGCGTAGCGCAAACCGCTATACCCATCATCAACGGCATCATAACATATGTGCTAACTTTAATTGCCCTTCTCGTAAGGTTCTTTACAGTTTCTACGCTATCTTGTGCACGAGAAAGAGTTGGAAGCAATACTGAATCTAATGATGCATTTATGTTTGTTACTAATGTTTCAGTATATTTATTTCCTTGGTTATAATAAGCTAAGTCCGCCGGCGTATACATTTTGCCGATAATTAATTGGCGAATATTATTATAAACAGTATCAATAAGACCTGAGACTAATAATTTCCAACCATAAGATAACAATACTTTAAGTCTTGTCCATGAAAACTTTGCCTTCGGCCTCCACTTAACTGTTATCCATAAAATAATAGTATCAACAGTCATGTTAAATACGTATTGACCTACAAGCGCCCATATTCCATATCCAAGATATGCAAGAACAATACCTACTGCTGCTGCGCCTATTGTTCCGCCTAAAGTAGCAAAGAAGAATTTTTTAAATATCATCTGCCTGGAAACATAGGCTTGTTGAACACTTTTTAGCGAGAAAATTATTACAGTAACACCTAGTACTCTTATAACTGGGGTTAACTCCGGCATTTTATAAAAACTTGCAATTAATGGTGCTGCAAAGAAAAGTAACAAATATAAGATTACTCCAAAAACGATATTAAAATAGAATACTGACGAAAAGTCTATATCATCTGCATCTTTCTTTTGAACTAATGCAGTGCTAAATCCGCCATCTAGGAAAATTTGCAGAATTGATGTAATAACAGTAACGAGTGCAATTGCTCCGTATAAATCAGGATCTAGAAGCCTTGCAAGAATAATAGATACAATTAAAGAAACGCCCTGCGCTCCAAAGCGTTCCGCTAATCGCCATAATATGTTTGTTGTTACTTTTTTCTTGTTCATTATTTACTACGCCTATTATTTCTTAAAGCGTTTCATTGTCTTATATAA
>JAZLGF010000041.1:0-2645 GCA_045616165.1 Lachnospiraceae bacterium
TTTCTCTAAAATCTTGCAGGAAGCATTAATAGCCAATTTGCAAGGTATATTATAGCTTTTGTTGTAATTTAGAAGAATATTTATCTATATAAGCGTTAGCAGTAAAAAAATAGTAGAAAAAAATGGATTTGTTTGATATAACCGAAGTTTGCCACTTCATAAAAGTAAACGCAGAGATCATTTGACAGATCTCTGCGTTTTAATTTGAATAATATTAATTTTAAGTTTGCGTATACAATGTAAAAAGCGAAATATAATTCTCGAAAAGGTTTTGAGAATATGTACCTACATTATATACCTACATGAAAACTTTTATATTAGTTTTTAGTGATTTTAATTCACCCCTTCTATACAGTTTTGGCTTTAGTTTTACATCAAAAGCTTTTAGGATAAGTCTTAAATCTGGATCATCAGCATCTAGGAACCTATAGAAATCTCCAGGTAATTGTTCTACTTTCCATTTGTTTAAAGCTGCTTGTATTCTTTGTGCACTCATACCGTTGCACCAGTTCAGGGATGTGTCCGTTTCAACTGTTTTGGTATCAACTAGACGCTTTTGAATAATACGTAGCATAATCAAAGCAACAAGACATATAGTAAGATGAGCGTTAATGTGCTCTTTAGTTCTGACGTAAAGAGGTCTAGTCTCTAAATCGGTCTTCATCACCCTGAATTGGTCTTCTATATGAGTAAGGCCATGGTATTTTTCAATAACATCTAAAGGAGTCATATTGAGTTCTGAAGTAATAATCTGGTAATATCCAAGGCTTCTTTTGTACTGTTCTACTTTCTCTAAATCAATACGTGCTTTAATATCACTGGCATTAATTAATTCGCCAGTTTTTTCGTTTATATATTCTTTCTTGAAAAATTTGCGAACGGATTTTGCCTGAGTGGCAGTAATTCTGAAATTGGCAGGAGTCTCTTTCAACTTTTCAATAAATTCCAGAAAAGTTTTGTTCTCGGCAAGCTGGCGTAAGTAAAACTTTTTGCTCCAGTACACTACGACTTGTTCTTCAAGCTCACGTGGAGTGCCGTTTTCATCTTTTTGAGTCCGTTTAATTATTCTTGACTTGTATTTGAAGTTTTCGCTGGTAGAGATGTAATCATCTTCGCTGTAAGCCCAATTGCGTTCCTTGGCGTTGGTTTTTAGAAGGCTCTTAGAAACTACGTAACCGTTGCCAGAGTCTAGAATGTGTAACATATTCATATAATTACACATGCCGCGGTCAGCGACCATAATAAACCTTGTGTAATCAAGAGTGTCAATATGTTTTTTTAGTGCAGGCCTCAGAGTAAGATGGTCTAATGTATTGCCGGGAAAGGATTCAATGGCAATGGGAATTCCCATGTTGTCCATGAATAGTCCCATTTGTACAATGGGGAGTTTGCGTTCCTCCTTAGAAACACCAGGTTTACGCATTCCTTTTTCTACTACATTACCATCTTCGTCCAGAATATCGTCGTCAGGAGCTTCAGTTTCAAAAAAGAAGTTGGTAACATCATAATAAACAATCTCCGGTGATCTGTTAGCTTTTTTGACGAGATGGGTATTAATCCTTCGGAAAATTTTTTCTTGATTAGCGGCAATAAAACTGAGAGTGTCATAGATGTTATCGGGGTTGAAATTAGATAACATAGGCTCAAAATATTTGTCGTTCTGTTTAATAGTGGCTCTTTTGGAACAGGGGTTAAGAACACGACCGAATAAAAGGAGCTTAACAAAGCCTAGCAGGTCAAATTCCATTTTACCAAAGTTTTTATAGGAATGAAAGAATGTAACAAGTCCTAGTTCTTCTATAAGACATTCCAACAGTATATGCGAGAATAATTTTGTTATACCAAAGCACTCAGGGCTGCCTTCTTTAAAAGTTATTCTGTAAGTTTCAGGAGCCTGGATTGGAGAACAATACTCCTTCAGAGAAGAGATAATAGGATCGCCCGCTTTAAATGAATTTTTAAGACGCTCAAGATAGTTTGGTTGTCCGTCATCGAATCTTTCCAGGGGACCGATATTTAAGACAACTTTCTTTTGAGAAACTTTATATCCGTTTTTATTGATAACTCTAACAGAATTAACAAGTCTAAGATAATCTTTTCCGCTATTTTTTACACATTCAACAAACATAATCCAGTCGCCTCCATCCCTCGAACGTACAAACGTGCCCACAACAAAATTATAACACAATTTTATAAAAAAAGCAAGGAAAACCTTGCAGAAATTCAAAATATTTTATTAGAAATGTTGTTGAAGTGTGTAGAAGCAGGTTTTTATATGTTAGAAAAAGCTAAAACGCTGTTAAAAAAGAGAAAATAGAATTAGAGAAATACTGGCAAGTGGCAAACTCGGGAAGAATTAAAAGATTAACTTCTGACCGAGACCGTCAAGGCCTCGGTTATTTTTTCTTTGCATAAGCTCTGCTTTTATGCTAAAATTAGCTTCATACTTTTATTATAGTAGCCAAAAATGGCAAAAGTTAGTCAACTTCATAAAAATAAGAGTAGTGCTTAGCACTACCCTCATTTTAACATATTTATTTATTAAATACAAGTCGCAACAATAATGCTTATTCTTGGCAGCAACAGTCAACCTTTACAATATCAACATAATCATCACTGTCAATATTGCAAGCATTGGCCTCATC
>JAZLGF010000042.1:0-60502 GCA_045616165.1 Lachnospiraceae bacterium
CTGGGAGTGCGGACGAATTCATCCAACTGGTCCGGCTTACAGACTTTTATCAATTTTAAATTCTGGTAAAGAAGAAGATTTTGCAATTATAGAAAAAACATAAGCGAAATCGGAGACAATACCCCATAAAAATGCAAAATCACCTTCAGAAGTGGGCTTGTTTTTCCGATTTTGCAAAATTCTCTTTTATTAATTGACCAAAAATAAATAATCAAGTATATTAAGAAGGCACATTCGTGCAGTGAGCGACTCGCTCAAATCTGGCAGCTTCTGCCAACAAATTTCAAATTATTTTTTATTAGGCAGGACGAGCCAGCGATTTTTCATGCGTTAATCTAAACCGTTCTGCCGGAAAGGGACTTTTATGTACGAAGTAAAACGCAATTACAAAGATACTATTTTTGTAGATCTTTTTGAGCACAACAAAGAAGAACTTCTAGCTTTAATGAATGCTATTTTAGATACGGATGTAAAAGATTCGTCAGACTTAGAAATAGTAACAATTAAAGACAGCTTCTTTGTTACAAAATTTAATGACCTGGCATTTATATGTGGAGGAATTCTAAATCTTTATGAGCAACAAAGTACCTTCAATCCCAATATGCCTCTTAGACTCTTATGCTATGTTGCGGAAGAATATCAAAACATTATCGAAAATGAACACCGAAATATTTATGGTAGCAAATTGCAAAAAATTCCTACACCGAAGTTTGTTGTTTTTTATAACGGGATTATGGATGCTGATGATAAACAAATTCTGCGTTTATCCGATGCTTTCTTAAATACTTCTTGCAAGTCTGACCTTGACTTATCTGTACTTATGATTAATATTAATTATGGGCATAACAAAAGTTTGATGGATAAGTGCCAATTGCTTAATAACTATTCGAAATTCATTAATATCGTTAAAGAAAAAACTAATGGTAGAAATGACAAAGAAGTTGCAATAAACGAAGCGATTAATTTTTGTATTAGCAATGATATTCTTAGCGAATATCTTCAAGAGAGGAGGTCTACTGTGTTAGGAAGCTTAATTAGAGGATATGACCAAGAAACATATGATAAATTTATGAAAGAAGAAGCCTACGAAGAAGGCCTTGTTGAGGGTCGCGAGGAAGGCCAACAAGACCTTCTTAGAATGCAATTAAAAAAAGGTTTAATTTCATTAGAACAAGCAATCGAATTTGGTTATGTGCCAAATAAATAATTATTTTATAAAGTTCAATATACTACTTTTAATTAACCAAGGCCGAGCGATGCTCGGCCTTGTGCGATACATGACCAATCTAACCTATTGCTATTTGATTTTGATTTCGAGGGTTGGGGTGTCAATTTCATTGTAATTCTCGTCTCTGATTTCGATTTGCATTGAAATTTCTTTGATGTCCTCAATATCTTTTACTACATCTTGATAATCGTATTTTGAAACTTCTACATCAATCATAGTGGTTGCTCCTGGCACGACTGTTTCTGTCAAAAATAGATTTCCTGCCTTCTTCTTTTGAATATAGACATCTGATAAATCATAGATGCTTAACTTCTTGTTTCCTGTGTTTTGAGCAAGGAACAAAATATGGAGATTATCATATTCATCTTTGCTTATGCCTTTTGATATGATTTTTAAGTCATTTGCCTGATAAACTACTTCGCCGGATTCGTCTACTTTTTTCTCATTTCCAAATACAAGTTCAACTTTTGTATCTCCTATTTGTCGATAATTCTTATCATGCACGCCTAAAGTGAATGCGATTTGTGAGAATGTATCTATTCCATACTTTGTTTTCATGTCCGCATCCATAATCATGCTTGTGTCAATATATAACACTGCTCTTTTGCCATCATTAATAAACTGATTGCTCCATGTTCCCTCTTCAACTAATATTCCATTTAATTCAACATTGTTGATTGATGCATACTGGTCCTTGCCGGAATTGTTTACTACTTCGAAAAGTAACCCTTGTGTTCCTTCTTTATTTGTAATCGCATATGTGCATAAAGATTTTATTCCTTGAGTGTCGAAGAGTTCTTCTTTGGTTGAACTATCTATAGTCGCTCCAACTAACTTTGTATATATCTCACTATCCATTGCTTCCATAAATATATCTTTTTCATAATCATACTTGTCTGCTATAGATGTTTTGATTGTTTTTTGTACGAGTGGAAGATAATCATCATAATTTTCATCTTGAATATCAATTCCCATTGTTATATCAGCAATATCTTCTATTCCATACATTAAAAGCGTATCTATATCGAAACTTGCTGTTGTTGTGGAGCTCATTCCTGCTGCCACATCTTCTCCAATATATCCTTGCTCTACCATATATCCATTTATAGAATTTGTAGTATTAGCCAAGGTTCCTGCATGAAATTGTAGATTCCTATCGGTATTGTTTTCTATTAGGAGTTCTAGGTCTACTGAATAGTCGGTATACGAAAGGTTCGTCGCCGTAATTTTCACTCCTGCTTCATCGGTGATTACTGTCTCTTCGATTGTTGCACTGAATTTTCCTTCTGGTTTAGAGCCTGTGTCTTCTTTTTTTACCTTCATATTTTTCTTTCCGCATCCTACCATAGCCACCGCCATAGCCACTACCAATATCACGGTCACAACTCTTACAATTTTCCTCTTCATGTCTAACTCTCCTTTTTCTTGTTTTTTGTTAATTCGCTGATGAAGACTTCTAGCGCTTTTATTGCTTCTTCGGACAATCCTTTCGTTAGTGGGTCTTTTGGCTGGATTTCTAGCCCGAGCAGATAGTCAGTGGTGACGTTTAGGCGCTGTGCTATTGCCACAAGGTTTTTTATCTTTGGTTCAATTTCTCCTGACTCATACCTTGCAATCGCGGCTCTTGATATTCCCACATTTTCAGCGAGTTCTTCTTGAGTGATGCCTGTTTCTTCTCTTGCCGATTTTATTCGGTTACCGAGACTCAACATAAGATAACTTTTATTACTCATACGTATATGTTAAAGAATAAGTTTTCTATTTAACATCAACTATGAGTAACGCTGCGTTACTTACAGTAACAGGCCTTTCTTCTTAATTTTTTGCATAAAAATACCTCCTTACGATTTGATTCGCATCTACTCGTAAGGGGGTATGTATTTTTCGCGAGGTGAACTATTACCCCAAAAATTCATCAAAGGTTTCGAGTTCGTCGATCCATTTGTTTGGGTCGTCGTCGGGAATATCCGGAGCAAGATCTATCCCCCATCTTTCGTGGCGTTCCTCATTTTCTCTTATTATTTCTTCTCTTGTTTTTTTCTTACTAAAACACATAATGTCTCCTTCCTACGGAATGCGCTTTAAGATGTATTTGCCGTTTTCTTTTAGCCACTTGTTCCACTTATAATAGTCTGGAAAAACTTTTAGGATTTCATCATAAAATTGTTTCGAGTGGTTCATGTATTTTAAGTGGCATAGTTCATGTACAACGATTGAGTCGATTGCTTCGGGAGGAGTAAGCATAAGCAGACAATTAAAACTTAAATTTCCTTTGCTTGTGCAACTTCCCCAAAGTGTGCGTTGTGTTCGAATCGTTATGCGTCCATAAGAAACTCCCATAATAGCTGCATAATATTCTACTCTTTTTGGGATAACCAAAAGCGCTTTATCCGCAAAGCTTTCGAGCTCATCTTTCGAAAACAAAACTAAATCTTTATATTTTTCTTCTTGCTCTTTTGCCTTTTGCAGATGCTTATCAATCCAGTTTTGATTCTTCTCTACAAAATTTTGGATTTCGTATTTAGGGACCCACTTCGGTGCCCTTACCAAAACTTCGCCATCTTTTATTTCAAGCGAAATAGTCTTTCGCCTACTTCTAATAATCTTTGGTTCCATAGCTCTATTATAAATGTTTTTGAAAAATGTTGTTAGATTTAGTTTGCTTTTTTAAATTTAAGAATAACAACTAATACTTCGCCAAGAAGTGCGATACCCGCTGCCACTAGGAAAGCTGGTTGGTAAAGATAAAGTGCTGAGAAAATTAGGCTCATCGCCATTGGTCCAAAAACTCCGGCGAGTGCCGTTCCAAAATACATAAGTCCGTAATTAACATTATGATATTTTCGTCCGAATCGACTTTGCGTAAAGCTTGGGAATAGTCCAAGACTTCCGCCATAGCAAAATCCTATCAGTGCCATGCAAAGTATTGCAACAACGAAAGACCCGCCATTATAGAAGAACAAGATAACGTTTACAACCAAAGTAATTGCAAAAGTTATCATCAAAGTATTTTTAGGACCTAATTTGTCGGAAACCCATCCTATAATAAAACGGCCGACCATGTTAAAAAGCGAAACGACTGATACAACCAAAGCTGCTGCCGCCGCTTCAAAGCCAAGCATGAATTGGGCGATTTGGGATGTTTGCGAAAGCACCATCATTCCTGCAAAACTTCCACAAAGCATTGTAAGAAGCATCAAATAAAAATCGCTTGTCTTAAGCATTTCTTTATAATGAACATCTCGTACCGGTGAAACAACCTTTACTTCTTCATTACTATCTGGTGCTGTAACAATAAAGAATGCCGCAACAATAATTATCGCAAGCATAATAAATCCAATAATTCTAAATGCCCATAAAACGCCAAATTTTTCTATTAGCGCATTTGCGATTGGTGAAAGAATAATTGAGCTTGCGCCGAAACATGTGGCTACAAGGCCACCTGCAAATCCGCTTCGTTCCGGAAAAAATTTTACTGTGTTGGAAATAATTATTCCGTAAGAAAAGCCTGTGCCTACGCCGACCATAACGCCGTATGTTAAAGCTAGTGCAAACTCGCTTGTGACAAACCCCGATAAAATCATGCCTAGTCCAAACATGATTCCTCCGCCGATAGCGACTACCTTTGCTCCAAACTTTTTAACGATAAAGCCTCCGATAATCATGTCGACCGGCGCCGATACACATGCGATTGTGTAAATATATGACAGGTTATTAATTTTCTGACCTGTTAGCTGGCTAAGATATTCTGCCATAGGCGTTGCAAAAGTGCTCCATGTATAAAGAGCTCCAATGCAAAGTCCTATTAAGCATGATGCGATGAGTACGCCCCATCTTTTTTTTGAATAATCCATTAACCTATCTTACTTAATTCTTTCTTCTTTACGAAATAGCCGATTGCTACTACGATTGCGGCTGCAACGATTCCGATAAGAAGTGGATCGAATGGGAAGTTAAGTAAGTTACCGATTAAAACGATAATCGGACCAACCAAGATTGCTGCAAATACCCATCGTTTGTCGACTTTTCCAGGTAGGAAAAGTGCTGCGCACAATGGACAAAATACAACCGCTGCTCTTAGTCCCATCGACATGAATGCGAAGTTTAAGATTACATCTCCTAATGCTCCTGTTGAAAGGAAACATGCAGCAACTAATACGAGAATAATCCATCCCTTTGACATAAAATCAAATTTCTTTTCGCTGATTTCTTTTTTACTTACGACTTTAACGATGTCGTTATTTATAACTGTTGAGATGCCGAGTGCTAGTCCCGCACCTGTACCAACTGATGCAATAAAAAGTGTTGCAAGTACAACGCCGGCAAGGAGCGCTGGCATATGATTGATTACGAAAGTTGTAAGAGCTGTTTTTGCTGTAAGTCCCGGATAAAGGGCTGCGTTTGCTCTCATGTATAAACCTACTAAAATTCCGCCAACTCCGATAGGTGGAATAAGGAATGCTGAAAGAAGCGCTCCGCCTTTTCCTGCTCTATCGCTCTTTCCGTTAATAACTGCCTGGGCATATGTTTGAGTTGTTAAAACACCAAAGATTAAAGATAATGCTGAGCCTAAATCTTTTCCTACTCCTCTGGCAAAAAGCGAGAAGAAGTTAACGTTATCTGGGTTTTCGATTGCTTTAACCATTCCGGTAAATCCGCCGAATCCACCGACTGCAACTAAAACCATAACGCCACATGCAACGATTGAAACATAAAGCAAAACTGTTTTTAAGATACCGACAATTCCAGCTCCTTTAGTTCCACCGAAGATTACATATAAAATCATAAAAATGGCTGAAACAACAACAGTTAATAAAATTCCTAGGTTTGGAAAAACGACTGCTATTACTGCGCTTGCCGCTAAGAGCTGTGATGGAATATTAATGAATGTTCCAACTGAATTTAAGATTGAAGCAGCCATTCCGGCGCCCTTGCCATATTCATTTCTAATTGTTCCAACGATTGTTGGTGAATCTGAATGTCTAAATGGCTTTGCGTATGCTAGTGCTAAGATAAGGCATCCGATTCCACCACCAAGTGTGAACCACCACGCCGACATACCATAAGTAAATGCTAACTGCGCTGTACCAACTGTTGATGAGCCACCTACTAAGGTGCCCATAATAAGGCCTGTTACGATAGGCATGCTATTGTTTTTGCCTTTGCCGCCTTTGTTCTTTTTACCTGTCCATATAGATAAACCTACGATAGCGCAAAGCGTTACAACAAGGCCTACAATAAATAAGGGACTGCTTGCTAATTTCTCCATTTTTATGCTCCTCTTTTTAGTGAAAAGTTATTTGCGAATTTTCATTTTACATTTTGATTTATGTGCTGTCAACATAACTAAAAATAAAGAAAGTTGCCCTTGACCTTGGAATTGTTCCAAGGTTTATAATTGCTGTGTAACTTATAGGATTTTTTCTTATTATAAAAAGGAAATCCGTAACTATAAAAAATTTTATTACAGAAGGAGAAAAGGGATGAAACAGGTATTTACAAACCTTACTACAGGCGGTCCTATTTCCGTTTATGTAGAAGATGGTAAGGTTACCCAAATCCGTCCGTTACAAGTTCCAGAAGAAGACTATCCAAAGCCATGGGTAGTTGAGGACAGAAACGGCAAAAAGTATTCCCCACCAAAGGCAATGCGTCTTGCTCAGAACATTTTAACTGAGCGTAACAGACTCTACTCAGAAGACCGTATTCTTTACCCAATGAAACGTGTTGACTGGGATCCTAACGGAGAAAGAAATCCTCAAAACCGTGGTAAGAGTGGTTATGAGCGCATTTCATGGGACGAAGCAACAACAATTATTGCAAACGAAATCAAACGTAATATTACAGTTGATGAGAATGGCAAAGTTGATGGTCACAAGATTACTGCTATCACAGGTTCTCACCACAACTGGGGTATTGTCGGATATAAAATGGCTCCATTCGGACGTTTCTTCGGCATGCTCAACTACACACCAATCCTTGATAACCCTGATTCATGGGAAGGTTGGATGTGGGGTGCTCCTCACATGTGGGGCTTTTATTGGCGTCTTGGCCAACCAGAACAATTCGATCTTTTACAAGATGCTCTTAAGAACACTGACATGATCGTATTCTGGTCAAACGACCCTGACTCAACTCATGGTATTTATTCTGGACAAGAATCAAATATCTGGAGAGTATGGATGAAAGAAATGGGCATGAAGTGCGTATTCATCGACCCATTCTATAACTACACTAACGCTGTTATGGACGGAACATGGTTTGCTCCACGTCCAGGTACAGATACTGCTCTCGCAGCTGCTATCGCTTACACATGGTTTGAAGATGATACTTATGATCATGACTTCGTTGAAAGAAAGACTATCGGTATCGATGAATTCAAAGCATACATCATGGGCGACGAAGACGGTGTTCCTAAGACACCTGAATGGGCTGGCGAAAAATGTGGTATCCCAGCACGTCGTATTAGAGCTTTAGCTAAAGAGTGGGCTTCTAAGAAGGTTGCTCTTGCCGGCGGCGTACGTGGTGGTGAAGGTAGTGCATGTCGTACAGCTTACGGTACAGAAGAAGCTCGTATGATTATCGCTCTTAGTGCAATGCAAGGCTTTGGTAAACCTGGTGTTTCTATTTGGGGAACAACTATGGGTGCACCTGCTGATTACACATGGTTCCCTGGATATGCTGAGCCAGATTCACAGATGGGTAAATCACGTGCAGCAAATGAAAAACTTGCACTTAATGTTACTAATAAACAAAGACTTTATCGTCTTACATTCCCTGATGCTGTTCTTAACGGCAAGGACGAATTCATTGGTGATGGATTCTGTGGTCAATCAATTGAACAACAATTTAATCATCATGAATACCCTATCGAAGGTAATGTTAAGATGTTCTGGCGTTATGGCGGAAGTTTCTTCGGCACAATGACAGATACAAATAAATGGGCTCGCATGTACCAAAACGATGGCCCTTACGCTTTAGAGTGCGTTATCAACCAGGACTGCTGGATGGGTGGCGAAGCTAAATATGCTGACCTTATCTTACCTGCATGTACTAACCTTGAGCGTAACGACCTTGGCGAATGGTCAGTTGGTGGCGGATATACTACTCATGCTCATATCGGAAATAACTGGAGAGTTATCGTTCGTGAGCAAAAATGTATCGAACCTCTTGGCGAGTCTAAATCAGACTACGAAATCTTCTCACTTGTTGCTGACAAACTCGGCTGGGGTGAGAAATATACTGAAGGAAAGACTGAAGACGATTGGGCTGAGGCTTATTGGAATCTTTCAGAACTTAGCAAACGTTGCTCTTGGGAAGAATTCAACAAGAAAGGTTACTATATCGTTCCTGTTCCAGAAGATTATGAAGAGCATCCTGCTTTCCGTTGGTATTATGAAGACAGAGACTGCGATACTCAGGACTACTTAAATCCTAAGATCAAAGCTGTTAACAATATGAACTCTATGGAACCTACTGAAAATTCTAAAGAACTTGGTACTATTTCAGGTAAGATTGAGTTTGCTTCTGAATCACTTAAGAAATACACTCCTGATGATGAAGAGCGTCCAATCGTTCCTAAGTACATCCCAAGTTGGGAAGGTCATGAGACAGAGCTTTATAAGAAGTACCCATTACAGATTATCTCACCTCACCCAAGATTCAGTTTCCATACTCATTATGATACACATGCAAGCTGGCTCAATGAAGTTCCAGTTCACCGTGTAGTTAAAGACGGTTATGCTTACTGGCCAGCACGTATCAACCCTAAAGATGCTGATGAACGTGATATTAAGAACGGCGATTTAATCGAACTTTATAATGATAGAGGTTCTGTTCTTTGTATCGCTGAAGTAACATATCGTGTTCCTGTAGGTGTTATGCATAGCTACGGCTGCTCTGCTAAATATGATCCAGTTGTTCCTGTTCCAGGTGCTACTGACAGAGGCGGATGCATCAACTTACTTACAAGCGGCAGAATGTTATCAAAGAATGCGCCAGGCATGGCTCCTAACTCATGCCTCGTTGAAGCAAGAAAGTGGGAGGTAAAATAAATGGCAAGATATGGTTTAGTATTTAACGTTGAACGTTGCGATGGTTGCTATGCTTGCTTCCTCGCATGTAAAGATGAATTCACTGATAATAGCCATCTTCCAACATCTGAAGCTACATGTGTTGGTGAAAATCTCATTAAAGTTTCAGAAGTTCAGTACGGCACACATGACAAAGTAAAAGTTGACTATGTTCACACTCTTTGTCAACATTGCCAGAACCCTGCTTGTATGGCTAAATTCCCTGAGGAAATTTCCCAGAGACCTGACGGAATCGTAATTATCGATCCTGTTAAGGCTAAAGGTAAAAAAGAAATCGTTGGTTCTTGCCCTTACGGTGCAATTACATGGAACGAAAAACTTGAAATTCCTCAAAAATGTACTATGTGCGCTCATATGCTTGATGCTGGCGAAAAAGTTACTCGTTGCTTCGAGTGCTGCCCTAACCAGGCTATCATGTTTGGTGATTTAGATGATCCTAATAGCGAAATCGCTAAATACGTTGCTGAGCACAAAGATGAACTTGAACAGCTTCATCCTGAATATGGTACAAATCCTTCTGTTTACTATAGACATTTACCAAAACCTTTCATCTGTGGCGAAGTTGTATTTGGTGATACGCTTGCTTGCGCTAAAGACGTTAAGGTTACATGTAAATGTGTTGAATGCGGAACTGAATATGAAACAACTACTGACTTCTTAGGTGATTTCGAATTTAGATTCTTACCTACTAACAAGAACTTTGTTGTTACTGCTTGTGCAGATGGCTACAAACCATTCACAGCAGAAGTTAAGACAGCCGCTTCAGTAAACCTTGGCGAAATGCTACTTGAAAAATAATTAAACTAAAAAAATTAAAATGTTGGTGGGGCAAAGATTTCTTTGCCCCATCATAAACGGAGGAAATATTAAATGAAAGATGTTGTAATAGTTGAGGCTTGTCGCAGCGCCGTTGGCAATTTCGGTGGCACACTAAAACCACTTCATGCAGTTGACCTCGCATGCTGCGTTATCAACGGCATTATGGAACGTAGCAAAATCGACCCTAACGAAATCGATGAAGTTATTTTTGGTCAATGTCGTCAAAGTTCTGACGAACCTAATATTGCTCGTATCGCTGCTCTTCGTTGCGGCCTTCCTGAAAAAGCTTCTGCACATACAGTTATGCGTCAATGTGCTTCAGGTATGACAGCTGTTCAAAACGGCGTTATGCAGATAATGTGTGGCGTTAGTGATGTTGTTCTTGCCGGTGGTACAGAAAGCATGACAAACGGTGTCTTCTATCTTCGTGATGGTAGATATGGTCTTGGCACTGGTAATGCTACTATTTATGATTCAGTTACTGAAGGTCAATTTCAGTCACAACCTCAAGAAATGTATGGTACTTTCAACATGGGTATGACTGCTGAAAACATCGCTGAAAAGCTTGGCATTACCCGTGAAGAACAAGACGCTTTTTCATTCCAGTCACAACAGCGTGCTGTTGCAGCTATTGATGCTGGTAAATTTAAAGATGAGATTATTCCTGTTGAAGTTCCACAAGGCAGAAAGAATCCACCTATCACTTTTGATACTGATGAATTCCCACGCCGTGACAGTTCTTTAGAAAAACTTGGTAAATTAAAACCTTGTTTCAAACCTGAAGGTGGTAGCGTAACTGCTGGTTCATCATCAGGACGTAACGATGGCGCTTCTGCTATGCTTCTTATGAG
Source organism: Lachnospiraceae bacterium (assembly GCA_045616165.1). Lineage (GTDB taxonomy): Bacteria > Bacillota > Clostridia > Lachnospirales > Lachnospiraceae > RGIG5612. Next base: position 10,992 of record JAZLGF010000042.1, read on the forward strand.
CGCTGAAAAGGCAGCTGAACTCGGTCTTAAGCCTTTAGCTAAAATTATCGGTATGGGCGCAGCTGGTTGTGATCCTCGCACAATGGGTCTTGGTCCTGTTTATGCAGTTCCAAAAGCTCTTAAGAACGCTGGTCTTACAATAGATGACATCGGTCTTATCGAACTTAACGAAGCTTTCGCAGCTCAATCTATCGGATGTATTAAAGAACTTGGCTGGGAAGATAAGATGGATATCATTAACGTTAACGGTGGTGCTATCGCACTCGGCCATCCAGTTGGTTCATCTGGTTGCCGTATCATGGTAACATTGTTATACGAAATGAAACGTCGTAATGTTAAATACGGTCTTGCAACACTTTGTATTGCAGGTGGTATGGGACAAGCAACAGTTATTGAATTGTTATAATTAAATTTTCAAAGGAGAAAGTTATGAAATATTTTGATCTTACAGGCAAAAACGCCATCATCTTCGGTGGTGCCGGCGGTCTCGGAGTACTTATTGCTAAAGCTTATGCTGAGGCAGGTGCTAACGTAGCTATCGCTTCAAGAGGCGAAGAAAAACTTAAAGCAGCAGTTGAAACACTTAAAGCTGAAACTGGCAAAGAATTCAAATACTATGTATGCGATGCAACAGACGAAGCAGCTGTTGAAGCTACAGCTAAAAAGGCTAACGAAGAAATGGGCCCTGTTACTATCTTAGTTAACTCACAAGGTATTAACAAAAAGGTTCCTGTATTCGATTTCCCTGTTGATGAATTCAACAATGTAATGAACGCAAACGTTACATCAATCCTTATCACAGCTAAACATTTCGCTCCTTACATGAAAGAAGCTGGATACGGCAAAATCATTAACGTTTCATCAGTTCGTGGTAAAATCGCTACTAAAGGCGCTGGTAACGCTGCTTACTGCTCAAGTAAAGGTGCTGAAGACATGCTTACAAAAGTTCTTGCTTCAGAACTTGGACCTTTCGGTATCACAGTAAACGCTTTCGGCCCTAACATCATGAAGACTCCTATGATGGGTAAAGTTTTCGAGATGCGTGCTAAAGAAGCTGGTATCACTGTTGACGAATACTTAGAGCAACAAGGCGCTGCTCTTCCTCTTCGTCGTTTATCAGATCCTGAAGACTGTGTTGGTACAGCTCTTTTCCTTGCTGCTCCAGCATCAGATTTCCTTACAGGAAACATCCTTTATCCAGACGGCGGCTTAACAGCAATCGGCTAATTTGGATAATAAAACTTACAAATCAAAAGAAGGTTGCGATGTGCAACCTTCTTTTTTTATACGTTTTTTCAATGAATAGTAATAAATATTGTGATATAATTATTATGTTTATAGCATATAATTTACTGTTCGTTTTTACAAAATTAAAAGTTGAATATATTTTGAAGGAATTTTAATTATGAAAAAAAGAATTTTAAGCGTGCTTTTAGTAGTGATTTTGGTACTGTCACTCATGCCGATAACGGCATTGGCAAATACCGAAATTATTACATGGTCCGACTTGCAGAACGCAATTACCAGTGCAAGTCCCGATGCGACAATCACCCTTACAAAAAATTTAACAGCAATGGATGATAATACTTCTATCGAAATTCCAAATGGGAAAAATATCACCCTTGACCTTGCAGGCTTTGTATTAAACGGCAACGGTAAGGTCGGCAGTGTTATCACAATAAACAACAATGCATCTCTGACAATCATTGATAACGATACCACTACCGAGCATTATTTCTCAGTAGACTCTGAAACAGGTCTTTGGACGCTCCTCGACACAAAAGAAGCCAATTGCAAAACTGTCAAAGGCGGTGTCATCACCGGCGGCACAGGGATAACATCAGGCAGCGAATTGCTTGGCGGTGGCGTGTATGTCGCAAGTAGCGGTGTTCTTGTCATGAACGGCGGCACAATTGCCGGTTGCTCTGCACAAAAAGGCGGTGGTATTTTCACTCGGGGTAACATGACCATGAACAACGATAGCAGAATTGTCGGATGCACGGCGACGGTTGACGGCGGAGGCGTTTGTGCCTGCAACTGCACGGTCACGATGAACGGCAGTAGCAAAGTCAGCGACTGCACGGCGGACAATGGCGCCGGCGGCGTGTATATCTTCGGCGACTCAAATGCTCCTGCAAGCTTCACAATGAACGATAACAGCACAATCAGCAACTGCGAAGCAAAAGCAACCTATTCTGAAAATATACGTAGCGGTGGCGGTGTTTGTGTCGAGGGCAACAGATGCACCTTTACCATGAATGATGGATTAATTACCAAAAACGAAGCAGATACTTATGGCGGCGGCGTGTATGTTTATACAGGTACTTTTACCATGAAAAACGGCAACATCGTCAATAACACGGCAACATCCAACGGCGGTGGTGGTGTGCATGTCAACAAATACGGCAACTTCACCATGATCAACGGTAACATAGCCGATAACACGGCAAAAACCGGTGGTGGTGTGAATGTCAACGGAGGCGGCAACTTCACCATGGAAAACGGTAACATAGCCGATAACACGGCAAAAACCGGCGGTGGTGTGTGCCTCTCCGAAACTGAAGCATTATTCAATATGCACAATGGAAAAATTGCCAACAACGTTGCTGAACAAAGCGGCGGTGGCGTGCATGTCGGAAACGGCGCATTTACAATGAACAATGGAACAATTGCGAATAACTCCGCAATTACTTACTACGGCGGTGGCGTGTGTGTCTCCTCAAAGTCAGCATCATTCAATATGTCCAGTGGGAAAATTGATGGCAACACTGCTGGGGATAATGGTGGTGGCGTGGCTCTTATGTTTGGTAATGTCACCCTCGGTGGCGATGCAAAAATCACCAATAATGTCATAAATGGTACAATCACAAATGGTAAACTTACCGGCGGTACCGCAAACAATGTCTATTTGAATACTGATAAATACATCACTCTCGGAGATGGTAAACCTGCTTCTTCCGATGGCAACGGCGTTGATAAACCGACAGCTAATTTCAAGGTTGGTGTGACAACAAAGGCTTCACCGAAGGACGAAGCCCCTGTTCAATTTACCACCAATGGCTCAGCAAAAGATATAGATTATTTCTTCTCAGATAACAAAGATTACGAAGTTCAATATAATACCAAAGGATATCTAGAACTTATTGTTCACGAACACACTATCGAAAAAGTTGATGGTCAAGCGCCAACTGAGACAGCTTCTGGTTGGAAAGATTACTACGAGTGCAAAGGAAGAACTGGTGCTTGTGGTGCATTGTTTGAAGATGAAAACGGAACTACTCCGATTGAAGATTTTGACACATGGAAAGCAAAAGGCGGCAACGGTTATATTGCCCCACTTGTTCATAAACCAGAACTTGTAAATGGTAAGAAAGCTACCTATACCGAAGCAGGATATAAATCATACTATGTATGCAAGAACTGTGGTAAATATTACGAGGATGCTAAAGGACTTGTTGAAATTACTGATATAGATAAATGGAAAGCAAAAGGCGGAAAAGGATATCTACCAAAACTTGAAAAAGATCCGGACTCTCCTCAAACTGGAGATTCAAACAATATGACTCTTTGGATCATATTACTTGTGCTTTCTTATACAGGACTTTTCGCTTTCCTCTTTTTCGAAAAAATAAAAAATGAATAAAAACACTTAGCCAAAATCAAAAGAAGGTTGCACCCCGCAACCTTCTTTTTTTATTTAAATAATTAATTTCCTTAGATAACAGCAATTGCGCTTATTTCTAGCAATGCGCCATACTTCATTCCCGCTAGGCTTTGAACGCCGACAAGTGAATCTGTCTGATTATCAAATGCTTCAAACAAAACATCGCATGCTCCAGAAGTCATAATTTCATCCATATGATCACCTAAAACATAAGATGTTGTCATAACAACATTTTCTGGTTTCGCTCCAACTGCTTCTAATTCTAATTTAATATTTTTAACAATTTGTTTTGTTTGTTCGAGAATATCATTTTGTCCAACAATTTCACCATTCTCATTAGAAGCACTTACACCTGATAAAAAGATTAAACTCTTAGCCTCATCTACCTTTATAACATTTGTATATGGCCCTGCTGGTGGCGCCACTGTGTCTGGATTTACTTTTTGTTTAACCATACCTATCCCCTTCCTCATATAAATTTTTGAAATATACATATCACATTTTTATTATATCAAATAAATGTATAAGTATCATCCAAACTTAACCCTTCTCCCCAACAAATCAGAACTTGTCGAGCTCTTTTCTTGATGCTCGCAGCCCGTCGGCTCGTTCCTGGCTCGGGTTCCAACTCGCCGACAACGAGCAGATCGGCTCTGCTCGCTTTCTAAATAATTACATATATTGTTTTGGAACGCGAAGCTGACGGCGCCTGAGCTTAAGAAGGAGCTCGCGCCGTGGCTTCGCTACCTACAGCAGCTAACTTTCGTTCGCCAGTACTCTTATGTCCGCCTGCTGCCTGCTTTTGTGAAATCACTTAAAACCATAAATATCTTGTATTTTAAGATAGCTGTTTATGGTTTTAATGGGATTAGAACACTATATTTTATTGACTTAGGAAGTTTTCGCCCATAAACACTTAGCTTATAACATATCGTGTTTATGGTTAGGACCATAACAAGTATTATAAATAACGAAAATGTTTATGGTTTTAGGTGAATTGTTGCACTTAAGAAAAGTGTTTTTTATATATGGAGCTGGCGCAGCCAGCGAAGCGGACGCCGAAAGGCGGACGCAATGGGACATAGTAGTAGAGGCTGTGGGGCTTGGGGATTATCTTTGATTATCCCCAAACCCACGGCCATTTTATTTTTGAAAATACCCCTCCAGGAGAGCCCGGCAAAGGGCAATTTGCCGAGCTCAAATTTATCAAAAATGTTCTTCTAGTACTTTATGCTTGGCCGGTAGGCTTCAAAAATTACAGCATCATTTATTTTTTGATCAACATCTGGGACTCTTGATGTCCACGCTATAAGCATGATACCTTTTCTTAAAAACCAATTTATTGTTTTTGGTCTGTTAGTAAGTTTTGTTTTTTTATTTTCTTCTTCGTCTGCGAAGTTATAATAAGCAATAAAGTCTGGTTTATTTATTAAACAGTAATAGCACCCCGAAAGTATTTTGCTAGTAATTTTAGAGATAGCTTTTCCATATCCTTCTGGGTATGTAGCAAGCTGGCCTCTAAAAATTTCAGGGGCATTATCCTTAAACCATTTAACTATTCTTGGATTAAAAGATTCTATGCAAAAATCTTTTTTATATGTTTTTAATATTTCATAGGTTTTTTCACAAAGTTCTTTATTTTTTGGACCGTTTTTTAATTCAACAATCAAAGGGCCTTTCCCTTTTCCAAATGTTTCAAGCACTTCGGTAAAAAGAGGAATTGTTTGGTCTGTTTCTAAAAGAGACATTTTATTTAACTCTTCAAAAGTAAACTCATCTACTCTTTTATCAATTCCACAAACTCTTTTTAGGTCATCATCATGAAAAACTACTACTTTACCATCCTTTGAAAGTTGAACATCCAGTTCAGCTCCGTAGCCCGCCTCAGCCGCTAGTTTAAAAGCCTTTAAAGAGTTTTCAGGGACTCCCTGATTAATATCATGAAGTCCTCTGTGTGCATAATTCCAATGATAAAATTTATTTATTTCTTCTATGTTTCTTTTATTTATTGATTTCATTTTTAATCTTCATCTGCGAATGCTTCTATACCTTTAGCATTTTGAACTTTATTTGCTTTAATATTTTTAACAAAAATAATAAATACTACTGCACTAAGAGCAAGAAGAATTGCACTGTAAATTGGAAGTACGTTCCATGCTCCGCTCTTCATGAAGATAAATCCAAGTAAAATAGGTGTAATTGTTTGAGCTGCCATACTTGCTGCATAATAGTAGCCTGTGAATTTTCCAATATGTTTTGATGAACAAAGTTCAACAACCATTGGGAATGAGCATACATGAACGAGTGACATTCCAAATCCTTTAAGAATCCATGTTACATAAAGAATTATTGGGAACGAGAATTCCCCATTATCTCCAGTAACTATTCCTGTAGGTTTTGCAAAAATAGCAATTATAAGTGCTATACATGAAAGAATAAGTCCAATACAAATTGTCCACTTTCTTCCAATTTTATCAGCAACTTTTCCACCTATTGCAAAGCCAACAACGCTCGCAGCACCACCAATAATTGTAAGAATCATTGTTGCTGAAGAAGCTGAATTAAGGTAATAAATAACATAGTTTCCGATATATGTTCCAACAGCGTTATCCGCCATAAACCATAAAACTTCTGCTGCCAAAATCGCAATAAGCATCCTTCTATTTGCTACGCTCATTAATCCATCGTCTGTAACAGGGTTTTCGATTGCTGCCTGGCGCTCGCCTTCTTCCATATCTTCTTTTAATTCTTCAGCCAATTCATTTTCTTTAATCTTAATAAATAAAACAATTGCTGAAACAATCATAAGAACTGAAGCTACTATAAATGGGATTTCAATAATCCATACTTTTCCTGCTCTATCGGATACATTAATGTAATCAGAAAGTTTAAGGAAAATTCCAAGAACAGTTGCAAATGCACCGCCAATATATCCCATGATATTAATAATGCCATTAGCTCTTGCTCTTAAAGGCTTTGGCGTGATATCCGGCATTAATGCAACTGCAGGATTTCTATACATCATCATGAAAATAAGAACGATTACCATCATGATAACCATACCTACTATATTATTCTGATGGAAAAATAATGGAACAAACGGAAATGCGATTGCCGAAACAATTGTTCCTACTACGATAAAAGGCATACGCTTTCCAATTGGACTTTTTGTTTTATCTGATATACGTCCGAATACAGGAAGCAATACTAATGCTGCAAGATTATCGCAAGCCATAATAATACCTACTATCCATTGAACATTAAGAATTTTTCCCGGGTCACTAAGCTTTAACTCTGCTGATGTAAGGCCGTACATGTTATTAGCAAAAATATCTGTAAGAAATGTTGGGCACCATGAATCATATACTTGCCATAAAAGTAAAATCCCAAAGAATGCAAAACCTATTAAAAAGGTTCGTTTATAATTAAGTTTTAATTCTTTCATGTATTCGTCCCCCATATTTTATTCATATTTATTATATATTATAAAAAAAAGAGCCGCAATGTGATAAAATATATATGAATTAATACGACAGGGGAATACAAATTGATAAAGATTAATAACAATTGGGAATTTACATATACATGGTCAGAAGAATTCGCTGCATTCGAAGGTAATGCTGCGAAAGTTCGCTTACCTCACAATGTTAAAGACATGCCACTGCACTACGCTAATCCTGAAATATATGAAACCGAATGTGGCTATAGAAAAATTCTTAATATTCCAAAAAAATATATTGGAAATAAAATCTTTTTGCAGTTTGATGGTGCAGCCCATGTAGCAGAAGTATTCTTAAACGGAAAAAGTGTTGACGATCACACAGGTGGCTATACATCTTTTAAGGTTAATATAACTGATTATGTTAAAGGTGGAGATAATCAGCTTGTTGTTAAGCTTGATTGCCATGAAAATCCCAACATCCCACCTTTTGGTGGCGTAATCGATTATTTAACATATGGTGGACTTTATAGAGATGTTTGGCTTGATATTCGTCCACAAACATATATCGAAGATATATTCGTTTACACAATTGATAAAAACAATATCCATATAGATATTAAAATTGATGGAACTCCTGATTCAACAGACTTAGAAATTTACGCTCCAAACGGAACTCTTGTATCTCTTATTAAAGATTGTCCTCTTAGTCTTGATCTTTTTATTGAAGATCCTGAACTATGGTCGGTTGATAATCCTTTATTATATTCATGTATTGTTAGAACTTATGAAGGCGATTCAGAAGATATATTAGAAACAACTTTTGGAGTTCGCGTAATCGATTTTAGGCCTGATGGATTTTATCTTAATGGGGAAAAGGTTTTCCTTCGCGGTCTTAATCGTCACCAATGCTACCCTACTATTGGTTATGCTGCATCAGAATCTTTGCAACGTGAAGATGCAAGAATCTTAAAAGAAGAACTTTGCTGTAATGCCGTAAGAACTTCCCATTATCCTCAAAGCAAATATTTTATAGATGAATGTGACAGACTTGGACTTTTAGTATTTACTGAAATTCCTGGGTGGCAACACATTGGCGACAAATCATGGCAAAATATTGCTCTTAAAACTACCGCGGAAATGGTTCTACAATACCGTAATCATCCATCTATTATCCTTTGGGGTGTTCGAATAAATGAGAGTCAAGATGATGACGATTTTTATAAAAAAACCAATAAGATTGCTCATGAGCTTGATCCAAGCAGGCCAACTAGCGGTGTTCGATTTATCGAAAAAAGTCACCTTTTAGAAGATGTTTATGCTTATAATGATTTTTCTTATGACGGAAACGGTAATGGATGTCGTCCTAAAAAGGCGGTTGTTCGTGGAAACAAACCGTTGCTTATAAGTGAAAGCAACGGGCACATGTTCCCAACAAAATCATTTGATGAAATAAAGCATCGTCAAGAACAAGCTTTAAGACATGCTAGCGTTTTAAACAGTGCTTTAGCAAGTGGTGATCACATCGGGTGCTTCCAATGGTGCATGTTTGACTACCCTACTCACAAAGATTTTGGCAGTGGTAACCGTATTTGCTACCACGGTGTGCTAGACCAATTTAGAAATCCAAAACTTGCGGCTTCACTATATGCAAGTCAGGGCGAATACCCTATGCTTGAAGTAGGAACAAACTTTGAATCTGGTGACTACCCTGCATTCCAAAAAGGAAAAATTTATGCTTTTACAAATGCGGATGAAATAAAACTTTACAAAAACGATGTTTTCGTTAAATCTTTTAGTAATAGCGCATGGAAATCTCTGTCACATGGTCCGATTGAAATAGATGATACCATAGGGGATTTATTAAAAAGTGTTGAAGGCTTTGATGAAGAAAAAGCCAAAATACTACGCGAATGCTTACTTTCTGCAGAAAAACATGGTCTTGCAAATATGCCGCTTAAAGATAAATTAAAACTTGGAAAATGTATGCTTAAATATAAAATGCGTATGCAAGACGGCGTAGATTTATATGGCAAATACATTGGAAATTGGGGAGAAAAATCTACCTCGTGGCGTGTTGACGCTATTAAAGATGGAAATGTAGTTTGCTCTAAAACATTTGCCCCTTCATGCAAACTTCACTTAGATGTTAAAGTTTCTAAAACCCATTTAACTGATGGAGACGCATACGATATGTCTCTTATCCGAATTCGAATTCTTGATGAAAATAACAATGTTGCATCATATGCACAAATGCCTGTTGCTTTTGCAACCGAAGGAATGATTAAACTTCATGGACCATCCGTTGTAACAGCTGAGGGCGGAATGTGCGGAACAATTATTTCTTCTGATGGCGTTTCCGGAGAAGGCAAACTATTTATTTATACAGAAAATGGTATGCAAGAAACTATTAACTTTAATATTGAATCTATAAAATCTGAGTTATAAATTACAATCTGGAGGTCTCAAATGAAATTATTCTCTTATGAAGTTGTAATCGAAACTGCCGATGGTGTGCATATTGTTTCAGGCGAGACTACACCTAGTAATACCCGCCTCGTAATCGAGACTTCTTTACCTGATTGTAATATATTAAGTGCAAAAGTTTATTCTCCTTGGAGCGTAAAACAAGACGAAAAAATTTTTATTAACGGATATCAAACTTGGACACACTGCCCAGAATATTCAATAGATAGTAAAATTCGTGGTCTTCGTCGTGTTCCAAAATTTTTAGTAAATGCATTTTCTCTTGATAGATATGCAGACTATCATTTTGTAAACTACCCATACCAAGAAGGCTTTCTTCATGGGGAATCCTATGCGTATTTCAGAGATAACGATTTATATCGTTTAGTGGCTTCAAACGATGAACAGTTTGGATACACATTAATCAGTTACGAATCATATTACAATTGGGGAATTGGATTTTCAGAAGATGGAAACGAAGAAAACCGTTTTGGTCGATTAACTCTGGAAAAAGATTGTGCCGGTCTTTCCTTAAATGAAGGCTCATATAAATTATTTGATATGTATATAGGCGAAGGATCTGAAGATGAAGTTTTTGACGGATGGTTTGCACAGATGGGATGCAAATGCCGAACAGATAAGAAAATTAAAGGTTATTCTAGCTGGTATAACCGCTATGAAAATATAACTGAAAAGTCTGTAATGGAAGATTTAGAAGGTTGTTCAAAAGTCCTTGAAGCTGGCGACTTATTTCAAGTTGATGATGGTTGGGAATCAAATGTTGGTGACTGGCTTGATATAGACACAAAGAAATTTCCTAACGGAATGAAGATTGTTGCTGATAAGATTCATGAAAAAGGTTTTAAGGCTGGGCTTTGGCTTGCTCCTTTTTCCGCTAATAAAAAATCAAAAATTTTTAACGAGCATCCAGACTGGTTATTAAAAGTTGATGATAAACCTTGGATGGCTGGATGCAACTGGGGTGGATTTGTTTCGCTTGATATCGACAATCCTGAGGTTATAAATTATATTCGCAAAGTATTTAAAACCGTTTTTGACGAATGGGGCTTTGACCTAGTAAAACTTGATTTTTTATACAGTGCGGCTCCTTACGGAACTCCATGTGATGGATATAAAATCACATCTTCTGATATTTATCCTATTAAAGAATCCAGAGCTGCAAGAATGTGCAAAGCTATGGATTTGCTTCGCGAAGTTTGTGGCGAGCATGCTATCTTAGGATGTGGCGTTCCTGTTTGGCCTGCCTTTGGTAAAGTTGAATACTGTAGAGTAAGCTGCGACGTTTCTCTTAACTGGAAAGGCCCTTTGTACATGCGCCCTGCTCATAGAGAAATAGTTTCCACAGAACATGCAATCGAAACTGCACGTCTTCGAGCGCCATTAAACGGCAGAGCTCATCTAAATGACCCTGATGTTTTCTTCCTTCGTGATAATAATATTCATTTAAGTAAAGAGCAAAAGAAAACCTTAGCAACTTCATGTGCTAAGGTTCATGGTGTTTTCCTAACCAGTGATAACATGGGCTCTTATAGTGAAGATAAAAAATCTTATTATAAAGAACTTACTGATATATTTTATTCGGACAAATAAATTGTTTATTTGTTTCCAAAACTTTCAAATATTTTTCAGGTCCTTTTTATTTTTTATTTTTGCTCTGGGTCGAATTTACGAACCATGTCAAAAAGTTCTGTAAACGGAGATATCGTTATATTTGCGTCATAGTTAACAACGCTTCTGAATAATTTTTCCATTGTTACAACATCGCCTTGGTCAGCGTCAGGAATAATTCCTGTAAAGAAAAATCCTGCTTCTTTTGCTGCTTCATAAACTAGTGGCAATGAAGGGTCTTGTGCTGATATGTAAAGTATAACTATGTCTGCTCCTTTGATTTTAAGTTCACGAAGGTTATCATCTAAGTGCTCTTTATAATCCTTACCTGCCTCAATAATATTAATTTTTCCTAAATCCATATAGTTATTATAATTCCATATACTCTTTGAATTTTCTAACTCAGGTTCTTTTGATTCTGTTAATATAGTTCTATCTAGTTTTACGCCATTATAGATAAACTTAGCTGCCTCGTGCAATTCTTCTGGAAGATAAACGCTTTGAGGTGTGAAGTCAAATGCTGATGCTGCTATCGTTACACTAGTATAATCATTTGCTTTTTTAAATGTACTTCCACCAATATTTGGTTTACCATAATTGAATATAAAGCTAACTGGAAATGATTCATATCTAAGTCTTAATTTTTGAGAATATTCATGGGTCATTACGCATTCGCCTAAAAAGATTTTCCCTTTAGCATCATCATGTACATACGAATATGTACGAGCCATCATCTTCTTAAATACTCCGGCATTTCTAAAATTACTATTTACTATAGCCATGCCCGATTCCCAAACGCCTGGAACATGTTCCCATTCAAATACAGCATGAAATCCTGCAAAACGTCCTTGCTCATCTGCTGCAATCGTTGCATGAATCTGATCCTTTGCTATTGATGCATAAAATCTTTCAGGATAATAAACTAAATCATTTGGATATGTAAGCCCATACTCTTTATAAAAAGCCTGGCATATATCTAGCATTTCTTCTTTCTTCGGCGATCTAACTTCTATTTGTGCATCTTCAATTATTTCTTCTTGTTTGCTATCTTTATTTTGTTTCTTGAAGTCTGGCATATGACAATAATACTTAACAAGTTTTTGACATCTGCCATCCTTACCAAGGTTTTGCACTTCCGCCTGGTCTACTACACCATGCATTAAGGTTAGTCCTAACTTGTCCTCACCTTGAAGTGTTTTTTCATAATCGCCAGGCATTCCTTTATCATAAATACATACAACAAAATCTCCGCCTTCAGCATTTGCTGTAATTTTTATATCTTGCACGCGGTCGGTTAGTGAATATGCAAGTACATTATTAATTGCTTCTTCACAAGCAAGTACAATCTTATTAACATCTTTCTTATTATCAAAGAAATTTTTAGCATACTCTCCTATAGCCACTAACACTATAGGAAGCATTTTTGAATCCGGGTTAATTTTTATCTCAAAGTCATTCATTTTTTTATAGTCTTTCTTTTATATAATCAAGTGCTTCAATTTTTTCTTTAGTTTGTGCAACGTCTAATAATTGCGTATTATTTGAATTGAATTCATGAAGTATATTTCTACTTGTATCGCCTTCATTATAATATTTATCATAGTTTAAATCGCGCTTGTCACATGGAACACGATAGAAATTGCCCATATCAATTGCATTAGCACACTCCTCATTTGTAAGAAGTGTTTCATACATTTTCTCTCCATGTCTAATACCAATTGTTTTAATATTTTCTTTGTCTGCACCAAAGATTTCACAAACCGCCTGTGCCATTGTGTAAATAGATGCTGCCGGAGCTTTTTGTACAAGAATATCTCCGTTTGTTCCTTTCTCAAATGCAAATAAAACAAGGTCAACAGCTTCATCTAATGACATAATAAATCTTGTCATATCTGGGTTAGTGATTGTAAGTGGCTGGCCTGCTTTAATCTGGTCAATCCAAAGAGGAATAACCGAGCCTCTCGAGCACATAACGTTTCCGTAACGCGTACAACAAATCTTTGTCTTTTCCGGATCAACGTTTCTTGACTTAGCAACAATAACTTTTTCCATCATTGCCTTGCTAGTTCCCATAGCATTTACCGGATAAGCAGCCTTATCAGTTGAAAGACAAATAATACTTTTTACGCCTTCTTCTATAGCTGCATTCAAAACATTTTCTGTTCCAAGTACATTTGTTTTTACTGCCTCTACTGGGAAGAATTCGCAAGAAGGTACCTGTTTAAGTGCTGCTGCATGGAAAATATAATCAACTCCATGCATCGCATTCCTTACAGAATCTATATCTCTTACATCGCCAATATAAAATTTAATTTTATTTGCTACTTCTGGCATTTTTGCCTGGAAGTCGTGGCGCATATCATCTTGCTTTTTCTCATCTCGTGAAAAAATTCTAATTTCACCAATGTCTGTAGCAAGGAAACGATTTAATACTGCATTTCCAAAGCTTCCTGTACCACCTGTTATTAACAAAGTCTTGTTTGTAAAAAGTGACATAATTTTCTCCTTTACTACGTTTCTCGCTCCCGCAGGACATCTCCCATACTTCGCAGGTACCTCCCCTAGTAGGGTCCCTCCTGCTCGTATGGTGCCCTCCTGCTCGCGCTCGAAACTTTTAACTTTATAGCACCTCGCTCCCGTAGGACACCTCCCATGCTTCGCAGGTACTCCCCAAAAAAGGGACCCTCCTGCTCGCATGGTGCTCTCCTACTCGCGCTCGGAACATTAAATTAGCCTATAAAATTTTTCTCTAATTCTTCTATTTTTGCACTTGCCTGCGCTTTGTCGTTTGCGCTTACTCCAATATAATATTTGATTTTTGGCTCAGTGCCAGAAGGTCTTACGCAAACCCATGCATCGTCAAGTTTGTAATAAAGTACATTTGATTTTAGCATATTAGTTTTTTCAGGTTCATTATAATCAATAATTTCTTTTACTTCAAAACTGCCAATATTCTTTGGTGGATTTTCTCTATAGTCTGTCATCGCCTGCTTAATCGCGCGCATTCCATCCACGCCTTTTTTTGTTATGGATACAGTTCTTTCTTCTTCATATCCATACTTTTCGTACATAGCTAAAACGCCATCCCATAATGTTTCATCATTATATTTATAGAAAGCCGCCATTTCGCAAAGAAGAAGCGCTGTTGCACACGCGTCTTTATCTCTACAATATGTTCCAGGTAAAAATCCATAGCTTTCTTCAAATCCAAAGAGATATGTTCCATCACGCATTATTTCTGATCTTAAAATTTCAGCTCCAATATGCTTAAATCCTGTAAGGACAGAACGTATCTGAACATTATAATTAGCTGCGATTTTATCAACTAACTTTGTTGTTACGATTGATTTTATCACATAACCATTTTCAGGAATTTTGTTTTGTGCTTTAAGTCTAGATAAAACATATTCACACATAAATGACCCCAGAACATTTCCTGAAAGGTCATGATAATTTCCTTCTCTATCTTTTACATGTGCACCTAATCTATCTGAATCCGGGTCAGTCGCAATAATAATATCTGCTCCAACTTTTTGTCCTAATTCATCTGCAAGCTTAAAAGCTGATGGCATTTCAGGATTAGGAAACTCTACCGTTGGGAAATTTCCATCAGGAACTTCCTGTTCTTTTACTATATGTAAATTTGTAAAACCGAAACGACTTAATATTTCAGGAACTATTTTTATACCTGCACCATGCAAAGGTGTATACGCAACCGTTACGTCTTTGGCCATTTGTCTTGTGAGTCCAGGCTCTTTTAAGACTTTTGAAATTTCATCTAAATATTTTTCATCAACATCTTTTCCAATTGAAACGTATAATCCTTTTTCTATTGCTTCATCTTTTGGCATAAGTTTTGGATTAGAAAGATTTGTAACTGCGTTAACACATTTTAATATTTCCTCATCATGTGGAGGTGTAACCTGGGCTCCATCTGCCCAAAAAACCTTGTATCCATTATATTCTGCCGGATTATGGCTTGCTGTAACATTAACACCAGCGATACATCCAAGGAGACGTACTGTAAAACTTAGCTCTGGTGTTGGTCTTAAACTTTCAAATACAAAAGTTTTTATTCCATTTGCATTCAATACAGAAGCGGTAATCTCGCAAAACTTATCTGACATATTTCGGCTATCACAACCAATAGCTACTGTTGGAATCTTTTCCATTTCGCAGCTTTCACATTTAGAACAATCATGTTCTTTACTATGATGCTCTTTAAGTTCAGCCATGAATTTATTTATATAATCAGCAAGTCCTTGCGTAGCTTTTGCAACCGTATAAATATTCATACGGTTTGTCCCAGCGCCTAAGATTCCTCTTAAACCGCCTGTTCCAAATTCGAGTTCTTTATAGAAACGATCTTCTATTTCGCTATCATTTCCTTCTAAAGCTCTTAACTCAAGTTTTGTTTCTTCATCAATGTTGTCATCATTTAGCCACGCATTATAAACTTCTTTGTAATTCATAGTTTCTCTCCTAAGTTCCTCGCGCGAGTAGGAGGGCACCATACGAGCAGGAGGGACCCTACTAGGGGAGGTACCTGCGAAGTATGGGAGATGTCCTACGGGAGCGAGGAACTTTTATATTAAATTTCTGCCAATAATTTTTCTTTTTTATTATCTTTTGGATTCTCTATTACATGTGCCAAAAGTTTTTCTAGAACCATTCCCACATCTTTTCCCTGCTCAACACCATTTTCTATTAAATCTTTTCCTGAAACAGCTAGATGAGAAATTTCGTACGGTTCTTTTTTCTTTTCTATCTCGCTAACCAATTTACTAATCTTTGCAAAATCAATGTTTCCCTTTACTCTTTGATATTTTAAGTAAAGATTAAAGAGTTCTTTTCCCATATCATGCATCGCCCATTTAATTTTTACTTTATCAGCATCAAGCACGAACTCTTTATTTCTCACAAGGCCTGTAACTAGAAGCTTTGTCTTATTATCATAGGTCATTTTTTGTAAAACATAGCCTAATTTTTCGCTACTCGCATTTTCAAAAAATATCGCCAGCCTTAAATATTTTGAATCACTATCTTCTTCATTAAATTTTTTATACAAAGCATTTTTCGATTCATCAAAACACTTATCAGCAATATCCGGAACAACATAGTTTTCCATCTTTAATTCTTTATAAAGATTAACCATTTGCGGATTTTTACTCATAAGAGTTTTTTCAAACTCAACACGAATTCTCTCTGCACTAATATTTGCAAGGTTTTCACTATGATTAGTTATTGCGTTATATGTATTTTCTTCAATCGTAAAACCTAATTGTGCCGCAAATCTTACCGCTCTCATTATACGAAGTGCATCTTCGTTAAAACGTTCATCCGGATTTCCTACAGCCCTAATAATTTTATTATTTAAATCTGTTATTCCATCGAATAAATCCACGCATCCAGCTTTTTTATTATATGCAAAGGCATTAATCGTAAAATCTCTACGCTTTAAGTCTTCTTCTAAATTTCTTGTAAAAGAAACATTTTCAGGATGTCTTCCATCTTTGTATTCACCATCAACCCTATATGTTGTAACTTCGTATCCCACACCCTTTTTTATAACCATAACTGTTCCATGTTGGATACCGGTATCAACACAGTTAGAAAACAGGCTCTTCACTTGCAAAGGAAGAGCCGATGTTGTAATGTCCCAATCTTTTGGTTTTCTTCCCAGCACTAAATCTCTTACGCATCCTCCAACTATGTATGCTTCATAACCATTATCGTTAAGGACTTTTATGATTTCCAGTACGGGTTTTACAACCTTGATTTTCAAACCATTAAGTTTATACATTTTATTTTTTAATATGCCTTACCCCAATAAACGAGTTTATTTGCACTCTTGCCACAGCATACACAAGTATCTGATATCTTTTCTTGTTCGAAAGGTATGCATCTGCTAGTTGCGGTAGTATCTTCTTTAATCTTCATCTCGCATGCAAGGTCGCCACACCACATAGCTTTAACAAAACCAGATTTATTCTCAATTATATCTTTGAACTCATCGTAAGTTTTTGCTTCATATGTGTGTTCATCTCTATGTTTGCGAGCTTTTTGGAGCATATCGGATTGCATCTGCTCCATAATTTCTGGAAGCTTTGTTGTTATTTCATCAATTGCAACTTCAATCTTTTCTCTAGTATCACGTCTGCAAACAATAACATGTCCAGCTTCAATATCTTTTGGTCCAATCTCGATACGAGTTGGAATTCCTTTTATTTCCTGTTCCGAGAATTTCCATCCCGGGCTCTTATCAGAATCATCAATTTTTGCGCGAATTCCCTCTTTCTTAAGAGTTTCATAAATTTCATTTGCTTTTTCTAATACGCCTTCTTTATGCTGCGCAATTGGAACTACCATAACCTGGGTTGGTGCTATTCTAGGTGGAAGAACGAGTCCTGAATCATCACCATGAACCATAATCAACGCACCAATAACTCTCGTTGATAGTCCCCAGCTTGTCTGATGTACATATTTCAATGTGTTATCTTTATCTGTAAATGTTATATCAAAAGCTTTTGCAAAACCGTCACCAAAGTTATGACTTGTTCCACTTTGAAGTGCTTTTCCATCATGCATTAAAGCTTCAATTGTATATGTGGCTTCTGCGCCAGCAAATTTTTCCTTATCTGTTTTTTGTCCTTTAATCATTGGAATTGCTAAATACTTTTCGCAAAAGTCTGCATACACATTTAACATAAGTTCTGTACGTTCCTGTGCTTCTTTAGCCGTTGCATGAATCGTATGACCTTCTTGCCATAAAAATTCTGATGAGCGAAGGAAAGGACGTGTTGTTTTTTCCCAACGAACTACACTACACCATTGGTTATAAAGTTTTGGAAGATCTCTATATGATTGGACAATATTTGAATAAAGATCACAAAAAAGTGTTTCAGAAGTAGGACGAACAACTAATTTTTCTTCTAATTCTTCTTGTCCGCCAACTGTCACCCATGCGCACTCAGGTGCAAAACCTTCTACGTGATCTTTTTCTTTATTAAGTAAGTTTTCGGGGATAAACAAAGGCATATAAACATTTTCAACGCCCGTTTCTTTAAACATCGCGTCTAAGTTCTTTTGAATATTTTCCCAAATAGCATATCCATTTGGAAGAATCATCATGCAGCCTTTTACAGTTGAATATCTCATAAGTTCAGCTTTTTGAACAACATCAGTGTACCACTGTGCAAAGTCTTCGCTCATAGGAGTGATATTCTCAACTAATTTCTTGTCTTTTCCCATTTTTTGCCTCTTTTATAAATATTTCTTTAATGCTTCAACCTTATTTGTTTGTTCCCATGGAAGGTCAAGGTCTTCTCTTCCAAAATGACCGTAAGATGCTGTTTTGCCATAAATAGGTTGTTTAAGATTAAGCATTTTAATTATTCCTGTTGGTCTTAAATCAAAATTTTCTCTAATTATTTCTACTAATTTTTTTGAATCAAATTTTCCTGTACCATATGTATCAACGCAAATTGATGTAGGCTCAGCAACTCCGATTGCGTATGAAATTTGAATTTCACATTGATCGGCGAGTCCTGCAGCTACAATATTTTTTGCAACATATCTAGCTGCGTATGCCGCACTTCTATCAACCTTACTTGGATCTTTTCCTGAAAAAGCACCGCCACCATGACGACCAACTCCACCATAAGTATCAACGATAATTTTTCTTCCTGTAAGTCCTGTATCTCCATTAGGTCCGCCAATAATAAACTGGCCTGTTGGATTTATATAGAATTTTGTCTTTTCATCTATCAAGTTAGCAGGAAGAACTTTTTCAAAAAGTTTTTCTTTAATATCTTTTCTTAATTGTTCAATGCTAACCTGTGCTGTATGTTGTGTAGAGCAAACAACTGCTTCTAATCTTTCTACCTCACCTTTTTCATTATATTCTACTGTTACCTGAGCTTTTCCATCAGGTCTAAGATAAGGCAGTGTTCCGTCTTTTCTAAGTTCTGATAATGCTTTGGTAAGTTTATGTGCGTATGAAATTGGTGCTGGCATAAATTCTTTTGTCTCATTTGTTGCATAGCCAAACATCATACCTTGATCGCCTGCTCCGTTTTCTTCTTCGTTGCCTTCTTTTGTTTCAAGCGATTTATCTACGCCCATTGCAATATCAGGTGATTGTTCATGAATTTTGACAAGAATTTCGCATGTGTCTGCATCAAATCCAATTTCTTTATCTGTATAACCAATCCTTCTAATTGTATCTCTTGCTATTTGTTCATAATCTACTACTGCTGTAGTAGTGATTTCGCCCATGATAACTACAAAGTCAGTAGTTACACTAGTTTCGCATGCAACTCTTCCTTCTGGATCCTGGGTAAGAATAGCGTCTAAAATAGCGTCCGAAATTTGGTCGCAAATTTTATCTGGATGTCCTTCCGTAACAGATTCTGATGTGTAAAAACGCCTTTCCATATTATTCCTCCGAGAACTTATACTGCTTGTTCATCAGCATTATTTTGAACTACTGTTTCTTTTCTTATATCTGCACCTAAGGCTCTAAGTTTTTCATCAAAAGCTTCATATCCACGTTGAATAAAATGAATATCATCTATTATCGTTGTGCCTTCGGCCGCTATTCCCGCAAGTACTAGAGCTGCTCCTGCTCTTAAGTCTGGTGCATTTACCTTTGCTCCAGAAAAGCCTTTAACTCCAGTAATAATTGCAGTGTTTCCTTCTATCTTTATTTTTCCACCCATTCTTGCAAGTTCAGAAACATATTTAAATCTGTTTTCAAAAATACTTTCTGTAACAGTTGATGTTCCTTTTGCAAGTGCAAGCGCAACTGTAATTTGTGGTTGCATATCCGTAGGGAAACCCGGATATGGAAGTGTCTTAACTTGTGATTGATTAATAAAATCTCCAGCCTTAACTTTTACTGCCTCATCATATTCTTCAACTTCACATCCTATATCAACAAGTTTCGCTGTAATACTTTCTAAGTGCTTAGGTATTACGTTATTTACTGTAATTTCACCTTTACTTATTGCTGCTGCAAACATAAATGTTCCCGCTTCTATTTGGTCTGGAATAACCGTATATTCAGTCTTGTGAAGTTTTGGTACACCTTTAATTCTTATTACATCTGTACCTGCACCTCTGATATTTGCGCCCATGCTGTTTAACATATTTGCAAGATCAACGACATGTGGCTCTTTTGCTGGGTTTTCTATTATCGTATTTCCTTCAGCCATAACCGCAGCCAACATAATATTAATTGTTGCTCCAACGCTAACTACGTCAAAATAAATATGATTTCCTTGAATCTTTTCTGCATGTGCACTAATAAGTCCATTATTTAATTTAACTGTAGCGCCTAAAGCTTCAAAGCCTTTTATATGTTGGTCTATCGGTCTTGCTCCAATTACGCAACCTCCTGGCATAGCTACCTGAGCCTCGTTAAATCTTCCGAGTAAAGCGCCAAGAAGATAGTAAGACGCTCTAATCTTACTAATATAATCGTAATCAACTTGATGTGAATTTACTGTTGCTCCGATAATCTTAACTTTATGACGATTAATACGTTCTACTTTTGCTCCTATTTGAGCAATAGCTTCAAGTAAAACATTAATATCGCTAACATCTGGAAGGTTATTAATTATGACTGGTTCCTCAGTAAGAATAGCCGCAGGAATCAATGCCAAAGCCGCATTTTTAGCTCCGTAGATATCCACAACCCCTTTTAATGGAGTTCCTCCCTTAATTATATATTGTTCCATAATATCCCCAAAAATATTATTGTTTTTTTGTCTTTTGCATAACAAAATTAAGGTCAAAGACCCGACAAATAATTATACCTATTTTTAAGGATTATGTAAAGAATAAAAGGGTATTTTGAAATACGAAAAAGCCCTTGCTATTACTCTAAGAATTCAAACGGATTATGGCATACGCCATCAAGAATAATTTCAAAATGGCAGTGTGGACCAGTAGAGTTACCAGTTGAACCAACATATCCAATAACTTCAAATTGAGAAACCCTTTGGCCAACTTCACATGCGGTCTCGCTCATATGCGCATAAAGTGTTTCAAAATGATTATCATGTTGTATTTTCACATATAAACCATAAGGTCCAGAAACTACCTTACATACTTCTATAACCGTACCACCACAGCTTGCATATATAGGTTCGCTAAAATCAGAACCAAGATCAATACCTGAATGAATTGTTCCCCATCTATATCCAAATGGTGATGTTAATACATAGTTTCTTACTGGCGTTACAAATGTAGGTGCTGGTAAAATACCTATCTTTAATACAGCCGCAACTGCATCTTGATATACTGTCTCGTGAATAATATTTCTTTTTATTTCTTCACCATTAAGGTATGAAATATCAGCAACAACGTTTCGGCTTCCCTTTATGCCTGGATCAACAACTTCTGTCTGTCCTTCGAAAAGGTTATCGTCTTGAATATAACTAGGAGATGCTTCGTATTCTTCATCGTAGCTGGCTCTCTTTGTTAAAACGACACCAATATTTCCATTATTTTGATTAAGCGCTTTTTTAATTGCTTCATCGCCTTGATAAATCGCTGATCTATCAGTATATATAGGTCGGATTTCCAGATTATCTGAAAATCCGACATCTGTATATTCGTGTATATTAATACTTGCCTCAGTACGGCTAACTTCGTGTTCAACCATATAATTCATTATGGCCTCTTCCATAGCCTTAGAGTCAGTTATAGTATACGTATATTCTGTAAATTGTTCGTTTTGACTTGATATAATGTTAATATCATACTCACCATTTGGGTCATATTTTCTTTCGATTTTTTCTAAAATTTGACGTGCTGTTTCTGCACTATCAACTGCAATAGAAAACGAATTACTACTAAGCATAATAGCCTGAGTATAATTATTATCTGTAAACTCTTTTATTTCAGTATATACATTACTAGCTAAAGTATCATAATCATCGGTCTCCCCAAATAATCTTGGATCTTTTTCAATGCTAAAGTTTGAATCAACATAGACGATTGACTGGGCCTCTGTACTAATTTGTGCTCTTGCCTGTGCAAGTGCGGCTTCAGCTTTTTCTTTGCTATTTATTGTACCAACGATCTTATCTCCAACTTTAACTATATAGAAGTTTGCTTCACTAGCAAAACCTCCTACAGAATTAAATACAAGCATCAAAACAAAGCTGCAAACAAATGCTGCTGCCGCAAAAGTTAACCTTGCTCTCTTGTGATACTTTGTAATTCTCTTCATGTTATAAATCTACTTTACTCGTGGACAGACGAATTCGTTCCATCGGCTATATAACGTTCGCATCCCGTACGAATTCGTTCCTGGATTTAAAAGGCTCGTGGACAGACGAATTCGTTCCATCGGCTATATAACGTTCGCATCCCGTACGAACTTTTTTCAACCGCTAAAAACGCTCTGAAAAAAGTTGCACGGCTCTGCTCACTGTTTATCAAAGCGAGCGGAGCCATGTGGCTCGTTATCGGCGAGTTGGAACCCGAGCCAGGAACGAGTTACATGGCTCCGCCCATTTTAGCTAATTATTACGAAATAGTTACGCTTTGTAATAATATTGTAACATTTTATCAAATCAGTTTTGCTTTGTAAAGCCTAATTATTTATCTAATTCGCTAGTACAATGTGGGCATCTTGTTGCATCAATAGCAATCTCGCTCTTGCAGAAAGGACAAACTTTTGTTGTTGGAGCTGGCTCTTCTTCAGCTTCTTTGTTTTTCTTAACAAGCTTTTGTCCTGCATCTCTTAATGAATTAATTCCCTTTAAGAGTAAAAATAAAACAAACGCAACAATTATGAAGTTAATGATGGCCATAATAAATGCACCATAACGAACTTCAGCACCATTAATGTTAACCATTAAATTTGAAAAATCACTTTTAAAAATTGATCCTAATAATGGATTGAGCATGCTATCAACTAAAGCATTAACGATAGCTGTGAATGCGCCGCCGACGATGATACCGACTGCCATGTCCATAACACTACCTTTGTTTATGAACTCTTTGAATTCATTAAAAAATTTCTTCATGTCTTATACCTTCCTTTTTATTTAATTATTTATTTTCTTAGATTTCTTTTTAAAAATTGAAATGAAAACATTTTTTTCGTTTTTAAATTCAGGTCGATTGAATTCAGCTGCAACCATAATTATTGCCGTTGTAATAGCGATAACATCAGCACATGGCTGGGCATACAAAATACCTTCAACTCCCCAGAAGATTGGGAAAATAAGGTATAAAGGAATTAAATATATTACCTGTCTTGTAAGTGATAAAAATACACCCTTTCCCGGCTTTCCTATTGATGTAAAGAAGTTCGCGCTCAAAAGCTGAATGAAGAAAACTATAACAAGTAACATATATATCCTAAAGTAGTGTGATCCAAATTCGAAATATAGGTCCGAACCTTTTCCGAAACATGCTAGGATTTTATCTGGTATTGTTTGGAAAAGTGTGAACGCAACTGCTGAAACTATGAATGCATAAATTCCAGATCTATAATAAGCCTCTTTAACTCTTCTGAAATTTTTCGCTCCATAGTTAAAACTCCAAATTGGCTGGGTTCCTTGGGAAAGCCCAATAACCATTCCCATGAAAATGGATCCAACTTTATTTACAATTCCCGAACATGCTATTGGGATTTCTTCTCCATAAATACTTTGGCCACCATATAGTTTAAGTTGGTTATTAAGTACGATAGTTACAATCATCATAGCCATCTGATTTAAACATGGTGCTAATCCAAGTGTTGCATCTTTACCTGCATATTTTCCCTTTGGTACAAGATGTTTTAATTCCAACTTGAATGTTTTTGTGTGAAGCATGAACCACGCGCAAAGTAATGATGCAATAATTTGTCCAATAATTGTTGCCCATGCGGCACCTTTCATTCCCCATCCAAGTCCAATAATAAACCATGCATCTAACCCGATATTTAATACTGCTCCTAAAATATTACAATACATAGGAACATTTGGACGTCCGTCTGCTCTAAGCAGATGTGAGGCTCCGCATGAAAAAGCGTAGAACGGAAATCCTAAAGCAACTACCTTTGTATAGTCCATTGCGTATGGAAGTACGCTCATCGGTGAACCAAACAAAATCATAATTGGCTTTAATAAAACTTCTGTTATCACCAATAATGCAAGACCGCAAATAATAAGCATAGTAACAGCGTTACCGAAGAAGTATGGTGCTTTGTCTTTTTCCCCTGCTCCCATCTTAAGGTTAAACGCCGAGGCACCACCAATACCAAACATCAGGCCTATTGCTACACATGCATTCGTAAGCGGATAAGCAATATTAGTTGCTGCATTACCAAGCTCGCCAATAACATTTCCAATAAAAATTTGATCTACAAGGTTATAGCATGCCATAACGAGCATAGCTACAATACTTGGAATAGCAAACTTTGCAATCAATGAATTTACCGATGCTGTTCCTAACGGATTATTTGTTTTTTTCTGTACTGTTTCTTCCATATCTTTACTTCTTTATTTTTATTGTATACCACTTCGCGTCTATAGCCGCGGCTAGTTGTCCTTCAGAATAAAATTCTAAGGCTCCCGTCACTTCATTTTTCTTAAAGCCATCACTTACGAACGTAGCACTCTTAGATTTTATCTCGAGAATCGAAACGTCTTCTAATATAAATTCCAATTCAGAAACTAATTTCGAATAACTAAGTTCTGGATAAGTTACAAGAATTTTCGCATCCAAACTTTTTTTAAATTCTTTTGCTTCTTTTCCAATAGCTTTTTCTAAAATATCAAAGTTAAGCATTTTGCTTAAACTAACTCTTTTAATTTTTAGTTTGTAACATGTTTTTGTTTTTTCTATCGTTACAAGCGCTGGATATTTATCGCTATAAATTTGATTGATAAAAATCGGAAAGTCTGCTCTTAACTCATCTTGTTCTATATCTATTCCAATTTCATCTCTTATTTTTTCAAGTTCTTTTTCGACATCCGCTTTTAAGCTTTCATCTCCGTAGAACTTCATTTTTTTTCTTAACTTCAGAGCATACTCCGCTTCAAGATAGAAACGATATTCATCGCGTTTTCCCATATCATAAATAAGTTTTTCTTTGCAACTGTTTCCCATAAGAATTGCATATTCCGCAAACTTATTTTCTATATGACCCTGACAGAATTCTTCCTGTGAAGCTTTATATCCATCAGCAATCATGGAAAGACCCATGTCTATATTTTTTTTGACTCCGCGTCCATGAATTAACATGTCTCCGGTTCTTAAAATAGCTTCTTCTATTCCGTCTAGTGCTGCATATGAAAAATATGAAAAAGCTTTTTCGTAATTTGGTGTAGCCTCCTGACCTTTTCCAAAATATTCTATATAGCCTAAAGCTGTTGCAACATAAGGATCTCCTTGTTTTTCAAAAGCTTCTAACAAATATTTTTTTGAAAGATCCCAATTTTGTCTAAAAAGTGGTCCGCCTTCAAAATGGGAATATCCTAAAATTTTTATTGCCTGTAAATCGCCACATGCATATAAGTCTTTAACAAATTTTTTAATTAAGGCTTTTGATTCAGGTGTGGCTCTTCTAATTTCTTCAGAATTTTTATATGCACTAAGCACATGTTTCATTTGGCTTTTACTATAAATCCAAGCGCCTTGTGGCAAGCCTTTGTTATGTTCATAGCTTTCTACTCTTTCAACAATTTCTGAGCAAACGCCAAAATATGCACTTTCTTCTAAGAGCCCTTTTTCTGTAGAGGTCTTTCCCCAATTTGGCTCGTTATCAAATTTTACAAAGTACTGTTCTTCGTCTTCTTTAAATCCAAATCTTTCTTCTAACTTCCAATACAATTTTTCAGTAATACCAAAAACAGTTGAGAAAATTTCTTTTTCTGTTTTTGGAAAATCATCAAAAATTTTCGGATCATAAAGTTCGTCTATACAAAGGTCTTCATAAAATACATTTAAGATTAACCAAAACCATTTCTTAAAAGGTTCTAAAGGAGCTTTGTTTTTATTAATATTTTTAATAGCAGTTTTAATATCATCCGCTTTTATCTTATATTGTCTTTGTGCTTTGATATTAAATGCTGGAAAAATATCCGACGAAATATCATCGTAATTTATGCTGCCTCTAACTAATTTTTTAAGATCTGTCTGACTTATTATATAAGGCTTTATTTCTTCTAATGCGGCAGGGCTTAATGTAATCATAGCTCCGTCCTCAAGCGCAACAACATAATCATCATTTATTTTATGACTGGTTATTTTTCCTGTTTTGCCTTCGTTGGCGCCATATTTAATTTTTACCCAATTACCTTTTTGCATTTAATTATTAAAATTTGCTCTCTTACGAAGTCTTGAATCCAATTCTCTTTTTCTAATTCTAAGTGAACTTGGTGTAACTTCTAAAAGTTCATCTGTATCAATAAAATCTAAAGCTTGCTCTAAACTTAATTGTTTAGGCGGTGTAAGTTTAAGTGCTTCATCGGCGCTTGATGAACGAGTATTTGTAAGATGCTTTGTTTTGCAAACATTAACTTCTATATCATCTGTTTTTGCGTTTTCACCAACTACCATACCTGCATAAACTTTTTCTCCTGGTCCAATAAATAAAGCTCCACGTTCCTGTGCTGCAAACAAGCCATATGTTACTGCCTCGCCAGCTTCAAACGCTATAAGAGAACCTTGGTTTCTATATGCAATATCGCCTTTATACGGTTCATATCCTTCGAAAATAGTATTCATAATTCCCGTTCCTTTTGTGCTTGTAAGGAATTTTCCATGAATGCCAATAAGGCCTCTTGCCGGTATGCTAAATTCAAGTCTTACACTTCCATCATTAAGTGTAGACATATTGTTTAAGTTTCCTTTTCTTTCTGATAACATGCTAATTACTGTTCCGGAAAATTCTTCTGGAACATCAATAATAGCTGTTTCCATAGGCTCTAGACGTTTTCCGTTTTCATCTTTTTTATAAATTACTTCTGCCTTACTTACAGCAAACTCATATCCTTCTCTTCTCATATTTTCAATCAAAACAGAAAGATGTAACTCGCCTCTTCCAGAAACTTTAAACGTATCTGTGTTATCAGTATCTTCAACTCTTAAAGAAACATCCGTATTAAGTTCTTTATAAAGTCTTTCTCTAATTTGACGCGATGTGCACCACTTACCTTCTTTTCCAGCAAGAGGGCTATCGTTAACAATAAAGTTCATTGCTATTGTAGGCTCAGAAATTTTTTGGAAAGGTATAGCTTCTGAGTCAACCGCACAAATAGTATCACCGATTTGTAAATCTGAAATACCTGAAAGTGCAACAATATGTCCAACGTCTGCTTTAGCTACATCCTTTTTATCTAACCCTTCAAACTCATAAAGTTTTGTAATTTTAACCTTTTCATGTGTCTCAGGGTTATGTGCATTTAATCTGATAAGTTCCTGACCTACTGCGATAGAGCCATTATCAACTTTACCAACGCCAATTTTTCCAACATATTCATTGTAATCAATTGTAGAAATAAGAACTTGTGTCCCGAGTTCCGGATCGCCTTCAGGTGCTGGAATATTATCAATTATGCAATCAAACAAAGGCTTTAAGTCTTTATGTTCATCGTTTAAGTCTTTAACTGCAAATCCTTGTTTTGCTGATGCGAAAATAATTGGCGCATCAAGTTGTTCATCACTAGCATCCAAATCCATCATAAGTTCTAATACTTCATCAATAACTTTTTCTGGACGTGCTTCCGGTCTATCAATTTTGTTTATGCAAACGATAACCGCAAGGTCAAGTTCAAGTGCTTTTTTCAAAACGAACTTTGTCTGGGGCATTGTTCCTTCGAATGCATCAACAAGTAAAATAACTCCATTAACCATCTTAAGTACACGCTCTACTTCTCCTCCAAAGTCAGCATGTCCCGGTGTATCAATAATATTTATTTTTACGCCGTTATATTCAATAGCTGTATTTTTAGAAAGAATTGTGATTCCTCTTTCTCTTTCTAAATCGTTTGAGTCCATGACACGCTCAATTACTTCCTGGCCTTCTCTAAAGACTCCGCTTTGAGCGAGCATAGCATCAACCATTGTTGTTTTTCCATGGTCAACATGCGCAATAATAGCAATGTTTCTTATACTTTCTTGTTTGATTTTCATTTTGTCTTTCCTTCGTTTCTATGTAAAAATGGTGAGATTCTTTTGTAAAGAAAGAATGACACTATCGAGTTAACTACCGCTTTAATTAAATTAAAAAGCAAAATAAATGGCATTAATTCTAATATTTGCTTAACAGTTGTTCCCATAAAAAGTGGCGTAATTGCCATGTTTGCAAAAAACATAAAAACTACCATCGATCCGCACCCAATAGAAAGGCCTACTATCGCGCGTTTTCTTGTTTTATGTTTTGCATAGATAATGCTTGATGGAAGAACAAGTGCAAGTGTTGCAATTACATGCATAATAATTCCATATATTCCGCTTCCAGCGCTTACAGTAACACCTTGAATAACAGCCGTAATTACCGTAAGAATTGCGCCAGCAACCGGTCCAAAAGCAAACCCGCCAATAAGAATTGGAATATCTGCTGGATCATATTCTAAAAATGGAACTACTGGAAAAATTGGAAAATGGATAATTAAAACAAGCACTATTGAAATAGCAACCAGCATCGCCATTTTTGCAATTTTTAATGCGTTTGACTTTAAATTCATTTTTCACCTACTGATTTCGTTGCAATAACATCTACTCCTGTTTCGCAGATGTTTTTTATAATTACATCGCCCGCTTTTATCGGTGCGTTTAAGCTTACTTCCTTAATCATTTTTTGAGCATCAAGAATTTTTTCTTTTGGAATTGCCTGGTTAGTTTTAACAGGACATCTATTAATTTCTCCGCCCTTAATATCTACCGTACTAGTTAAAACTCTTACCGGTGCCATAGCTTCACTCTTGCCATAAATAGCTCCTTGCTCACAAGAGTTTCCAGTTACTTTATAATCATTTTCTTCGTCAACACTAAGATGACAACCTGAAGGACAGCAAATACAAATAAATTCCATCATGCTTCTTCCTCCTTTATTTCTTCAACGATAAGTCTTAACTCCTCTTTAGCATCTAAAATCTGACTTTTTAAGACAACAACATTTTGCATCTCGCCTGGAGTTAAAAACTTTTTATGCAATCTTGCTAATTCTTTATCTTTTGATTTAATAACAATATCAGCCTTCGGAATAGTTCTATTTACTCTAAAGAATAATTTTATTGTCTTTTCAATATTTTCTGGTCTGATTTTTTGAGGAACGATATACGTTGCACCACCCTCAGCAATTGTATCTAACTCTTTAGATTCTTTGCTTCCTTCAAGAACATATTTAGCTGCTGCCGCACCCGCTCTTTCGCTTTCATCGCTAACGAAGTCAACAAGGTCATGTACATGGCAAACATTACCGCAAGCAAAAATTCCTTCTTTTTGAGTCTGCATGTTTTCATAAACAACCGCACCTTTTGTGCGAGAATCTATTTCTATCCCTGCATTACTTGTAAGTTCATTTTCTGGAATTAGTCCGCAGCTAAGAAGCAATGTATCACAATCAAATACCATCTCAGTTCCTTCGATTGGATTTCTATCCGGACCAACTTCCTGAACAACAACTTGCTCTACTCTTTTTGCTCCACGAATCTCAGTAACCGTATGGCTAAGATAAAGCGGAATATTAAAGTCGTTTAAGCATTGAACAATATTTCTATTAAGACCACTTGAGTAAGGCATAAGTTCAACACATGCTAAAACCTTTGCTCCTTCAAGAGTCATTCTTCTTGCCATAATAAGACCAATATCTCCGCTTCCTAATATGACAACTTTCTTTCCTGGTAAATATCCATCAATATTTACATAACGTTGCGCTGCACCAGCCGTAAAAACGCCAGCAGGTCTAGTTCCTGCTATAACAACGCCGCCTCTTGGACGTTCTCTACATCCCATTGCAAGAATAATCGATTTAGTTTCTTCTGCAGCATATCCGCATTCTTTTCCAACCATACAAACTGTATGTGTTTTATTTTCGTCATCAGACGCGATGTTTAGTACCATTGTTCCAAGTCTAATTTCGACGTCTGTGTTTTTAATCTCTTCTATGTAACGAGCAGCATACTCAGGGCCTGTTAATTCTTCTTTAAAATGATGAAGCCCAAATCCATTATGAATACA
Organism: Lachnospiraceae bacterium; assembly: GCA_045616165.1. Taxonomy (GTDB): domain Bacteria; phylum Bacillota; class Clostridia; order Lachnospirales; family Lachnospiraceae; genus RGIG5612. The sequence continues at coordinate 41,381 of JAZLGF010000042.1, forward strand.
CTGGTTTAAGATTCCTCCTAATTCCCAGTTACGCTCTACTATTAAAACTTTTTTTAGGCCACCTTCTGTTGCTGCTTTTGCGGCTGCAAGTCCGGCAGGACCACCACCTATAACAATAAGGTCATACATGGAGTTTTCCTCCTGTTAAAATTTTTGTGCCTTCTAATTCCTGTAAAACTTCAGTTGGCTCTACGCCTAATTTTTCAGCAATAATAGGAACTATTGCCGGTGCGCAAAATCCGCCCTGGCACCTTCCCATTCCTGTATTTGTTCTTCGTTTTATTCCATCTAAACTTTTTGGCGGAATAGGCTCATTAAAACATGCTAAAATTTCTCCTTCTGTTACGGTCTCACATCTACAAACAACTCTGCCGTAAGACGGATTTTCTTTTATTAGTTTTGCTTTTTCTTCTTCAGTTAATTCCTTAAAACGAATTTTCTTTCTTGTATCAATAAAGTTATCTTTTTTATTTAGCGATACATGTAACGAATCTTTTGCGTCCTTTATAATTTGCAAAACATATTCGCCAATTGCTAATGCAGAAGAAAGTCCAGGCGAACAAATTCCTGCTACGTCAATAAATCCTGTATGTGCACCATTATCTAAAACTTCTTCGATAATAAAGTCTTTAACATTTGTGCGAGCTCTTACTCCTGCGAAGTTTCTAATGTTTGCTGCAAAATTTATGCTTGGTACTGAATCATCTGCTTTATCTTTTACAAATTCTAATCCTTCGCTAGTCGTTGACGTATCATGTCCATCTGCAAGATCTGAGTTCGGACCAACAATTAAATTACCGTGGACTGTAGGAGATACAAGCACTCCTTTGCCATTTGAATCCGGCGCTCTAAAAATTGTTCGAAAAACCCTTACGCCTTCTTCTTTATCTAAAAGATAATATTCTCCTTTTTTAGGACTCATATCAAATGAATGTGGACATGCAAGGTCATGAACCACTTCCGCATCAATACCAGCTGCGTTAATAACTATTTTTGTTTCAAATTTATCATTAATTTTCCATACAGAATTTTCTTTTTCTATCTTTGTAACTTCTGTATCAAGGAAAAGTTCTACTCCATTTTTAATTGACGTTTCGGCAAGTGCAAAACAAAATTCCCACGGCGAAATTATCGCTGAATCTTGTTCTAGGAGTGCCCATTTAACATCTTTTGAAAGATTAGGCTCTAACTCTAATGCTCCCTTTCCGTCAATAATTACTTGATTTTTTACTCCGTTTTTTTCGCCTTGCTCATAAAGATTTTCAAGCGTTTTCTTTTGTTCTTCGTTAAAAGCAAGCACCATTGCTCCACATTGTTTATATGGAACATCTAGTTTTTCGCAAACTTCTTTTGCAAGATGAGATCCTCTAACATTTAATTTTGCCATAAGCGAACCAGGCACAGGATCGTACCCTGCATGGATGATTCCTGAGTTTGCTTTTGTTGCACCTGTAGAAATATCGTTTTCTTTTTCGAGTATTGCAACTTTTAAGTCATATTTAGAAAGTTCGTATGATATAGCTGCGCCAGTTATACCACAGCCAATCACTATTACGTCATACATAATTTTTGCGTTCTCTTTTTTCAAAAACTGACTGGCGCACTTTAAGTACGCCAGCCATCTTTTAACTAGTTGAAATTATTGTTATCAATAAATATTTTATTCATCTTCTTCGATTTCGTCAGCATCAACAGCTTCGTCAAGTTCTTCGCCTTCGGCTGCTAAGGCTTCTTCTTGTTCAGCTTCTAAAGCTTCTTGCTCTGCTTTTAATTTTGCTTCCAAAATCATGTCATCAGTATTCAAATGAACATTGCGGTAACGTTTCATACCTGTACCAGCAGGAATTAACTTACCAATGATAACGTTTTCTTTAAGACCAATAAGTGGGTCAACCTTTCCGTTAATAGCAGCTTCAGTAAGAACTTTTGTTGTCTCCTGGAATGAAGCAGCACTAAGGAATGAGTTTGTTGCAAGTGAAGCCTTTGTAATACCAAGGATAATTTGTTTTCCTTCGGCTGGCTTCTTACCTTCAGCAATAAGTTTCTTATTTGTCTTATTAAATTCAATTAAGTTTACAGTTGTTCCAGATAAGAAATCAGAATCTCCCGCTTCGTCAATCTTAACTTTCTTAAGCATCTGTCTTACGATTACTTCGATATGCTTATCGTTAATTTCAACACCTTGGAGTCTATAAACTCTTTGAACTTCTTTCATGATGTAATCTTGTACAGCTTTAACATCCATTACCTTAATGATGTCATGAGGGTTAATTGAACCTTCAGTAAGCTTTTCACCAACATCAACTTTAATCTTTTGACCTTCCTGGATTCTCATTGTTGAGCCGTAAGGGATAAGGTATGCTTTTTCTTTTCCGTCTGGAGCAGTAACAACGATTTCACGTTTATTCTTGTTCATACGAACTTCTGCCGTTCCAGCAAACTCAGAAATAATAGCAACACCCTTAGGTTTACGAGCTTCGAAAAGTTCCTCAACACGTGGAAGACCTTGAGTGATATCGTCTGCTGTAGCAACACCACCAGTATGGAATGTTCTCATAGTAAGCTGGGTACCAGGCTCACCAATTGACTGAGCTGCGATGATACCAACTGCTTCACCAACTTGAACTGCCTGACCTGTTGCCATGTTAGCACCGTAACATTTTGAACAGATACCTGTTTCACTCTGGCATGTAAGTGCTGTACGAATCTTAACTGATTTAACGCCACTCTTAATTACAGCATCAGCACGGCTAGGTGTAATCATATGATTCTTAGCTACGATTACATTGCCCTTCTTATCAAGAATGTCTTCTGCTGCATAACGGCCTAAGATTCTATCTCTTAAGTTTTCAATTTCTTCTTTACCATCCATGAATGAATATACTTCCATGAATGGAACTTCATCTTCACCTTCACAGCAATCAAGCTGGTTAATGATAAGTTCTTGAGCAACGTCTACAAGACGACGTGTAAGGTATCCTGAATCGGCTGTACGAAGAGCTGTATCAGACAAACCTTTACGAGCACCATGGGCAGAAATGAAGTATTCCAAAACATCAAGACCTTCACGGAAGTTTGACTTAATAGGAAGTTCGATTGTACGACCTGTTGTATCAGCCATCAAACCACGCATGCCGGCAAGCTGTTTAATCTGCTGGTCACTACCACGGGCACCAGAGTCAGCCATCATGTAAATGTTGTTGTATTTATCAAGTGTATTCATAAGAGCTACTGTAACTTCTTTATCAGCTGCTTCCCATGTATCAACTACGCTAGCGTAACGTTCTTCTTCTGTTAAGAGACCCATACGGTAGTCGCCTTGGATAAGTTCAACTTCTTCTTCAGCCTTTTTGATAATTTCAGCTTTTTCTGCTGGAACTGTCATATCTGAAATTGATACAGTAAACGCTGCTTTTGTAGCATACTTGTAACCCATTGACTTGATGTTATCAAGAACTTCTGCTGTTACAGTTGCACCATGAATATTAATAACTTTTTCGAGGATTTTCTTTAATGTCTTCTTATCAACTAATTTGTCGATTTCAAGTTTAAGGAAATCTTCGTCTTTCTTTCTTTCAACAAAACCTAAATCCTGAGGGATTACTTCGTTAAAGAGTAAGCGTCCAAGTGATGTATCGATAATGCCTTTTACGACTTTACCTTTTGCATTCTTAGCTTCAACTTTAACTTTAATCTTGCTATGAAGAGTAATTGCATTATTTTCATAAGCCAAGATAGCTTCGTTCATGTTCTTGAATACTTTGCCCTCACCTGGTTCACCATCACGTTGTTGTGTTAAGTAGTAAATACCTAAAACCATATCCTGTGAAGGAACTGCAACAGGTGCACCGTCTGATGGTTTAAGCAAGTTGTTAGGTGAAAGAAGCAAGAATCTACATTCAGCCTGTGCTTCTGCGCTAAGTGGAAGGTGAGCAGCCATCTGGTCACCATCGAAGTCAGCGTTGTAAGCTGTACATACGAGTGGGTGAAGTCTGATAGCACGTCCTTCTACTAAGATTGGTTCAAATGCTTGGATACCTAATCTATGAAGCGTAGGTGCACGGTTCAACATAACTGGATGTTCGCTAATAACTTCTTCTAATACATCCCAAACTTCTGGTTGAAGTTTTTCAACCATCTTCTTAGCTTGTTTTATGTTGTTTGCTTTTTCATAATCGCAAAGTTTCTTCATAACGAAAGGTTTGAAAAGTTCAACTGCCATTTCCTTAGGAAGACCACATTGGTAAATCTTAAGTTCAGGACCAACAACGATAACTGAACGTCCTGAGTAGTCAACACGCTTACCAAGTAAGTTCTGACGGAAACGTCCTTGTTTACCTTTAAGCATGTCAGAAAGAGATTTAAGTGATCTGTTTCCAGGACCAGTAACTGGACGTCCTCTTCTACCATTATCAATCAAAGCGTCAACTGCTTCTTGAAGCATTCTCTTTTCATTGCGAACGATAATTTCAGGAGCGCCAAGTTCTAATAATCTCTTAAGACGATTATTTCTATTAATAATTCTTCTATAAAGGTCGTTGAGGTCAGATGTTGCAAAACGTCCACCATCAAGCTGAACCATTGGACGAAGATCTGGTGGAATTACAGGGATAACTTTAAGAATCATCCACTCTGGTTTGTTTCCACTTGCTCTGAAAGCTTCAACAACTTCTAATCTCTTTACGAGTTTAGCTTTCTTTTGTCCTGTTGCGCCTTCTAACTGAGCTCTTAAATCTTCTGCTAAAACATCTAAATCGATGCTAGATAAAATTTCGTCGATTGCTTCTGCGCCCATACCAACTCTAAGAGTGCTAGCAGCCTCTCCGTTACGCTCAAGAGCTTCAACATACTGAGCTTCTGTGAGCACTTCTTTGTAGTTCAAATCTGTATCGCCTGGATCTAATACGATATGATTTGCAAAATATAAAACTTTCTCTAATGTCTTTGGTGAAAGATCAAGGATAAGTCCCATTCTTGAAGGGATGCCCTTGAAATACCAAATGTGTGAAACTGGAGCAGCAAGTTCAATAGAACCCATACGCTCACGTCTTACACTTGCTTTAGTTACTTCAACACCACAACGATCGCAGATAATGCCTTTATAACGGATTTTCTTATATTTACCGCAATGGCATTCCCAGTCTTTTGCAGGTCCGAAAATCTTTTCGCAGAAGAGACCGTCTTTTTCTGGTTTTAAAGTTCTATAGTTAATTGTTTCAGGTTTTGTTACCTCGCCATGTGACCATTCACGAATTTTTTCTGGAGAAGCCAGGCCAATTCTAATTTTGTCAAATGTCATTGGTTCGTAAACCGTTTTACTTAAATTTGCCATCTTCATCCCCTCCTATTCTTCGTCATCATCTTCGTAGTCAGCTACGTAGTCTGTTGAGTCCTCAAGTTCTCCTGTTAAGTCGTTAAACTCTTGAACTGAGAAACCATGTCTTGTTACTTCTTCTTTTGCTTTTCCACCATTAAAGTTAGAAAGTATCGCATTGAAGTTTGTCTCGCCATAATCAACTGACTCTAAAAGTTTGATTTCTGTATCATCTTCATTAAGTACCTTGATATCAAGTGCAAGACTTTGAAGTTCTTTAACGAGTACCTTGAATGACTCTGGAGTTCCAGCTTCAGGGATATTTTCGCCCTTGATGATTGCTTCGTATGTCTTAACACGTCCAACAACATCATCAGATTTAACTGTTAAGATTTCTTGGAGTGTATATGAAGCACCATATGCCTCAAGAGCCCAAACTTCCATTTCACCAAAACGCTGTCCACCGAACTGCGCTTTACCACCGAGTGGTTGCTGGGTTACTAATGAGTAAGGTCCTGTACTTCTTGCGTGAATCTTATCATCTACTAAGTGGTGAAGTTTAAGGTAATGCATATGACCAATTGTTACTGGTGCATCAAAATATTCGCCTGTACGTCCATCACGAAGTCTTACTTTACCATCACGATTGATTGGAACACCTTTCCATTCTTCTCTATGGTCTAAGTTTTTCTCTAAGTATTTGATAATTTCAGGATCAACACTCTTTTCATATTTTTTCTTGAATTTTTCCCAATCGCCATTAACGTAGTCGTTTGCCATATCAAGAGTATCCATGATATCAAACTCGTTAGCGCCATCAAATACAGGTGTTGCAATGTTAAAGCCAAGTGCTTTAGCAGCAAGTGAAAGGTGAGTTTCAAGTACCTGTCCGATGTTCATACGAGAAGGAACGCCAAGTGGGTTAAGAACGATATCGAGTGGGCGACCGTTTGGAAGGAATGGCATATCTTCAATTGGAAGTACACGAGATACAACACCCTTGTTACCATGACGACCAGCCATCTTATCACCAACGCTAATCTTTCTCTTTTGTGCGATATAAACACGAACTGTCTGGTTTACACCTGGGCTAAGTTCATCGCCAGCTTCTCTAGTAAATACTTTAGCATCAACAACGATACCATAAGCACCATGAGGAACTTTAAGTGATGTGTCTCTAACTTCTCTAGCCTTCTCACCGAAGATTGCACGAAGAAGTCTTTCTTCAGGTGTGAGTTCTGTTTCTCCCTTAGGAGTAACTTTTCCAACTAAAATATCGCCTGCATGAACTTCTGCTCCGATACGGATGATACCGCGCTCGTCTAAATCTTTAAGTGCTTCCTCGCCAACACCAGGAACGTCTCTTGTGATTTCTTCTGGTCCGAGTTTTGTATCACGAGCTTCTGTTTCATATCTTTCAATGTGAATTGATGTGTAAACATCATCACGAACTAATCTTTCACTGATAAGTACAGCATCCTCGTAGTTATAACCTTCCCATGTCATGAAACCAATAAGAGGGTTCTTTCCAAGTGCGATTTCGCCCTGGCTTGTGCTTGCTCCATCAGCAATGATTTGGCCTGCTTTAACCTTATCGCCTTTGTTTACGATTGGTCTTTGGTTGTAGCAGTTGCTTTGGTTAGAACGAACGAATTTTGCTACCTTATATGTTCTGTAAACTCCGTCTTTTCCACGGATACCGATTTCATCGGCACTTACATGCTCAACTGTTCCGTCTTCATTTGCAAGTACGCATACGCCTGAGTCATGTGCTGTCTTTGATTCCATACCTGTACCAACTACAGGAGCTTCTGTTGTAAGAAGTGGAACGCCCTGACGCTGCATGTTAGAACCCATAAGGGCACGGTTAGCATCATCGTTCTCTAAGAAAGGAATCATTGATGTAGCAGCTGAGAATACCATCTTAGGAGAAACGTCCATAAGGTCGACTTCTGTCTTGTCGTACTCACTTGTCTCATCTTTATAACGGCCTGCTACAGTGTTCTTTACAAAGTGTCCCTTGTCATCTAACTGAGCGTTAGCCTGAGCTACTTTGTATTTATCTTCTTCGTCTGCTGTTAAATAAACTACTTCGTTTGTAACAACAGGATTCTTCTTATTAGTTTTATCGATTACTCTATATGGAGATTCGATGAAACCATATTTGTTTACTCTTGCGTAACTAGCAAGTGAGTTGATAAGTCCGATGTTAGGACCTTCAGGTGTCTCAATTGGGCACATTCTTCCGTAATGTGTATAGTGAACGTCACGGACTTCGAATCCGGCTCTGTCTCTTGAAAGACCGCCAGGTCCCAATGCACTAAGACGTCTCTTATGTGTAAGTTCTGAAAGTGGGTTACACTGATCCATGAACTGTGAAAGCTGGGATGAACCGAAGAACTCACGAACTGCTGCAGTTACAGGTTTAATATTAATAAGTGATTGTGGAGTGATCGTATCAATATCCTGTGTCTGCATTCTTTCATGAACAACTCTTCCCATACGGCTTAAGCCTACTCTGTATTGGTTCTGAAGAAGTTCACCAACGCTTCTGATACGTCTGTTTCCTAAGTGGTCGATATCGTCGAAGTTACCAAGGCCTGAATCTAAGTTAAGACCGTAGCTAATACATGCGAAAATATCTTCCTTTGTAATATGTTTAGGAATAAGTTCGTTAACATTCTTTCTAATAGCTTCTTTAAGATCAGCTTTCTTTGTATTCTCTTGCATCAACTGTTCAAGTACTGGATAGTAAACTCGTTCAGTGATACCGAACTCGTTCATTTCTTTATCTGTGAGGTTGACATATTCTTGAATATCAACAACCATGTTTGAAAGAACTTTGATTGCTCTGTCTTCGCCTTTAACAAGAACTGTTGGAACTGCTCCGTTTTGGATTTGCTCTGCCAATTCTTCATCAACTACTTTTCCGGCTTTAGCAATAATTTCGCCTGTGCCACGATGAATAACATCCTCAGCTAATGTAGCTCCTACTAATCTGTTCTTATAAGCTAATTTCTTATTAAATTTATAACGGCCAACTTTAGCAAGGTCATAACGTTTGCTATCAAAGAACATTGATGTAATCAAGTTCTCAGCATTCTCAACCTGTAAAGGCTCGCCTGGACGAAGCTTTTTATAAAGTTCTAAGATACCTTCTTTATAGTTATGTGAATCGTCTTTTTCGAAACATGCTAAAATCTTTGGCTCTTCGCCAAACATTTCGATAATTTCTTCGTTGCTTCCTACGCCAAGTGCTCTAATAAGAACTGTTACTGGAACCTTTCTTGCTTTGTCTGCATGTACGTAGTAAACATCGTTTGAATCTGTTTCATACTCAAACCATGCACCTCTGTTAGGAATAACATTACATGCATAAAGTTCTTTTCCTAACTTGTCATGGCTAAGTGTGAAGTAGATACCAGGTGAACGAACGAGTTGTGAAACGATAACACGCTCTGCACCATTAATAACGAATGTACCTGTCTGAGTCATCAAAGGCATATCACCCATGAAGATTTCATGCTCACTTATTTCGCCTGTCTCTTTGTTGTTCAAACGAACTCTTACTTTAAGAGGGGCTGAATACGTAGCATCTCTCTCCTTGCATTCTTCAATGGTGTACTTAATGTCATCATACGCGATTTGGAAATCAACAAATTCCAAACTAAGACTTTGATTAAAATCTTCGATTGGTGAAATGTCGTTGAAAATCTCTTTGAGTCCATCAGTAATAAACCACTGATAAGAAGCCTTTTGAATTTCGATCAGGTTTGGCATTTCCAGAACTTCGTTTTGTTTTGAATAACTCATTCTGGTTCCCTTGCCATACTTTACGGGACGAATTCGATTCTTCTCCATTAAAACAATCACTCCTTTGTTTTTATTTTTAAGTACTACTTTTTCATCAAAAACTTTTTAATACTTTGTTAAATTTTTAATTTTTGAAATTTCTTAAAAATTTATTGATTTTTCAAGCTTTTTTTGTGATTTTTCAGAAAAAATTCACACTTTTTTTGCTCTTTTTTCTTGATGTATTCGCGAACTTTTCCACATTAAATCAGCATATAGTATACATATCAATTTACCTGCTGTCAACAAAAACTTTCCTTTATTTTCAAGGTTTTTTGCGTGTTGGTTGACATTTGTATTTATATATATTACGATTGTATTACATTATTTATTATTTACGAGGTGAATAATTATGGCTAAAGAAGCGATTTTGCAAGTCCGCATGGACGCTCAGACTAAAGAAGCTGCTGAGCGTGTTTATAAAAACTTAGGCACATCTTTTGCCGAAGCTGTGCGCGTGTTTGCCGCTCAAAGTATAGAAGAAAACGGCTATCCTTTTAGGCCTCGCCAAAGCGGCAATGCAAAGCAACGCATGCAGGGGCGTCTTGCTATTTACGCTGATGCCTTCCGTCGTAGCAAAGAATAAGGAGACATTATGGAAAAACTTATTGGTTCAGATGTTATTTTAAGATATTTACTCGATGATATTGAAGATCAAAGCAACTCCGCTAAAGATGTTCTCTTCTCCGGTGCATGCACAATCGGCGAAGTTATTTTTGATGTCGTAAATACTCTCGAAAGAATCTATGAAGTTGATAAAAATACCATAAAAGAAACTTTAACTGGCTTTTTAGATGAGGTAACTATCGAAAACAAAACTATCATCGTCGAAGCTCTCGCTTTATACGCAGCTAAAAACATTAGTTATTCAAACGCCCTCTTGCTTGCACGCCAAAAAACAAACGGCGAGCCAATCTTTACCTTCGACAAAAAACTCCGCCGCCTAACAACTATTTAAGTTTTGCTTTTACAAATATAAAACCTGCTGAGATTTTCCCAGCAGGTTTATTGTTTTCATATTTCTCAATGTTTATATACTTTTTGCGATTACAGATTTTTCCAAAGGTTCCAATCGCCTGTTTCTTGGCCAGTGCCAGAAGTTTTCCAAACATTTCCGATGTACTCTTCAAAACGAGGAGTAACGGCTGGAATGTAGAATGGGAACCATCTCTTTCCTAAAGGTGCGTACTCAGCAAAAGCTCTTTGAACTTCTCCGAGTCTGTCTTCTGAAGTATTGTCAGGATCATCAATAACTCTATTGTTAATTCCGCCAGCAAAAGTAATCTTATCACCGTACTCTTTTATTACTCCAAGAACATCATTTTCAACCATCATAGGGTCGATAACATCAACGCCAATTTCAACAAGGTCAGGAATGATTTGCATAATATAACCACATGAGTGGTGATGATAAATCATACCGAGTTCGTGAATATGATTTGTATATTTAATCTCAAGTGGTTTAATGAACTCTCTCCAAATTTCTGGTGAGAAGAACATGTTAGAATTTTGTCCCCAGTCGTCATGCATATAAATTACTTCTGGATGAACAGCTTCGTATGCGAGGTCGATACAGTGAAGTTTATATTCACACATCTTGTCGAAGAATTCATGTACTTCGTCTGGATACTCATAAAAAGCTGTGAGCGCATTTTCCATGCCAATCATTTCGTTCATTCTTTCGAAAGCTCCTGAAAGCATCAATACGCTGAGAACGTTCTCATCTTCTTTGTAACCCATACCCATCTTCATGCCATTAAGAATGTCGCCTACAGGCATAAAGTCGATTGGTGGAAAATGAACTTTCTCTTTCCAATCACACATTTCAGTAAACATTCTGAAATCTTTTGCAACCATGTTTCCGTCTACCATTGGGTTTGGTCCTCTATTTGTCCAAAGCACACCCCATGCATCAGGACCAGTTCCGTAAGGATCAAAGTTTTCCATGTCAATCCATCTCTCACCAGGGAAGACAAGGCTCTTTACTACTGAATAATACTCAGGAATAAAATCGTATTTCTCGCCTTTCATTAAAGCGAGCATAGCTTCTTTGTTTGTTTGCATAATACCCCTCCTATTTTTATTTATACTATTATTTTAGTAATTTTTGATTAAAAACAAAAATCAATAATATTTGCGAATTAGTAACTTAAAGTTTATAATCAGAATGTATTCATGTTCCGCTAGAAATGAGTTCCTCGCTCCCGCAGGACATCATTTAATCGTTGTTAAGAAGTTCCGAGCGCGAGCAGGAGGGCACCATACGAGCAGGAGGGACCCTATTAGGGGAGGTACCTGCGAAGTATGGGAGATGTCCTGCGGGAGCGAGGCATTGCTAATTGTATTCTTCCGAGCGCGAGCAGGAGGGCACCATGCGAGCAGGGAGGGGCCTTCCATGGGAGGGTTCCCTGCGAAGTATGGGAGATGTCCTGCGGGAGCGAGGCATCAATAGAAAAAGGAGTTATTATGGAGTTTAGGAGAATCGAATATTTTTTAGTACTTGCAGATAAATTAAATTACGCAAAGGCTGCGAAGGAACTTTGCATTTCTTCGCAAGCACTTACTAAGCAAATAAATATTTTAGAAGACGAATTAGGAACCAAACTTTTTGAAAGAACAACAAGGAGCGTTGCTCTTACGGAGGATGGAGAAATGTGCCGAAATCAGTTCGCAAACTTAAAGGCTCATTACGACGAAACACTAAGAGCTGTAAAAAGTGCTGTCTCCGATAAACATGCATTGATTCGAATTGGAATCTTCGCAGCTCTTCCAAAGAATAATCTTCTTAATCCTATCATGCAGGATTTAACAAATGAATTCCCTGATATAGATTTTGACATAACGACAAACAACATGGATGGTCTTAGAGATGACGTTAAAAATGGCATGATAGATTTAGCAATTACTAATGCACATGATTTTGAGGATTGGCAAGGATGTGATCGAATTAATTTCGCAGTCTTTCCAGCACAAATAGTTGTTTCCGAAAAGCATTCATGGGTAAAAGATAAAAAGAAAAAAATCAGCTCAAAAGATATGGAAGACGCTGACATACTTTTAATGATTAAACATGGCCCATATGAATTTAACAGTTTCTATCAAAAGGTAAAAACGAAAAAACGAAACATGTCGCCAGATTTTGATTCAATGATGATGCGTCTCGAAACTGGAAAAGAATTTGCCGTCTTCCCACGCGCTTTCAACGACATGGAAAATAGTAAATTCGTTTACTATGCTCTGCCAGACGAATACAAATTCAACTATCGAACTATGTGCGCCTGCAATAAATCAAATCCAAACCCAGCAGTGAAGAAAGTTTTTAAGTTTATTAAAGAAAATAAGACTAATTATTCATTGTTTTAACATGCGTAATATGCTAATATAAGTTCACGAGTCACCTACAGCGGTAGGCGGTTGACCTCCATCAGGGAGTAAAAGCCCTGTTTTCATATAATCCATCTCTTTGGAAATATCTAAAAGGAGGTCGTTGTTCATGAATCTAACGATATCTTTAATTTCTTTTATAGAAATACTTCTATCGATTTTCACTATTGGATTAGCCATAGGTAAATTTATTGAGAAATTCAATAATTTTATTGAAGAAGTGAAAAAAAATTCAAAACATAAAAACAACCGCCAATCTTGAAGTGATTAGCGGTGTTTTTATAACCAATAATTAATTTCAGGTCAACCGTCTATCGGTGACTCTTTAATTATACATTTTTAACATATTTTGTCAAATTGATTCAAAATTTCTTTTACAAAAGGCATCTCATACAATTATTAAGTTTTCAATTTACAAAGCTGCATTTCACCTTAAAAACTTGCATCTCGAATTTCAGTTCAGCCCAGACTTAAAGAAAGCTGGACAACTATTATTTTCTAATCTTGGAATGGATTTAACAACTGCTGTTACTATATTCATAAAACAAGCCGTAAGGGAACAAAGAATTCCTTTCACTATTTCTATGGAAGTTCCAAATTCTACTACAATCACGGCCTTAGATGAATACGAAGATATGAAGAGGAATCCTTCAAAATATAAAAGGTATTCTTCTTTCGACGAGGCTTTAGAGGATTAACTGGAACGCATTCGGATTTGTTTTAGTTTTTAACTTCTCTTGTTATTTATTCATAAATCCGTACTTTATTGAATTTTTATATTAACTGTAACATCTTTTTCAAAATCAAATTGGTGCTCTTCTCCATTATACGAAAAAATCATTTTAATTTTCGTTTCATCATTTGGTTCATCCAATATTTTATTTGTGTATTTATATCCAGAGCTTCTATTACCTTCTATATAGGTAATGTTATTATTTATTTTTGTTGTATCAATTCCTATATAGTTAAATAAGTCTACAACATCATAATCTTTTAATATACCCTTATCTCTTATCTCAATCTGAAAATCCGAATTCAAAAAGTTTTCGTATTCAGAACTTATCCACTTATAATATCCTCCATCAATATTTTCTTCGTATCTAGCGATTTTTTTATCCATTTCGCTAAGTCTTTCAAGCACATATTCTCTAAAAATGCTTAATCTATATTCTGGATTTTGTTTGGATGTTTCTGGCCATCTTTTTATTTCTCTTCTATATGCTCCAGAATTAAAAATATTTTGTTCATATTCAGATATCATTTTTTCTATATTTTCTTTTGACCAACCGTTTTTTCTTAGTTTCCGATATTTATTTATAAAAGCTTCTTTTGCTTCTTTGTCACCTTGTTCCAATAACGCTGTATAATATAAATCTTTCATAACTCTATTGTTTTTAGGTGTCCACCCATAAGCTACTAAAAAATTATTTTCGGGCTTTCCATTCCACACATTCCCCCACGTCATATCCAAGTCCCATGGAATCTGTAAAACACCCATACCATCCTTTTTTGAGCGCATGGCAAAAATATTATTTTTTATAGAATATCCCGATACATTATCAACTCCTTGTACCAAATCATAAAACAAAATGATATCTGTAACATTATCTAAATCAATATACTTTTTTAGTTCTACTATATTATTTTTTTTGAAATTATACGTCGTAAAATATTTAATAAATATTTGCCACATATTATTCTTTTCATCTTCGTTTAATTCACCTACATGCTTTAATTCAAAAGCACTTGTGTCAAATTCTTTTATTGATAACCAATTTATTCCTTTATATATTGCTTCTTGAGTAATATCTCCATTTAATTGAAGTTGTTTTTCATCTATTGGATATCCCAATGCATATAACCCACTATATTTTCCATTAACAAAAAGTTCTAAATACTTATATTCCGTTCCTGCATCTATATGATATTTATTATTCCTTGCGCAGCTATACTTCCATAAATTTTGCGAAAATACATTACGAACCTTTTCCTGATCTGGATATAGCGCATCAAGAATCCAATCATTATCTTGCCTTAGTCCCAACAACGAAATATTATTTTCTCGAGTATTGTCGCCTAACGATTTAATTCGTGTATTTATCTTATATGCTTTTTTAGGAAATGTTCTTGTTATTCCTCCCCTTATTCTAATTCTTCCTTCTGATTTAGTTATTCTTTTCGTACAATCTTTTTGATTGTCAAATAAATATAAAGTCATATTAACATCTGCATCTCCAATATCTCCTTCACAATTTATGTTCATAATTGGAAGCGTTGTGCAAACTAAATAAAACTCTTGAAAACATTCATCTGAATAAATAACAAATCGGATATGAAAGTCTTTTTCCAATAATATATCTGTAATCTTATTATTACAGAAAGCTATTTTAAGAGGTTCTTTTGTCTCAATATCTAAATTTATTCTAGGATTTCTTGCTGTTGAACTTCCCTCAACTAACGAATAATAAAAAATGTTTGTATCTGCTTCTCGAAATAAAGATTGTTCATTAAATTCTATAGATGGATTAAATTGATTCGTCTCTATTCTTTCTTTTTTTATTTTTTCGAAATCCTTATAATTGATAATGCAGTCATTAAATCTTTTATTCTGTTTTATTATTAATGGATACACAAAAAAGAGGCACATTAATGCTAATATTGAAAATATTAATATAATTATGCCACCTTTTCTTCTCATGATATTATTCCTCTAAACAATATCATCACAATCGTATTCAATTATTGAGAATTTTTCTATCGAAGTATTCCTAAGTTTTTCTGTAAGTGCTTCTGGTTTTTTTGTTGATAGCTCAACAACATAATCCATACCCTTAGAAGTATAATTTCTACTTTTAATTTTATATCTCTTTGTTGTAGATTTGATTATTTCTAATATTTGATTTTCAGCCTGTTCATTACAATGAAATACCAAAACAATGGGTCTACTTCCACCTAAATGAACATTTTCAAATACTATTAATATTATAGTAACGACTATCGAAGTTAAAACTGCCACTTCATATAATTGGCATCCGCACGTTATACCAATAAATACTGCCCATAATATATAAAGCATATCTATCGGATCTTTAACTGCTGTTCTAAATCTTATAATTGCTAAAGCACCAATAGTTCCTAATGTTATAACCAAGTTTGATTGTAATGTCATTATAATCATTGCAATAAAAAATGGAATAATTGCTATACATATATTAAAAGCTTTATTATAAAATGCTCTATGAGAAACAAATCTATAAACTATAAACTCATATGCGCTTAGTATTAAAACTGCTAAAAGTACCGATAAAATAACTGACGTGAATAATTGAGGATTTTCATATGTATTTATTAAATTTTCAAAAACACTTTTTATTTGTTCCATGATTATCCTTTCTTTTGTAAAGCATGTCTTCCTAAATAATATTTTGAAAATGATGTTCTAACTAATTCTTTGTTTGTTATTAAATGTCTAATATGGCTCGGAAGAATGTAATCAAATTTCACTTCCAATACATGTTTATTCTTTTCCTGCAATGGCATCTTAATATAATTTCCAGTTAAAAAGTCATTTGTTTCATTTGAAGATGAAATATTCATATCTAATGTTATTCTCACATTAGATATCGGCTCAACAAAAGCAATTCTTTCATAATCAACTATTGTTTTCGGCGTAAACCCTTTTGTAAGACAATCTATACAAAATTGTTTTAACAATTTTGTATCTGCTTTCCAGAAAACATCGCTAATATTTCCATCAACAATATTTTGGTATTGTGCTCTATCAATAATGCAACTTTCCTTATAACATCTTTCTAACAATTTTTCCTTGCGTTCAAGTTTTATAAAATCAGTATTATCATTATAATATCGAATTCTATACTTATATCGCTTGTGAACACCTTGGTCATTATCTCTCATGCAAGAATTATAGACATCATCAAAATACAAACTATGTATTTCATACCGTCCACTTATATCAGCATTCAAATCAACTTCTAACAATGCTTCTAATCTTGCTTTTACTTCAGCAAGATATGTATTGGTAATAATATATTTCCATTCATTTCTATATTGACGCATTCTTAGAATAAAATTGTTTTATGTATTTTTATTTGAAATTTCATCTTTACCTATTTATAGGTAACTAATAATAAGTTATTTTTTCTCATCCGTCAACTACGCATAGGTAATTTCTGCGTCATGTAATGTTATTGTAGTGTTAACTTTACAAGGGTAATCATTATGATGAAGGTGTTTTTATGCTATATTCGGAAATTATTTCTTTGAGAATAAAAGACTTATGTAAGAAAAAAGATATCACCATTAATAAACTCGCTACTTTGAGTGGCTTAAAGCAGTCAACTATAGACAATATTATTCATGGTGCAAGCCAGAATCCAAAAATGTATACGCTTCATAAAATTGCCATAACTTTTAATATGACCTTAAGTGAATTTTTGGATTTTCCGGAGCTAAATGATTATAAAATTGATGAAGAAGATAATTGAATTTTAGATTATAACAGTAAAAAAACGACGGGAGCTCCGGGCTCTAGTTAGAGAATCGCGACAAGATTCCCTATAAGAGCCCGAAAGCCCTTAATTAAAAAGAAAATCCAAAGATATTAATTCTTTGGATTTTTTTATGCAATAAATTTGAATATTCATAATATTTTTATCAAAGATGTTCAACAGAAAACGGACATATTAATAATGACGAAATTTTTCGCTCTTCTTCTTATATTTATTGATTATGATGAATATAATAGTTAAAATGTAATGATAAGGTAACAAACGAATATAGAACAATATTAATTTAATCAGGAGAACTATGACAAAACAGATTAAATCCAAAGAAAGAGTTTCTGAGCATGGCGAGGTTTTTACTGCTGAGCGTGAAGTAAAAGCTATGTGCGACCTTGTTGCTCAGGAATGCGACAGAATAGATAGTAGATTTTTAGAGCCGGCTTGCGGTGATGGAAATTTTTTGGCTGAAATATTAACTCGGAAGCTTGCCACAGTTAAAAGATTATATGGAAAGAGCGCGTATGGTTATGAAAAAAATTCTATTCTTGCGTTAACCAGTTTATATGGCGTTGATATTATGCGTGATAATGTTAAGGAATGCCGTAATAGACTTTATAAGATATGGAACAAAGAATATACAGCAGTCTGTAAAAAAGAATGCAATGAAGAAACAAGAAAGGCTGCAAAGTATATCATATTCAACAACATTCTGTGTGGAAATGCATTAACTCTTATGCGCGTAGATGATGAATGCAACGATACCGATAAACCAATCATTTTCCCAGAATGGAGTTTTGTAACAGGTAACAAATTAAAACGGAGAGACTTTAGACTCGATGTTTTATTAAAAGAAAATAAAGATGACGCAAATTATGATGGACAGCTCTCATTGTTTGGTAGCGATGCAATGGGTTATGAAAATTGGATGATTGACCCAGTAACAAATGAAATGATACCAAGACCAACAAAAGAGTATCCGCCAATAAATTACAGAAAGGTATATGAAAATGGCTGAAACATTTTTCGACAGAGTTCACAAACAAGATGCTCATACACCTGATGTTCTCGCATGCCTTGCCAACTTATCAAATGATGAGGTATTTACACCTCCGGAAGTAGTAAATCAGATGCTTGATATGTTGCCACAAGAATTGTTTGAGAGCACAGAGACAACCTTTTTAGACCCTGCTTGTAAAACAGGAGTATTTCTTCGCGAAATTGCTAAAAGACTCTTAAATGCTCAGATGCCGGGTTATCAAGAACGCATGAATGAAATTTCCGAAAAGAAAGCTCTTGGGATAAAACTTAAATCTAAGGATGAAGATTATATAGATGAGTTACAAGCAAGACTTGACCACATCTTCCATAAACAACTTTTCGGAATTGCAATCACAGAATTAACAAGTTTGCTTTCAAGAAGAAGTGTTTATTGTTCCATGTATCCAAACGGAAAATATTCAGTTGTTCCATTTGATAATGCTGAAGGTAATATACGTTTTAGAAGTGTTAAACATACATGGAAAGATGGAAAATGTGTTTACTGTGGCGCAAGCCAAGATGCGTGGGACAGAGGCGATGATGTTGAAACCCATGCATACGAATTTATTCATACAATAAGCTTACAGGAGGCTTTTAACATGGCATTTTTTGATGTAATTATATGTAATCCGCCTTATCAATTAGGAGATGGAAGCGGTGGTAGTTCCGATAGTGCAATACCTATTTATAATAAATTTATTGAACAAGCGATTAAATTAAATCCCAAATATTTAAGTATGATTATTCCATCTAAATGGATGGTTGGAGGAAGAGGTTTAGAAAAATTTAGAGAAAAATTACTTTTCGATAGACGAATTAGTTTTTTAGTGGATTTTGAAAATTCGGCTGATTGTTTTCCTGGTATCCATTTAGATGGTGGTGCATGTTACTTTTTATGGGAGAAGAATTATAATGGTCCTGTAAAATATACATATTATGCCACAGATGGAACAAAATTAGAATCTGAGAGATTTCTCAACAACGAATATTTTAAATATGTAATTCGTG
>JAZLGF010000043.1:0-2225 GCA_045616165.1 Lachnospiraceae bacterium
GGCAAGATTTTTAAAATAGGTAACCGTACTGGTGTTTAAGTTCATAGTCACTTGTTGTTTTTCTGATTTAAGTTTTTTTGCATATGGATTTTTCTTAGCTTTACTAAAATCATATTCTGCTTTCATATCGTCACCTTTTCTTATAATATTGTTTTTGCTTTTAAATCATTCCATTCAAACTTCATAATTATTATATAATTATCAGATAATTATAGTCAAGATAAAACTACTTACAAAAGTTCAATACAAATCTTACTCATCGTAAATTCGAATTTTGGCAGAAACTGCCAGATTTGAGCGAGTCGCTCAATGCACGAATGTGCTTTATTAATATACGACAATTTTTTGATGGTTGCAAGTGGAGGGGAAGTCTGGCATTTTTTGTTTATTGCCTGCGATGCATGAAAAAAGGGCTTCTCTTTTCGAGAAACCCTTTACTTAATAATTCATCTTATTATTTTATAAATCGTCTATAATGAAAGTTCTGAATGGCTACCAATCCTATATAAAAGCAGCACCAAAACATCATCAATCTTTTCATACAAGAGAACCCAGTCCGAATCGATATGGCAATCTCTAATTCCCTTTTTATCACCTATAAGTGTATGATCTTTGTATTTAGCTTCAAGTGTTTTTCCATCAGCTAATTTTTCAATAACTTCAAAAAGTTCATCAATATTTTTATGTTGTTTTTTAGCTAATTATAAATCTTTCTTAAACTGTGTCGTGAATTTTATTTCATACTTCATTCATCTAATGCCTTTTTTAATTCTTCTATGCTTTCATACCCTTTAACGTTTTTATCTCTTGCAATAATTCTGCCTTCATCGATTGCAGATAAAGTTGTCGCATTTAGCGCATGCAAGGATGGGGTAAAAGGAAGCCCCTGTTCTCTAATTGTTTGTCTTAAAAACATATTAATTGCTGATGTCATATTAATACCTAAATTTTCAAAAACAGCTTCTGATTGTTCTTTAATACTTCTGTCGACTCTAACATTTAAATTTGCAATACTCATTTTTATCGCCTCTCCCAAAAATTATAATGCTATGGTAATGCAAATATAAAGCTATTGTCAACATATTTTAAATATTTTTTTTATGGAGGTGGAGGGGATGTCTGGGTTTTGAAGTAATTTTTGATTTTTAGGGGAGCTTAGCTCCACTTTGATGCGGAAAGTGGGCTTTACCTCCACCTGGCATTTTGTGTTTATCGCCTGCGATGCATGAAAAAGCGTAAATCATATTGACAAAGGATATTGTTATTGATATTCTTAATGGCAAGAAACGAGTTTTCAACTGAGTAAGGTCTTATGACTGGAAAAGGCTACTCGCTTCTTTTTTTATGTTCATAATGTCATATAAGTATTTCTTTCCATTTTCTGCATGACGAAAAACCATTGCAACGTGAAACACATTATATCTTTCTAGTTCACCTTCATTGTTGTATATAGGTAGAGCAAATCTTGAGGTATATCTATACCAACCATATCTTGCATCTTTTTGATGTTTAGTTTTGGTGTTAGGTGTAAAACGCACATCAGTTGCAATTTCTATTAATTCAGGAAGTCCCTGGGCTGCGTTAGCTTTTGCCTTAGCATTGGCGCCTTTTAAAATATTGGTATATTCAGAGTGTGCGTATTCATCAGGTAAATCAGCACCTATATATACAACTTCATTAGTATCCGCTATAGTATAGAATTCATTAACATATTGCTTTAAATAATTTTCAACATCATTCCAATTAATAACCTGACGACCCTTGAAAATAATATCGTTTATTACGACAATATTATTTCCTTCAAGATCTTTAATAATAGATACATTTCTAGATAGTTGTTTTTCTTTCATATTTTTTTCTCCTGTAAAATTCTGCATAATAAAGAATACTTTTCAAGAGGGTTGCACACAAAAAGCACCCAATTATTATGCTTGCAATATTTTTTGAAATGTTTGGCAGAAGCTGCCAGAAGATGGGCGTGTGCCCAAGTGCACGAATGTGCCTTATTAATATACGACAATTTTGTTGTGGTTGCAAGTGGAGAGGGAGTCTGGCATTTTGTGTTTATTGCCTGCGATACATGAAAAAAGGGCTTCTCTTTCCGAGAAACCCTTTCGACTAATAATTCATATTGTTTATTTGCTAATTTCTACCGCAACTTCTTGTTTATATCCATGCGCAACGGCATATTCCATTGTAATAGTGCCTTCTTCCAATTGTTGCCC
>JAZLGF010000044.1:0-2242 GCA_045616165.1 Lachnospiraceae bacterium
ACGTTACTGTTCACGGGTAATGTAGACTAAAAAAAGACCGATAGTATATAATGATTACATCAAAAACGCTATCGGTTTCTTTTTATCTGCTAAATATTTTTTTTACTTCTTCAAAAACATTCACGTTCTCTTTTTGGCGTAGCATTATTAGCATGCTCATGCCGTCGCACAGATAGCCGATTTGATCGAAACTTCTGAATACAGTGGCTTGAGCCTGCTTTCGTTTATATGATCTCAGTAAACGCTCGCTAAGATTATTCGTGGTTGGGACTCGCATGTCATGAAGAAACAACAAATGATTATCCTTATATTCTTTCATTCTGGTGTATAAATTAATTCCTTCTCGGTAATACTTACTAGGCGGAAAATCTATGTACTCTTTTTCTGCTATACTAAGTATTTCATCATATTTCTTTTCAAATAAGGTAATCTGTGACTCTTCTAATCCTTCTCCTTGTGGGACATCATTTCTGCAATGAACCATTTCCTTGATTAGCTCTTTCATTTTGCTATTCCAAGTTAAATTTTTTTCATTGTCTATGCTGTCTTGTAAATATCTGGAGATGTGAGCAAGACATTCTTGGTGGTTTGAACCATAACTATAAAATGTTGTGTCGTGATCATGAATAAGAATACCTTGATAATCCTCAGCTATACTATCCTTAATCCCTTTGTGACCTTTATTTTTGCGCACAAAATAGCGTGCCTCTCCATTGGGAGTAGCACAAACTCCAACATGTGCAGAGGTACCATTAACATTAGCATTTGTGAAGTCAATATGCATTACTGGTGCAGATTGTATATGCTTGAATATTTCGTTAAGATCAGACTTTGATTTATCAGAAAAGGTTTTGGCAAGTTTATTTATCATACCTTTAGAGATTTTCAATTTTCCACTGGAAAGATCGCAAAGAAACTGGCTGCATTTATCGATAGATACGCAGTAGTCATTGTTTAGCAAATATAAAAGTGCTCTAATACCATCGTCATAATTAACATCATCAACTACGCCTTTAGGAAAAGGCGCATGGTAATACTCATTGGTTTTGGAATTATAGTAAATATCAGCATGATATTCTTTTACTTCAATCTTAAGGGAAATGTTTACTAATTGTTTTACCTTTTCCTTACCTGTCTTTTTAAAATCTGGATCTTCAAGCACTTCTTTTGCTGCAGATAATTTAACAATCTCGGTGGGAGTTTGTTTAGTTCTGCCATGATGTGGATGCCCAGGCTGGGCACCAGGTTTTTTATCAGTTTTTTCTCTGCTGTTAGCTATTTTGCGATGAACAACAGCTTTAGAAGATGGAATAGATGAGTTTTCATAATTGCGATTTAACTGAGCTAATAGTTTCTTGTTCTTTTCGCCACTTTCTTCTAAATCCTCAGAAAGTTTGGCATATTTTTGTCTCAATGCTGTTAGCTTATCAAGAGCCTCATCACGTTGTTGCTGCGTTTTAATAATCGCTTTTTTTAACTCTTTTATAATAATGTCTTTCTTTTTTAATTCTTTGTCATGCTGGATTTCAAGTTCTTCAAGGGCTTCAATCCATTGATTTCTGACTGATATCGTATTGATGCGTGCATCAGCAAGTGCTGATTTAAGCTCGGTTATTTCTTTCTTGAGGTTAGCTATGTCTTTTTGATGTGTTTCCTGCATTTTGACATACTTCCTGCCTGACTCGAAATCAGCTATGGTCTTTTTTAATACTTTTATTCTGCATTCATAAGTAACGATATCGTAGTGGTTCATTTTAGCTTCCTTGTTTTTTTAATTGTTCTTTCAGCGATTGAATTAATAATTCCTGAGCTTCACATTTTTTGAGCAGTTTTTCGTACTGCTTCTTGTAATCAATTTCTTCAGATTCTTTTACTTTCTTATTTCGTCCGTCTGTAGCAATAACTTCCCCAGTTTCTGGATCAAGTCTACCGATTAGCTTTCTTTTAGCTCTGGTCATTTTTTTATCTGGATCCCAATATGAATGAGATTCATACACGTAAGTAATACCTGAACGCTTGTCATGTTGTTTAATAATAGCCATAAATAAATCCTCCTTTGGTTATGTGTTTATTATAACACATAACCAAGAATAATGCAAGAAAAAATGCAAAAAAAGTCAATAAAATCAACGCTTTTTTGCATTTTATATGTTTTAAAATTTAGTTATGAGTTGCCTTAAGATAATGCTGTTTTATTTCATGTAAATTTATTTCTTGTTATATGATACCCGTGAACAGTAAC
>JAZLGF010000045.1:0-18068 GCA_045616165.1 Lachnospiraceae bacterium
GCAGGCGCCGTCAGCTTCGCGAGCGAAATAGTATATTATTAAGAAAGCGAGCGGGACAGTGTGGCTCGTTATCGGCGAGTTGGAACCCGAGCCAGGAACGAGCTACACTGTCCGCGAGCATATAGTAAAGAGCCCGACAAATCTCAATTTGCCGGGCCTTTTTTTCGTTTTATTTATAAAGTTATTAAAGTTACAACTACTAATTAATTGCCTTACCTATTTTCATTTATATGCTTCTCCGCCATATTCAGGGCTTGTAACTATAGAAAAATGAAATACTGGACGGTCAACTTTTAAGATTCGCATTGGCATATGCGGCATATTTGCTGGGACAAATAATAAAGTTGATTTTGTAAGAAGATGTCTTTCTCCATTTATCGCAACTTCGATTTCTGCGCCAAGGTCATATGGATTTTCAGGGTCTGAACTAAAAAATCCAATAAGCTCTGGTGAATTGTGACTATGTCCTTCGAAAACAGGATCTTTTTCTGGCACAGCATAATACCATGCTGTATTCATCTGAAATGCGCCTGGAGTAATATTTCCATCAATCCAAAGAATTCTATTCGAGAACTTTTTGTACATTTCCTGGAACTCTGGGGTTCCTGTAACAGGAGCTTTTAAATCCTGAACAATATATTGGCTATATTCGCCACCTTCATTATTTTTATAAACCATAATTACCTCTCCTAATAAAAAATTTGTATTAATTATAACACAATTTATCAAACTCTGATGTTGTTAAATCATGATGGTAAAACAAGTCGTAAAACTCTTTCGCCTCTTCATATAAATCGTATGTTGCTTCTTCCGGATATAAAATTTTCGCAAGCCAGCTCATTCCCATAAGCCGTTGCACAGAAGGTGGAAATCCCATCCAATTATATGGGCCTTCCGGTACTTCATAGTACTTATTATTTTTTACTGCACTAACCTGACTCCAAACTTCATCATCAGCCATCTCGTCATAAATCGTGTTAGGTGAAACCAAAATCACATCCGGATTCCAAGTAAGGATTTGTTCCATATCGACTTCGTTACCAGTTCCTTTACTAGTTGGATTATCGACTTTTGCAACATTGTCTGAAAGCATATCAATTATTTCGCTGTGATAACTATCTTTCGCAATTACGTTTAACCCTTCCTCGCCTACGATATATAAAAGTCTTTCCATCGTTACATGTTCCGCAATATTTTTAGTTCTTTCATAAACTTTTTCGCAATACGTAGCAAGCTTATTTGCTTCTTCTTGCATACTTAAAAGTTCTCCAAGTATAGTGTATGTTTCATCTGCGGCTTTAATATCAAAGTTAATATGAACACATGGGATTTGCGTTTGACTTTGCAAATCGTCTAATTCTTTTGCAAGTGTATCCGTTGGCTCTCCGATATCTATTATTAAATCTGCTCCACTCATCATAAGTGTTTCCAAATTTAAATCACCTTTTCCACCATAAAGTTGACCAATATTTGGAAGGCTTAAATATTTATCGGCAATATATTCCTTATCTTTCTCTTTCCACTTTATTGCAGTTCCAACTAATTTATCTGGAGCAAGCGCAAAAACAATAATTTGCGCAAACGGACCTATAACCGCAATTTTTTGTGGTTCTAAAGGAACATTAACTTCTCTATCTAATGAGTCAATAAAAGTTTGTGTTGGATTAATTTCGCCACCGCCTGATGCGCAGCCCGACATGATAAGGATACATATTAAAATGAACGGTATTATTTTTTTCATTTTATTCCTTTTGGAAAAATTATTTTTCCTTCTTCTGTTTCTAAAAATTTTGTATCTAAACCATAAAGTGATTTTATTAATTCTTCATCTAATATTTCGATACTTCCATCAGCAACAATAACATGATCTTTTAGGGCTATTATCTTATCTGCGTACCAAAGTGCATGCTGCGGTGCATGGGTCGATACAAAAATACAATAACCGTCTTTTGCAAGATTACTTACTTGTTCCATAATCAGGTTTTGATTTCCATAATCAAGTGCGCTTGTAGGTTCATCCATTAATAAAGTCTTTGAGCCTTGCGCAAGCGCTCTTGCTATCAATACGAGTTGTTGTTCACCACCTGAAAGTCTTGTAAAAAATTTATGTGCTTTATCAGAAAGCCCAACTTTTTCAATTGCTTCTTTGGCTTTTTCTATTTGTTCTTTTCCTGGAACTGCTAGCGGAGCCAAAGTATGATCAGTTCCCATAAGCACCATATCTCTTACACTATAATCGAACGTGGTTTCATGAATTTGCGGTATGTATGCTACTTTATGGGCTAACTGTCTTGCTGTTAATTCTTTTGTTGGTACTCCGTCTATTTTTATTTCACCGGTATACTTTTTAAGCATTCCTAAGATGCATTTAAACATTGTTGTTTTTCCAGAACCGTTCGCACCTAAAATTGTACATAAACAGCTATCTGGAATATCAAAACTAACTCCCTCTAAAATGTTCCTTCTACCATATGAAAATGTTAGGTTATTTACTTCAATACTCATTTATAATGTCTTATCTCTCTTAATTAACAAATATATAAAGAACGGTGCGCCAACAAACGCTGTTAAAATTCCAATCGGAATTTCTGTAGCCAAAAGATTTCTACTTATATCGTCAACGATTAATAAAAAGATTGCGCCAGTAAGCATTGATGCTGGTATAAGTTTTCGATAGTCATGTCCAACTAGTTTTCTTGTTAGATGGGGAATAACAAGTCCTACCCATCCTATTACGCCACTTACTGCTATGCTGGCCGCCGTTACTAAAGTCGCCGCCAAAATAACAACTAATCTTAATCTCTTAGTATTTATTCCAAGTGTGCTCGCCTCTTCATCGCCAAGTGTCAAAATATTTATTTTCCATCTAAGTATCAAAAGCGTTCCGCATCCAATTACCATTGCTGCAATTACAATTAAATTAAAATCGCTTAGTTTAACGCCCGATAAACTTCCCATAAGCCAATATGTTATTGCCGGAAGTTCATTCGTTGTATCTGCCACCAATTTAATATAGCTTGTTCCAGCCGAGAAAAATGAGCCTATCATTATTCCCGAAAGAATTAAGTTTAAGATTTTATTGCCTGGTGCTTTTTGGGCAATTATAAATACTATTGCAACCGTAATTATACTGATAACAAACGCAGATAATGTCATCCATCTTGTTCCTAGTCCTAAGATAATTCCGAGTGCTGCGCCGAAAGCCGCGCCATTAGATGCGCCTAAGATATCCGGTGATGCCATCGGGTTTTGGAAAACTCCCTGGTAAGCTGCGCCGGCACATGAAAGGCAGCATCCCACAAGGCAAGCCATTACTATTCTTGGAAGTCTTATATTTATAAGCACGGCTATCATTTGAGTGCTGAACTCAAATTTATATCTTCCAAGAAAGAAAGACAAAACAAAAACAACTACCAAAACAATTGCTAGAATCGGTATTGTAATATGAAATTTTTTTCTTTTGTTATCATTCATAAATAAAAAGTTCTACCATGCTTTTACTATCTTTTCAAGTTGAGCAAAAACTTCGTCTCTATTTTCTTTTGTCAGCTTAATAAAGATTGTATCTTCTCTATCTTTATAAGCTCTAACATTATTTATATAGTCATTATCGTATCTTTCTTTTATTGTTGCGATAACATGATTTGGACCTTCAAGTACTTCGTAAACCTTTTTTGTAAATTCATCTACATCAGATTCAAAATATCCAATCTCATCCATTATTACAACATCGTCTTTGTCCGCTTCTGACAAAAGTTCTACACCAAGCTTTGCAAAAATATCCTTATTTATCGTTTTGTCTATTTTATTGCAACTGCCTATATAATTTTCTTTTGTTTCTTTTCTGTTTTCAATCGATTGATTCGCTGGATACATATAAATCTTAAAACCGTTATTATTCTCATCGATTTTATCTTTATGCATCAAAGTGAAATAGCCCTGAATATTTTTATCTTTGAGTTCTTCTTTAAGCTTATTTACGAGATATGTTTTTCCTACGCCTTTATCTGCGCCTATTAAAATATTTTTTATTGAATCCATAAATCTTCACCAAGGTTATATGATATATCTTTCACTTGATTTTTAGTTACTTTACATGTACTTCTATCAAATGTATATAAACCATTTATTTCATCTTCAATATCTGTAAACTGGGTATATACGCTACCGCATATTCCTTTTGAGGAATCCGGCCAAATCATCTTTTTATACATCAAAAGAATTTTATATGTAAGTTCTCCTTTGCTGTGACACTTTCCGTATCCATATGTTTTTTCTGCGCCATTAAGATTAAGGGTATATCCTCCACATTCTGATATTAACACTGGACGATTTTTAGGACGTATTTTTCTTAGGAAAAAATAAACATGTCTTGAATCAAAGTCACTCTTATTTCTAGAAAACCAACCTGATGTCGAATCGATTAATCTTGTAGGATCTAATTCTTTTACTTTTGTATAAATATTATCCGAGTCAAACTGACCCCAGCCCTCATTAAATAACGTGTATATAATAATTGATGGATGATTATACAAATGTTTTACGGTATTCATTGTATGTTCAAGCCATATTTGTTGCCTTTGATTATATGTATTACACTCATCCTTAAACCTAAATCCTAAAGTTCCCAGCACGGTATCCTTAAAGAAATGATATTTACCTGAGTTTACCATGTCCTGCATAACAAGCATTCCTAATCTATCACAAGCATAATAAAACTCTTCTGTCTCAACTTTAACATGCATTCTTAACATGTTAAAACCAAGTTCTTTCATCCTTAATATATCTTTTTCATATTCTGACGGATCATCTGGTAATAAATAGCCATCTTTATAATAACCTTGGTTTAATACTCCATGTAAAAAGATTGGCTTGTTATTTAAGAAAACTCTTTTTATTCCGTCGCTATCATCATCTATTTCAATTTTTCTTATAGCGTAGTAAATCTCAACTTTATCTTTATCAAACTCAATTGTTCTATAATACAGATGTGGATTATCTACATCCCAATAAATTGGCCTCGTTTCATTAAAGCGCATTTCTCTTGTAAACTCTTTAACTTCTGGCCATGAAGTGCAATCATTGATATATAAAGTAACATCCGCACCCTCTAAATCAGTAGTGATTTTTACATCTTTAATATAAACTTGTGGAACCTGTTCAATCCATACACTTTTCCATATACCTGATGTTGGTGTATACCACATGCCTTTATGTTTTTTCTTTTGTTTTCCATAAGGGTAATTAATATCAAGTTCATCAACTACTTCTATTTTTATATAATTTTCACCCTCTTTAATAAAATCCGTTATGTCAAAATCAAACGGCAAATATCCACCTTCATGGCTTCCAACAAATTCGTTATTTAAATATACGTTTGCTTTTTGGTCTGCTGCTCCTATATGCAAAATTGCTCTGTCATTTTCTTTGTTAAATATAAAAGAACGCAAATATTCTATGTGCTCATCACTTTCACATTTTGGCACATAGCTAGCTTTTCCATTAACGAACCATGTTCCATTAAGATTTAAAAAACTTTCTCTTTTAAGTTGTGGTCTAGGGTATACATTCCACATAATTTTATCCTACCTATTTGACATTACTTTGTTTTACTATTTGTTTTCTGAGCAATGCTAACATAACTGACAATACTGCTGCAACTACTAATGCTGCAAGCCATATATTTTCATTTGGTAAAAAGCTTTCCGTACCATCATTGTTAATAATCACCTTAGCATTTTTCAAAACTGCTGCTCCGATTGCCGGACCTATTAATCCCGGCACTAAAACCTGACCTATTATACGAACGCCTTGAAATCTTCCTGCTTCATTTTCAGGAATCAAATCTCTTATCTTTGCTCCAAATACACTCATTCCTGTAAGATATCCGCTCATCATGAAAAGCGAACCAATAAATACTGGAATTGTTGTTTTTGTAAAGAATAATAAAAGATAACCTATTCCGAGCATCGCAACAGGAATCCTAATACTGAATGCAAAACCTTTTTTATCATATACTTTCCCATAGAAAGCCGTAACTACAGCAGCAACAATTATTGCGGGCGCCATAATTAAAACATAATTACTCATGCCAAGGCTTTGCTCATAATAAATAATAAGGTATGGCATAAACACCTGAATAGATATTCCAAAAATAGCAAAAAGTCCAAGAATAATATACAAAACATAATTTTCTTTTATCGTTTTTGGTCTAAAACTTGCTATTAAAGTCTGTCCGAAATTATTAGATGATTTAGTTAAATCTTTTGCGTCTTCGATTAGAAACAATCCTAATATTCCGATGATAGTCGTTGCGATTCCTATAATGTAATAAATAGTAACCCAGCTTGAGTGTTCGTCCAAATTAAAACTCATAAAACCGCCAAAAACTATCAATATAGAAACAAGTGGCATCATAGAATTAAATCCTTCTATTTTACCTCTGTTAGTTTTATCTCCTCTATCTGTAAGCCATGCGTTGTATGCAGCATCGTTTGCCGTTGAGCCAAAGAATGTCATAACGCAATCCATTACTATTGTAAGAATAACACTTTTGATATATGCAAATGTTATAATGCTAATACCCCATATAATATATCCAATACTCATGAACGCTTTTCGTTTTCCAACTTTGTCTGAAACAGCACCCATGATAATTGTTGTTAATGCAGCTACTACTGCGCTAGCCATAACCATGGCAGATATCTCGGCTGCACTAGCGTGAAACATCTTATAGATAAAAACATTGAAATACATGTTTTCAACTACCCATGCAATCTGACCCATTAGGCCGAATATCAACATTGCAGACCAAAAGCGTCCCCCAAGCTTATTTGGTTTTACTGCTCCCATAAATCCTCCAATCATATTTTGGCTATTGTTTTATTGCCTTTGTCATCCATTTATTCTTTTTATATCTTACAAAGAATATTATTGCTCTTACAATCCAATCTAATATCGTATGCGCAATCCAAACACCAACTACTCCAAGTCCAAATACCTTCGCAAGCACGATACCGGCAACGACTCTTACAAACCACATAGAAAGTGCACTTGCAATCATCGTAAATGTAGTATCTCCGGCACTCCTTAAAAACGTCGGCATAACAAAACCCATTGGCCATATTATTATTCCATTAACCGCATGCAACATACAAACTATATGTGCTAGGTGGGTCGCCTCTTCTGAAACATTATATATTTTAAGAATTGTCGGCGTAAAGATAATAATTAATGTTATCCATATAGCGGACATAATATATACCCACTTAAGCAATTTTCTAAAATAAAACTTGGCCTTATCAAAAGCTCCTGCACCAACGCATTGTCCTACAACGGTTGCCATTGCAAGGTTTATTGCATTGCCGGGTATAACATGGAAGCTCGCCATCGTTCCTCCAATTGCATTTGCCGTAATGCTCGCTGTTCCCATTGTAGAAATAAAACTAAAGAGAATAATTTTACCAAGCTGGAACATTCCATTTTCTACGCCACTAGGAACACTAAATTTAAATATATTTTTTAATATGCTTTTTTCTAATTTGAACTTCCATATATCTCTTAAATTAAGTAAATACTTTTTATTAAAAAGTAACGCTACGGCTAAAATAGCTGCAATCCATCTTGAAACCAAAGTAGGTATAGCAACCCCTTCTACGCCATATCTTAAGGCAAAAATCAATACAGCATTACCAGCAACATTTATCACATTCATGATAATCGAAATCTTTAATGTGATATCCGTCTTTTCCATTGCTCTAAACAAACCCGCTCCAGCATTATAGATAGCTATCGCAGGTACAGACGCCATTACTATCATATAATACTTTCTTGTTGCGTCCATAACGTCTGCGTCAATAGCGCCAAATAATTTTGTTATTATTAAATTGCTAAATATATATAAGAGTGCAGTAATAACAACTGATATAACTGTCATTAAAAGTACAAGATGATGTCCTGCTTTTTTTGAAAGCTTTGAATCTTTTCTTCCTAAATACTGGCAACATACCGCAACGCCTCCTGCTGCCATCGCAGAAAAGATATATTGCATAAGAACGCTAATTGAGTCTACGAGCGATACTCCCGATACTGCACTATCTCCGACTTGTGCAACCATCATCGAATCGGCAAGACCTACTGCTACAGATAAGAATTGTTCAAGAATTAATGGTAGTATTAGATGCCAAAGTTCTTTGTTTGAAAAATCTATATGTTTATTTAATTCCATTATTAAATTGCCTAATTTGACCTTTTTTCTTTTTATCTTTTTGCCGATCCGCCTTTTGTTACATTAAGCGAATCCGTAGCTTCAAAATATTCAATTAAATCTATTTCATTTTCATTTAATTTTTTCTTGCTACATTTTTGTATAACTATATATACTCTACAACCACTTTTAAGTCCATAGTAAACATCTCCGTTTCCATGCCCCATAAGATGGTTAAAAATTCTTTTTCTAACATTAACCGACTGTCCAACATATATTTCATCATAATTCATCGGATTAAGAATCAGTTTTTTATCATAAATTAAAATCACATAACATCCCGGATAATCACTTTTATTCTGTTCCCATGATTTGAAAAAATCTTCTTTACTGATGTATTTCTTTTTCTTAATCTTTTTTTCAACTTTTATAGTTATTGGCTTTGATGCATTCGAAATCGCAATAATAAAGATTAGTAAAATAATTACTCCTCCCGAAATAAAATACACCATATTGTTTTCTGCCATTAATGTCGTAGCTAATAACATACCCTAATAATAGCACAAAAAAGGGCATCTGCATAACCAGATGCCCTTAATTTTTATTAAATTCTTTTCAATTAATCATTATCAAGTAGATTCTTGCAAGTCTTATCTGATTTTCAATATAGTCGTTATATCCTAAAACTTTTCCAATGTTTTATTTTGCATAATATACGTAAGTGTCCTTTCTTGGAACATCATCATGATAAGGAGCGTCTGGATATCCTAAAATCAAATGGCCAATACCTTCGTAATCGCCTTCAATCCCAAGTTCTTTAAGAATAGCTTTTCCCTCTTCTGTTTCAAATTCCTGTTTTGCTCTATGAATCCAGCATGAACCAACTCCAAGATCATATGCTGCATTCATAAGATTTCCCATAACTAAACTTCCATCATAAATATATGTCGGAACGCTCTTGTCTGCTAATACAACTAAAACTTCTGGTGCCCCATAAAATGGATCAAAGTCTCCTTCTTTTCCCATTACTTTAGCATTCATGTTTGAAAGTTTATCTCTTAATTCTTTGTTAGTAATCGCCAGGATGATTGGAGATTGTTTTCCCATACCTGTTGCAGCATATGTTCCAGCTTTAATAATTGCCTGTAATTTTTCTTCTTCAATTAATTCTGGTTTATACGCTTTACAACTTTTTCTGTTTACTAATGTTTGTAATGTTTCTGACATTTTTATACCTCCTCAATTAATTAAAATCTTTTATATACTCATTAACTGAACGGGACATTTCTTTTGAAAAATCCGAATTATATTTTCTATTACAAAAGGCTTTTGCCCATTCTTCAAATGCCCCGTTTTCATACTTATTTGCAAATAGCTTTTTAAGAGCTTCTACATCTTTTGTTTTATATGTATCAATACATACAATATCTTCTAAGGCGCTTCTTAGTGGTTTTGGTCTATCTATTTGTTGCTGCGTTGGATAGCCAAAAACAAGCATTACGCATGGAAAAACATACTGTGGAAGATTCAAAGTGTCTTTCATCTTTTCTGCGTTTTCCATTACATCTCCAATATAACATGATCCGATGCCCATGCTATGAGCCGCTACTACTGCGTTTTGCGCTGCGATTGATGAATCTGTTACTGAAAGCATTAAATCCCCAACCCCAGGTTTTCTTGGAGTAGCACCAGCCTCCTTAAATGCGTCATACCATTTTCTAAAATCAGCGCAGAAAACTAACACTAATTTTGCCTTAGCAATAAACGGCTGATTGTCACAAAGCACTGCCATTTTTTCTTTGAGTTCTTGATCTTGAATATCAATAATTGTGTACATTTGCTGGTTGCCTGCTGTTGGTGCCTGCATTGCACTAGTTATAATTTCTTCTCTTTGCTCTTTTGTTATTTCTTGCTCTGTAAAAACTCTAACCGATTTTCTTTCGTATAATTCTTTTATTGTATTATTCATATCTCGTCCTTTATGCTCTAAAAACTTTTATCTGATAATGATGCGCTAATTTTGTCATTACTAAAAATCACTATTGCAATGACTTTGCTTTTCCATCTTGAATTTCAATATCAAAGCTGACACAGTCTTTTACGCAGAGTCCACATCCAATACATTTATCTTGATCAAAAATAACTTGATGTTTCATAACCATCCCTCCACGTTTATCTTATACCCTTTTTCTATAAAAGTCATTTTTAATTTTCATAATTGAATTATACAAAGAAATCGCCAAATCGCCCTTTGCCGAGCTCTTTTTGAAATGCTCGTGTCCCGTACGAACTTTTTTCAACCGCTAAAAACGCTCTGAAAAAAGTTGCACGGCTCCACTCGCTAAAATGAAATCTCGCCGATAACGAGCCACACTGCTCCGCTCGCTTTCTTAATAATATACTATTTCGCTCGCGAAGCTGACGGCGCCTGCGCTATTGAGGGCGCGCGCCGTCGCTTCGCTACTTACGGCGGGCAATATCATTCGCCATTAAAGTTTGGCTAGCCACCCGCCTTACTCTTTGATCTTTGATCTTTGCTCGCTTTTTCTGTATTTTCTCCCTATAGAGAACCTGACTTCATATAGGGAGAATATAATTATCTGTTCTCTTAAAATTTTCTCACTATAGGCTGTCGGTCCTCTTATAGTGAGAAAATAATCATCCATTTATTCAAAAAGTTCTCACTATAGATAGTCTGTTCTTCTTTAGGGAGAAAATAACCCTCTGGCTTCTAAAAAAATTCTCACTATAGACGCGATATCTTTCTATAGGGAGAAAATCATCATCCGTAGTATTCTTGAAAAGTTTCCCAATATAGATATGCTTCTTTAATATATTTGGAAAATAATTATTATTTTTATGAAAAAATTCCCAATATATAAACACTCCTTTCATATATTGGGAAAAATTATACACAAAGTATGAAAAGTTTCCCAATATAGAGACTCCAATCTCGTATATTGGGAAAAACTATACTCAAAGTCTGAAAAGCTTCCCACTATAGAGGCACTAATTACGTATAATTGGAAAGTAAAAAGAACTGAGGCAGCGGGCGGACATAAGTGTACTGGCGCACATAAGTTAGCTGCCGTAGGTAGCGAAGCCACGGCGCGAGCTCCTTCTTAAGCTCAGGCGACGGCAACTTCGCGTTTCATTACGCTCATTCTATATAAAAAATATTTTTGTGTGTAAGGATTGCGAGCAGAGCCGACCTGCTCGTTGTCGGCGAGTTGGAACCCGAGCCAGAAACGAGTAGGTCGGGCTGCGAGCATTTAGAAAAGAGTTCGGCAAGTTCAGGTTTGTTTAATTCCAATTCATTAGAATCTCTTTAAATTCGTCTAGGGTTTCGGCTTGGTTAATGTCGCGGCGAAGCGCAGTTGCGTTTTGGTAACCCAGACTATAAAAAGCCACATGTGTGCGCATTTGGTGGACTGCTGCCTCTTCGGCACTCATTTTAACGCGAGAATGGCCACGTCTTCTTTCAGTATCTTGGCCTTGCATAAATTCAACCATTAAATCTAAATGGGTAAAAATCATTTCCTTTACTTCATCTAAAGAAGGCTTTTTCAATTCGCATCCGGTTTCTAAGAAATGATTAATTTGCTTAAAAATCCAAGGATTGCCTCTTGCCGCTCTTGCAATCATCACTGCGTCAACGCCAGTTTCGTCAAACATCCTCTTAGCATCAGATCCCGAGCATATATCTCCGTTTCCAATAACCGGAATGGACACTGCCTCTTTTACTTGGCGGATTATATCCCAGTCAGCCTTCCCGTGATACATTTGCTCTTTTGTTCGCCCATGTATCGCTATCGCCGCTGCTCCGGCGCCTTCGGCAATCTTAGCAATCTCTACAGCATTAATATTTTTCTCAGAAAATCCTTTTCTAATTTTAACAGTAACTGGTTTATGCAAAACCTTCGTCATTGCCTTAACAATAGCTTCTATTTTTTTAGGCTCGTTCATAAGGGCACTGCCTTCGCCATTGTTTACTACTTTAGCGACCGGACAGCCCATGTTTATATCGAAAATATCATATGGCCCTTCTTCAAGTTTTAACGCTTCGCTTGCTAAAAGCTCTGGATCATTTCCAAAAAGTTGAAGTGCCACAGGACTTTCCAAAGAATCTACCTTCATAAGAGGTAACGTGTTTTTATTTTTATAAAATAATGCTTTTGCACTAATCATTTCGGTACATGTTAAAGAAGCACCCTGTTTCTTACAGAGTGCCCTAAAAGGCATATCGGTTATCCCTGCCATCGGTGCAAGTATTAACTTTCCTACTTCAACATTTCCTATTTTCATTTATTCTTTTCGTATATTATTCTAAGTCCATGCATCAAAAGATCCGGTTCAAAGTAATCAATGCAGTTTGTTTCTTTTACAATGATATTGGCTACGCCGCCCGTTGCAACAACCTTAAATCCTTCTTCTTTTGATTCTTCTTTTATTCTATTAATTATGTACTCAGCCTCTCCAATGCTTCCATAAAGAATACCAGCTTGCAAAGATGTGACTGTATCAAGGGCCATTATAGTACCTGGATTTTTTATTTCAATTTCAGGAAGCTTTGCCGTTCCTTCCCAAAGAGCTCGTGCCGAAATAAAAACTCCCGGACATGTAATTGCTGATTGAAAGCCGTGGTCCGCAGTAAAATAATCAAACTTTGTAGCTGTTCCGTAATCAACGACAATTACCGGGCCACCGTACATCTCGAGTGCCGCAACACCGTCAGCCATTCTATCAGCTCCAACCTCATTAGGATTAGTTTTGATAAGTTTAATTCCTGTTTTAGTTCCAGGGCCAACAACGATTGGCTCAATGTTAAACATCTTTCTAACGCAATTATTAAGAGAATGCATAACATCAGGAACAACAGAAGCGATAACAACACCTGTTATATCTTCTTTACTATACTTACTACTTGAAAGATGGCTAGTAAGCATAATTACATATTCATCAGATGTACGTGAAGTTTTTGTTGTTACTCTAAAAGTAACCTTTATTTCTTTTTCTTCAAAAATAGCAAATTTTGTGTTTGTATTTCCAACATCAATCGCAAGTAGCATGATAGTATTCCTCCAGTTGTGCGAAAAGATTAGCCTTTTCTTTTCTTAATTGTCTAACTTTAAGTTCGCTTCCGATTTCATCAAAATAAGCATCTGTATCTTTTGCAGTAACAACAATATTTAAGTTGCCTTCTTTTGTGAATTCTAAAATAATTATGCCGCTAACTTCTTGAACAAAAAGCACGCACATAATCTTAAGCTCATCTTTAATTGCATCTGGCAAATTTTCATAAGCAGGATTTAAATAATATTTTTGCTCGTAATAATTTGCTCCACATAAAACTTGTTTATCCATTTTGCCTTCCTTTATATCGTCACACATAATATCACAAATTCATTTTAGATGATACATTAACAACGCACCACTAATAGCCGCGTTAAGAGACTCAACTTTTCCTTCCATCGGAATTTTAATTTTTGCATCAGCATTTTCTAAAACTTCTTTAGAAATTCCATTCGCTTCATTTCCTATAACAATAGCGCTCTTCTTTGCGTATTGAACCTCGTCAAACGCTACCGCGCCGTCAAGAGCAGCCGCATATACACTAAAGCCTTCGCTTTTTAATTCTTTTATCTTCGTTACGCAATCGCAAGTATATGTTGGTACTCTGAAAATGCTACCCATTGTTGAACGAATTGTTTTTGGATTATAAATATCGGCGCAATCCTTGCTTAATATTACGGCTTTAACGCCTGCCGCCTCGGATGTTCTTATCATAGTTCCTAAATTACCAGGGTCTTGAATTCCATCTAAGATTAAAACAGTCTGCTTATCGCAACCTGCGTCTTGTTTATATTTTATGTCTTTTGCTCTTTTAAGTGCAGACATATTTACTAAAGCCAAGATGCCCTGAGGCGTAACCGTATCAGAAATGCTTTTAAAAACTTCATCACTAACAATATCAAAAGCATTATATTTTTTTGCAAGTTCTTCTTCGCCTATTTTCTTTTCTTTCATATAACTATCTGAAACAAAAATATGCTCTGCAAAAGAAGATGGCAATTCCGAAACCATCTTACTTCCCTCGATTACAAAAAGGCCCTGTTCTTTTCTCGCTTTGCTTGAATCAAGAAGTTTTCTAACATTTTTTATTTGTCCATTAGTTCTTGAAGTAATCATCTTCTAAAAGTTAATTTAACATTATCATGTCCGAATCTTTGCTCGAGTACTTCGATAAATTCGCGAGACGATTTAACGTTAAATTTTTCATCCATCCTTTTCATTTGTCTTACGTCTTTTATATAAACGACAATTGGAGTGTTGCCTTTTAATTCATCTATCGTAGAAAGATCCGTTATATATCTTTCATTTTTTCTATATTCATAGACATCTTTAAATTGAATCCAAAGTTCTTTATTAAAGCCTTTCATGTCTGTCATCTTATCACAAATAAGTTTGCCATCAGAATCAGAATCAACGCTTACTCTACCCCTAATTAAAACTTTATTTCCTTCTTCAATAAGCGATCTGTTTTCCGAATAATTTCTAGCAAAAACAATAACTTCAACCGTGCCAACTAAATCCTCGATAGTTACAAACGCCATCATTTGGCCTTTTTTATCTGTCTTAGTTGTAACTTTGCTAATAAGACCTCCTAGCGTCTGGATAGAATCATCTTTTACTCTTACTTTTCCTTCATCGTCAATCTCAAAATCGCTTGACTTAGCCGTTGTATTTGCCAATAAAAGTTCAGCAAAGTCTTCTAACGGATGGCCACTTATATAAATTCCAAGAACATCTTTTTCAAACTCTAAGAGCGTTTCTTTATCAAACTCACCAACATCCGGAACCCTAATCATGTAATCGCTCTTATCATTTTGGCCTGCTAAGTCGAAGAGTGAAAGTTGTCCCGAAATTGCACTCTTTTTGTCATTCGTAATTTTATCTATTACGTCCATGTAAATATGGACAAGCTGTTTTCTTGTAAACCCAAATGAATCAAAACATCCGGCTTTAATAAAGTTTTCAACCGCTCTTTTATTTAAATCCTTAAGGATTAATCTCTGACAAAAATCATATAAATCTCTATATGGTCCATTTTCTTTTCTTTCATTTACTATGTTATCAATTAAGTTTTTGCCAACACCTTTAATAGCCGAAAGGCCATATCTTATATTCTTTCCATGTGCTGTAAATCCGCTTTCAGCCTCATTAATATCAGGTGGAAGAATCTCAATATCCATATCCTTTGCTTCCTGGATATATTCAGCAAGTTTTGAAAGTTTATCTACGACAGATGTCATAATAGCAGCCATAAATTCTACAGGGAAATAGAATTTAAGGTATGCTGTTTGGTATGAAACTACTGCGTATGCCGCTGCATGTGACTTATTGAACGCATACTTAGCAAAGTCAATCATGTCGTCGTAAATTTTATTTGCAACCGCTTCGCTAATACCATTACGCACGCAGCCAGGAACACTTTCATCATCGCCATAAACAAATCTTTGACGTTCAGCCTGCATAACATAATCTTTTTTCTTGCTCATAGCTCTTCTTAGAACGTCTGCACCGCCAAGAGAATATCCCGCAAGGTCACGAACTATTTGCATAACCTGTTCCTGGTAGACGATACATCCATACGTTGGCTCTAAGATTGGCTTAAGCTGTGGACAATCGTATTTTATTTGCTGACCAGAGTTTTTGCCTTTAATATATTTTGGAATGAAATCCATCGGGCCAGGTCTGTAAAGAGCAATTCCGGCTATTACGTCTTCCAAAGAGTGTGGCTTAAGTTCTCGCATAAAACTTGTCATTCCCGGACTTTCAAGTTGGAACACACCTTTAGTTTTTCCAAGGCCTATCATTTCTAAAACTTTTTTATCATCATAATCTATTAGTCCTAAATCTAATTCAATGCCTTTATTTCTTTGTGCCATTATTGAAGCATTTTGAATAACGGTAAGTGTTCTAAGTCCTAAAAAGTCCATCTTTAAGAGTCCTAGTTCTTCTAAGGTAGTCATAATAAATTGTGTTACCGTCGAACCATCACTTCCTCTTGAAAGTGGAACATATTCCATAATTGGCTCTTTTGAAATTACTACGCCGGCCGCATGCATTGATGTATGGCGTGGAAGCCCTTCAAGTCTTTTCGCCATATCAATAAGTTGTTTAATTTGCAAATCGCTATCATAAGCTCTTTTAAATTCAATATTTCCTGCGAGTGCTTTATCTATTGTTATGTTGAGTTCTGACGGAACCATTTTTGCAATAGAATCGACAACTCCGTAAGGAATATCTAAAACTCTTCCGACATCTCTTATAACGTTTCTAGCTGCCATAGTTCCAAAAGTTATAATCTGGGCTACTTTTTCAGTGCCGTATTTTCTTGTAACATATTCGATAACTTCGCCTCTTCTTTCGTAGCAAAAGTCAACGTCTATATCGGGCATTGATACACGCTCAGGATTTAAGAAACGTTCAAAAATTAAACTGTATTTAATAGGATCTATGTCTGTAATTTTTAAGCAATATGAAACAATACTGCCTGCTGCACTTCCTCTTCCCGGGCCAACCGCAATTCCATGCTCTTTAGCGTAGTTAATAAAATCCCAAACAATAAGGAAGTAATCAACATATCCCATTTGCTTAATTGTATCCAATTCAAATCTTAATCTTGGCTCATAGCGTTGCCAGTCAGGATATCTTTCTTTTAGTCCTTTTTGACAAAGCATGTCTAAATACTCTTCTGATGTATAGCCGTCTGGAACATCGAATTTAGGAAGTTTTTGTACACCAAATTCAATTTCAACATTACATCTAGACGCAATACGCTCAGTATTTTTTATAGCTTCTGGCGCATAAGCAAAAAGCTCTTCCATCTGCTTAGGTGATTTTATAAAGTATTGACCGCCTTCATATTTCATGCGGTCTTTATCATTTATTTTTTTACCTGTTTGGATACAAAGCAAAACATCATGTGCCTCAGCATCACTATCATATGTATAATGGATATCATTCGTGCAGATAAGCGGAATTCCTGTTTCTTCGTTCATTCTAAGAAGCTGCGCATTTACCATCTTTTGCTCTGGGATTCCATGATCTTGTAATTCTAAAAAGAAATTTCCTGCGCCAAAAATCTTTTGAAGTCTTATCGCTTCTTCTTTAGCGTCGTTATATTTTCCTCTTTGAATTAATCTAGATACGATACCAGCAAGACATGCGCTGGAAGCAATTATTCCTTCAGAATATTTTTCCAAAATTTCATAATCAACACGTGGCTTATAATAAAACCCTTCTGTAAACCCGTGTGAAACTATTTTCATTAGGTTGTTATAACCTACGTTATTTTCTGCCAATAAAACAAGGTGATAATATCTATCATCACCCTGACCCACCTCACGGTCAAATCTGGAACCTGAGGTTACATATATTTCACATCCGATAATAGGCTTAATACCAGCAGCCTTTGCCGCTCTGTAAAAGTCTACTACACCGTACATTGCCCCGTGGTCAGTAATTGCCAGGCTGTCGCACCCTTGTGTTTTAGCCTGTTCTACCAACTCTTTGATCTTTCCCGAACCATCCAATAAGCTGTATTCGGTATGAACATGCAGGTGCGTAAATGCCATTGTTACTCCTTCGAAGATAAATATTTCTCTATGCCGTCAACTGCTTCAATCTCGTCAGTTCCTTCTGCAGAAATAATAACTCTTTCACCCTGAGCTATACCAAGGCTCATCATGCCCATTATGCTCTTTGCATTAACTTTTTTATCTCTGTATTCTACGAAAATAGAGCTGTCGTACTGGCTTGCAACCTGAACGAAAACTGCAACAGGTCTTGCTTCAAG
>JAZLGF010000046.1:0-3137 GCA_045616165.1 Lachnospiraceae bacterium
ACATGTTTGACCGCCAGCTTGCGGAGCGAGAGTACAAAAAAGCGACTCCGCTACTGGAAGAGTAGTTCTCCTGCAGTTCGTCTACTGGTCAGTTTGCCGAGCCTGTTTGGCATTCACCGGAAAGGAAGGCACCACACGAAAGAAAAGAGACCCTCTACGGGTCTCTAGCTCACTTCTGTGAGCCGCGAAGCGAAAAGCGGCGTTAGCCGCATAAAAAAGGAATGGCACCACAAAAAGAAAAGAGACCCTCTACGGGTCTCTCTTTTTGTGGTGCCACCAGGAATCGAACCACAATATCAATTGCTATTATAATACCCTGATTTATAATAAAATATTTTTCCTAATAGTATACAACATTAAGAAATTTTGTCTACTTTTGGGGATAATTTATAATATGTTTAAATGTAAATTAAATAAAATATCGATAAGATATGGATATACGTAGAACAATCTCTTTTGACCTTAAACCTTACACAAAAAAGAAAATTTATTACCAAGTAAGAATGAGGGTTAGTTATAACAAATCAAGATTAGATTTCAGTGTAGGCTATTCCTTATCTTCTCCTGATGATTGGGATAAAGCAAAACAACAAGTCAAACTAAACCGAATAGGAGTAAAAAGTGCAAATGCGAAACAAATTAACCACAGAATTTATGAATTCTATCATATAATGGAAGACTGTTTTAAATACTATGAATTTAATAACAAGATCCCATACCCGTTTGACCTAAAGAAA
Source organism: Lachnospiraceae bacterium (assembly GCA_045616165.1). GTDB lineage: Bacteria > Bacillota > Clostridia > Lachnospirales > Lachnospiraceae > RGIG5612. The sequence goes on from JAZLGF010000046.1 coordinate 738, forward strand.
CGCTTTCTCGCAATAATAAAGCCACAGGCAGAAGACCTACCCCTTTCATTATTAGAAATCAAGTCAAACAAGAAATCATTTTGGGACGTGTTTGATGAATTTATCACCGAAGAAGGTCAGGAGAAAGACTGGAGAGATGGGTCATACAAGAAATTTAAAACGCTGCGTAAGGATTTATATGAGTTCAATAATAAACTAACATTTGACTCCCTTAATGAGAGTGGATTGGTTGACTTTATGGTATATCTGAGGGAGAAGAAGACAGTATCTCCTTCAAAAAGCAAAGTTTTGACAAATGGGACAACTGAAGTAGGACTACAAGGCCTTAAAAACTCGACTATTAATAAGAAAATAAAATACCTAAAGTGGTTTTTGAAATGGGCGACAAAAAAGAAGTATAATGTTGTATTGGATTTCCAGGATTTTCAACCGGCATTAAAGACCCCGGAAAAAGATGTAATATACCTGAATCAACAAGAGTTACTCAAATTATATGAATTGAAGTTTAATGAGGGTAATGAACATCTGGAAAAAGTCAGAGACGTATTTCTGTTCTGTTGCTTTACAGGCCTACGGTACTCAGATGCATTAAATCTAAAGCATTCATACGACAAGGGTAACCACCTTAATATCGTCACAATAAAAACACTAAAGAAAATAAAAATACCTGTCTGTATTCCAGCTAGGGAAATCCTGGATAAATATGCCAATGTGCCCTTTGAAGATGACAAAGCACTTCCATGCATATCAAATCAAAAGGCAAATGTATACATAAAGGATATATGCAAGTTAGCAGAGATTAATACACCTTACGTCATCACTGAGATGCGAGGCAGCAAAAGGACAGAGAAAACATATTATAAATACTCTGTAATATCCTCACACACTGCAAGAAAATCCTTCGTGTGTTTTGCGGCAGCCAACCATATTGACCGAGATATTATTATGAAAATAACAGGACATAGCACTTATGAGGCTATGGAGCCGTATATAACAATCGCTGATGAATCTACACAAGAAATTATGGAAAAATTCAACAACTGTTTCAAGCATTCATCAACAGAATAATGCGGTTTTTGCTGTTTTGCGGTTTCACCTGGTAAAACGGCAATACGGCATATTAATATAATGAAACAAGTTTATTAAAATCCGCAAAACTAACGTATTTAACTGCAAAACATATCATGAATATAGAAGATTTAAATAAAACAAGAGATTTGTTGCTCAAAATAAACACACTCCTGATTGAAGAATCAAAATGTTCAGAGGCAAGCCTCGATTCATATAAAACACTCACTTCGATAGTCAAAGAGATACAAGCTCTAGAGATTCCCAATAATGACAAAATTATAGATTACGCTTGTAATTTTATAGTTGATGAAGCAGGCATAGAACAATTTCAATTAACCTCAAAGAGTATCATTGAACAATGTGAATTCTTTTTTGAGAAATACAATTCATCAAAACTTTCCGAGAAGTATTCCTTTAAAAACCTGGAAGACATATTGCAAAATCTGTATTATAAGCCCCATTTCAGAAAAGAAGGGATAGAAAAAGAAAAGTGGGGAAGGATATATAATGACTTAAAGAACAATCCAAACGCAGTTCAAGAAGACATACTTGATGTTCTACAAAACTTACAAGTGGCCAATACGAATCTCGATTCAAAAATGAGTGAAGCACTTCTTATCTATAATCAGCATATATGTAGCATCATTAGTGACCCGTATAAAAAAGTGGCAAGACTCATTAGACCACTTTATACACGCCTAAAAAAGAAGGACACTGAAGTAGAACCAAAAAAAATCAATCAACAGAATCTTCCTGAAAAGAAAAAACGTGGACGTCCTAAATCAATTTATGCCGCAACATTAAAAGAGTCTTTTGTAAAAAAAGAAGAATATCATTTCATAATCTCACATTGTAATTCCTTCTTTTTACGAGTCAAAGCTCGTCCAAAAGATATTAATAACTTATATAGTCATCTCGCTGATAATAAAATGCTTACTGATAAATGTAAAAATCAAAAATGGTTTTGTACTTTAATACTAAAGGATAGTACTTGTACTTTCTATTCTAAAAGTTCTAATTCTCTTTCTAATAATAATGCAGGGACACATAGATTTAACGATGAATTAGAAGAATGGATTAGACAGCTTCAACAAAGTAACACTAAGAAATAAATATCTAATACATATTATCATTAAAAATAGTCAAACTATAAAAGTTTGGCTATTTTTTTTGTTTTTCATCCTTAAATATCATTAGTGTCCACTAAAAAATTGGACACGATTTAAAAAGGTTAATATTCAAAATTTTCAAACAAATCTAACATATAAGGCTCTTTGGAGCCATTGCGTTCATTGACATTATTGAAATTAGTTTTAGCAAAGAGATCTA
>JAZLGF010000047.1:0-17327 GCA_045616165.1 Lachnospiraceae bacterium
TATTAATATACGACAATTTTTTGATGGTTGCAAGTGGGCTTTACCTCCACCTGGCTGCATAGAAAAAAGATGGCTCCGGGTGGAGCCATCTTAGTTTATTACTTATAATTATTAAATCGTTTTAGCTTAGATATCTGAGCCAACTACTTTGTAAGCGCCTGCGATAAGTGCAAGTCCTGCAAGTGTGCCTAATAAAATCCAAAGCCATGTTGTGTTTGCATCTGCTGTCTTAGGAGATTCTTTAGCTTCAATTGTGAATGTAGCTTCTGGTGATGCAACATTGTACATATAAACGAATTGAATTGTATGTTCGCCAGCAGCTAATTTTTCAGCATAAGCTTTCTTAAATGTAACGAGTGTGCTTCCTTCTTCAACAACGTAGTTCTTAGGATCAACTGTATTGCCGTCTACCTTAACGCCTTCGAAATAATCGTAAGGGCCATTAGTCTTAAATTTAAGTGTTCCATCTGATCCTACTACATATTTGCTTCCGTCACCTTCCATGAATTTGATTTCTTCGATAACAAATGAACCAACTTCAACATCTTTAGCTTTAAAGTTTTTGCTAGCAACTTTGGCTCTTACTGTATATTTTCCAGGTTTAACAGCTTCTTCTACTGCTTCACCGTCTTTAAATATTGCGAAAGCTACATTTTCTTGGTCTTCTGCATAAACAGGTAATAAATTAACTTTTACTAATTTAGCATCGCCTGTAAACTTAGAACTTACAGGTTTTACAAAATTAAAGTCTGATGCTTCTAATTCTTTAGGAGCGATTGTATAATCCTTAGTTGGTTCAGGAACGCCAAGAGTATAGTTTGCGTTTACATCTGTTTCAGGTAAAACTGCAGTAAATGTATATGTATCAGCTTCTACAAAATCACCTTCAACTGTAGCTACAGCAGTTGGTGTTTCATTTTTTACAGCACCTTCTAATGTTACTGTTGGATAAGTTTGTTCTTCTCCATTATATACATATTCTTTTGTTTCCCACACAGCTGTAAGCGGTGCTTTTGCAATTGTTACCTCTATTTCATCGGCATAATTTCCATCATTGCTTAACGCTCTAAATGTATATGTGCCAGCATTTAAGAACTCTAATTCTGTATCTTCTGTTACTATTGTAACATTATCAAGATACTGCTTGTGGCCGCCCCACCAATAATAAGCATTAGGAGTAGCTTTTTCTGTTCCATCATATACCAAACCTTCTGTTCTTTCCCAATTCAAATCCCATTCAGCTGGTTTAATCTCAGCTGGAATGCTTGCTGGGTCAGTATCTTTTCCACCTTGATTTGATTTTACATAATACCAAACTGTATATTCGCCAGCGTTTTTAGCCTTTGGTAAATTTATACTATAATCATCTGTCTCTGGTTTATTTTTGCCTTTTTGCAAAGCATAATACATTGTGCCATTTTCTGCTTCGCCTTGAGTAATAAGCACTTGTTCAACAGCTTTCCAACTATAATCTGTCGTATATGTCAAATCATTTGCTGTAGGTGCTGTCTTTACAGCAGCATCTTTTATCTCTTTCCATTGTGCATAAAGAGTAACTGTTGCATCTGTTTTATCCCATGTATTCTTATTTGCTGTTCCGTCAGCTTTATAGTACTGAGTGCCACCAGCTTGTGCATCAAAATATCCTAAGAAAATGTATCCAGTTCTTGTTGGAAGCATTTTATCATTTCCTTGTATTAATGGTAATGTTCTTCCATATGTTGCTTCTGCTGTTGTTACAGAACCTTCTGTTGCATCTTCAGCATTTTTATCGAAAGTAACATCTGTCACTCTCTTAAGCACGATTTCTTTATCGCTTCTATCTGCATCATTAACAAGGAATTTTCCTGCTAATTGTAAACCGGTATTGGCGTCAGTAGTATTTTTCCATGTGTTATCTCCATTAAGTTTATACTTAAATGTGGTAATGTAATTTTCGCTGTCATAACCGTAACCTCTTGCAAAACAAGTTAAATTAGTTCCTTCACCTGCATTGATTTTTGTTTCAACTGAAAATCCATTTGGAAATAATTCATATGTTCCCAAATAAAAACCATAACGTGTTTCTTTCGCCAACACCGTCATCGGGATCATTGCGACAAGCATAGCTACTACTATGAATGCTGCGCCGAAACGCTTTAATAATTTTTTCATGTTTTTCCTCCGTATAATATAATAAATTAAAAGTTGCCCTTGGTTGTGCACCTTAGGTGCACGGCAACCCTACATCTACATATATTATACGATAGACGAATAAATTCTCTTAATTCTTAGTTTACATATCAGTTATACGCAAATTAAATAAGAGTAATGACTAAAGATGCGATTAAAGCTAGCGCGCTGGCGCAGCCACAGATAATTTTTGCGGCTTTATTTTTAAGAATTGTAAAGATTAAAACGATAAGTTCTACTATTATAAAAACGCATGCAACGATGTTGTGTGGGAACTTTTGGATTAGTCCCGGAAGGAAGTATGCGAATTCGTATGCTAAGAAACATGTTGGAAGTGCGAGGATAATTCCGCCCCACCATTTGTTTTTCTTTATCGTCCATGCGAGCATAGCTACTGGGAAACATAAAACTGTATAGATGCCCCATCTAGGATAGTACATGAAAATCTGCCAGCCCATGTGCGAAAATGGAACCTGCAGTAAATAGATAAGTGGCTGGCTAATTAAAAAGAAGATAAATGTTTTAAGGCCTGCGTCTAGAACCTTTTCGCAGTTCATGATAATGATAAGTGCGAAAAGGAGCCAGCATTCGATATATGTGCCGATGTACGAAATTGACGTGTCCTTTACGCCCGGTATCGTAAGAAGAGCCGCTGTAACAACCGCTACGATTACGGCACCAATTATGACTTTAAGCCATGTCATCTTTATACCAAAAAATAACTTATCAAATATTTTCATTTTATCTCCAATTCTACCGGGCAATGATCTGAGCCCAAAACTTTTGTATGTATTTTTGCATCAACTAATCTGTCTTTTAATTTTTCAGATGCGATAAAATAATCGATTCTCCATCCTGCGTTTTTGGCACGCGACTGGAAACGATATGACCACCATGAATAGATTTGTTCCATGTCAGGATAAAAGTATCTAAACGTGTCCACAAAACCGCTAGATAAAACGTTGCCTATCTTTTCTCTTTCTTCATCCGTAAAGCCGGCATGGTGATGGTTTGTCTTTGGATTTTTTAAGTCGATTTCTTTATGCGCAACGTTTAAGTCGCCGCAATAGATAACAGGTTTTTTCTTTTCTAACTTCTTGATGTATTTAAGAAAGTCGTCTTCCCATACCATTCGATAGTCAAGACGCTGTAACTCATCTTTAGAATTTGGAACATAAACCGTAACAAAAAAGAAATCTTCGAACTCGGCTGTGATTACTCTGCCCTCGTGGTCATGTTCTTCTATACCAAGGCCGTATGTTACCTTAAGCGGCTCTTTCTTAGTAAAGAGTGCTGTGCCGGAATAACCTTTCTTTTCTGCATAGTTCCAATATTGAAAATATCCCGGCAGTTCAAGGTCTAACTGGCCTTCTTGCATCTTTGTTTCTTGTAAACAAAATATGTCGGCATCTACTTCATTAAAAAAATCTATGAAGCCCTTTTGCATGCATGCTCTTATTCCGTTTACATTCCATGAAATAAATTTCATTTATTACTTTGCCATCTCCATTTTTTCTTTATAGTGATGGGCTTCTTCGAGAATCATATCCTTAACCTTCATGAGACGAATCTGGGTACTTCTTTCGTTTTCATCAAGCTTTTGCGAAATGTACTTTATTGTCTCCTGAGTATCAGGAATCATTTTGTATTCCAACGCATTAACACGTCTTCTAGTTTTTTCTATTTCTACTGCCATGAGTTGGCACGCCTTTTCGACTTCTGCGAGTTTAAGCATGTCTTGGAAAACTTCTGAAAGAGCCTCTACCGCGCCGTCTAAATCGCCCGATGTATTAGCGTAGCCGTATGGATAAATATCCGTAGGGTCGTTTGCGGTTGTCTTAAAATTGAACACTGGAATATCAACGCTCATTACGTTCTTTCCTTTTACATCCAAAACAACGCCCTGCTTTGGATACATGAGTGCTTCTTCTAAAACTTCCTGGCTCATAACTGCTGCCGCAACGTCGAAGCTAGCATGTACTTTTGCAAGCTTTTCTTCAACTTCCTTACGGAGCTTTTCGTTTTCTCTTGCCAACTCTATAAAATCTTTCATTAATCCGTCACGCTTATCCTTAAGAAGCTTATGCCCTCTAACATATGTAGAGAGTTTTTTCTTAAGGTTTGAAAGCATAATTCTTGTCGGATTTACATTTAAACGTGCCATCTTTTTTCCTTTAATAAAAATTCTTGTTAGTTCTTAGGATAATATTCATCAAGGTATGACTCTTTAATTCTCTTAAGTTCGAATCTAGGAAGTATCTTAAGAAGATCCCAACCTATATCAAGAGTTTGTTCAATTGTTCTGTCTGCTTCGTATCCTTGTGATACATATCTCTTTTCAAACTCTTGAGAGAATTTTGCGTAAAGAAGGTCTACTTCTGTAAGCGCGCTCTCGCCTAAGATTGCAACAAGCTCTAAGTTTTCTTTACCTTTTGCGTATGCTGCAAATAACTGGTTCATTGTGTCGGCGTGGTCCGCTCTAGTCTTTCCTTCGCCGATACCTTTATCTTTAAGTCTTGAAAGAGATGGGAGAACATCAATAGGAGGTTCAATTCCCTTTCTATATAATTCACGTGAAAGAATAATCTGGCCTTCTGTGATGTATCCTGTAAGGTCAGGGATTGGGTGAGTCTTATCATCTTCTGGCATAGTAAGGATAGGAATCATAGTGATTGATCCTGGTGCGCCTTTCTTTCTTCCTGCTCTTTCATACATTGTTGCAAGGTCAGTATAAAGATATCCCGGATATCCTCTTCTTCCTGGTACTTCTTTTCTAGCTGCTGAAATTTCACGAAGTGCTTCAGCGTAGTTTGTGATATCTGTCATGATAACGAGTACATGCATTCCCATATCAAATGCGAGGTACTCGGCTGCTGTAAGCGCCATACGCGGTGTAGCGATACGCTCAACCGCAGGGTCGTTAGCAAGGTTCATGAACATAACTGTTCTATCAATAGCTCCTGTACGACGGAAATCGCTTGAGAAGAATTCTGCTTCTTCGTATGTAATACCGATTGCGGCAAATACAACAGCGAAGTTTCCAGCGTCGTTTCCTCTAACCTTTGCCTGTCTAGCTATCTGGGCTGCCAGGTTCGCATGTGGAAGACCTGATGCTGAGAAAATAGGAAGCTTTTGTCCTCTAACTAATGTGTTAAGTCCGTCAATTGCGGAAACACCGGTCTGGATAAACTCTGCAGGATAGTCACGTGCAGCCGGGTTCATAGGAAGACCGTTAATATCTAGTACCTTCTCTGGAATTATTTCTGCGCCTCCATCTTTTGGACGGCCCATTCCATCGAATACACGTCCTAAGATATCCGGTGAAACTTTAAGCTGCGTTCCATGTCCCAAAAATCTTACAACTGATTCTTGAAGGTTAATTCCTGTTGAGCTTTCGAAAAGCTGGACAAGTGCATTCTTTCCGTTCAACTCTAATACTTTACAAAGTCTTTTTTCTCCGCTTGGAAGAACGATTTCGCCTAACTCATCATAAGTTACGTTTTCTACGTCTTCTACAAGCATCAAAGGTCCAACTACTTCACGGATTGTTTTATATTCCTTAATCATCGAGTTCACCCTCCATAGCTACCAAATCTGAAATTGATTTTGTTAATGCTGCCATAAGTTTTTCATACGCTGCATCAACATCTTTTTCTTCTATATATTTAAAACGTCCAATATCTTCTCTTTCTGGTAATGCCGCAACTTTAGCAAAGCTTGCGCCTTTAGCGATTGCGTCAACACCAAGATTGTAGAAGGCTAAGATGAGGTCGAGTAATTTATATTGCTTATTAAGTGATGTGTATGTATCTACCTCATGGAAAGCGTTTTGGTGTAAGTAGTCTTCTCTTACTGACTTACATACTTCAAGTTTCATTCTATCTTCAAACGAGAGTGAATCAACGCCGACTAATTGAACGATTTCATTAAGTTCTGCTTCGTTTTGAAGAAGGCTAAGCGTTTTTGCTCTCATCTTTGGAAAATCTTTTGAGATATTTTCCGAGAACCATTTTTCAAGGCGGTCTACATATAATGAATATGATTGTAACCAGTTAATAGCTGGAAAGTGACGCGCGTATGCAAGTTGGGAATCTAAGCACCAGAATACTTTTACGATTCTAAGTGTTGCCTGGCTAACTGGTTCTGAGATATCTCCACCCGGAGGTGAAACAGCTCCGATAGCCGAGAGTGCGCCGATTCTTCCGTTCTTTCCGAGTGATACTGTTCTTCCGGCTCTTTCATAGAACTGAGCAAGACGTGATGCGAGGTAGGCCGGGTATCCTTCTTCACCTGGCATTTCCTCGAGACGACCACTCATTTCACGAAGTGCTTCTGCCCAACGGCTTGTTGAGTCGGCCATAAGCGCAACCGAGTATCCCATGTCTCTAAAGTATTCAGCTATTGTGATGCCCGTATAAACCGATGCTTCACGAGCAGCAACAGGCATATCTGATGTATTTGCAATAAGTACTGTTCTCTTCATAAGAGGTTCGCCAGTACGTGGATCGTTAAGTTCTGGGAACTCTTTAAGAACGTCTGTCATTTCGTTTCCACGTTCGCCACATCCGATATATACAACGATGTCCGCATCTGCCCATTTAGCAAGCTGATGTTGTACTACTGTTTTTCCTGAACCGAAAGGTCCTGGTACAGCGGCAACACCGCCCTTAGCGATAGGGAACATTGTATCAATAACTCTTTGTCCAGTAACGAGTGGCATTTCTGGAGCAAGTTTTTCTTTATATGGTCTGCCTTTTCTAACTGGCCATTTTTGCATAAGTGAAAGTTCTTTAACTTCACCATTATTCATCTTTACTTTGCAAACAGTTGTATCAACAGTAAAATCACCGGATTCGATAGATATTACTTCGCCTTCAACTCCGTAAGGAACCATGATTCTTTGTTCAACTAAAACTGTTTCCTGGACTGTTCCGATTATATCGCCAGCCTCGACTTGATCTCCAACTTTTACAGTTGGAACAAAAGGCCATTTCTTTTCCCTGTTAAGTGCAGGAATATTAATTCCTCTAGTGATATTAGGTCCTACCTGGCTAACCATTTCTTCTAATGGTCTTTGAATTCCATCATAGATGTTTTCAATAAGTCCAGGTCCTAACTCAACTGAAAGAGGCGCGCCCGTAGATTCTACTTCAAGGCCCGGTCCTATTCCGGCTGTTTCTTCATATACTTGGATTGAGGCTTTGTCGCCTCTCATTTCAATTACTTCTCCAATCAAACCAATTTCACCAACACGTACAACGTCGTACATATCAGCGTCTTGCATTCCTTTTGCAACGACAAGTGGTCCGGATACTTTTTCAACTATTCCTTTACTCATTAGTTTTCCTCTCCAAATAAGATATCTGCGCCAGTGGCTCTATTTACTGATTTTCTTACTGATGTCATGCCTATTCCAAGTGTTCCTTCTTTACCTGGAATAGGTATCACTGCCGGAAGACGTGTATCTGAATATTCATCAACTGCGTCTTGAATATACTGATACAACTGCTCCGTAATATATATAATTGCATAACTTTCTTTTGCAATTTTTCTTAATGTTTTTTCTGCTTCATCGGCTGAATCACATGGGAAAACATCAAGTCCAACTGCCTTGAATCCTAATACGCTTTCCCTATCTCCGATTACACCAATTTTATACATATGTTTCCCTCAATCTTGCTTTGATAACTTCCGAAGGTGTGTTAGCGATTTTACCTGTGAGTATCATTCGAAGATTTTTTATTTCTGTTTCTTTTGCTACTAAATATCCGACTATCGGCTGAATTCCGAACGGAACATATAACGCATCTTTTATAAATTCCATCTTTCTATCATCTAGATGTTTTTCAAACTGGCCGTCTTTAACTTCGGATGCAAATCTTAGCGCTTCTGCTTCAATACTATCTTCGTCAAAGTTTCCGCCTTCTAAGAAAACTTTTCTAAAGAAGTTTTTGTTCTTTTCTATTTTCTTAAGTCTGACGAATGTGTTGATATTAACTGTATCTATTAAAAGTCTTATATATTCACTTATATAGATATCGTCCGGATCTTCTTCAGAATCTTCCGCATCGTTAAGCATGTCACGATAACATCCTCTATCTAGTATGATATCGATTTCTTGTGGGTCTCTTATTTTTGCAAATGAATCAATCGCTTCTTGGAGCGCTTCTCTCATATGTAATGATAATCCCGAAAAGTCACGCTTCTTTATGCAATCTTCTAAATGTTCTGGATCTATTGTGCCAGTGTGAAGAAGATATGGTTTTGGATCTATTTTCAAAAACTCTGCCTTAAGAAGAACTTTTGCATTATGATAATCATTTGGGAAAGCAAATAAATTCATTTCCTTTTCATTTGGAATTACTGAATAAATTGTTTCATACGCTTTTTCTAGATTATCTCTTAAGATATATTCAAAGTCTCTTGGATTTGCCAGTTCTTTTCCGTTTCCGTAGCCAAAATCAACGAGCATGTTCATGGCAGCTTGAACAGTAGGCTGTTCAAGTAGCTTATCCATATCTGCTTCATTTAGCAGATTAACTTCTTCGCTTCTTACAACCACACATGAAAATATGTAATCATCTTCCGTATGCTTTGCCATGTATACTCCTTTTCTATAGCTCGCTCCCGTAGGACATCTCCCATTGCTTCGCAGGTACCTCCCCTAGTAGGGTCCCTCCTGCTCGCATGGTGCCCTCCTACTCGCGCGAGCTCTTTACTATCTACTATCTCGCTCCCGTAGGACATCTCCCATACTTCGCAGGTACCTCCCTTAATAGGGTCCCTCCTGCTCGCATGGTGCCCTCCTACTCGCGCGAGCTCTTTACTATCTACTATCTCGCTCCCGTAGGACACCTCCCATACTTCGTTTGGAACTTTCCTTCTTCGCGCGAGTTTTTTATTATTCTGTGAAAAGCATCTTTGCTACTTCGCCTGAAAGATACTCTTTGCTTTCTAAAACAAGTGACTCTACTGTGTTATCTATATATATGTTATCGCCTGCGATAATATAGCCGCCAACCATTTTGCCTGTTTCTTTTGATAAAACAAAATCGCCTTTGCCTACTTCGCTATTAAGGCTATCTACTATCTTCTTGCCGATTTTTTCTTTTTCTTCAGCATTGAAAATTAGTTCTCCGCCTTTAACACCTGATTCAAGTCCCATGTTTATTAGCATTTTTACATAAGTTTCTGGTTCTACCTTAGTTGTGAAATTTTCGATTGCGCCATCAAAACATTCACCGATAATTTCTTGCTTTTTGTTTAAGATAACTTTTTTGCTATCTATAAACGCAACTGACTTACGACGCTCAACGATTTTTCCTTTTTCGTCCGCGCCTTTGCTTTCTGCATCACTTAATATTACCGATGCTTTTTCTTTTGCTTCTTCGATAATGGCCTGGCTTTTTACTTTTGCTTCGCCTAAAATTTCTTCCTTTACAACTACGGCTTCATCCAATATCTTTGCTGTAATTTTTTCTATACTCATTTCTGCTCCTTATTAAAGGGACTATGCTTGTAACCAAATTAATACTGAAACCAAAAGTGCAAGGATAGCATATGTCTCTACCATAGCTGTGTAGATAATACCCTTAACCATCTGGTCTGGTCTTTTAGCCATAAGTTGAAGTGCTGATGCTGCTGCCTTACCTTGGCCAATACCTGAAAGGAATCCAACTACGCCAATAGGAATACCAGCTGCAAAATAAAACCAACCTTGATCCATTGTTAAAGGAATCATGTTTCCTGTAAGGAATCCAGTTTTAAAGAGAATCAGGAAAGCGATAATTAATCCGTAGATACCCTGGGTTCCCGGAAGTGCCTGAAGGATAATTGTTTTACCGAATTTCTTTGGGTCAGAAGCAACAACTCCTGCTGCTGCCTGTCCGGCAATACCAACACCCATACCTGATCCACAGCCTGCACATGCTGCGATTGCTGCTCCAATAAGAGCAAGTCCACTAGCAGTCATAATAATTTCCTCCTAAATGTTTAAACTTTTTTTATCGATTTTTATAAACTTAGTATTTTTCTTAAGGGGCATGAACGCATCTCCACCGTCTTCGTAGAATTTTCCGAAGAATTCTACATATTGAAGTCTTGATGCATGGATAAACGCTCCTAATACATTTATTGCAAAGTTAAGTACATGTCCTACTACGAATACTATTCCAAGGAAAATAAGTCCTGCGATTCCTTTTCCTAAGAGTGAGCCCATAAGGTTTACAACCTGGCCGATAACGCCTGTCGCAAGACCTAAGGCTAGTATTCTAGTATAGGAAAGAATATCTGATACATAACTTGTAACATCGTAAAGTCCTAAAAGACCTCCTGTAACTTTTCCGAAGCCTTTCTTATATCGTCCTGCTGTAAAGAGAACGCCTGCAGCGCCGACGATTGTTACCCACATACCTGGAGCTGTAGGAATTCCAATTGTTCCGCCAGCAAGCCACCAGATAAGACCGATAATAATCATGTACCAAAATCCCTGGTCACATAATGCGTCGAACCAATGGCCGTCTTTTATCTGCATGTATGATTTAATTCCCATCGCTATAAAGATATGAACTATACCGAATGCGATAGAGATAATTAAAAGCGTAAGTGGGTTATCGAGCGGGTCGAACATTACTGGTGGTATTGTAACTTCAGCTCCAAAAAGTCCTGACACTACAGAAACAATATTTCCGAACCATCCACCAAACATTACTCCCCAGAAGAATGTTGAGATGCCGCAATATAAAAAGCCTCTCATCATCTTATATGTTGTGCCCTCAAGATTGAATTTCTTAAGGACTATGAAGCATATAACGGTCATTATTATTCCGTAACATGCATCGGAAAACATCATTCCAAAGAAGCATACGTAGAAAAGCGCATAAATTGATGTTGGGTCAAAGCTTCCGTATGCTGGAAGTGAATACATTTCTGTAACCGCTTCGATTGGACTAAAGAAGTCTGGGTTCTTAAGAAGTACCGGAACGTTTTCTCCTTCTTCCGGATCTCTGAATTCAAAGTGGCATTCGTTTTCTTCTAAGATTTCAGTTACTTTTTTAACTGCTGGATATGGTACCCATCCTTCTATGAAAAAGGCTCTCTTTGTCTCTAAGAATTTGGACACGGTTTTTCTCTTATCCATTTCAATAATCATCATGTCCGAATAATCTTCGATTTCGTTTTTAAGTACAGCCTTTTGTTTTACTTCGTTTTTAAGATCTTCTATTTGCTTTGTGAGTTCTTCTTTTTCTTTTTCGCATGCTTTAATTACTTCTTTTGCTGTGCCATTAAAGCCTTTGAATGAAAGTTGTGAAAAGCTTACTTCTCTAAGTTCTTTAAGAACTTCTTCTGTGACACTTTTATCTGTAATTAATGCTACATATATATTTTCTTTATCTTGGTAAACTTTGCGAATTTCGAGTAAATCGCTTAGCTCTTTTATATTTTGTTCTATTTCTTCAAATGAACTTGCCGAAGGAAGACATCCTAATATAATGTCTGTAAGATTTGTTTCTTCAACTTCTAATGAAAGTCCATAACCTTGCCATGGTTCAACTTGAAGTTTATCAGTATCTAATTTATTTACCTTATCTGAAAGAGCGCGGATTTCTTCGTTGATTTCTATAAAGCGGTCTATGTTTTCTTCGGTTTTAGCGTTACGCTCTGGAATATGTAAAGCACTGAATTCGCTTACTATTCTTCTTGTCTTGAAAAGTGGGTTTTTAAGTTTTCCATATTTTTCGATAATGTCTAAAGCCTGAGCAGCCTTACTTATTTTTGCTTCGTAAATAGCGGCTTCTTCTTGTTCATCTCCAACGCGAACATTTTCAGCCCAGTATTCATCTGCCAGATTTGCGCTCTGTTCTGTCAGCTCTATAACCTCTAAGTCCATGAGCTGCTTTATCAGATTTTCTCTACAGTCATCTAACCCGATGGCTGATACTTTTTGCATCCTAACGATTGACACTGTTTTGTACTATCCTTTCAACTATAAAGCTTGCAACTTTAGCTTTGCCATCAAGCGCTTTCTTTGCCATACTTTCTGCTGTATCTTTAGCTTCTTTTATCGCCTGGGCATATTCTTCATCGGCAATTTTCTCGCCTTCTGCTATAAGCTTGTCGTACTTTTCTTTTGCTTCTTTCTCAGCAGCATTAACTATTTTTGTTGCCTCTGAATAAGCAGACTCAGTCATTGTTACTGCTTCTAGCTTAGCATCTTTCTTCTGGCGATCTGCATCATTTTCTGCATTTCTGATGAGTGTCAGTTCTTCTGTAAACACGGATATAAGCTTCCTTTCAAAATATTTTTTGATTTTTATAAACTCTTTTAACGGAAAGTCATTCTTAAAAAATTTTCAACTTCCCCCGCATTATAATAGTATCACTAGAATGTATCTTTTTCAATACAAGCCCTTTTCAAATACATGTCCTTTTTTTATACATGAAAAAATATTGACAAATACAAAAAATATATCCAATCTCCTGTTTTGCTTACATGAGATTGGATACATGTTTCTTTGCTATTTGATGTACTTTCCTTTTTACAGTTTAAGGTTAATTTCCTTTCCTGATGGTTTATACATTTCGTAAACAACCCCTGCAGCATCTAGCATCCTTTTTGATGCTATTACTCCCGGTGTGTCTGCGTATTTGTCCTCTTTATAAATTATCTTTTTTATTCCTGCCTGAATACATGCTTTTGCGCATTCATTACATGGGAACAAAGTAACATAAAGCTTTGTGCCCTCTAAACTTCCTCCGCGGTAGTTTAAGATTGCGTTAAGCTCGCTATGTGTTGAATAAAAATATTTGCAATGTTCTGGTGTTTCGTCTGTTTTTTCCCAAGGGAATTCATCGTCTGAGCATCCCCATGGAAGTCCGTTATATCCCATTGATAAAATTTTGTTTTCCGGGCTTACGATACATGCTCCGACCTGGGTTGATGGATCTTTTGATCTTTGAGCGGCTAGGCTCGCAACACCCATAAAATATTCATCCCAGCTTATATAGTCTTCTCTTTTGTTGCTCATAAATTTCTCCTAATCTTCTAGTTTTCCAATTCGTCTTATATGGTTTTCTCCATTAGAAAATGGTGTGTCTAAGAATATATCTAAAAGTTTTGTCGCTTTTTCTATATCTATTACTCTAGCTCCCATGCAGATTACATTCGCATCATTATGCTCTCTTGTTGCTTGGGCTGAAAATTCTTCTGTAAGGACTGCTGCCCTAACGCCTTTTACTTTATTTGCTGCCATGCTCATACCGATTCCCGTACCGCATATAAGCATTCCTTTTTTGGCTCTGCCTTCAGCTACTTCTTTTGCTACGGCTTTGGCAAATTCTGGATAATCGCAAGAGTCGGTACTATTTGTTCCAAAATCTTTAACTTCATATCCGCGCTCTTTTAAGTGTTCTTTAAGAGCTTCTTTCATTTCGTATCCTGCATGGTCTGATCCTACTGCTATCATTATTCTTCCTCTTTTAATTTTTGAACTAAATTTTCTATAAGTCCCTTAGCAACATCGCTGATTTTTTGGTAATCACCTATTGTTCCTCCCATAGGCGCCTTTATATCTCCGGTGCTTCCGAGAAATTCTTTTAGCGTGTACACGTTTGTTGCATTAGGGAAATTTGAATACGCCTTATCTTTGCTATCTTTATCTAGCGCAAGTATAACTACTCCATCTTCGAAATAGCTTTCATCAAGCTGCTTTGCAACATGCTCGCTTAAATCAATATTATAATATTGTGCGATTATATCAATCTTTGGATTAATTGGTTCTGGAAACAAAACTACATTTCCAACGTCCGAAACTTCAATGGAATCAATTTGATTTTCGTTTAGAGTTCTAGTTAGAAGTGCTGCCATTAATGGACCCAGAGCTGTGTTTTCTTCGTCTAATATTACGACTTTTTTATATTTGCTCATAACGCCTCCTAAGCTTTGCTTTACAATATTGTAAATGTTTCACTATATATTTTCAATTGTTGTTTTTATCATCTCTTTTGTGATGACGCCTTCTCTTAATATTTCAAATGGTTCTTTTGTTACGTCTACCACCGTTGATGCAATCCCTATGTCACATGCCCCACCGTCAATAAGCATATCGATTTTTCCATCTAAATCTTCTTCGACATCTTTTGCCGTTACCGAGCTTCGCTTTCCTGATGTATTTGCGCTCGGCGTAGCTAGTGGACTGCCCGCTTCCTTTATTATATTCCTTGCCACATCGCTAGACGGCATCCTTATTCCTATTGTATCTTTGCCAGCTGTAACATTATCCGGAATGCCTTCTTTTTTCTTGAAAACAAGTGTAAGTGCTCCTGGCCAATATCTTCTCATAAGTTTATGTGCTTTTGGTGAAATCTCATCTGCTAAAAGTTTTACCTCGCTTATATCACTTATCAGTATGCTAAGCGGTTTCTTTTCATCTCTTCCTTTTGCTTCAAATATTTTTGATACCGCATCTTTATCTTTATATACTGCGCCAAGACCATAAACAGTGTCTGTTGGAAACGCAACAATTCCACCGTTTTTTAAGATTTGTCCTGCTCTTTCATATGCTTCTTTACTAGGCTGATTTATTATTGTTTTCATAATTTTTATTTTTCATTTGCTTTTCTTTTAATCTTTGCTTGCTTGCCAATTATAACATATCTATGCTAACATTTGAAAATAAAGCCTGCAAAACATGTTCAGACTTTCTAAGAAAATTATGAAAATAACAGATATTTTTACACCTTATTTCATATGCGGATTTATCGGATTTGTATTGTCGCTAGTAACAGTACTTCTTATTTGCCATAAAAAAGATATTCCAAAAAGTCATGGCTTCTTTCTTATAGTAGCCTCGACCGTTGGTTTATTTATCGGTGGACATCTTTTATTTTTCATCGTCGGTCTTCCTACTTTTATTAAAGACGTTATGCCCGATGTCCATACCTTTGATCAGTTTCTTGCTGCTTTCGGGGCTAATGCTTCTGGCCTTGTTTTTTATGGAAGTTTACTAGGCGCTTTGCTTGCTCTTTATTTGTTTTGCAAAGCAAGTCATTTTCCACTTAGACAATACTTAAACCTTGGCGTTTTAATTTATCCGCTCGCGCATGCATGCGGCCGCGTAGGTTGCGCGCTAACCGGATGCTGCTACGGCATCGAGTACCATGGCCCTTTAGCAATAACATACAGCATCTCGCAAATTACTCCTGGTGCCAGCGACGACCTTGCAGACTTTTCACGTTTTCCAATCCAGCCTCTCGAGGCGCTTTGCGAGCTTATTATCTTTTTTGTTTTACTTTATTTCTACATGAAAAAAGGTGACGAATTTTCCGTCACCACAACTTATCTTTTAATCTATCCTGTTGTTAGATTCTTTGATGAATTTTTAAGAGGTGACCACATTCGCGGCCTTTGGGGTCCTTTCTCCACAAGCCAATGGATTAGCCTTGCAATCCTCGCCGTCACCATAATCTACCTCATTGTGAAAAAGCGCAAAAGTCAATTGTCGCCACAGAAATAATTTCTAGCGAAACATGTGCATTTACTTCACATTTAATTCACATTAAAATAATAAAATTTAAAAATCGTGAGCCTTTTCGGTTCAAATTATCACTATGTGTGCTTAATTTCTCTATAGTGATAAAAATTCTCAAACAAAAAATAGAATTTATCACTATGCATACTGATTTTTTCTATAGTGATAAATTTTCAGGATAAAAAAGTCTATTTTTATCACTATATAAAATATTTTTTCTATAGTGATAAATTTTTAGCCAAATCCTCTATTTTTTATCACTATATGAAATCTCATTTTCTATAGTGATAAATTTTCTAAAATTTTCTTATTTTTTTATCATTATAGATGTTTGCTTTCTCTATAGTGTTAAAAATCGAAAGGAGCTATTTTGAATCTATTAAATCAATTAAAAACTCGTCAAAATGAATTATTAAAAATAATCTCATCTTTAGAACAATTCATAGCAACAGTACCTGAAGGAAAATTGATTGCAAGAAAAGTGTATGGAAACTATTATTACTCAAAAAAAGTTTATTCTGATGTGGAAAATAATTCTTCCAATACATGTGTCACAAATGAAAAAAATAAAGGCGCAAAAAAAGATTCTGGCAAAAAGCAATGCATGCACCGGCCTTTTAATGAAATCTATTTACCTAAGAAAAGCGAAGAAACTCTTCTACTCGCAAAAGGCGAATATGCCGTGCGATGTCTAAAAGACGCTCGAAATGAATTAGTTATTGTAAACCGCTATATAGATGTTTTAGAAAAAGGTACTTCAGCAGAAAAATTCCTACAAGCGCATCCTGGTTTTAATGAGTTGGTTGCGCCCTCTCTGAAGAATACTAATGATGCGTTGGAAAAATGGCGCACGGAAGATTACTATCAAAATCCTTATCATCCGGAGATGTTAAAGTATCCGACTGTAATTCCTGAAATTAAAGTAAGAAGCAAAAGCGAAGCTGATATTTTGTCTAGGCTTGTTCATTTTCATGTGCCATTTCATTACGAAGAAGGATTCAACACTGGAAAGGGCTGGAAATTTCCGGACTTTAGCGTGCGCGCAATTGTTCCTCCATACGAAAAATTTTATTGGGAACATATGGGCGGCATGGACAGCTTCAAGTATTTTAATGAAAATATGAAAAAGTTAAATGAATTGTTTTTGTGCGGGCTCGTGCCGTGGAAGAATTTGATTATTACAACAGAAACGGCAGACGAACCGCTAGACATTAACTGGGTAGATGAAATAATAAAATATTATTTACTATAGTAAAACGCGAAGCTGACGGCGCCTGCGCTATTGAGGGCGCGCGCCTTGCTTCGCTACTTACGGCGGGTAATATCATTCGACATTAAAGTTTGGCTAGCCACCCGCCTTGTCTTTGAACTTCATACGCTTTTTCAATGTTTTCTCACTATAGGCAATCTGACTTCCTATAGGGAGAAAATAATCATTCTTTTATCCAAAAAGTTCTCACTATAGATAGTATGTTACTCTATAGTGAGAAAATAACCATCTGACTTTAAAAAAAATTCTCACTATAGACGCGCTATCTTTCTATAGAGAGAAAATCAACATCCACAGTGTTTTTGAACAATTCCCAATATAGATAAACTACTCTCATATGTTGGGAAAATAATTAT
>JAZLGF010000048.1:0-32037 GCA_045616165.1 Lachnospiraceae bacterium
GTTATGGTCCTAACCATAAACTCGGCATGTTATGAGCTAAGTGTTTATGGGCGAAAACTTCCTAAGTCAATAAAATACAGGGTTCAAATACCATTAAAACCATAAACAGCTATCTTAAAATACAAGATGTTTATGGTTTTAGGTGATTTCATAAATAGCGAAGACCGTCGCGCGCCCTCACTAGAGCTGGCGACGGCAACTTCGCGTTTTATTAATACTATTTACTTTTAACCGGAAAATTGGTATACTACTTGGTATACCAAGATAAAGAGTGGGGGTTTCTCTTTGCATGTAAATAAGCAGTGATGCAAATAATAAAAAAGGGGAATTCTCACGAATAAAAGGAAAGGAAGGAAGAAATGTCAACATTATCTCAAGAAGCTTTGGATAAGTCGTTAAAGATATTTAGCAAGACAGTTGTCGGCGGAACATTGTTTGCGCTTGATAAGTTGCTTAATACTTTGTCGGGCTTATCGAAAAAGTTTAAAGAAGAGCTTAAAGAGCACAATATTATTGTGCAGTTAAGACTCAAAGACAATAGCTATGGCAGATACTTCGTGTTTGAAGACGGAGTAGTGTCAGGATTCGACGGAATCAATAAAGATGCTGTTGTCGATATGATTTTTGAAGATGAGAACGTTGCAAGAAAGGTTACGGCACTAATTAGAAATCAGTCGGATTTCGTTAATGCGGCAAAGCAAGGCCAGTTAGTGCTTAACGGACCGGATGAAGAAGCGATGTGGTTTTCATCGTTGTTACTTAAGGTTTTCGCGTTTGATGTTTTGTATCTTAATAATTTCGGCACAAGAATGCCTAATGGAGAAATGAGATACACAACAGGAACAAACGGAGGACCTTTATTTGTTTATGTAAAGAACGGCAAGATTGTAAGGGTTACGCCAATCGATTTTGATGAGACGGATCCGGACATGTGGACGATTGAAGCTAAAGGACAAAAGCTTACACCACCTAAGAGAACAACAATTGCACCATATGCGCAAGGCTGGAAACAGATGGTTTATTCGCCAAATAGAGTTCTTTACCCAATGAAGAGAGTAGACTTCGACCCAAACGGAGATCGCCATTATGAAAACAGAGGTGTTTCCGGATATGAAAGAATTAGTTGGGAAGAAGCGTTAGATATAGTTTCGAAAGAAATGATTAGAGTTCGCCAAACATATGGACCAGGCACAATTTTCGCCTCAACAGGTTCCCATCATAACTGGGGAAACATCGGTTATTATCTTTCAACAGCAAAGAGATTCTTTAACTGCATAGGCGCAACAATGTGTATGCATAACCCTGACAGCTGGGAAGGCTGGGCATGGGGCGGCCAGCACCACTTCGGTGGCAGTGCTCGTAACGGTGGTACAGAACCTTACGGTACAGTTGAAGACTGTTTGCAAAATTCAGAATTTATCGTTTTCTGGTCATCAGACCCTGAGTCAACATCAGGTAACTACGCAGGCCAGGAAGGAACAATCAGAAGAGAGTGGATTAATAAACTCGGTATTCCAGTTGTTCATATTGACCCATACCAAAATGCGACAGCAGCATTCGTAAGAGGTAGATGGATTGCACCTAGACCAGCAACAGATTCGGCTATGGCTATTGCGATTGCTAATGTTTGGATGCATGAAGATTTATATGATAAAGAGTACGTAGCTACAAGAACATACGGATTTGAAAAATGGGAAGAGTACGTACTTGGTAAAACAGATGGAATCGATAAGACTCCAGAGTGGCAGGAAAATATCACAGGTGTTCCAGCAAGAACAGTTAGAGCACTTGCCAGATATTGGGGCACCCATAAAACTTACCTTGCATGCGGTTCAATGACGAGCTTCGGTTCAGCCGGAAGGGCAGCATACGGTACAGAATGGGCACGTGCTATGGTTTGCCTTATCGGTATGCAAGGCCTCGGAAAACCAGGTGTTAACTTTGGAACACTTCAATACGGAACTCCACTTGATACGAAGTTCTGGTTCCCTGGATACGCAGACGGTGGATTTTCAGGAGACTTCTTTACATCAGGTGCGGGCGTTGCACTTTATAACAGAATGCCTCAGACACCATCAATCAATTCAGAAACTCAGGCTATTCCAAGACTTAGACTTCCGGAAGCTATCATGGGCGAAGAAGTAACATGGCATGGCCTTGGCGTATATTCAGTGCATTCCCAGTTCGGCCAACTTCATTATCCTGCACCAGGACATGAAAGAGTAAGAATGTACTATAAATACGGTGGCTCACATATGGGAACCCAACCAGAATCACATAGATATGCTAAGCAATATAGATGTGATAGTTTAGAGTTTGTATGCAACCAGTCAGTATGGTTTGAAGGCGAAGCTAGATTTGCTGATATTATTTTGCCGGCATGTACAAACTTTGAACGTTGGGATATTGGTGAGTTCGCTTCATGTGGCGGATATATTGAAAAGTCATATTTGCAAAACAACTCACGTGTAATTTTCGTTCAGCATAAATGTATCGAGCCTTTAGGCGAGTCAAAATCTGACTTCGAAATATTCCAGGCAATTGCTAATAAGCTTGGACTTTGGCAGGTATATTCTGAGGGCAACACTGAATACGACTGGGCGAAGAGATATTATGAAGCAACAGATCTTGCAAAGATATTGCCATGGAACAGATTTATCAAGAAAGGATATTATGTTGTTCCACCTCTTCCACAAAATAGAAGAGACCCTGTTGCATTTAACTGGTTCTATGAAGGAAGAAAGAAAGATACACCAGAGCTTACTCCGCTTCCATCAGAATATTATGGAAGATATGGCGAGGGCTTGCAGACACCTTCAGGCAAGTTAGAATTCGAGTGCCAGACACTTAAACGTTATGATCCGAACGATGAGGAGCGTCTTCCTATTTGTACATATATTCAAAGTTTTGAAGGCGTTGGTTCAGTTCCATATAGCAAATATAAATTGCAACTGATTTCACCTCACTCTAAATATTCATTCCATACAATGGGTGACTTAAAGGATACAAATATTAACGATATTCAAGAGCACAGAGTTTTAATCGACGGCCATCGTTACTGGGTATTTAGAATGAACACAGCAGACGCAAAGGAAAGAGGCTTGGAAAACGGAGATATCATCGAAGTTTATAACGACAGAGGATCAGTTCTTTGCGCACTTGAAACAACAGAGCGTGTTCCTTCCGGAATATGCCATTCATACGAGTCATGTGCTGACTACGTCACATTAAACGGTGATCCGGGAAATAAAGAAGACGTTGAAGTTATGGGATGTATTAACGTCCTTACTCCAAAGAGATTCTTAACAAAACATGCACATGGACTTGCTGTTAACTCTTGTTTAGTTGAAGTTCGTAAGTGGGAAGGAAAGAAGGTATCACAATGAAAAAATTTCACATGATAATTGATCTTGAAAAATGCGTTGGATGTTTCAACTGCATGCTCGCTTGCAAAGATGAACATGTTGGCAATAGATGGATGCCTTACACAGAAGAACAGCAAAAGCATGAAGACAAATGGATTTGCCCAACAATGACAGAGCGTGGCGTTGCGCCTTACACAGAAGTTACTTATGTAACAAAGCTTTGCCAGCATTGCGACAACGCTCCATGCGTCAAGAAATATCCGGATGCTTTTATTAAAAGATCAGACGGTCTTGTAATATTAGATCCTAAAAAAGCACAGGGAAGAAAAGAACTTGTAGATGCTTGTCCATATGGAAATGTACATTGGAACGAAGATTTTAATCTTGCTCAGAAATGTACTGGCTGCGCGCATCTTACAGACCAGGGCTGGAGCGAACCTCGTTGCGTTCAGGCTTGTCCTCTTCGTGCTCTTCAAACAGTTTATTGTGAAGATTACGAGTGGGATAAAATTGTAGACGCCCAGGGTCTTAAGCCAATCACTGATGGCTCAAACAAGCCTCGCGTAATGTATAAAAATCTTTTCTATTACAACAAGTGCTTTATCAAAGGCGCATTTGCTTTTGATGACGACGGAAAAGAAGTTGCCGCTATTGGTGCACATGTATCGCTTCTTATCAACAATGTAAAAGTTGCTGAGGTAGATACAGACTTCTTAGGTGAATTTTATATTGATAAAATTCCAAAAGATACAGGAAAGATTACTGTTAAAGCAGAGCTTGATGGATTTGATCCGATTACAACTGAAGTTGAAGTGGGAAAAGAAAGTGTTTGCCTTGAGTGCTTGAAGTTTGGAAGCGGCGAAGAAGGAAAACCAGCCGTTATCGTGCCAAACGAAAAAGCAATCGAGCAGGCGTTTACTCACATGATTAAATCTGATGAAGAAGAATCCAGAAAAGCTTGGGAAGAAAATAATTAGTGAGCAATGTTATTTTAAGTCAACTTCATAGCGATGTGGATACAAGGCTGAAAAAAGGTTATGAGATGTTCATAACCTACGAAGGTGCGGATGCAGATAAAAAATATATCGCAGTTGATAAAGTTTTTGAAAACTATAATGGTGAGCATTTGTTAAATTTATGCGTAGCGACCCAAAGCCTTTATTGGTTCTTGAGTTTGCATGATAAAAAGGATTTAACAAATGAAAAGATTTTACTTGGAGATTATTTCTTTTCCCAGTTTTCACTTAGCCTTATACCGATTGATTCCACGAAGCTTATTGATGTTTTTTCGGACTATATAAAACAAAGCGTAGCAAAAGAAACTTTTAATCAGGAAGAATTTTTAAGTTTTATTTCGAAGGTGCATGAGGCGATAGATGATTAAAGAATTTAGTAAAATTAAAACTGAATTAGAAGAAAATCTAAAGCTTATTTGCACTTGTGAAAATAGCCAGATGCAAGAAGACTTAAGAAGAGTTGTGCTTGCACCCGGCAAAAGGCTTCGTCCGGCACTATGCTTTACTACGTATAATTTTAATGAGGGTTCAAACCTTCCAATCCTCCCTCTTATGATTATGCTCGAGCTAATGCATAGCGCATCTCTTATTCATGACGATGTTATAGACAAAGGAACGATAAGAAGAGGCATTTCGACGATTAATGAAACAAGTGGAAATAAAAGAGCTACTTTTGCAGCAGACTATTTACTCGCTCGTGCGATGGAATACTTAAAAATTTATAAAGGCAGCGGAATTAATGAGCGCTTAGCTAAAGTTTCTGAGGGCATGTGCCTCGGAGAGTTTTACCAGATTGATAACCTGGAAAAGCAAATTTCTAAAGAGCAATACTTTGAGCAGATTAAATTAAAGACGGCGTATTTTTTAGCTGAAAGTGCTGCGTGTGGAGCGCTCGCAGGAAATCTTCCAAAGACCCAAGTTGATAAACTTTGGGAGTATGGCCTTTATATTGGTATTGCTTTTCAAATTAGAGATGACATCTTAGATATTAAAAAAGATGCAAAAACTAATAAGACGCTAAACCAGGATAAAGAAAAAGGTTTACTTACGCTTCCAGAAATGATAGGCGAAGAAAAAGCAAAAATAGAAGTTGAAAATTATAGTAAAAAAGCAATTGATACGATAAAAGAACTTAAAAGTTGCAAAGCAAAGATTGCGCTAATAGAAATGGCAAACGCTCTTTCTAAGCGTGATATGTAAAGAAAGGTTGAACTGATGGATACAGTTTTAAACAAAAAAGAAGGCAACCTCTTGGCGCAAAGGATAGCAAAGCAGGCAAACGTAAATCTTTCGGATTGCTACCAATGCGGTAAATGTTCAGCGGGATGTCCGATGGCAGATTCATACGATCTTATGCCTCGCCAGATTGTTCATTATATGCAGCTTGGCGAAATGACTAGAATCTTAAAATCTAAAACCATCTGGCTTTGCGCTTCATGTCATACATGTACGCAAAGGTGTCCTAACGAAATAAATGTTTCAGGACTTATCGAAGGCGCACGCATCGAAGCTAACAAACAAGGAATTTGCGCAGTTAAAGAGGTTAAACTTTTTAATGATATTTTTATGAATAATGTTAAAGAGTTTGGCAAGTCCCAAGAAGTCGTTCTTGAGGGGCTTTACAATGTTAGAAGTGGCCATCTAATTCAGGATATTGAGAATGTTCCAAAGATGCTTTCTAAGAAAATTGTAAGAGCTGAACTTAATCAGACTGATGCAAGATATGAAGTTAAAGAAATTATTAACAAAAGCGAGGAGGGAGGTATTCCATTATGATTAATAAAACATATGCATACTTTCCGGGCTGTTCGATGGACTCATCAGCGCTAGCTTATAAAAAATCTTTTAAATTCATTTGCAAAAAGATTGGTCTTAAGTTGCAAGAAATTCCTGACTGGAGTTGTTGCGGAGCTACTGCGGCCCACACGATTAATGAAAAAATGGCAGTTGCTTTGCCAGCTAGAAATATCGCAATAGCAGAAGACAGACTAAAAGGTCTTGATATTGTTACGCCTTGCGCGGCATGTTATTCACGCCTAAAAACAGCTTCCTACAAAATTAGACAAAGCAAAGACTTAAAAGATGAGGTTGAAGAAATCTTAGCTATGCGCATTGAAGCTAAGCCAGAAATCTTAAACTTCCTTGATATGTTTAACGATGAAGAAATTAAAAACGCATGCGTAGAAAAAATCACTCGTTCTCTTAAAGGCCTTAAAGTTGCGTGCTATTACGGATGCTTACTTTCTAGACCTACGGAAATTACAGGAGAAACTAATCCTGAAAATCCAATGAAGATGGATGAGATTATTAAATACGCTGGAGCAGAGCCTATCGAATGGGATTATAAAACTGAATGCTGCGGTGCAAGCCACCAGCAAGATGCTCCTAGTGCGGCTCGTCCTTTAATTGAAAAAATATTTAGAAATGCTAATGCAAACGGTGCGGATATTATCGTTACTGCTTGCCCACTTTGTAACATGAACTTAGATCTTCGAGAAGAAGAAATAAATAAAACGATGGGCACAAAATATAATATCCCAGTATTTCAGTTTACCGAAATTCTTGCGATTGCGATGGGCGCAAACGCAGCCGAGTGTGGCATAAATAATCACTTGTTTGATGCGTTCGATGTTATCGACAACGTGATAAAAAATAACGGAAAGGCAGGTAAATAATTATGAGTAGAATTGGCGTATTTATCTGTCATTGCGGAAGTAATATTGCATCCGTTGTTGATGTGGAAAAGGTTGCTTGTGAAGCGGCAAATATGCCGAATGTTGCTTTTGCAACTGATTACAAATACATGTGCTCAGAGCCTGGCCAGGCGATGATTAAAGAAGCAATTATAGAGCATAAGCTTGATAGAATTGTTATCGCTTCGTGTTCTCCTCGTATGCACGAATTAACTTTTAGAAAAATGCTAAAAGGTACTTCTATTAATCCGTACATGCTTGAGATTGCTAATATTCGTGAGCAGTGCGCATGGGTACATACTGACAAAGAAGCGGCTACGGCTAAGGCTATTACGCTGGTTCGCATGGCTGTGGCAAAAGTAGAAAACAACAAGCCGTTATCTTCGTCAAATATTCCGATTACTAAAAAAGCGTTAGTAATAGGCGGCGGTATTGCTGGAATCCAGGCTGCTCTTGATATTGCTGATGCTGGATTTGACGTAACCATTGTTGAAAAAGAGCCTTCAATTGGTGGACACATGGTTATGCTCGATAAGACGTTTCCTACAATGGATTGCTCTGCATGTATCTCAACTCCTAAGATGGTTGATGCGGGAGCTCATCCTAACATAACTCTTAAAACTTATAGCGAAGTTGAAAAAGTTGAAGGCTATGTTGGAAACTTCAAAGTTACTATTAAAGAAAAAACGAAATATGTTAATCACGACCTTTGTACAGGATGTGGACTTTGCCAGACAAAGTGTCCTACTAAGGTTACAAGTGAATTTAATCAAGGCTTAGCTAAACGCCCTTGTATCTATATTCCGTTTGCTCAGGCCGTTCCTTCTAAGCCGGTTATTGATGCGGAGCATTGCCTAAAATTTACTAAAGATAAGTGCGGTATTTGTGAGCAGACATGTCCGCTTGGAGCAATTAACTTTAAGGACACCGAAAAGGTTACTACTGAAGAATTTGGTGCAATCGTAGTTGCTACTGGTTACGAGCTTGTTGATTGGGCGAAGATGTATCCGGAATACGGCTCAGGAAAATATGCCGACGTTATTACGGGGCTCCAGTTCGAACGTCTTGTAAATGCGTCTGGTCCAACCGAAGGCCATATTAGGAGACCATCGGATGGAAAAGAGCCAAAGGATGTTGTTATTGTTAAGTGCGTTGGAAGTAGAGATCCTAAAAATGGAAAGAGTTATTGTTCAAGAGCTTGCTGTATGTACAGCGCAAAACATGCTCATCAGATTTTAGATAAAATACCAGACTCGAACGTTTATATTTTCTATATGGATGTTAGAACTCCGGGAAAAAATTATGAAGAGTTTTATAACCAGACTAGAAAAGACGGTGCTCACTACATTAGAGGCAGAGTTGCTAAGATTTATAAAGAAGGTGAAAAACTTATCGTTCGTGGTGAGGATTCACTTCTTGCGAAACCGGTTACGGTTGAGGCTGATATGGTTATTTTAGCTACGGCTATGGAACCGGCTCCTGGTGTTGATGAAGTTTGCAAAAAACTTGGTATCGCTATGGACGTTGATGGTTGGATTAGTGAAGCTCATCCAAAACTTAGACCTGTTGAAACCCAGACAAATGGAATATATCTTTGCGGTACATGTCAAGGACCTAAGGACATTCCTGATACGGTAGCCCAAGGCTCTGCCGCTGCGGCTAAGGTTATGGCGCTTCTTTGCCATGACGAAATTGAAACATCACCAATGATTTCTTTCGTTGATGAGACGAAGTGTTCAGGCTGTGGCTTTTGCGTAAACGTTTGTCCATATAAAGCTATCACACTTGAAGAAGTTCCAGGTCGTGACATGGGCAGAAAAGTTACGAAGACTGTCGCTAAAGTTAATGAAGGTCTTTGCCAGGGATGCGGATGTTGCAATGCAATTTGCCGTACGGGATGTATTGACTTAAAAGGTTTTACAAACGATGAGATATTAAAGGAGGTTGATTCAGTATGTCTATAAAAAAAGATGAAAACTGGGAGCCTACGATTCTTGCGTTTTGCTGTAACTGGTGTACATACACCGGCGCCGACACAGCGGGACTTAATAGAATGAAATATCCTGAGAATGTAAAAATTATTAGAGTTCCTTGTTCGTCAAAGGTTAATCCGCAATTTATCATTCGTGCATTCCAAAAAGGTTGCGACGGTGTTTTAGTTTGTGGATGCCACCCGGGCGATTGCCATTATTCAACAGGCAACTATTACACAAGAAGACGTTTTATGCTTATGCAAAGACTTTTAGAATATAACGGAATTGATCCAAAGAGATTCCAGGCTAAATGGATTTCTGGTTCTGAAGCTGCGAAGTTTAGAGATACTGTTATCGAAGTTACTAAGCAGATTAAAGAACTTGGCCCAAATAAAAAGTTTGTATCAGAGCATTATCTTAATGAAAGGGAGGCCCAACTATGAGTATTGATATTCAAAATGCTATTCGTAAGGAAGCTAAAAAAGCTTTGGCTAGTGGCGAGGTAAGCGCTGTTGTTGGTTGGGCTGCGACTAGATTTGAAGATAGAACGAAACCTTTCTTTGCTACATGCGAAGCTGAATGCGATGAACTTGTTTGGAATAAATATTGTGTTAACGCAACTGCGAAGTTTGCACTTGATGATAGATATCCTGCAAAAAAGCTTGGGGTAATTGTAAGAGGGTGCGATTCTCGTGCTGTTAATAGAATGATTAAAGATAACCAGCTTAAAAGAGAAAATCTTTATATCATCGGTGTTGTGTGCGACGGCAAAGAAAATCCTGTTTGCGAAACATGTACACATAAAACTCCTTTAGTTTACGACATTTTAATTGGCGAGCCAGTAGAGGAGAAAAAGCTAATTAGTGAAGAGCGTTTTAAGGAAGTTATTGAGTTTGAAAAACTTTCGCCAGATGAGAGATATAAATTCTGGGAAGAGCAATATAGTAAGTGCATCCACTGCTATGCATGTAGAAATGCATGCCCAGCATGTAACTGCGTTGAGTGCTTCGCTGACCAGGCAAAGACCGGTTGGGAGCACAAGAGCGCAACTCGCGAGATGAATCAGGTTTATGGACTTACAAGAGCTTATCATGTTGGAGATCGTTGTATAGAGTGTGGCGAGTGCGAAAGAGTTTGCCCGATGAACCTTCCTATAATGCGCCAGACCAAAAAGATGCTTAAAGACATTAACGAAATATTCGGTGAGTATGAGTGTGGCGTAGACGACCGCGGCACAATCCTCGGCGAATATAATCTTAATGATCTGGATGAGTTTATGTGAGGAGAAATAATAATGATAATAAAGAAACAAGAGATAAATAAGGCGGTCGAACTCTTAGAGCAAGATTACAAGGTTTTCGACTATCCGCTCGAAGGGCCAAACTCGCTTAAGCCTCCAAAGGATGTTTTATTCCCATCGGTTGAAAAAATGTATGAATACAAGATGGGCCTTAAAGGCGAGATAAAAGAGCTTTTCCCAGCAGATGAAAAAACAGTTTTGTTCGGCATCCGTCCATGCGACGCAAAGAGCATAGATGCAATGGATAAAGTTTTTTTAACAAAAGGTTATGTTGACTCTTATTATGCAAAGCGTAGAGATAATGTAACTATTGTAGCAATGGGCTGCGTTACACCTTCACGTACTTGCTTTTGCGATTCGATGGGTCTTAACCCAAACGATGCACCGAACGCAGATGTAATGATAAATCTTAGTGTCGATGGCGATGCATATGTTTTAAGAGCATACACAGAAAAAGGAAGAGAACTTCTTTGTAAAATCGAAAGCCTTGCTACAGACGGCGACGAAAAAATAAAAGACGATACGAAGTGTTCTTTAAAAATTGACAAGGCAGCAGATCTTGATAAAAAGCTTGCAAAGATGTTTGAGCATCCTATTTGGGATAAAGTTACGAAAGGCTGTATTGGATGCGGGACATGTACATACGTATGTCCAACATGCTACTGTTTCGACATCGATTCTGAAAATTACGGAGCTGAAGGTTGTAAGTATCGTTGCTGGGATTCATGCATGTTTTCTGATTACACGAGAATGGCCGGTGGCGCTAACCCACGTCCTTCAAAGAAAGAGCGCCTTCGTAATCGCTATATGCATAAGCTTTCATACTTTAATGAAAGATACGGGCAGACGCTTTGTGTAGGCTGCGGACGATGTATAGAAAGTTGTCCATCGCATCTCGATATTTCAGAATTTATTGAAAAGGCTAGTAAAGCCGATGTTTGTGAATGCGGAAAGGAGAATGAATAATGGCTGTTGATCATGAGTGCTCATGCAATAAAAACCCACTAGTTCCTACTTTATGTGAAGTTATAGATGTTAAGCAGGAAACTCCTGACGTTCAAACATACACGATTAGAACTTTGGACGGCAAAAAACCGTTTGCGCCTATGCCGGGACAACTTGCGATGGTATCACTTCTTGGCGTTGGTGAGGCAATGTTTTCTATTACCGCACAAGGTGATGATTACATCCAAAGTTCTATAAAAAAGACGGGTCTTTTAACTGATGCGTTTCATGAAATGAGCGTGGGCCAGCAAATCGGCGTTAGGGGACCTTATGGAAATCATTTTCCTATTGATGATATTAAAGGCAAAGATCTTTTGTTTATCGGTGGAGGTATTGGAATTGCGCCAGTTCGTTCGTTGATTAGATATTGTCTTGAACACAGAGAAGATTTTGGCCATATCGATATTTTATATGGTGCGCGTAGCAAAAATGATATTTGTTTTAAGGAAGACTGTTTAGAGAACTGGCCTAAAGAAAAGGACACTTCCGTTTATATTACAACGGACGTACCTTCGGATGATTGGGATGGCCATGTAGGCTTCGTACCTTCTTATATTGAAGAGATTGGTTTTAGTCCTGAAAACAAGAAAGTAATTTTATGCGGTCCGCCGATTATGATAAAATTATCATCAGAAAGCTTGATAAAGATGGGCTTCAAAAAAGAAGACGTCATAACAACGCTTGAGATGAGAATGAAATGTGGCATCGGCAAATGTGGCCGCTGTAATATCGGAAGTAAGTTCGTCTGCCTGGATGGCCCAGTATTCACCCTCACAGACCTCGATGAACTTCCAGATGAAAAATAGTTAATCTAATTGCTCCGGCTCCCGCAGGACATCTCCCATACTTCGCAGGAACCCCCCAAAAAAGGTACCCCCCTGCTCGTATGGTGCCCTCCTGCTCGCGCCGTAGCATTTGAAAAAGTATAAATTGATTTAGTTCCTCGCTCCCGTAGGACATCTCCCATACTTCGTAGGGAACCCTCCCCTGGAAGGCCCCTCCCTACTCGTATGGTGCCCTCCTACTCGCGCGAGGAACATAGAAGAATATAAAAAGGAGAAATACAATGAAAACATTATTGAAGGCAGCAGCAGTAGCAGGATTGGCATACGGCGCATACTATGTTTATAAAAACTATATTAAGCAGCCAGAAGTCAAAAGAGAATTCAGCGATGTCCAAAGCGCAGACTTTGATTACAACAGCGCAGCAAAAGAAGAAGACAGCTTCGCAGCAAGAATAAAAGCAGCAGCAAAACGCCAAATCGATAAACTGTAAATGAAAAAAATAAAATTTTGGTTTTTGAACGCCAGGCCGATGTCACTGCCACAAAGCATGATGCCGGCTTTGGTCGCAGCCTTTTTAGCTACGAAATATTCAGACTTTAAGTGGTACTTAGCACTCCTTTGCATAATAGGAGTTGCGTTTGCGCACCTAAGTCTGAATTTGTTTGACGATTATTTTGATTACAAGAACGCAAAACAAGGCGATAGAGCTGCGCTTGAGAGAGAAGGTTTTAGAGCTAGAACCGTAAAGTGCCCATATCTCTTAGACGGCACAGTAACTTCCGGGCAGTGGCTTTTGGTCTCATGCATTTTTGGCGCCATAGCATGTGCGTTCGGACTTCCGGTTTTAATTATTCGCGGACTGCCAATTTTAATTATTATTTTAATTGTTGCAGCTTTGGGGCTTTTTTATTCAGCCCCTCCATTAAAGCTTGGCTATCATGGATTCGGCGAAATAATTATCGGTGTGATTTTTGGACCATTGCTCGCAATAGGCATGTGCCTTGGATGCGCAGGCGAATTTCATGCAGGCGATGTACTTGTCGGCGTAGCGTGGGGACTTTTGGTCGTAAATATTTTATATGTACATTCAATTATGGACTATGAGGCGGACCAAAAATCTGGCAAAAAAACTTTAGCTTATTTAATGAAGAAAATTGGTGGTAAGTCAAAGGTAGACTTTCGCTATGTGGCATTTATGGCAATAAATTTTCTTCCATATATATTAGTGATTCTTGGAATCATTGCAAAAGTTCTCTCTATATATTATTTAGTTACGCTACTTGCACTTCCATGGACGTTTGAACTTTCAAAGTCAATGATTAAATTCAAAGCCGATCCGTTCGCACCGGTTAAACCGAAGTGGTGGTACGGAAGGCTAATGTATTGGGATGACATTGTAGAAAACAAAGTTGACTGGTTTATGCTTAGATGGTACCTCGCCCAAAAGGTAAGCACAGTCTTTAGCATCCTTTGCATCCTCGTCTCAATAGTGTTAATGATTCTT
Organism: Lachnospiraceae bacterium; assembly: GCA_045616165.1. GTDB lineage: Bacteria > Bacillota > Clostridia > Lachnospirales > Lachnospiraceae > RGIG5612. Next base: position 13,643 of record JAZLGF010000048.1, read on the forward strand.
AAATTAGTAGCAATGTAAGGCACAAAGAATTTATGAAAATAAATCAATTAGCATATCTACCGTTTTGGTATATAAAGAATGTAATATTTAGGAAGCATGGCCCGCTCCAAACGGTCCTCTTTGTTACGGACTATTGTAATCTTCGTTGCAAACATTGCTTCGAAATGGGGCATGCATGCACACAGCATAAGTCCTTTGAACAAATCAAAGAGGAACTTATTTATTCCTATAAATTAGGCTCTCGTATTGTTGACCTTGAAGGCGGTGAGCCAACTCTTTGGAAAGAGGATGACAAAAACTTAAATGATGTTATAAAACTTGCTAAAGAAATCGGATTTTTTAGCGTAACGGTTACAACGAATGGACAAACCGATTTTTCATGGCTCGATGCGGACCTTGTTTGGGTAAGTATAGACGGGTTCGAAAAATATCATGATGATGTTCGTGGCGAAGGCGCTTTTGAAAAACTTAACAAAAATGTTCTTTTGTATCGAGGCATGGATGAAAACGGAAATATCGTTAACAAAGAAATACATGAAAAGAATAAATCTCATGCGCTTGGCTCTAACATAGCTATTAATGTTATTAATGCTGATTCTGTTTGCGACACGCTGGAGTTTGTTAAAAATCATAAAGCGATTGATTCTATCGCCGTTAACTTCCACACGCCGTATCCTGGCACTGAAAACATAATGCTTAAGGACACGAAAAAAACAGAAATTATTGATAAAGTTATTTCATATAAAAAGAAACACTATCCAATTCAAAACAGTGTTTCGGGTCTTAAGATTATGAAGAAAAAAGATTTTACAAAATATTGTTGGATTACGAACTTTATAATCACTGACGGTACGCGCTTTAGCACATGTCCCGGACAGACTCTCGGCATATGTTCTGATTGTGGATTTTGTATGGCTGGCGAAATGTACTGCGTATTGCATTTCAAACCTGACACACTTTTAGCTGGCTTAAGCCTTAGACTTTAATATGGAAGTTTTACATTTTTTACTTGGCCCGATTGTCGGTTGCGTTATCGGCGCCTTCACAAATTTTATAGCGCTTAAGATGCTTTTTAGGCCATTAAAGCCTATAAAGATTGGTAGACTTGCGCTTCCTTTTACTCCGGGAATAATTCCGAAGCACCAGGAAGCTTTAGCGAACTCACTTTCTGAAATTGTTTATCAAAACTTCTTTTCTAATAATGATATCGAGCAGATATTCATGTCCGAAGAAATGGCGGATGTGTTCTCAGACGGTATCTATGAAAGCCTTGGACTTGGAAGCACCGGCAAGTCTTTAGTAGCCATTGAAAAAATCAAAGCGGCTCTCGGGCCGGAGAAGTCTGGCGAATTAAAACTTAATGCGCAGGCGGCTATCTATAATCGTGCTCATAGCGCTATTCAAAATACAAACATTACTGCACTCGTTTCTTCAGAAGCGCAAAAAACTATTAAAGAAAAAACTAGGGGCATGCTTCTTGCGGATAAACTTCTTAGCGAAACAAGAGTACAAACTATTTCTGACTATATCGGATTTAGCGTTGATCGTTATATAAAAGAACACGACATAGATTTTCTTGCACCTATTCTTGAAGGCATGACTGCGAATATTTCACTTGTTCAAAGCAACTTAGCTACGGACCTTGGCATCGACAAAGAAACTATTAAGCTTCTTATAAAAGGTGGCTATATAGACTTCATGCAATCTTCGAAAGAAAAGATTGCCGACACCTTCCATATTAAGCAGTTCATGCACGACAAAATCATGGAACTCAATCCCGCAGACATCGAGCGTTTGGTTAATGCCGCTATCAAACGCGAAATGAACTACCTCGTATACCTCGGTGGTCTTTTAGGCCTTATAATCGGCCTCATAAACTCCTTCTTTTAATTAAAAAATTTTTTAAAAAAGTGCTTGCATTTGGTTGCTGACTAATGTATGATAGTCGAGCTGTGACGTTAATAGCTATGAAGCGTGAAGTTGCTGCATGAAAAGCAGGTAATTCCGTGGAGCAAATGTCGGAGAATCCGGCGAGTCGTCACATGTACATTATGGTCTATCAATTGAGATAGAAACAACGTGTACGTCGAAATTGGCTTATTTTGCCAATTTTTATATGCGAAAGGCACGACACACACGGAAGAGTGTACGAGAACAAAAAATCAATTTTTTAGGAGGCTATAATATGGCAAATCAAGTAATGAGAATTACACTTAAGGCTTATGATCACCAACTTATTGATCAATCAGCCGCAAAAATCATCGAAACTGTTAAGAAAAACGGATCAACTGTATCAGGTCCAGTTCCACTTCCTACTAAAAAGGAAGTTGTTACTATATTAAGAGCTGTACATAAATACAAAGATTCTCGTGAACAGTTCGAACAAAGAACTCACAAAAGATTAATCGATGTTATCACACCTACACCTAAGACAATGGAAGCTTTATCAAAGCTTGATATGCCAGCAGGTGTTTTCGCTAACATTAAAATGATCGAACAGTAAGTTCAAATAAGAGCAGTAGAACATCTGACTGTTCTAGAATGAACGTCAACGACGATTATCGCTTAATACGGTTGGCGTTCCGCTATAGTTTAACAGGAGGTTAATAATATGAAGAAAGCGATTTTAGCAACAAAAATCGGTATGACACAAATCTTCAATGAAGATGGCGTTCTTACACCGGTTACAGTTCTTTTAGCTGGACCATGTGTTGTTACACAGGTTAAGACAGAAGAAACTGACGGCTATAATGCCGTACAAGTTGGCTTCATGGACAAGAGAGATACATTAGTTAACTCTCCAGACAGAGGCAAATTTGACAAAGCAGAAATTCCTTATAAGAGATTCGTAAGAGAACTTAGAGTAGAGAATGCTGCTGATTACAATGTAAAAGATGAAATCAAGGCTGACATCTTTGCAGCTGGCGACAAGATTGACGTTACTGCAATTTCAAAAGGTAAAGGCTTCCAGGGAGCGATCAAGAGATTTGGTCAGCACAGAGGACCTATGAAACACGGTTCAAAATATCACCGTCATGCAGGTTCTAACGGCTCAGCATCTGATCCTTCAAGAGTATTCAAAGGAAAACATATGCCTGGCCAGATGGGAGCAAAGAGAGTTACCATCCAAAACCTTGAAGTAGTTAGAGTTGATGCTGAAGATAATCTTCTTTTAGTAAAGGGCGCTGTTCCTGGACCAAAGAAGGCTTTAGTAGTTGTAAAAGAAGCTGTTAAAGCTCTTCAGGCTTAACTAGACTGAGAAAGGAGGAAATTCAGATGTCAAAAGTATCTGTTTACAATATGAAAGGCGAAACAGTTGGCGATATCGAACTCAAAGATGAAATCTTTGGTGTTGAGGTAAATGAGCACCTTGTTCACTTAGCAGTAGTTGCTCAACTTGCTAACAAACGTCAAGGCACACAAAGTGCAAAGACTCGTTCTGAAGTATCAGGTGGCGGAAGAAAACCATGGAGACAAAAAGGAACAGGACATGCTCGTCAAGGTTCTATCCGTGCTGCACAATGGACAGGTGGCGGAATCGTATTCGCACCAAAGCCACGTGATTACTCAATGAAATTAAATAAGAAAGAAAAGAGAATTGCTCTTAAGAGCGCTCTTACTTCAAGAGTAAATGATAAGAAGTTATTTGTTATCGATGAAATCAAAGTTGATGAAATCAAAACAAAAACTATGGCTGATTTCTTAAAGAGCTTAAAGCTTGAGAAAGCATTAGTAGTTCTTAAAGACAATGACCAAAAGGTTATCTGCTCTACAAGAAACATTGAAAACGTAAAGGTTGACCTTACAAACACAATTAACGTATTTGATATTCTTAAATATGACAATCTTGTTTTAGATAAGGCAGCACTTGCAACTATCGAGGAGGTGTATGAATAATGGCAGATTTAAAATATTATGATATTATCAAACGCCCGGTTATTTCTGAAAAAAGCATGAATCAGATAGCTGAAAGAAAATACACTTTCTTAGTTCATGTTGATGCAAATAAGGCTCAGATCAAAGAAGCTGTTGAAAAAATGTTCGAGGGCACAAAAGTTGAAAAGGTTAACACAATGAACAACCACCCAAAGACAAGAACTCGTGGACGTATCACTGGTAAAAGACCTGAAACTAAAAAAGCAATCGTTCAGCTTACAGCTGATAGCAAAGATATCGAAATCTTTGAAGGCCTATAAAATTATGCGCATGGCGAGCGCGACAATAAACGTTTGAAAGGAGAAAAAAATGGGCATTAAAACATTTAACCCATACACACCTTCAAGAAGACAGATGACAGCCCTTGATAAAAAGGACATCACAAAGAAGACACCAGAAAAATCTTTAATCAAAGTTAGTAAAAAGAATGCTGGTCGTAACAATCAAGGCAAAATCACTGTAAGACATCAAGGTGGCGGTACTAGAAGACAGTACAGAATTATTGACTTTAAGAGAAACAAAGATGGTATTCCTGCTAAAGTAGTTGGCATCGAATACGATCCAAACAGAACAGCTAATATTGCTCTCCTTAACTATGCTGATGGAGAGAAAGCTTATATCTTAGCACCTCTTGGTTTAACAGACGGCATGACAGTTATGTCAGGCGCTGAAGCTGAAGTAAAGGTTGGCAACTGCCTTCCACTTGAGAATATTCCAATTGGTACTGAAATTCACAACATCGAGCTTTACCCAGGCAAAGGTGGACAGTTAGTTCGCTCAGCTGGTAACTCAGCTCAACTCATGGCTAAAGAAGGTAAGTACGCAACACTTCGTCTTCCTTCAGGCGAAATGAGAATGGTTCCGATTATTTGCAGAGCTACAATCGGTCAAGTTGGTAACATCGAGCATGACCTTGTAAATATCGGAAAAGCAGGTCGTAAGAGAAACATGGGTATCAGACCAACAGTACGTGGTAGTGTTATGAACCCTAACGATCACCCTCATGGTGGTGGTGAAGGTAAGACTGGTATCGGCCGTCCAGGTCCTTGTACACCTTGGGGCAAGCCAGCTCTTGGTCTTAAGACACGTAACAAACACAAAGCGTCTAATAAACTCATCATCCGTCGTAGAGACGGCCGTAACATGAAGTAAGGAGGATACCTATGGCAAGATCATTAAAAAAAGGCCCTTTTGCAGACGAAAGTTTGCTTAAGAAGATAGAAGCGTTGAACGCAAGCGATGACAAGAGCGTAATCAAAACATGGTCACGTCGTTCTACAATCTTCCCAAGTTTTGTAGGTCATACAATTGCTGTTCATGATGGCAGAAAACATGTTCCTGTATATGTTACAGAAGATATGGTTGGACATAAACTCGGTGAGTTCGTTGCAACTAGAACATACAGAGGACATGGAAAAGACGAAAAGAAGTCTAAATAAGCGAAATTTCGAAAGGAGGTTTAATCCATGGCAAAGGGACATAGATCACAAATTAAAAGAGAAAGAAATGCAAACAAGGACACAAGACCATCTGCTAAGCTTTCATTTGCCCGTATCTCTGTTCAGAAAGCATGTTATGTGCTTGATGCTATCAGAGGTAAAAATGTAAACGAAGCCCTTGGAATCCTTGCTTACAATCCTAGATATGGAGCTACTATTATTGAAAAGTTATTAAAGAGCGCTATTGCTAATGCTCAGAACAATAATGGTATGAATCCTGAAGACCTTTATATTGCAGAATGTTTCGCAAATAAGGGCCCAACAATGAAAAGAATTAGACCGAGAGCACAGGGTAGAGCTTATAGAATCGAGAAGAGATTAAGCCACATCACAGTTGTGCTTGACGAAAGATAGGAGGGCATATGGGACAAAAAGTTAATCCTCATGGATTGAGAGTAGGAGTTATCAATGGCTGGGATTCAATGTGGTATGCAGAAAAAGATTTTTCAGATAACTTAGTTGAAGATTACCAGATCAGAAAATTCCTTAAGAAAAAATTATATAATGCCGGAATCTCAAAGATTGAAATCGAAAGAGCTTCTGACAAAATGATTAAGATTAAAGTTCACGCTGCTAAACCAGGCGTTATCATCGGAAAAGGCGGCGGAGAAATTGAAAAAGTTAAAGCACAGATTAAGAAGTTAATCGGTAAAGAAGCTGTTCTTGATATCGTTGAAGTTAAGAGAGCAGACAAAGATGCTCAGCTCGTTGCTGAAAACATTGCTCAACAGCTTGAAAACCGTGTGTCTTTCAGACGTGCTATGAAGAGTGCAATGAGCCGTTCACTTAAGGCTGGCGCACTTGGTATCAAAGCTTCATGCTCAGGTCGTCTTGGCGGCGCTGATATGGCTCGTACAGAGTTCTACTCAGAAGGAACTATTCCTCTTCAGACTCTTCGTGCTGATATCGAATATGGTTTCGCAGAAGCAGATACTACTTATGGTAAAGTTGGTGTAAAAGTTTGGATTTACAAAGGCGAAGTACTTCCAACAAAGAACACAAAGGAAGGGAGCGATAAATAATGTTAATGCCAAAAAGAACAAAACATCGTAAACAGTTCCGTGGTTCTATGAGAGGAAAAGCTTTAAGAGGCAATACTATTTCTTATGGTGAGTTCGGTATTGTAGCTCAAGAACCAGGCTGGATTACATCAAACCAGATCGAGGCAGCCCGTATCGCTATGACAAGATACGTAAAACGTGGTGGCCGCGTATGGATTAAAATTTTCCCTGACAAACCTGTTACAGCAAAACCTGCTGAAACACGTATGGGTTCAGGTAAAGGTGCTCTTGAGTACTGGGTAGCAGTAGTTAAACCAGGCCGTGTAATGTTTGAGATCGCCGGTGTACCGGAAAACTTAGCTAGAGAAGCTTTAAGACTTGCAACACATAAGCTTCCTATCAAGTGTAAGATCGCTTCAAAGGCAGATTTGGAAGGCGGTGAATCAAGTGAAAACTAATAAATATTTAGAAGATTTAAGAACTAAATCAGCAGCAGAACTTAATGAAGAATTAACAGCTGCAAAGAAAGAGCTTTTCAACTTAAGATTCCAGAACGCAACAAACCAGCTGGAAAATACAGGCAGAATTAAAGAAGTTAGAAGAAACATCGCTAGAATACAAACTGTGATTACACAAAAAACTAGCGCTGCCGAGTAATAAAGGAGGGTAAAAGCGTGGAAAGAAATTTAAGAAAAACCCGTACGGGAAAAGTATTAAGTAACAAAATGGACAAGACAATTGTTGTAGCAGTTGTAGATAACGTTAAACATCCTTTATACAAGAAAATCATTAAAAGAACTTATAAATTAAAGGCTCATGACGAAAACAATGAATGCAACATTGGCGATACAGTTAAAGTAATGGAAACAAGACCACTCTCTAAAGATAAGAGATGGCGCCTTGTAGAAATTATCGAGAAGGCTAAATAGTAGAAAGGAGAATTGTTATGATACAACAAGAAAGTAGACTTAAAGTTGCTGACAACACAGGCGCTAAAGAAATACTTTGCATAAGAGTTCTTGGTGGTTCTACTAGAAGATATGCCAATATCGGTGATATCATCGTTGCTACAGTTAAAGACGCTAACCCTGGTGGAACAGTTAAAAAGGGTGATGTTGTTAAAGCAGTTGTAGTACGTACCAAGAAAGGCGCTCGTCGTAAAGACGGATCTTACATTAAATTTGACGAGAATGCTGCCGTAATCATCAAAGAAGATAAGACTCCAGCTGGAACTCGTATTTTCGGACCGGTAGCCAGAGAGCTTAGAGATAAACAGTTTATGAAGATTGTTTCTCTTGCTCCTGAAGTACTTTAGGAGGTGCATGATGGCAACATTAAAAATCAAAAAAGGCGATACGGTTAAAGTTATCGCAGGTAAAGACAAAGACAAAGAAGGCAAGGTACTTGCTGTTAATCCAGTAGATGGTACTGTTGTAGTTGAAGGCGTAAACATGATTAAAAAACATACTAAACCTAATTCACAACACCAAGAAGGCGGTATCATTTCACAGGAAGGACCTATTAACATTTCTAACGTAATGTATGTTGCTGGCGGTAAAGCTACAAGAATTGGTTTCCGCGTAGAAAACGGCAAAAAAGTTCGTTACGCTAAGGCAACAGGCGAAGTTATCGATTAAGAAAGGGAAGGAGGTCTAAAAAGTTGAACAGACTTAAAGAAATGTATAATTCTGAAATCGTAGAAGCTATGATGAAGAAGTTTGAATACAAAAACATTATGCAAGTACCAAAGATTGACAAGATAGTTGTTAACATGGGCGTTGGCGAAGCTAAAGAAAATGCAAAAGCTCTTGAAGCTGCAATCGGCGACATGCAGATTATCACAGGCCAAAAAGCTGTTACTACTAAAGCTAAAAAGTCAGTTGCTAACTTTAAAGTTCGTGAAGGCATGCAAATCGGATGCAAAACAACTTTAAGAGGCGAGAAGATGTATAACTTCCTTGACAGACTTATTAACTTAGCTCTCCCACGTGTACGTGACTTTAGAGGTGTAAACCCTAACGCATTTGATGGTAGAGGTAACTATGCACTTGGTATTAAGGAACAGTTAATTTTCCCAGAAATCGAGTATGACAAGATTGATAAGGTTAGAGGTATGGACGTTATCATCGTAACAACAGCTCAGACAGATGAGGAAGCACGCGAATTATTGACATTGTTCAATATGCCATTTGCAAAGTAGTAAAGGAGGAGACATATGGCTAAAACAGCTATGAAAGTTAAACAGCAGCGTAAAGCTAGATTTTCTACACAGGAATACAACAGATGTAGAATCTGTGGTCGTCCTCATGGATACTTAAGAAAATATGGTATCTGCAGAATCTGCTTTAGAGAGCTTGCATATAAGGGACAAATCCCTGGTGTTCGCAAGGCATCATGGTAAAAAGTACATTTTAGAAGGAGGAATTAGTTATGGCAATGAGCGATCCTATTGCTGATATGCTTACAAGAATTCGTAATGCAAATACGGCTAAACACGACAGTGTAGATGTTCCATCATCTAAAATGAAACTTGCTATCGCAAAAATATTATTAGATGAAGGATACATTGCAAAATATGAAATCGTTAAAGATGGCAATTTTGATGTTATCCATATCGATTTAAAATATGGCAAAGACAAAAACGAAAAGATTATTACTGGCTTAAAGAGAATCTCTAAACCAGGTCTTAGAGTTTATGCTAGCTGCGAAGAACTCCCTAGAGTTTTAGGCGGCATGGGCATTGCTATTATTTCAACAAACAATGGTGTTATCACAGACAAAGAAGCTAGAAAGCTCAACGTAGGTGGAGAAGTTTTAGCATTCGTGTGGTAAGCACTAAAAATTAAATCATACCGCTGTTAATGCTTGTGTTAAACCACCACAAAGCAGTGCGGAGAAAAAGAAAAGGAGGAAACGGCATGTCACGAGTTGGAAAAATGCCTATCGCTATACCAGCAGGCGTTACTGTAGATATAGCAGAAAATAATGTAGTGACTGTAAAAGGACCTAAGGGAGAACTTACAAGAACACTCCCAGCGGAAATGACTATCAAGGTTGAAGGTGCAGAACTTGTTGTTACAAGACCTGATGATCAAAAGAAAAACAAATCATTCCATGGTCTTACAAGAGCATTACTTAACAACATGGTAGTTGGAGTTACAAATGGATTTGAAAAAGTTTTGGAAATCAACGGTGTTGGTTACAAAGCTGCTCTTCAGGGAACAGACCTTAACCTTTCATTAGGTTATTCACACCCTGTAGTTTATAAAGCTCCTGAAGGAATCACAATTGAGGTTCCAGACCAGAACAAGATTATTGTTAAGGGAATTAACAAAGAAGTAGTTGGTCAGTGTGCAGCTGAAATTAGAGGTTTCAGACCACCAGAACCATACAAGGGCAAAGGTATCAAGTATGCTGACGAATACATCAGACGTAAAGTTGGCAAGACTGGTGCAAAAGCGTAAAGGAGCGTGAAAGATAATGATTAGTAAAAAATCCAGAGCGGCTATCCGCGAGAAAAAACATATGAAATTACGCAATCGCTTCAAAGGTACTGCAGCTAGACCACGTCTTGCTGTTTACAGAAGCAATATGCATATCTATGCACAAATCATCGATGACCTTGAGCATAAGACATTAGTTGCAGCTTCAACAGTTCAAAAAGATGTTAAGGCTGAACTTGAAAAAACTAATGATGTAGCTGCTGCTGCATATCTTGGAAAAGTTATCGCTGAAAAGGCAAAAGAAAAAGGTATAACTGAAGTTGTTTTTGACAGAGGCGGGTATATTTATCATGGCAAAATCAAGGCTTTAGCTGATGCAGCAAGAGAAGCCGGCTTAGAATTTTAAGGAAGGAGAGTTGCGCAAATGAGAAAACAAGATGATTTTCACGGAAATGGTGAAGCTCCTGAATTCGAAGAGAGAGTTGTAACTATCAAACGTGTTACTAAAGTTGTTAAGGGCGGACGTAACTTCAAATTCACGGCATTAGTTGTTGTTGGAAATGGTAAAGGAAAAGTTGGCGTAGGCCTTGGCAAAGCTATTGAAATCCCTGAAGCTATTCGTAAGGGAAAAGAAGATGCAATGAAGAACTTAGTAGAGATTCCTGTTGATGAAACAGCTAGTATCCCACACGACATTATCGGTAACTACGGTGGAGCTTCTGTATTACTTAAGAGAGCTTCACAAGGTACTGGTGTTATCGCTGGTGGCCCTGCTCGTAACGTTGTTGAACTTGCAGGTATCAAGAACATTCGTGCTAAGTCTTTAGGTTCAAACAATAAACAAAACGTAGTACTTGCAGTTATGGATGGTCTTAAACAACTTAAGACACCAACAGAAGTTGCTATGAAACGTGGCAAAACTGTTGAAGAAGTAATGGCATAATAGGAGGGAAATAAAATGGCAGATAAAAAAGTTAAAGTAACATTAGTCAAATCTCCTATTGGCGCTATTCCAAAACAGAAAGCAACTGTTGAGGCTCTTGGACTTAAAAAGATCCGTCAGACAGTAGAACTTCCTGATAACGACGCAGTTAGAGGAATGATTTGGCACGTTAGACATTTAGTTAAAGTTGAAGAAGCTTAAGGAGGTCACGAAATGAATTTATCGCAGTTACATCCTGCAGATGGTTCCAAGCAAAGCAACAACTTCAGAAGAGGTCGTGGCCATGCTTCAGGAAACGGAAAAACAGCAGGTAAAGGACATAAAGGTCAAAAGGCTCGTTCAGGTAGACCACGTATCGGTTTCGAAGGTGGACAGATGCCTTTATACAGAAGATTACCTAAGAGAGGCTTTACAAATATTAATACTAAAGAAATCGTTGGTATTAATTTAAGCGCTCTTGAAAAATTCGAAGATGGTGCTGACGTTACTATCGAAACATTAATGGATATGGGTATCGTTAAGAACCCTAAAGATGGTGTTAAGATTTTAGGTAACGGAAACATCACAAAGAAATTAAATGTAAAAGTTAATGCTTTCAGCGCTGCAGCTAAAGAAAAAATCGAAGCTGCTGGCGGAACATGTGAGGTAGAAGAATAATGTTCAAAACAATAGTACAGGCATTCAAAATCAAAGAAATTCGTAGAAAACTTCTTTTTACAGTTGTTATGCTTATTATTGTCAGAATAGGTTGTCAGATTCCTCTTCCAGGAACAGATGCCGATGTTATTAAAGAAGTGCTCGGAGGACTTTCAACAGGTGCCTTCGGCTTCTTTGATGCGTTGACTGGATCTTCTTTTAGCTCCATGTCAATCTTCGCATTGAACATTACGGTTTATATTACAGCGTCAATCATTATCCAACTTCTTACTATTGCTATTCCTCAATTAGAGGAAATGCAAAAAGAAGGTGAAGACGGCAGACAGAAGATGGCTAAGATTACTCGTTACTTAACAGTTGGTCTTGGTTTGCTTGAAAGTATTGCTATGGTTATCGGATTTGGTAACCAGGGAATTTTCGGTTCACTTTCTGGCGGACTTAAAACATGGACAATGATTTGCGACATCATTATCTTAACTGCAGGTTCAGTTCTCGTTATGTGGATGGGCGAGCAGATTACAGAAAAAGGTATTGGTAATGGTATTTCAATTATCTTGTTAATTAATATCGTTTCAACAATGCCGAATGATTTCTCAAATCTTTACGAACAGTTCGTTGCCGGCGCAAGCAGCGTAGGTATGGCTGTTTTAGCTGCTGTAATTATTATCGTTTTAGTTTTGGCAGTTATCGCTTTCATCGTTTATTTGAATGATGGCGAAAGAAGAATCAACGTTCAGTATTCACAAAAGGTTGCTGGTAGAAAGAGCTATGGCGGACAAAGTTCACATATTCCTCTTAAGGTTAACACAGCTGGTGTTATTCCTATTATCTTCGCAGCCAGCCTTTTCCAATTCCCTGTAATTATTGCAAACTTCGCAACTAATTATCAGCCGGGTGAATGGACAAGATACTTCATGTCAAGCTATTGGTGCAATCCAAACTTCCCAATCTACTCACTTGGATTAATCCTTTATATCGCACTTATTATTTTCTTTGCATACTTCTACACACAGATTACTTTCAATCCAACAGAAGTATCAAACAACATTAAAAAGAACGGTGGATTTATTCCTGGTATTAGACCTGGAAAGGCAACGGAAGAGTACTTTAGCAAAGTATTAAAATATTTAATTTTTATCGGAGCAGTAGGACTCATTATTGTAGCTGTAATTCCAATCATCGTATCAGGTGTATTCAATGCCCAACTTTCATTCGCTGGTACATCACTTATCATCGTAGTTGGCGTTGTATTAGAAACAGCTAAACAACTTGAATCCATGTTACTTGTAAGAAATTATTCAGGATTCCTTGCAAAGTAATTGCTTAGAAAAAATAAAGAGGCATAACAATGAAAATAATTATGTTAGGTGCGCCTGGTGCAGGTAAAGGCACACAGGCAAAAATGATAGCTGAGAAATTTAATATTCCTCATATCTCTACAGGAGATATCTTCAGGGCAAATATTAAAGATGGCACACCACTCGGAAGCAAAGCCAAAGAGTATATGGACAAAGGCCTTTTAGTACCTGATGAGCTTGTTGTTGATTTAGTAGTTGACAGACTTACATGGGAAGATGCTAAGAACGGTTATGTTCTTGACGGTTTTCCAAGAACTATTCCTCAGGCTGAGGCACTGACTGAAGCTTTAGCAAAGAATGGGCAGAAGGTTGACTTCGCAATCGACATCGATGTTCCTGATCAGAACATCATTGATAGAATGGGCGGTAGAAGAGCATGCGTTGCATGTGGCGCTACATACCATATAGTTAACATTCCTCCTAAGAAGGAAGGCATTTGCGATAAATGCGGTGCTGAATTAATTCTTAGAGATGACGACAAACCTGAGACAGTTAAGAAAAGACTTGATGTTTACCATGAGCAGACTCAGCCTTTAATTGACTACTACACAAAAGAAGGAGTCTTGAAGGAAGTTGACGGAACAGTTGACATGATGGATGTATTTAATGCAATTGTTCAAGTTTTAGGAGCATAATATGCCGGGCGTTACTATTAAATCCAAACGTGAAATAGAGTTGATGAGGGACGCGGGAAAACTCCTTAGGGATGTACATAACCGCTTAGGCGAAGAAATCGCTCCTGGCATTTCAACTTTGGATTTAGATAAGCTTGGTGAAGAACTTATACGCAAGACCGGTTCAATTCCATCCTTTTTGAACTACGAAGGATACCCAGCGTCGGTGTGTGTTTCTATCAATGAAGAGGTAGTGCATGGAATCCCGAAAGCAACAAGGATTATAAAGGAAGGCGACATTTGCAGTCTTGATATTGGTCTTATCCATAACGGATACCAAAGCGATGCAGCAAGAACCCATGCTGTAGGAGAAGTTTCTAAAGAAGCTGCGGCTTTGATAAAAGTTACGGAGGAAAGTTTCTTCGAAGGCATAAAATATGCTAAAGCAGGAAACCACTTACACGACATAAGCAATGCGATTGGAAACTATTGTTACAGCCGTGGTTATGGAGTTGTAAGAGATTTAGTTGGACACGGTATTGGCCGTGAAATGCATGAAGCACCACAGATTCCGAATTTCCCACAAAAGAGAAGAGGAATTTTGCTCTGCGCAGGAATGACTTTGGCAATCGAACCAATGATCAATATTGGCGGCGACGAGGTTAAGTTCTTAAGCGATGGTTGGGGATGCGTTACAAAAGACGGGTCACTTTCATCACATTATGAGAATACAATCCTTATCACTGATGGTGAGCCAGAGATTCTCACACTTTAGGAGGTAGTTGATGTCTAAAGCAGACGTAATCGAACTCGAAGGCAAAGTAGTTGAAAAATTACCAAATGCAATGTTTCAAGTGGAGTTAGAAAATGGACATACTGTATTAGCTCACATAAGTGGCAAACTTAGAATGAACTATATCAGAATACTCCCGGGTGACAAAGTCACATTAGAAATGTCTCCATATGACCTTACAAAGGGAAGGATTATTTGGAGAGATAAATAGTAAGAAAAATTCTTGCGCACGAAAATCATTTATGATACTATGGTGGGCGGACTTTTTTGGAAAGGAGATGTTTAACATGAAGGTTAGAGCATCAGTCAAACCGATTTGTGAAAAGTGCAAAGTTATTAAAAGAAAAGGTAAAATCAGAATTATCTGTGAAAACCCTAAGCATAAACAGCGTCAGGGTTAATGACCTTTTTACAATATTAATGGAGGTAAAATAAATGGCTCGTATTTCCGGTGTTGATTTACCAAAAGACAAGCGTGTTGAAATAGGTTTAACCTATATTTATGGAATCGGCAGACCAAGTGCTACTAAGATAGTAGAGCAAGCTGGCGTAAATCCTGACACACGTGTACGTGATCTTACTGATGAAGAAGTTAAGAAATTAGCTGAAATCATTGAAGGAGAGCATCTTGTTGAAGGTGAATTAAGAAGAGAAGTTGCTATGAATATCAAGCGGCTTCAGGAGATTGGATGTTATAGAGGCATCCGTCATCGTAAGGGCTTACCGGTTCGTGGACAGAAGACAAAAACTAATGCCAGAACCAGAAAAGGTCCTAAGAGAACTGTAGCAAATAAGAAGAAATAATTACACCCCAAATCCGAACTTAATTTAGTGTAAAAGTTTCGGAACGGGAACCCATAAGTGGAGGTTAGTTTAGAAAATGGCAGCAAAAAAAGTTACGAAAAAAGTGACAAAAAAGCGCGTTAAGAAAAACGTTGAACGAGGACAAGCGCATATTCAGTCATCATTTAATAACACTATTGTTACCTTAACTGATGCTGAAGGAAATGCCCTCAGTTGGGCAAGTGCCGGCGGTCTGGGTTTTAGAGGTTCAAGGAAATCTACACCTTATGCAGCTCAAATGGCAGCTGAAACTGCAACAAAAGCAGCTTTAGTTCATGGACTTAAATACGTTGACGTATTTGTTAAAGGTCCGGGCTCAGGAAGGGAAGCAGCAATTCGTGCTCTTCAGGCAAGCGGATTACAAGTAACAAGTATTAGTGACGTTACACCTGTTCCACATAACGGATGTCGTCCACCAAAACGTAGAAGAGTCTGATTAGGAGGTGCGAATATGGCAGTAAATAGAGTTCCAGTTCTTAAAAGATGCAGATCACTGGGATTAGATCCAATTTATTTAGGAATAGATAAAAAATCAAAAAGAGGCGCTGCTAATGGCAGACGTCAAGGTAAAAAACTTAGCGAGTATGGTCTTCAACTTAGAGAAAAACAAAAAGCTAAATTTATTTACGGAGTATTAGAAAAACCTTTCCATACATATTATGAGAAAGCTAAAAAGATGAAAGGTCAGACAGGTGAAAACCTTATGGTCCTTTTAGAGCGTCGTTTAGACAACATCGTATTCCGTGCAGGCTTTGCTAGAACTCGTAGAGAAGCTAGACAAATCGTTGACCACAAACAATTACTCGTAAACGGCAAAGGTATCAATATTCCTTCATACCTTATTAAAGCTGGCGATGTAATCGAGGTCAAAGAAAAATGCAAATCATCAGCTAGATATGAGCAAATCGCAGAAGTAACAGGCGGACGTCTTGTTCCTGGATGGCTCGAGGCAGATCTTGAAAATTGGAAAGTTACTGTAAAAGAACTTCCAAAGAGAGAAGATATTGATGTTCCTGTTGATGAGATGTTAATCGTCGAGTTGTATTCGAAATAAAATAGCAAAGTATAAATTTAATTATATAAAGGAGGGCCTATGTTCGAATTTGAAAGACCTAACATCGAGGTTAGCGAAATCTCTGATGATAACAAATATGGTAGATTCACTTTAGAACCTTTGGAAAGAGGCTATGGCACAACTCTTGGAAATTCTTTAAGAAGAATTATGCTCTCTTCCTTACCAGGCGCAGCAGTTAGTCAAATTAAAATTGCGGGCGTTATGCATGAATTCACAACAATTCCAGGCGTTAAAGAAGACGTTACGGAAATTGTAATGAATATAAAAGAGTTAGCTATTAGAAATAATAGTTCTACAAATGAGCCAAAGATTGCTTATATTGATTTTCAAGGTGAAGGTGTTGTAACTGCAGGTGATATCCATGTTGACCAGGATATCGAGATTATCAATCCAGATCTTGTAATTGCAACATTAGACAGCGCTGACAGCAAACTCTATATGGAGCTCACAATCACAAAAGGACGTGGTTATGTTGACGCTGAAAAGAATGCTTCTGACAATAGTGCAGTAGGAGTTATTCCAATCGATTCAATTTACACACCAGTTGAGCGTGCAAATATTCAGATTGAAAATACTCGTGTTGGTCAGATTACTGACTATGACAAACTCACAATCGAAGTATTCACAAACGGAGCATTAGCTCCAGATGAAGCTATTAGCTTAGCAGCAAAAGTTCTTTCAGAACACTTAAACCTCTTCATCAACCTTTCTGAAAATGCTAAAACAGCAGAAGTAATGGTTGAAAAAGAAGAAGACGATAAAGAAAAAGTTCTCGAGATGAACATTGATGAACTTGAACTTTCAGTTCGTTCTTACAACTGCTTAAAGAGAGCTTCTATCAACACAGTAGAAGAGTTAATTAACAAAACTCCAGAAGAAATGATGAAAGTACGTAACTTAGGACGTAAGTCTTTAGAAGAAGTATTTGCAAAACTTAAGGAGTTAGGATTAGAGCTTAAGAGCTCAAATGAAGAATAACTAAAGGAGGCAAAGGTTATGGCCGGATATAGAAAATTATCTAGAACAGCCGCTCAGAGAAAGGCTTTAATCCGTAACCAGGTTACTGCGTTATTAAATAATGGTAAAATCGTTACTACTGAAGCAAAGGCAAAAGAAATCCGTAAGGAAGTTGAACACCTTATCGCTTTAGCAGTAAAGGAAAAAGATAACTTTGAAGAAGTAACCGTAAAAGCTAAAGTTGCCCGCAAGGACAAAGATGGCAAACGCGTTAAAGAAGAAAAAGACGGCAAAAAGGTTACAGTATTTGATGAAGTTGAAAAGACTATAAAGAAAGATGCTCCTTCACGCTTACATGCAAGAAGAGAAATGCTTAAAGTTCTTTATCCAGTCAAAAAGGTTCCAAATACTTTAGCTGGAAAGAAGAGAGGAACTGAGGAAGTTGACTTAGTTGCTAAACTCTTCGACGAGATTGCTCCAAAGTACGTTAACCGCAACGGTGGCTACACAAGAATCGTTAAGATTGGACAACGTAAAGGTGACGCAGCTATGGAAGTTTTAATCGAACTCGTTTAATAGTGTGAAACTGCAAACATTCATGTTTTGCAGAAAATGAATAGTGAGAAATTCATATACCACAGGCAGAGCCGATGCATACCGCATCGGCTCTTTTTTTTCTGTCCCAACAAATTTGAATTCCCCGAGCTCTTTTCTAAATGCTTGCAGCCCGTCGTCTCGTTATCGGCGAGATTTCATTTTAACGAGCGGAGCAGTGTGGCTCGTTATCGGCGAGTTGGAACCCGAGCCAGGAACGAGCTACACTGTCCGCGAGCAATCCTTACACACAAAAATTTTTTTATGTAGAATGAGCGTAATGGAACGCGAAGCTGCCGTCGCCTGAGCTTAAGAAGGAGCTCGCGCCGTTGCTTCGCTTCTTACGGCAGCTGATTTATGTGCGCCAGTACACTTATGTCCGCCTGCTGCCTCAGTTCTTTAACTTTCCAATTATACGAGATTAGTGCCTCTATATTGGGAAGCTTTTTAGACTTTGAGTATAGTTTTTCCCAATATACGAGGTTGGAGTCTCTATATTGGGAAGCTTTTCAGGCTTTGTGTATATTTTTTCCCAATATATGAAAGACTAACTATTAAAGAAAGTCAATAAAAAGTTTAGAAAACAGAAAAGTTTTGAATATAGTGGCGGTGACTAAATCATCGCAATCAGTACATTGAAAATTGTATGATGAATAGAGCATCAGCGATGGTGCTCTGACAA
>JAZLGF010000049.1:0-72777 GCA_045616165.1 Lachnospiraceae bacterium
AAGAATAATAGATACAATTAAAGAAACGCCCTGCGCTCCAAAGCGTTCCGCTAATCGCCATAATATGTTTGTTGTTACTTTTTTCTTGTTCATTATTTACTACGCCTATTATTTCTTAAAGCGTTTCATTGTCTTATATAAATGTGGAAATTTTGTGATAAGCTTACCTTTTACTCTATTTATTTTCCTGTTTTTATACATACTCCTAAAAGGTTCTTCGCTTAATTTTTCTTTATTTTCTTCTGTCTCATATATTGTACATAAATCTTCAATAATTTTCTTATCAATTATATCATGGTATTGTTTATCATAGTACTCGTCTATATTTTCAAGCATATGAATTTTATCATAGATATGCTTAATTTTTTGTTCGGAATTATACCAAATCCTACTAGACCACGAACCTTCCACTGCGTGATTATATACTGCCATATTATCTGCCAAACAGTATACTTTTCCACTCATTGATGAATACATAAAAAGCTGATAATCACCAAAACTCCATGCGCAAAAACATTCTGGTTTATCAATTAAAACTTCACGCTTAACAAACACTGTATTAGTCGAAAACAAATCTCCATCTCCCATTATAATTTCTTCTATTGAATACTCTTTGCTTTGTTCTATTTCTGGGAATGTGTAGTCTCGATTTAATTGATTACAATAATGAAATGTTGCTGTATGAACGCAAAGTGAATAATCTGGATTTGCTTCCATGAAATCATACTGCTTTTGCAGCTTTGTGCTATCTGTCCAGTAATCATCGCCTTCACAAATAGCAATATATTTACCTTTTATTATTGGAAAAACAAAAGTTTTTTGAATATCTACTTTTTTTGAATACTGATTTTCAGTTTGATAAATGGGGATTATTATATTAGGATACTGCTCTTCATATTCTTTAATAATCTTTGCAGTATTATCCGTCGATGCATCATCATGAATTATTACTTCAAAAGGGAAATTTGTTTCTTGTGACAAAAAACCTTCTATCGCCTGCCTGATATAATTTTCATGATTATATGTTATGCATTGAATAGAAACTACTGGTGAATCTTTTTCTTCCCAATCTGAAATTATCTCGTTTTCCGACCGCATCGCAATTTACTCCTTAAATTAGTATTATATTATTTTTAAGAGGTAAAATGCAAGCGAACAGTAATGACGAACTATAGCCAAATTATTATGCCGTTATCTTGGCATTCTGCCTTCAGCAACGGATTTTAGATGTTTACCATAATTGCTTTTGCCGTATTTTTCAGCAACATTGAGTAACTGCTCCCTATTAATTAATTTTAATCTATAAGCAATCTCTTCCGGAGCAGAAACAACAATACCTTGAGATTTTTGAATTATCTGAATAAAGTTTGCTGCCTGCATAAGATTATCCATTGTTCCCGTATCCATCCAAGAAAATCCTCTTCCTAGAATATCGCATTGTAAATTACCTTCAGCAAAATACATGTTGTTTAATGAAGTTATTTCTAGTTCACCTCTAGCTGATGGTTTAACTTCTTTCGCCTTTTTAGAGACTCCAGAAGGGTAAAAATACAATCCTGTTATTGCATAATTACTCTTTGGATTAGTTGGCTTTTCTTCTAAAGATAAAACAGTATTATCTTTATCAAACTCGACTATACCAAAACGTTCTGGATCTTCTACATAAAATCCAAAAATCGTTGCTTTACCATCTAATGCATCTTTAGAAGCTTTTTCTAATTTTTTTCCTAATCCATTACCATAAAAAATATTGTCACCTAAAACTAAAGCACATGGTTCATCGCCAATAAATTCTTCCCCAATAATAAACGCTTGTGCTAAACCATCAGGATTTTGCTGAACAGCATAAGATAATTTAATACCAAAGGCTGAACCATCCCCTAATAACGCTTCAAACCTAGGAGTATCTTCCGGCGTAGAAATAATTAATATATCGTTTACCCTTGCTAGCATAAGCGTTGACAACGGATAATAAATCATCGGTTTATCATATATCGGTAACAACTGTTTTGATGTTACCTTTGTTAATGGATATAATCTTGTTCCTGCACCACCAGCAAGAATAATACCTTTCATGTTTACCTTCCTTTATAAATAATTATTTCAATATAATTGTTCCTCTTACATATATTATTCATATGCAAGGTTTTCTAATTATACAGTACCTATTTATCTTTTGTCTATTTTTATTATTAGCCGTTTACCTTTTGTTTAAATAATGCGTAGGCTCCCAAAGTATATCCGTCATTTATTTGGTCATTTTCAATCATTTTCTCCAACTTTTCAATAGTTACTTTCTCGCAATCCTTAATTCCTTCATGTCCCTGATTTATAAAATACGATTCCACATCAACCAAGAATATACTCACAACCTTACTTGTGATTCCACTATCTGGTGCGATTTTGCCTAATAATACTGGTTCTCCTTTAATAACAGCGTTAATTTCTTCTTGTAATTCTTGTATTACACACTCATATAAAGATTGTCCTTTATTTGCAAATCCACGAGGAAAACTATACTGCTCTTTTCTTAATGCATGTCTATATTGTTTTAAAAGTATCATCTCTCCTTCATGTCTTACAACTGCAACTACACCCGCTTCAGGAGTCGTAGGAGTTAAGCGTTCATATGGAAATATTTTATTTTTTTCATCATACGCATCAATTTTATCATCAACTATTGGGTCAACAACCATAACACTGTATTTACTTTCATAAGGAATGCCAAAACGATAATTATATAATTCTTCCTCTCTCATCATCTTCCGAATATTGTTCTCGCTTAAATCTGCTATAGGATATTCACTTGATTCTGAAATAAGTTCTTTATTTTTTTCTATCCATTTTCTATAACGTCTTATATTTTTTGATTCATAATAATCGATTGGTGTCATAGTTGCGCATTTCTCAACTCTTTCTTCTTCGACACTCTCATTTGAATAAACATTATGCTTTTTTGAATACATAAATAAATCTTTGCCCCATAGGATAAGTCCTTGCAAAGCATCTGATAATTGTAAAAATCCTGGAACAACTTTAGATAATAAATATGTGATTATTTCACCAGCAAAAAGTCCCACCATTGAAATCCAGATTGTATTGAATATCAAAGTCCAATTATACTCATCATTATTACCTATAAGCCCTAATAAGCCTTCAATAATTATTGCAATGAGAATAAAGACAACAAAAGTTAAAAGTCTCTTAAATAATTGTCTTAAAACATATTTTTTATATGCCTTATTTTGCTCCTTTAATTTATATTCATACGCAGGCACTGAATCTGCAGAAATATCATAGATTTTTTTGCTTCTTTTTTTCTTTTGGTTATTAATTAGTTCATACGTCCTAACTGCCTGATTAAAGTCAGGAATTTTTCCTTCAAATGTAATAAACTCATTTGTTTCATCTTGTAAAAAATTGTCCTTTCCTAAATGCTGTTTTAATCTATTAAAAAAATCTTCTTTAAACGTTTTATAATCACTATTTTCATTTTCTATTTCTGTAAAATCATAATGTTTAGAAATATCACAAATACTTGCTTCGCAAGTATAGTTATAACAAAGATTTACTATTGCTTCAGCTAATTTATAACAATTCAATTCTTGCTTTAATTTATTTAATGATGCATTTTTAATTCTTCTTATAAAAACCGAGCGTGGATAAAAATCTTCATCCTTATCATTTTCTTTTTCTTGATAAATCGGTTTTAACAATGCAACTGCGTTCTCCCATAATGTTTTAAAATCCTCTACATTAAAATTTTCTACCTGGAAATCATTTACATAATTATCAGCAAAATGATTAGATAAAACTATACCAAGAAACTTTTTAAGCCCACTCTTTTCATATTCATCTTTTTTTCGTGGTGAAAGATAAATATTTTCCATAGGACTTAATCTTAGGACAATAGCTAATAATGAATAAAGTTTCTTTAAGATATTTACTTTCTCCTCAAACGAATTTATGTCATTTGTTTCTTCTTGCACTATTATTCCATCTTTTACCTCAACAAATAAATCATTAAGTTCTTTTTTTGCTTTTTTATTATTTTCATAATCTTTATCTATATATATTTTTATTTCTGATAAATCCGAATACATTAGGCTACGCCTAACGAGAGCCGCTAATCTTTTTTGACTACCCTTCAGTGGCAAAGCAGAATAAATAAATTCTTTCTCATCATTTTCAATGTTATAAATTATATATTGAGCTAAAGTTCTGATATCTTTATATTGGGAAATTTTTATAGCTCCGTCTTCAAATAGTTTGATAATACTATTGTAATATTTTTCATTATTGAGTAGACTGAAAAATCCCCTCGAATCAACAAATTGATTATAGGTTAAAACAACTTGATTTCCGTGGGTCACTATTTCATTAAATAACGCCTCTTGCCCTTCGATAATTTCATCATCGGATTTTCTAACGGAATCTAATTCAAATAAATAAACCTTTTTTTCTGCATCAAATAAAGAAGCTTTTTTCTCCTTCATATCTCTCCCTCCCCTTGTATTTTGTCTATAAAGATTTAAATGTAATATCGAATTTTACAAGATGAGGCTTGGCATTGCCAAGCCTCATTAACATTTTTTATTTTTTTTCGTTGCCTACTCCAACACAATCGTTCCAATAATATTAATTCCATATTTAGAACACAACAAACATTCATCATGAATATCTTTATCTGTTGATACTTCTATTTGCTCAACCAATACTGCTCCATCCATTTTAGCCATGTCTTGCAGTGCATCGGCTTTTGCCAAAACATTTTTAATTACTGTTATATTTAAATTACCCGAAAGTTTATTAACGATTGTGTCCATTAAGTTACAATCATTTTCAATATCTGTAATTAAACATATATTTGAAAGATTTGATTTTTCTGCTGCAATTTGAATCTTAGTTGCAGTTAATTCAACGTTTTCATCAAAGTCTAATTTATGTTTATTCTTTCTTCTTGCTTTTCTTAAAGCTTTATCAATTTTAGTTTTGTGCTTTTTATCAAATTCGGTTTCATTATCAAAAACACCAAGAATTTGGAAACCAAATCCTTCTTCTAAATCATAAACTGTTTTTATTGTTTTTGTTACAATGTATTTTATTGCTAAAATAATTGCTGCAATTACTAACCCAAGGAACGCTCCTATTACAATATATTTAAAACTAATTGTTCTTTTTGCAGTTGGCACATCAACAGCTATATTTTCATTTTTCTCTATAATATCACCAGTCAAGAATCTAAAATATTTCCATTGATTCTCTGAAAATTTATCTAAATAATTTTGCAATTTAATCCTTGCATCAATTTCGCTTGTATAATAAGTCCATTTGCTTATATAAACTTCCTTAGATTCTGGATTTACAGGGTTTTCTGGTTCTTTTTGAATCTCTTGAAAACGTTTCCAGTATTCAACACCCTGTTCAACAAAACTAATTTCTCTAGGGGTTAATACCTTTTCCCATTTAACTTCGTCTAGTGGTACTCCATCAACATCTTCGCTAACTATTGTTTCCGTTTGTGAATCACTTACATTTCCACTCTTAAACCATCCATAAGCACCAAAAACTACAGCACCTATTACTAAACAAATAATAAGTGAACGCCATCTTTGGCAAATATAAAGCAACATATCTAATAAACTAATTTCTTTTTCACGATTTTCCATAAAAATCTCCTTGCGGTATATTTATTTATTAATTATACAGCACTTACTTATTTTTTGTCTAATTAATTTGGCTAAATAACAACTCAGGGTCCGTTTTTCCGGACCCTGGCATTCATTTATATTTTTTGTAGTTGTCTCTAGTGCGTTTATTTTTCTTTGCTCTCTTTCTAACTTTATTCTATTATTTTCATCAAGTAGTCGTTCTATCTCACCAAGTGGTGATGGTTCAATACACGGTACTGCTGGCTGAATACTTGAATAATCAATTTTACCCGATAAGTTCTTTATTTCATTATAATCCATTGTTCAATCTCTCCATTTCTCTCTCAAAACAACTCAATCCCCATATCCACTTCCGCTTCATCGTCAAACTCATCAACTGGCTCGTCGTTCAGGTTCTTGAAAAATAAAGTGTAAGATTTTCCGTCTAGGTTTAGCAACGGAAATTTTTCAATAATTTTATCTTTATCAATGTCATACAAAACTAGTGACACGTTGACTGTTGAAATAAAACCTTCAAAATTGTTCTTCACAAAGTCATAATATTTGTCATTTGAGAAAACAATAATTCAATTACATATAATCATTAACTTAATATATCACTCTCTTTCGGCACTCCCATATTTTCAAATTTAACTATTTGTGAATTTTGTATGTCCAATATTTGTGATTTAATTTGCTCTCTTGTTTTTTATCCATACCTTTAGCAACATCTAAAAATTTATCACACCATAAAACAACCTTTTGATATTTTAGTTCGCAGCTATAGTTTCCCTAACGTATAACTTTATAAGTGTTTTCTATCATAATACTATTAAAAGAAATCTGTTGCCGTATTGTTACGTTTCCTACTCTCCTTTTTTATCTAACATAATCATTAATTGTTGACCCATATTAGTGAATTCTCCTTTTGGAGTCATATATCCATTATCAACAAGTTTCTTTTTTAAGAATATTGACCATTCCTGTTTAGGTTGATATTTTAGCTGTTTAATTTCAACTGTAGAAAATATACCAGTTAACATTTCATTATTCAAAAGAAACTCTCTGTTATGTGCCAACATGTTCCTATACTTATTATCAATGTTATATAGTTGTTGGCGTAAATTTTCCGCCTCAATTTCTTTTTCTAAAAATCTATTACGGTAATTGTCTTTTTGAGCATTATCAATTTTTGCTTTATCCATAAGTTCATTAATAATTTTTTGCTTTTCATCCTCAATGTTTTGTAATGCCTCTTGTTTTTCTTCGTGTTCAATTGATAAGTGGGAAATTTTATCATTTATTGTATTTAATTTTTCCCCAAATCGTTCCTCTATTTTCCCTAGCGTAACTGATACTTCTTTCATAAAATTGTATGAGTTATCATAGAATCTATTGCTGGTTTCATTTGCCTTAAAATAGAAAAAAATTGATATAAATATTGAAAAAAATGCAAGCAATGTAGAAAGCATACTTTCAAATGAAAATTTATTTTTATAAATGTATATACTTATTGTGACAACCATAAACAGCATTACTGCTAATCCAAAAATAAATAAAATGATTTTAAAAATATTTAATTTATTTTTTGATTTTTCCAACTTCATTATTTCATCAATTATATTTTTTATTTCATCCAAATTGTAATATTCATTTTTTTCATTCATTGATAAATCCCCTTTATTTTTGTTTTTTCTATTTTGTAATAAACTGATTTTTTAATTTATTTTTTAATTATTCCTCATTATTCAAAATCAATTTCTTCCTGGTTGCTAATATATAGTTCCATTTTTTGTTGAATATTTATTTCATTTACAATATAGCCTCGCATTTCACACAATGTTATAAAATCACTAATTCTATTAATATTATTTATTTCTTTTAAAGTTATTACAACTCCGAAATTCATTTCTTTTCTGTTCTCGGATGTATCTCTTTCTTTCGTTGTTATTGCGAACCCCCACTGTCTATCTCCGTAAGATTTAACTGCTTTATTTTTCTTTAATACTTTAGATATAAATTTTGTGTTTTCCCATTTTCTTTGTTCTTTTCTAGAATGACGTTCATCCATATAAGTTAAATCGCTATCTTGAACATTTTCGTTAATATCATCAATATTTCCATTAGGTTTTATTCTTCCAAACTGTAATGATAATTCTCTATTTGTATAATCAACGCCTTGTGATCTCGTGCATTCTGGTGAATAACACAGTGTTGCCCTCGCAATAAATGGATACTTTCCTTCATTGTCTCTTGGTATTGGAATCGCATAATTCGTCGTTTTAAAACTCCTAGATGTTCCATATAAGAAAAACTTTATTTCTGATTTATCTGAAGTCAATACTTGCTTTATGTCAATTGGGACTATTCCGTATCCTAATAAATTATGTTTTTTATATGTATTTTTTTTATATTCCCAACCAGCAGCCGAATCAATTATTAATGCCTTTGCAACTTCTATTGGCAAGCCTATAACATCGATTAAATACGCTAATTTCCTGCTAATCCATGGTGCCGCCAAAGATGTTCCATAATCTTCCGCTTCGCCAAACGGTGTATATGTATTTATTTTTTCTGTAACATCCCCTCCATAATATGAAACATCTGGTTTTTTAAAAAAGGACAACACTTCGCCTTTTCTTGAATATGAGGCTTCTTTTCCATCTTTTTTTACTGAATTAACAACAATAGCATTAAGAGAATCAGCCGGTGACCCAATCCTAATTTTTCCTGTTTTTTTATCTCTATTATCATTTGTTCCAGCAACGACAAAAATAATATTCTTTTGCGCTTGTAACTCATCTAAAATAGAAGCATCATACGAAATAAAATTTTTAGACACCTCTTCTTCGGTCCCTAATGACAGATTCCATACATGAATATCAGGATTATTCATAATTATGTTTCTGATTTTGTTGACCAGCCTTGCGGTGCTTATTCGGTTTAAACATACTCCAAAATGCCTAACCTTAAATCTCCCACAATTGTCTTCAAGCCACGGATTCAACTGGGGCCCATCTACTATTATTGAACAAATCTGTGTTCCATGAATTTTATAATCATCACATACGCTATTTTTTTCATATATTTCAATTTCTTCTCTATAATCAACCCATTCGCTAAAATATACATTTTTATCAAATAATGTATCTATTACTCCAATTGTTGGTTCAACCGTTGGGGGTGGTATAATCATAGTATCTTCTTTTTCTTTTTCTTCATAATGTCCTAATTCGACCTTTGAAAAATCAGCCGAAACCATAGATATCATATAAGGAATTTTATTTTTTAATATATTAAACGTCTCTTGATCAACTAGAATTGTATCATCTCCATAAAAAGAATATCTGTATTTAATTTGATTTATTTCTATTTTGTCTAATAACTCGGCTACTGTTTTTTCTGTTTTATAAAAAGTCACTAGGAAGTATTCGGTATCAATTTCTGTATTTAAGTTAGGAACTGACAATGATTCAATAACTGAACAATCTGTAATTACTTTTCTAATCATTGACTTACTTAGTTCATACCCCTCATACGATATTTTATTTTCAGGTTCATTAAAATTACTAGAAGTTGCAACTCCATTTAATTTTTCAACAATAAATTTTTTTACGATACTTAATTTTTGAAGAGCATCTTCAATAGTATTTTTATCAATATAATATGTTATAATATGTTTTTCTTTCCCTTCTTCATCGTCAGAAAATCTTGCGCCAACAATTATATCATTTATTTTTTTTCCTCTTTGCTTTAATAACTCTTTAATCCTATTTGTTTTTGCAATAATATCATTATAATTTACGTCAATAAGAAACCCTCGGAATAACTTATCTGCGTTATCATAGAACGAAACTATACTAATAAGGTTTCGTTCTATATCATTTATTTTTTCTACACTAACTTCATTTTTTGGCTTTAAATTATTTAAAATCTTTTTTTTCTTATATTTTTCATCCCTAAACCTTAAATTTACTTTTAATAACGGATTCATAATTATTTATCTCTCAACTTTCTTGATACACTGCTTTTAGGTATTTGCGTAAGAATTTCTATTTCTCGAGTAGTATATCCTTGCCCTTTTAATTTTTGAACATCTAAACTTGTATCATTTGCAAATACATTATATATTTTTCTAAGATAACTATATTCATTTGTATCATCACAAAACGCTATAGATGTTCTTATAATTGGCTCTAAATCTCCTGGATATGGCAATTCTTCTTGATTTTTTAATATTTTATGAAACAATCTTAAATCTTGTTTAAGATTTTCTGATTTTTTTAAATTTGCCGTTAATATCAAATCTGCAATTTGAATCAAATCATTTTTACTATATCTATCAAATGAAACAATAGCATCAAATCTTCTAAGCAATGCTTTGTCAAATTGTTCTATCAGATTTGTAGTTGCTATAATTGGTGTTTTAGTTTTCAGCCCATCAATCATTCTCAAAAAAGTAGATGTTACTCTTCCCATTTCTCTTAAATCATTTGAACAAATACGATTTAATACAATTGCATCTATTTCATCCAAAAGAACAATGCAGTTTCTGCTTGATAGATAATTTATTTCATCAAACATCTGAGTAATATTTTTCGAGGTTTCACCTAATCTACTATCTATTAATTTTTCAAAACTAACCGATAAGATATCTCTATTTAACAATCTGGCTATTTGATAAGCTGATTCCGTCTTTCCGCTTCCTGGTTTTCCATAAAATAAAAATCGTGAAACGTTTTTATTGTTACGAATTGCTCTTGTTATTCCAACAATATCCTCTTCAATAATTTCTGGAAGATACAATGCTTTTGATGAATATTCTACTTTTTCTAAAAATCTTAAATTTTTATACATAGTTTGAGGAACATAATAATTTGTCGTAGAAATAATTTCCATAATATATTGTGCAGTATAATCATCACCATTCTGATTTAATTCTTTGGCAATTTCTGTAACTTCGTTCAAGAAAGCATCTTCGTTATGTTCAATATGAAATTTTATTAAATTTACAAGCGTCTGCTTTTTCATGTTATACTCCTTTTTAATTTTATTATATGGGTCATTGGGACAAAAGTCAATATTTTGGGACATTTTTCTTAAATATGTCTATTATCTCAAAGCTCTGACTATTGTCCGAAAACATGTGTCATTATTTTAATATTGTTGTTTTCATATCTCGCTGTAAAATTTATTTAAAAAATTCAGATGGGAAATGCCCTCTTTTGAATTTTAAAATTTTTTTGATGGGTTTGTCATCCAAATTTGGAGTCACAATAAACTTTTTGCCATTGCACTTGCCTAACATTGCTTTCAAGACCCAAGTAAACAAAACAAGGGCTTGGCAACTGCCAAGCCCTGTCAACATTTCTTAAATTTTACCTTCTTCTTACTTCAGTACAACGCCGGTAAAAATTATTCCTCAATATCCTCAGGTATATCACTAACAAAACTAATTGATTTTCCGTTATTAGTAAGAATAATTCCCTCAAGAGTTCTTTCGTATGTTAGTTCAAGATATTCACCAGAATCTTTCCATTGTCCCGAAGGTAGTTGATCATAAAGTTCAGGATCAATTTTAATTTTAATGTTCTTATCGTCAATTAATACGATTTCACCTTCAACGCCAGGGTTTCCAGCCTCATTATCGTATATCGATAAATGATTTCCATATTCATGATGATTCATTAATATTGATAAATGCCACCAACTTCCGATATAGTCTTCCGGGTCATCAACCTCAACCGCTTGATATTCACCCATAGCAAGAGTTAATGCTTCTTCATCGATATCTTTTGAGCCACAAGCAAAAATAATTAATGTAGTTAATAATAAAAGAAATATTAATGTAAACCGTCTCTTCATCGTAGTCTCTCCAAACCTCGTAATCATTTTATTTTCAAATGGTTCCAATTTGTAACCATCTAGTTATCGACTCTTTATAGATATATTTTTCCATATTCTCATGTATCGCAAGAGATTAATGTGGGCCAACATTTGGCTCCACCATAAACCTACATTTTTATTATGGTATTAACAATTATTGACATTATAATATATTTTATTTTGACATTCAAACTAACGTTGATAGTATTTTCATGTTTCCTGAGCATCGGTGACGAAGAAAATAATAAGCCGGATTTATGCAGTACTAGTTTAAACGACACTGGGCTTGGCAATTACCAAGCCCAGTAGGGTACTATTTTTTAATCAAGTTATCGCAAGAATTTTTGCTGCAATTCTCTAATAAAAGCACATATTCCATTAAAAATATCCTTTTTACAGTAACTTATTGGATTTTATTTTGTAAGTTGTCCTGATAAGTAATGATTCCATTATCTGTTATTCCTCCTATGTAATAACAATCATCATAATGGAATACTAATATAATATGCGCTCCGTCACTAAAATATCTTTCTTGAGTTAAACGTATTGTAAAAAATCCATTTGATTTTGCTTTGCTTTCTGCTAGATAATAGCGTTGTCCATTACTATAAAAATATCCATCTGTATCCGAACTTCCTGAATATGGATAAACGTCTAGACACATTCCATCTGAACCAAGCATTAAATCCTTTGTTCCTTTATTATTTATATGTAAATAACAACTAGTTTGATATTTACCAGGTCTTGTTTCAAGATATCCCGTAAAATTTGGTTTTAATGCAGTTGTCACTACCTGTGGTTCACTTAATACACTATAATATGTTTTTCCATTTACCTCTTTATATGTCATTATTTTATAGTAATATTTTTGACCGGCTTTTACATTTGTATCACGGTAAAACCGTGAATAAGTTGTTGATGCAATCTTTGTATATGTTCCCGTTTTAGATGTACTCCTATAAACAATACATCCATCCGCATTCTCATCTAAAAGATTAAAAAGAACATTATTTACCTTACAACTTAACTTTGCAGCAGTAAGTGTAGATGGCTTTTTCCATCCCCAAATTGCATAAAGTTTAACAACACCATTATTTTTTGATGTTAAATTTAACACTGTTGCTTTATTTTTATACATGGTTCCAGAACCATCTTCTTTAGTGTTCCAGCCTTGAAATGCTAAAGATACGGTTTTTCTATTATAAGCATCCGTACCTATTTCAACACTTGCAGTAAATGAATTATTTGGTAAAACAACTTGTTCGTCAGATACGCAAGTTATTGGGTTCATAGTACCAACTGCATGATCATCATTTGCATAAAATTCTATTGTATATTGAATAGTATTCCATTTTGCATATAAATTAATATTGCCAGCTGAACCCTTGGTAATTTCTAACACCTTATTTGTGAATTCACTATCTCTATACCAGCCGCCAAACTCATATCCTTGTTTAGTTGGGTTCTTTAACGTTATTGTAGCTGTTGTAACTGTATATGTTGTTGGATTACTACTATTATTCTTTCCTCCATTTAAGTTATAAGTAATAGTATATTTCTTTTTTCCCCACTTTGCATACAGTGTTTTATTACCTGTACTGCCTTTTGCTATACTCGTTACTTTTGTCTTATAGCCCGAATCACTATACCAACCCTTGAACGTATAGCCTGTCCTGGTTGGATTCTTTAACGTTATTGTAGCTGTTGTAATTTTATATGTTGCTGGATTATTACTATTATTCTTTCCTCCATTTAAGTTATAAGTAATAGTATATTCCTTTGCTGCCCACTTCGCATACAATGTCTTATTTCCTGTACTGCCTTTTGCTATACTTGTTACTTTTGTCTTATAGCCCGAATCACTATACCAGCCCTTAAATGTATATGCCGTTTTTGTTGGGTTCTTTAACGTTATTGTAGCTGTTGTAACTGTATATGTTGTTGGATTACTACTATTATTCTTTCCTCCATTTAAGTTATAAGTAATAGTATATTTCTTTTTTTCCCACTTTGCATACAGTGTCATTGCTTTATTGTTTTTAGCTGGAATCGTTGTAATCTTTGTCTTGAATTTTGAATCTGTATACCAACCCTTGAATGTATAGCCTGTTCTTGTTGGATTTAACAGTTTTAATTCCGCATGATTCTTATACAATGTTGCTGGATTACTACTATTATTCTTTCCCCCCCCATTTAATACATATGTTATTACATATCCTGTTTTAGGTATAATCTGTTGTTCTACAAGAATTTCTCCACATTCTGAACAATGCTTTCCTTCTGTCTTTCCATCTTTAGTTGCTGTTGGCGCTACTGCTTTATCTATTACTTCTGTATGACCTGTAGCTGGGATTATCCAACTATTTTCTTCAATCTCATTATTTCCTTCTGAATCTGAAAAATACTTGGAACAATCCGCACAATAATAATACTCACTGTTTCCATCTTCCGTACACGTTGCTGACTTTGCTTCTGTTGTACTCATATTATGTTCATGTAATGATTCCGTTTCTCCTGCCATCGTTGAAAGAGGCATCATTTGAAATGCCATTAAAACAACAATACTTATTGCACAAATTCTTTTTAAAAAGTTATTCATTATATTCCCCTTTTTTCAATTACCTGTTTACAAAATGTCGATTGTAGCGTACATCTTTTGAATTTTAACATTATTCTTTATTTTTATCAAACTCAAAAAATAACTGTTGTACTTTTTTAAAAACAAGGTGTATATGAATTTTTTAGTCTCTATTAACCAGGTCTTTTGTATGATTCTTTTCTTCATGTAACAGTAAAAAACCGACATTTCTTTTTCACACAAATTTTTATGCTTTCCAATAATTGTTTTCTATTATAGCATCCATATCATAGCAATATTTTTGTTCATTATATACATCAATAAGCGGTTCTATCTATCCTTGACAAATATAAAGTAGTTTATTTAATAAACTGCTTTTTTTACAATTTTGTATTTGCTAATCTAAAAACGGTCCACAAAACGGCATAAATCCAGTTGAAAAACGGTCCACTCTTTCAGTAAGACCAACGGTATGAGATACTCGTACCGGAGGTAAAGAAGGAGTGAAGACATTAATGGACAAATACACAATAATTAAACTCAAGATGGAGGGCGTTTCAAGCAGGCAGATTGCAAAGATTCTTAATATTGACCGTAAAACAGTTGCTGACTACTGGAACGAATTCTCTGATAATCTTAAAAAACTTGGACTGAATGTAAATTCTGCAGAAGATTTAAGGCAAATGCAAAGCATAATGCTTGATGCACCAAAATATGATACTTCAAGCAGAAAGCCTAAAAAATATACGGCAGAGCTTGACTCATATCTTGATGAAATCTTAGTAGCAGAAGAAGAAAAGAAAAAGATTCTTGATTGGAAAAAACAGCAGTTAACCGACGTTTAAATATACGAAATGGTTACAGCTGCCGGATATGATATAGGCCGTTCAACACTAAGTGCGCATATCAAAGAAAACCGCCAAAAACAAAGTGAGGCATTCATCAGGCAAGAATACGGTTTCGGCGATAGACTTGAATACGACTTTGGCGAAGTTGTTTTAAACTTTTGGGAAACCCCACTAAAGTTTGATTATCCTTAAAATGTCCTTGTACTACAATTACAATATCAATGTTACAAATTGTTTTTCTGGAAACGAGAAGGGATTTGTAGAAGGAAGCGTTAAGGAATTAAGAAAAGAATTGTTTAATAAGCAGTATAAATTTGATTTCTTTGAAGCTGTAGAAAAGTACATGCAAGAAAGGCTCATAGAACTTAATAAGGACTCCTTAATTGAAGAAGAAAAAAAGTATTTAAAACCAATAAAACCAAAGCTTGAGCTTGGAACTATTTCAAGACAAGTTGTTGATAAATATAGTTTTGTAAGAGTTGAGAACAACTTCTATTCTGTGCCAGACTATTTGGTTGGAAGAGAAGTAATAATTAAGAATTACTTAAGAGAATTACTGGTATATGCTGACTCGGGCATAGTCGCAAAGCACAAAAAAGTAGATGGCTTTGGCGAAATGCAAATCTACATATTCCACTACCTTGATACACTAGCCAAGAAGCCTGGTGCTGTAAAGAACTCGAAAGTTCTAAAAAGCAAAGCAGAACTTAAAACCATCTACGATACCTATTTTACTAAACGAACAAAAGAATTCATAGATATATTAAAAGAAAACTCACAGCTTTCATACGAGGTTTTTCAAGAAGTTTTGATTCCAAGAGGCAAGACAACTATTGTATATGAATCGTCTCCTCCAAAGACGATAGAAGAAAACATTACCAAACAAGAACACAAATTCGTAAACTGTCAGAATTACTATTAAAAGGAGGGGCTGAATATGTCAATTAAAGAACTTGCGAAGGAATTAAAACTGCCATACATATATGAAAACTACGAAGAACTAATCAAAGAAGCAATAGATTTAAAGCAAACACCTGAAGAATTTCTATCCTATTTTCTGCAAAAGGAATCTGAAAGAATAAAAGAATCTCGTCAAGCTCTTGCCGGGGGAGGGCAATTCTTCCTCATATTCATTTATGCGGCTTTTGCCATCTCAATTTCAATCCTTCCGTCATTGAAAATCATAACTTTTTTTAATTTGGTCGAATGTCTTCTCCGTTACTGCATCCACGCCTTTGTAATCTTTTACTCACTCAGGCAATTCCTGTTTTTCCTTTACTATTTTCACTTCATTATATTTCATCAAATAAATGCCTTCTTCGTATGCACCTATTTTTTTTTCATTTGCAATTCCATTTAAATTGTTCAAAATTAATGTCATGTGATCACAGCCGGATTCATGCGCATGAGGATAACCTCCTCCAAAACGAGGATTAACCTCCGATATGTAATACTCACCGTCGATTTCAAAAATATCAATATCAATCTGCCCGAGCCAACCGCTGTCTTTGCAGAAACAGATAATCAGTTCAAAGAGTTTTTCATCTTTGAAACTAACCGCTTTGTCAGTTTCACCAGCACGCATCAGAAGTTTCTTCTTGGTAAAGATAGATACAACCTCGTGTGAAAGCATGTCAATGTAAACATCTGCGCCAATTTCCTGTCCTCTTAGGTACTCCTGAATCATCAGGCCATCAGTGTACTTCCAGATAAGTTCAAGAGTATCTTTATCTTCAACCTTAGAAATGGCAATTGACGCACTACCTCGAATAGGTTTTACGAACACAGGGAAAGCAATTTGCCCAGCGTCTACATCTCTATAAAAAGCATCCTTGTTTTCATAGCTCTTAGCACAGTTATAACCATGTTCACTGAGCCAGCGAAACATATGCATCTTGTCAAGAGCGCGCTCACAAAGTTCATAGGACGAGCCTATGACGGTCACGCCAATTTCTGCAAATCTATCCTTGTTTGCTGCAAGGAGGGACAGTTCCGGATCAATCAACGTCAAAACAGCGTTGATTCTTTCTTTTCTGCAAATGTCAAATATAACATCTATGTAACCCTCTTCTGTCATTCGAGGCACCTGATAAAACTTATCCGCTTCATAAACAGCAGGTGCGATATTTGACATATCAGTTGCCACAACTAGTCCTACATCAACAAATGCTTTTTTAAAATATTGAACGACTTTATTCCGTGTTCCTGCACTAAGAATCAAAATGTTCATGTTCTTACTCCCTCATAATGCTTTTTTATATTTTTCTATAACTATCTCACTGCTCCACGGGAATAAATACCGCACTTCCGTAGGATTCGCAATGAAGGCAACCTCGCTTTTCGGTACCATTTTCGTCTTTACGCCAAAATCATTCAAGTAAATGCCTCTCATTCTCCAGTAATAACACACGGTTTGTATCAAGTGATGCTTTCCATTTGACTTTATCCATTTCAAGAAATTATCATATGCGCTACTTGATATCTTTTGTTTCATCCTTTTCAATGGTTGATAACGAAGCGTAAAACCTGCGCCATGTTTCTTTATGCCAAATGTCTCTCGATCAACACCAGCCTCTTCGCATATTCTGCGAGGAATTGGACGATCATAACCATTGAATAATGACCATGGCGCCATTTCATCAGACTGCGATATTTTTTGAATACTTGTCCATGCCGAAGCTCCAAATAATGGCATTGGTACGGAAATATAATCCAACCACAATCTTCTTTCTGATATGCCTAAATGAGAAAGCATATCAACAAATTGGAAATTATCATTTACTATTCCCAATTCCCTTGCCCATACTGAATCTCCTCGATCGCCCGTAAAAACAACTTTGTGATAAAAATCTTTATCAAAGTTGCCAAATGATATGTCTGATCCCATTTCACCAGAAGCAAGATACTCGGCTTCAAATAAATCTTCTCTATCCAAATGACCCATGGCATCTCGCTCAATAATAATGCCATATCCTAACTTCTTAGCTACTTCAACGCCACTATCCTCCACATATTTTCCAGTAGCTTCAAAAGTTACCGCTGTATCACAGCCATGGCGTTTTGCAATTGTTGCGCAACATGGTGCATCATAACCTTTAGAAATTGTTGTTACCAATCCATAAGGGGTTATTCTACTCTTATCCATGGCATTCTCGCACATTTTACCTATTGCATTATCTAATCGAACGTAATAGTCTTTAAAATCTACGAAAGGACGTTCTTTTTCTTTTACTAATACCTGTAGATGATTGTCATCAAAAATTTCAATATTTCTGTAATACCATATCTGTACATCCATGCTATTATTCGAATCATCAAGAACATGTATGGTACTTTTATAATCAACAATTCCATTCAGTACCGTATTAAAGTCAACTTCATAATGAACATATTCTCCATCAATTTTCCAGTTAAGTTTGGCAAGTAATAAGTGAAGACTATTGCTTACGCAATACCCCCCCCGCGAGTTTTGCAGAGAATAAACCATATGTAACATGTGTAGGAGTCGAAAAAATAATTCTATTATTTTTTACTTCCGCTCCCGTACCACAAAACCAATTTGATGAAACAAACTGTCCTTTAGTAAAATCACCATTCCATGCACCTTCAACAAAATAACCATCTTCGCAGCATACCGATACACCATGAGTAACTTTGGCTATCCCATCCTTAACATGTGCAAGCCATGACATCGGTGCTATATCCTTGACCTCATACTCAATTCTCATCACTCAATCCCCCTTGTGTTATTCTATGTTCAAAACTGAGCAAGCTCTATTTCGACAAATAATCAAAAAACAACGGTGTGCCACCTGTGTGAATAAATAAAATATTTCTCCCTTTTATCCCGTTTGTTTTTATGTACTCGTCCATACCCACAAATGCTTTACCGGTATAAGTATCATCCATTGCGACTCCATAAGTACTCATTACACGATTTATGGTTTTATCTACGCGGCTATCTTCCTTCCCATATCCAGAAGTGTAATCATCAATAAAAATCGTCGCCGATTGAATAACCTCTTCACTCATTTTATTTCCTATATATGATCTGACACTGTCTACTACAACATCTCTTCCTCTTGGGTTCTTTCTTGCAATGCTGATTCCAACAATTTTTCTATCATCATTGTGTATCAACTGCCCACAAATCATTCCGGCTTGTGTTGTCCCTGTCCCACTCGCATGAAAAATGTAATCAAAATGAATATTCTGTATCTGTTCGAACTGTCGGATTTCTTCATAGCAATCTACATAAGCTTGCGTTCCAATGTTTCCATGCCCGCCACCGGGTATAAAATAAGGTTTTTTACCTTTAGTTTGGAGTT
Source organism: Lachnospiraceae bacterium (assembly GCA_045616165.1). Taxonomy (GTDB): domain Bacteria; phylum Bacillota; class Clostridia; order Lachnospirales; family Lachnospiraceae; genus RGIG5612. The sequence goes on from JAZLGF010000049.1 coordinate 19,292, forward strand.
CAAAGAGCTTTTGCTCAATCGTATCGTGAACCTCTGTCACTGGAACTATAGTTATCTCTGCCCCAAACAATTCCATCATTTTACTATTGAACGTAGGAACAGACGCCTCTTCCGGGGAAATAATATAGCAGGGCATTTTTTTTGACACACATAAATTGGAAATGACGCGGCAATGGTTAGAGCTACTGCTTCCATATGTAACGACGCAATCAAAATCACCTGATTCTATTTCCTTAAAAAACAAAGCGGCCTTTCTTGCTTTATTACCGCCAAAGGAAAATGGAATCAAATCTTCACGTTTAATAAACAAAATGTTATTATCTACTTCCCCTATTCGTTGCACAGGTGTTGGAGATATTGAAGAAACCGTTGTCATCGACTTCCAAGTTTCAATTGTTATTTCATAATAGAGTTTTACCCCACCCTCCACTTGGTTATCTACAATTGTATATCTTACACAATTTATAAGTTCGCTAACATTTTTACAAAAGAGATCCTCAACAAAATAACCCTCTTGCTTAAACCCCACTTTCTCATATAAGTAAATTGCAGTTTCATTGTTTGCATCAACAGTAAGATATACTTTGTGAAGTCTCAGCTTTTTAAATGCAAACTCAATAATGGATTTTGTTGCTTTCGTTGCGATTCCTTTATGTTTGAAGTCATTTTCACCGATTGTGATATAATACTCAGCTTTCCGATTGACATAATCAATTTGAAGAAGTCCTATCAATCCGATTGGAAGTCCGTTATACTCAATAATACAATCTAATCGTTTTGAATTGTCCTTATTCTTAAACCAATTTATCGTCTTTTCAATTTCAAGAGGAAGATCATAATGAAGATATTGATTATTTTCTGGATTATTTATCCATTCAACTTTTTTTTTGATATCTGTCTTCTCAAGTTCTCTAAGAACAACATCTTTATATCGTGCGACTATCATTGTTTTTCACCCTTAACTCTTTCTATATGAGGATTAATAGCTCCATCACTCGTTATAATCCAATCTTTCCGTTCATCTAACAGTTTACCAACTGTAAATTGCTTTCCGATTAAAATGTCTGACCGTTTAACTGTTTTAATTACAGTTTTAAGCAGTATTTTTAAATCGAAAAGGAATGTGCATTTCTCTACATATTCTATATCATATGAGAATTTTTCTTCCCATGTACATCTATTTCTTCCATTCACTTGCGCCCATCCTGAAAGTCCTGGTCGTACATCATGACGATGGCGTTCTTCCTTGGTGTAATATGGTAGATACTCCTTCAAAAGCGGTCGTGGGCCGATTACACTCATATCTCCCTTGAGAATATTCCATGCTTCTGGGAGTTCATCTAAGCTTGTACTTCGTAAAAACCTCCCAAACTTTGTAAGGCGAATATCATCCGGTAACAAATTACCATTTAAATCTTTTTCATTTGTCATTGAACGGAATTTGTACAGATAAAAAATTCTCTCATTTTCCCCTGGCCTTGCCTGCTTAAAAATCACTGGTTTTCCTAATTTTATTCGTACAATAATTGCTACAATCGCATACAACCAACAAAAAACAATCATTGCTAACAAAGCACAAACAATATCAAGTAACCTCTTTATATGTTTTGAATAAAATGTTTTTTTCATTATCTATTAGTCTAGCCTTTATATTATTTATTCTAATATAATCGTGCCAATAATATTAATTCCATACTTAGAACACAGCACACATTCATCATGAATATTCTCGTCAGTTGAAACTTCCATCTGCTCCTCTAAGACTGCTCCATACATTTTCGCCAACTATCGTTTGCGTTTGCGAATCACTTGCGTTTCCACTCTTAAACCATCCATAAACATCAAGGACAACTACGCTTATCACTAAACAAATAATAAGCGCATGCCATCTTTGGCAAATATAAAGCAACATTTCTAATAAGCTTATTTTTTTCGCGATTTTCCATAGGAATCCCCTTACGCTACATTTTATTATTAATTATTACTTATTGAATTCTCTTTTTTATATGTAAATCATCCAATTTGATTTTTATATAAATTTTTGCTTTTTTTATAATCGCAAAAAACATTGGTTCCTTGACTATAAACAATATAATGCCAAATATAACAAATGCAATAATAGTTTTAATAATAAAATCTAGATAAACATTCCAAAAATAAATTTTATTCAAAAAAAGCATAGTCCCTGTCAGTCCTAATACCCCAACAAGTATTTTCCAATAACTTTTTACATTTTTTTTATTTAATACTTTTATATGTCTTCTATTAAAATTAATAAGCATAATAATAATAAAAACTACACTTGCTATAGCCGTTGCTCCCACTACGCCGTATACTCCTAATGGTTTTACTAATGCAATTGATAAACCAATATTTAAAACCACCTCTAAAATGCCAAGCGTCATTGGTCTTTTTGTATCATTAATAGCATAATAGGCTCTACTTAAAACCGTTTTAATACAAGCCGGAAGCAAACACAATCCATACATAGATAAGCCAATTGCACAACTACTTATTGCTTTTGAGTCAAAATTTCCATGCCCATAAACAATTGAAACAATATCTGTTGAACAAAAAAGCATTACAATTATAATTGGAATGCAGACAATAAATAAAATTTTATAGCAAGATATTAATATTTTTGATATCTCCTCATTATCATTTTTAGCACCAGCTTCAGCTAATTCTGTAAACATAACTGTTGATAAAGGTGCATTAACAATAGCTATAACGAATTGAAACAAAACAGCAGCGTAAGATACCGCAGTAACCACGCCTGCCTCAACAGTTGATAATAACGTCCTATCTACCACCTGATTAATTTCAACCGTTGCTTGACTAATAAGAATTGGCAATGCTTGTAATGCAAGTATTTTTATTCCTTCATCTTTTAATCCATACTTAAAAGATAATTTTCCATATTTCCGGCCTTTTATATATAAAACTATCCATTGAATAAAATATGCAACAGGAACAGAAATCGCCAATACTAAAACGCCCCATGAATCTGCAAAAAAAACAATCGCAACAATTAATACTATGCTGTTTATTATCGAACAAACCGTAGAAAAACCATATATTTTCTCAGCATTTAATAAATGTGTATATAAACTCACGATTAAAGAAAAAAGAAATCCAATAGACATTATTCGAAAATATTTAATTGTTGTAATAAAGATTTCGCCTGAATATGTTGGTGCAATAACTTTTACCACTCCTGGAGCAATAATTATTAATATTAATGAAATTCCAACAGCAATCAGCGAAAGTGCAGTAATTACTTTAGTTGCATATTTTTTTTCATCATGTTGATTTATTTTTCTCTGAATATATAATGGAACAAATGCAACAGCCATAGCTGTTGTCAACATATATAATATGTTGCTTACGAATCCATGCGCAACATTAAATGCGTCTGTTTCTATTGTGGCACCAAAATAAGAAGCTTGAATTATTGATTTAACAAAACCAGTAATTTTAGCCAATAATGATAAACAAAATACTATTGCAGTTGCCTTAAAAATACTTTTTTTCATAGTGTTTTAACATAAAGTTTTTTTCATCAGAAAATTTTATAATTTAATTCATTTTTACAAAACCCTAATAAAATAAAAAATTCAACACTTTGCAAATATGACCCACTAAACAACAATGGAACTAATCCGTATGCAATCAACATTAGAAGAAATGTTCGATTATGTGTTTTCATAAATGTTTTTAGTAAAATAATAATCAATATAATTAGCAAGAGAATTGCCATAATAAAGCCAAAATGAATCGCTAAATCTAAAAAAATATTATGTGAATATGATCCCAATATTCTATATTCTGCTCCAATTCCTTTACCAATTATAGGCTCACCTTTTATTAAATTAAAAGCTTTTTCATAAATATCAAATCTACCACTATCATGCTTTATAAATTGATTTGCACTAACAAGAATTAACGTTCGGCTCTTTATACCTAAATAACTAACTATTTGATTTACCAATTTTAAAATACTATTACTAAAAACAGCAATTACACCTAACCCCCCAATTACAATAATTTTTTTAATTAATTTAATATCAGAAAATAATAGCACCAAAATAACAAATATTAAAAAACAAATAATTGGTCCTCTTGACCCAGAAAAAATAATTATTAAAAAACTCAGTAATGCTAGCAATGCCGAAAAAAATTTTTTTATATTTTTAGTTACCCTATAGGAATAAAATAATAATGGTAACAATAAATAATATCCAAGCGACATACTATAACGTGTTTGTCCTTTAATAATTCTCAAAAGCCAAAACATCACACCTGTTACAAGAATGGCAAAAGCTAACACTCGTAACACTTGTTCAAATGCAGATGATTTTTTTACCATCGAAATATTTATTGCTGAAGGAATGCACATTCCAAATAAATCAAAAATATATTTATTCAAGAAAGGCCTATTTTCAGGAAAAACACAAAAATTCCATAAAAATATAATCACAAAAACTAAATAAATAAATATTATTTCAATCAAACGTTCTTTAATCCAATATTGCACACTCCATAACATAGGCAATGCTGCTAACCCTATCATAATAATATGCAAAATAAAACTTTGTCCTAATATTTCATATAGTAGCAATTGCAATACTAATATAAATACTTGCCAAAAAACAGCAAATACCAATTTTTCATCTTTTTGCCATCTATTTTTTTGATATTTTATTTTTTTACTAATTCTTGTTATCATTCATTATAAAGTGTAAAAATAAATTACAATATATAATTTATTTATTACAGCAAACAAAATAATTATTTTCTATCTAGCACTCTTTCATACAAACTCACTAACTTTTTTTCTTCTTTTTCCCAGTTAAATTCTTCTTTTATTGCCTTTCGACCATTTTCTCCCATTCTTTTAGCCTCTTCTGGATTATTCAAAATATGTCTGATTTTTTCTGATATTTCAATCACATTTGTTGGATTAGCAACTAACCCAAATTGATATTTTTTTATTATTTTTTCATTATATGGCGTCCTTGAAATTATTACAGGTAATCCCAGTGACAAATATTCATAAACTTTAGTTGGAAGATTTTCAGCCATTAAATATTGACCTTCATTTAATAAAGTCGCAAGCCCGACTTGACAATGCTGAAGAAAATCATTAACTTCTAATCTATTTAATACCCCAACGTATTTTGTATTAATAAATTCTGGCATTAATTCGAGTTTATTTTTATATGTCGGTGCAATTCTTCCTGCTAAAAACAATGATGCTCCTGCTATATATGTTGCCTTAACTGCATTTGTTATTCCTCTTGATTCCGTTAAGCCACCTATATAACAAACACTATTCTTATGCTTGCAAACTTTTGCATCAAATCTATCATACAACTCACTCAAAATTGGAGTATTATTAACATACTCAAAATTTTTACACATTCCTTCAAATGGGTTTTTTCCATTAATTGTACACGGAAAAATAACTGCATCAATTTTTTTTAATGATTGTCGCTCATACATTGTATAAATTTTTGCAATAATATTTGTAATTTTTTTTGGAATATAATGTTTTCTTTTTAATTGTTCTCTATAAAACTCATGACTATCAAAAATTACTTTTTTCCTTTTTTGCTTTAATTTAAGTCCATACGGCCAAAGCTCTGGGTCATGAAAGTGATATATGTCACAGTCTAACTCCAAAGCTTTGTTATATATAGCTCTTGTGCTTTTAATCATTCTATTTATCCTATTGTGTGATAAATCTCCAATCCCTATAACATTTACACCTTTTTCAATTCTAGATTTCCCTTGACCAACAAGATAAACATCATACCCATTTTTAGCTAACGAAACACATTCCTTCTGAAAAATTCTTACATCAGTTGTATTATGTGCACTAGTCATATGGCAAACTTTAGTCATTTAAATATTCCTCTATTAAATCTGAAATTTTTGCTGCACTATTACCATCGCCAAACGGTTTGTATTTTTCATCAAATATTATTTTTTTACCTAATTTTTCTAAAATATCTTCCTTTTTAGGTTTAGCAAGCTGATTATAGCCATTAACCATTACTTCTGGCCATCCGACCCAATCAAAAACCGTAACACATGGCTTTTTTGCAAAGAATGCTTCCCTCTGCAACCCACCAGAATCTGTAACAACTTTTATTGCTCTGTTAACTAAAGCAATAGAGGTTAGATATCCTACTGGCTGTGTTAAAATTATTTTGTTATACCCATTTTGTTTACACAACCTTTTGGCACGTTCATGATTTCTAGGATGAACTGGATATATGGTCTTTGCATCTAAATTCTGCATTGCCATAAATATTTGATTTAATTTTTCATCTACGTCTGTATTTTCCTGTCGATGGCAGGTCATATAATAATAATTATCTGGAACTACAACTTGTTTCCCATTAAAATCAACTATATTATTTATTTCGTTTCCGGTAAGCTTCTTTGTATAATAAACAAAAGCATCATACATTGGATCTCCTACCAAATAAACAGAATCAACAAATCCTTCTCTTTTTAAAAATTCTATTCCCGATTCTGTGCATACTAAGTGTAACGATGAAACATGGTCTGTCACTATTCTATTAATTTCTTCTGGATTTTCTAAAGTTCCTAATCTATTACCTGCTTCTACATGGCAAACTGGTATGTGCATTTTTACTGCTGCTAATGCAGCTGCCATTGTTGAATTTGTATCCCCAAATACTAATAATAAATTTGGTTTTTCTTTAATCAATACTTCTTCAATTTTAATTAGCATTTCCCCAGTCATTTTCCCATGATTCCCACCAGAAATGCCCAAATTATAGTTTGGATGAGGTATTTCCATTTCTTCAAAGAAAATATCAGACATATTATAATCATAATGCTGACCTGTATGAATAATCACCTCATCAAATCTTTTTCGAATTTCTTTTGAAACTACCGCTAATTTAATAAATTGTGGCCTTGCACCCACCACAGTACATATTTTTTTCACTTTTATAGCCTCCAAAATCTAATTCCTGATGCTTTGAGTTCATCCATTCTATATAAACTTTTAATATCGACTAATACTTTTTCTTCATCTGAATTTTCAGTCTTAAATAATTCTTTTAACTTCATCATCGACATAGCCCTAAATTCATTATGTCCAACAGCAACTATAACGCAATCTGCTTTTGGTAAATTCTCAAAATCAACTAAATCAACCCCATATTCATCCTTTGCAATTATAGCATCAGCCCATAAATCTGATACAATTGGAGTTATTTCATATTCTTTTAATCTATTAATAATATCTATAACCTTACTATTCCTAGTATCTGGACAGTTTTCTTTAAAAGTAATGCCTAATATAACGACTACTGCTTTTTTTGGAGCCAAACCAGCTTCAATCATTTCCTTAATAGCTACATCTGCAACATATGTGCCTATACTATCATTTACTTTTCGTCCATTCAGAATTATCTGACTATGATATCCAAGTTTTTCAGCTGCGCTGGTAAGATAATACGGATCAACTCCAATACAATGTCCTCCAACAAGCCCTGGTTTAAAGCCTAGTGCATTCCACTTCGTATTCATTCCATTAAGCACTTCTATCGTATCAATATTCATTTTGTCGCAAATCATTGCGACTTCATTCATGAATGCAATATTTATATCTCTCTGGCTATTTTCTACTACCTTAATAGCTTCTGCTGTTTTGATATTACTAACTGGAAAAGTTCCCGCTTTAATAATAATGTCATAAACTTTTTTAATTTCGTTTTTTGTTTCTTCATCAATCCCAGAAATGACTTTAACAATATTAGGAAGTCTATGAACATAATCTCCCGGATTAATTCTTTCTGGAGAATATCCAATTCCCCAATCCTCACCACATTTTAATCCTGATTCTCTTTCAATTATAGGGATACATATATCTTCTGTTACTCCTGGATAAACTGTAGATTCAAAAACAACTATCGTTCCCGGTTGAATATTTTGACCAACTGTAATTGATGCTCCTTCTATTGGTCTAAGATCCGGAGTATTATCATCTTTTACTGGTGTTGGAACTGCAACAATTATAAATTTAGCTTCAGACAATTTTTCAGGATTATCAGTAAATTCAACTGTAGTATCTTTGATTGCTTCACCTACTTCTTTTGTAGAATCAATTCCATTTTTGTACTCTTCTATACGTCTTTTATTAATGTCAAAACCAATAACCGATATATGTTTAGCAAATTCTACGGCAATTGGCATACCAACATACCCCAGACCTACTAACGCAAGCTTTGTTTTTCCATCAATTAGACTTGTGTAAATTGAATCAAATTTCATTATTGTTTCCTCTCTATCTATCCTAAAATTATTTTACATATCATATCTACAGTAACTTCATCTAAGTACGGATGCATTGGAAGACTTAAACATCTCCTTGTTGCTTCAATCGTATTTTTATATTTTTCATCTGATAATTTCATCCATTTGTATGCCTCCTGTTGATGTAAACCTCGTGGATAATAAACCATTGAAGGGATATCTTGTGATTTTAATTTGGTTTGAATTGTGTTTCGTTCTTCTTCAGTTTTCAGTAATATCGTATATTGCGCCCAACTAGAATAAAATCCTTCTAAAACTGTTGGTGTTATATATTTTTCTTTCAATCTTTCGGTATACCAGTTTGCTACTTTATTCACTGCATCAAGTTCATAATCTACAAATGCTTTAAATTTTGGAAGTAATACAGCTGCTTGAATTGTATCCAATCTAGAATTTATTCCTATTTCTCGGTTATCATATTTATCTAAAGGGGATTTTCCCTGGGCCCTTAACGAGCGTAATCTTGCATCTACATACTCATCATCCGTAAAAATCGCCCCGCCATCTCCGTAACATCCCAAAGGCTTTGCCGGGAAAAAACTAGTTGTAGAAATATCTCCAAAAGAACATGCCTTTTTCCCTCTAATATTTCCACCAAATCCTTGCGCACCATCTTCTAATATTTTTAATTTGTATTTTTTTGCTATTGGAAGAATATGGTCATAATCAGCTGGTTGTCCAAATAAATCTACGGGAATAATTACTTTTGGTGTTAATTTACCCTCTAAAATTGTTTTTTGTATTGTCTTTTCTAATGCTTCAGGTGACATATTAAATGTATTCAAATCTATATCTACAAGAACTGGAGTCCCTCCAAGAATTGAAGTCGTTCCAGCTGAAGCAAAATAAGTAAAATCAGATGTAAAAACCGCATCTCCTGGACCTATCCCCATTATCATAAGTGCTAACTGCAAAGCATCTGTTCCATTTGCACATGAAATGCAATGCTTTCTGCCAACATATTCAGCAAGTTTTTTCTCTAATTCTGTAACTGGTTTTCCAAGAATAAATGAAGAATTCTGCATTACTTCTTGAACACCCATATTAATTTCGTTTTTTAAAACTTCATATTGTTTTTTTAAATCTCTAAATTCCATAAGACTATCCTCATTATTTTTTTATAGGTTTTGCCGGATTCCCAACCATAACTTGCAATGACATTACATCATTAGTAACAACTGCTCCCATACCAATTATGGCACTTTTTCCTATATGCTTTCTGTTTTTTATGATGGCATTTAGACCAATATATACGTTTTCTTCTAATTCAACAAATCCGCCAATAATAGATCCGCCTGTTATTTCCACATTCTTATGAAGATGAGAATCATGTCCTATTAATACCTGTGAACTAATCTTTACAAAATCTTCAATAATTGTATTACCGGCTGAACCGCACGAAATATTTGTCAATGCTCCAACTTCAACATTATTTCCTATGCTAACTTTCCCTAACGTTGGTATGCGAAATTTATTGCCATTTTCATCTTCCGCCATCGTAAAACCATTGGTTCCTATTGTGCAATTTTCACCGGCAATAAAATTGTCGCCAATTAAAGAATTTTTAATAATGGCTCCTGATTTTATTAACGAATTTTTTCCTATTTTGACATTATGACCAATATATACTCCTGGTTCAATAACTGTATTTTTTCCTATGATAACATTTTCTCCTATGTAATATCCTTCTTTAAAGCTTATCGTTTTAACACTATCTGCTTTTGCTTTCTTTGATTCTAACGTGGAAGTTATTTTTGCATACTCCAATTGTGGATTACATACACGAACAATAATATTATTTTCTTCAACAGAAGGCATTACATCTATGTTGTTTTCTAAAATAATAATTACATCTTTTGAATTTTTTAGATTTATTAATAGATGTTCAACTTTTTTAGTAATATAAATAATACTCTTATTCTTAGGATTTCCAGCATATGAAATTGTATATTCGCTTAAATCCAATTTATATAATTCACAATTATCAAGATACACCTCAGCACCTCTACTTTTCTAAAAATTGTCCAACAAAATCCGTTGATTTGACATCTTTAATCGGTAATTTTACTGGCGCACCTATAGAAGCTGATTTATAAATTGCCAATATCATTTCCACAGCATTTCTTCCAGCAATGGCATCAACATATGGTATTCTATCATTTTCTATAGCATCAATCATATCTGTATATAAACTTGTATGTCCATTCCCATAGATATTACTTGTTGCTTCTTGCAAACCTTTATTTTTTTGATCTGAATCACTCTCGTCAGCAAAATCCCATACATCTATATTGTTTGTAGAAGTTCCTCCAATTTTTACAGTTCCTTTTTCTCCAAAAACATACAATGTTTCCTCTAAATTCTTTGGATAAACATTAACCGTTCCTTCTATTGTACCAATTGTACCATTTTTAAATTTAACAACAGCCATCCCTATATCTTCGCATTCAAGATACTCATGAAACTGTTGTTTGGTCACTCCATAAACCTCCTCAACGTTATCACCCATCATCCATCTTAGAAGATCTATTCCATGAATGCATTGATTAAACAAACAGCCTCCATCTTGCGCCCACGTTCCTCTCCAAGATGCTTGATTATAGTAATCTTGGCCTCTGTTCCATCGAACATTTATTGACCCGTGTGATAACTTTCCAAAACGTCCCGATTCCAAAGCCTTCCTCAGTTCCTGAATCGCTGCATTAAATCTGTTTTGATGGCAAGCAGAAACTTTTACTCCTTTTTCTTTAGCTTTCCTTACTATCTCATCAGCATCTGACATGCTCATCGCCATTGGTTTTTCAATAATTACATTTATTCCTTTATCGATACAATACAACGCAATTTTAGCATGAACTCCACTTTCTGTTGCAATAGCAATAAGTTGGATTTCCGGATGTTCTTCAATCATTTTTTCATAATTTGTATATCTTTCGATGCTATCGTTATCCAATCCATGTTTTTTAAGCAGTTTTTCCATTGCTTCTGGTAAAATATCACATACTGAAACTAAATTAACATGATTATTTAAAGCAGCCTTTATATGATTAGTTGCAATTCTTCCGCATCCTATAAGTGCATAATTCATTTATTCTTACCTCTTTTTACATCTATATTATTTAGTTTTTTGTTCACTAATTATCTATTATATTAATTAATTGAACTGTTAAATTTTTAAAATCATAAGCCTCTGCAGCTTTTTTTGCATTATTACAATATTCTTCATATTCATTTTGTGGTAATAAATAAAATCGTTCTATTTCTTTTGCAATAGTTTCAGGCTTATTATTTTCAGCTTCCTTGCCAGCATGAAACTTAATAATTGGATTATGATTTGCATGTGAATCTCTTAAAATTGGCTTACATGCTGCAAAATAATCAAACATCTTATTTTTACTCGTACCATATTTGCTTATTTGTTCATTTCCGCCTTGTATTATATTTAAATCTGCTTTTGATACTATATAAGGAATATATTTTTTTTCAACATATCCTTTATATTTAACATTACTGATTCCTTCATTTTCAATCCTATTTTTTAATGACGTAACTTCATCTCCACTTCCCCATATAAGAATTTTTATTTCTGGGTTGGTTATTTTTTTTGCAATATCAATCAGTGCATCAACATTATTAGCTTTTCTAATCGTTCCAGTATATACAACATTAAAATTCTTTGAATTCTCCAAATCTTCGTCTTTGATTTGAAATTTCTTTTTGTTTGAATTAAACAATTCTAAATCTACACCATTGTTTATATAATAAATTTTTTCTAAATCTATAGGCCCTTCGTTCTGAATATCCCATCCTTTATCTATAATATAATCTTTTCCCCCTTCCATTGTAAAAATTATTTTATCGGCCTTTTTATAAATGTTTTTTTCAAATTTATATAATAGCCACATTGCTACTGATTTTTTTTTCAAAATATTAAAAGCGACAAAGCTCTCTGGCCAAAGGTCACGTACCTCACAAACACACTTTACTTTATATTTTTTGGCTAATTGAATCCCCGCAATCAATGTTAGTGGATGAACAGAAGATGCTAATATGACATCTGGTTTTCCATTTTTTTTAGAATATTCTAACGCCGCTTTCTTAACGTTTTTGTAAAAATCAAACATATTCAAAACACGCTGTTTGCCATTACCTTTGTATATCCTAGTTTTTATATACACAAACGGAGTGTTAATTTCTTCTGCTTTTTTTTCTATCCACAAATCTTCTGTTTCAAAGTATCTTTGTTGTGTATTACTATTTTTTATATTTGCGCAAAAAATGATAGGAGCATATCCTTCCTGGTTAAGGTATTTTGCAAAATAATAATGTCTTCCACCTTTATTAAACAACATGTGGCTAGCATAATGATTCATTATCCATATAGTTTTAGCCATTATTCATTTCCTCATTTCTTTACAGTTTTTATTTCGTTATATTTCATTATATATATGCAATCTTCATAATGTCCTATATTTTTTATTTTTTAATAAATATAATTAGCTTTTTAAGTTTAATTACATTTTTAAGTTTTTAAAAAAGTATAAAACCATATTGTTTTTTTACTCAAAACAGGCTTTAATTACAGAAATAATTATATCTTGTTTGTCAATTGTCATCTTATTATCGCTAGGCAAACAACATCCCCTTGCAAATATGTCTGCACCAATATCGTTTACTCCACCTTCAATATACGCATTGGTTCTGCAACGCAACGTACCTTCTCTTCCAATAACTTCATGCATCCTATACATTGGTTGCATGTGCATTGGTTTCCAAATAGGTCTACCTTCTGCATTTATTCTTGCAATTGCTTCAAGAATTTCTGTAGGACAAGTTTTATCCGCTTCTTTAATATAACTTACCTTATTGTCATCACGTACTTGTTTACAAAGATAATCTTTATCAATAATTAATGCCGATAGCCAATAGTTTGGTTCTGTTCCACTTGTAATTGGATTCATCTTGATTGGTAAATCTTTTAGCCCTTCTTTATATCTTTCGTATATTGCTTTCTTTTGTGCGATATGTTCTTCTAGATGAAGATACTGACCTCTTATTACTCCAGCAATAACGTTACTCATTCTATAATTATATCCCACTTCTTCATGCTGATACCATGCAGCATCTTCTCTTGCTTGAGTGCTCCACTTTCTTGCTTTGTTTGCTACGTCAATATCATTTGTTAGAAGACATCCTCCTGCGGAGCCAGTGATAATCTTGTTACCATTAAAAGATATCGCACTATAATCTCCAAAAGAACCGCATTGTTTACCGTTTACTGTAGCTCCCATTGCTTCTGCGGCATCTTCGATAAGCAATGCTCCGTGTTTTTCGCAAATCTTTTTTATCTCTTCAACTTTTCCAGGAAAGCCATAAAGTTCTGCATATACTACTAGTTTTACTTCTGGATATAATTCAAAAGCTTTTTCTAAAGCAATTGGATCCATGTTCCAACTTTCTGCTTCTGTATCAATAAATATTGGAATACCACCTTCATATACAACTGGATTCAAAGTTGCGTCAAAAGTCATATCTGAACAAAAAACTCTTTTTCCTTCTAACGCTCCATGGCTTATTTCTGGTTTCCCGTATAATTTTTCTCCAGCAAACTTACAACAAATATGTAGTGCTGCTGTACAACAAGAAAGAGCAACTGCATATTTCATTTCTGCCTTTTTTGCCGCAATTTTTTCAACTTCGTTTATATTTTCACCAAATGTGCTCATCCAATTGGTTTCATAGGCTTGTTTAATAAACTCTAATTCTTCTCCATGCATTGTCGGACTTGAAAGCCACACTTTGTTTTTGAAAGGTTCAACGCTTAATCTTTTAAACATTTAATTTCTCCCTGTTCTATACTATTCGATTTTTTATTTTTAGTTACAACATAAATTGTCCCAATAACTATCGCAGCAAATATTATTCCTAATACTGCCCCTATTAATCCATAAATAAAAACTTTTTCACATAGACCAGTTATTAATCCTCCTAGTACAAGGCCTATTAATAGTCCCCACCAGCATTTAATAACGGCTTTAAGTATTTCTATGATTCTTACTTCTGTATATTCTTTTTTCATTTATCTATCCTTCTAAAACTCGTAGTTTCTTATCTTGCAATATGCTCTATAAATATTTAATGTATTGTTCGCTGAATTATATTTTTTTTGTTTTATTGCTCTTATTAATTTTTTATCCAAGTTTCCCATTTTTTCATCTTCATAATTTCCTAAAGCACTTATAACCTCATTAGAATTAACAAGCTCGTCAAAATATTTTTTTGTAAAAGTTTTATTTATAAATTCATTTTTAAAGCATTCGTTTAAGTATAATAACGTTTGTGAATTTAATTGTTCTTTATAATTTGTTATTTTCTCTATGTCTGGTATACTTTCAATTGATTTAATTAAGGCTTTTGCCTGTTGCCATAAATTCTCTTTATAGTTATTCATTACCGATGTAGCGTTATATCTATAATAATATTTATATTCATCAATAATTTTTATATTAATGCAATTAATTGCCATCGCTATTGTTGAAGGTTGATCTTCTCCCCAACAAGCTTCTTCAGTGCAATATGTTGCTATTTTTTTTACAATTTCTGTTTTAATTAATTTTCCTGGTCTTGAGTTTGCTATGATTTTGTTATAGCTTCCTTTATCAGAAATAATCCTTTCTTCTAAATCTTTAGCTTTATAAAGTCCTGGTTCAATATGATTTATTAATTGTTTATAACTATTATCGTTGTCTATATAACGTGTAAAATTCATGCATACCATTTCGGCATCATAAATATTATTTACTAAGGTTTCAATATAATCAAAATCTACAAAGTCATCACTATCAATAAAGCTGATATATTCTCCTGTTACTTTTTCTAGTCCTGCTTTCCATGCAGAAACTTGCCCTCCATTTTCTTTATGGATAGTAATAATACGGTTATCTTCTTTTGCTAGCTTCTCGCAAAGTTCTCCTGAATTATCTACTGAGCCATCATTAACAAGAATTACTTCTAAATCCTTATAAGTTTGACCTATTACAGATTTAACGCATTCTTCAAGATATTTTTCAGTATTATAAACTGGTATTATTACTGATACTTTCATTATTGCTTTCTAAATACCTTTTCAGCTATCTTTGGCATTGTTGCTATTAATGTGCCATACATTTTGCTTGTAAGTTTATATGAACTTTTATAGTAATTTTTAATATTGTCTTTTATTCTCTTTCTTAATTCTTGTTTTATAGTCTCGTCGTCAAATCCACTTTCACTTATCTGTTTATAAAAAGATATTGTATGTCTTGTTTCTCTATTTTTTATTAATGGCACTAATTCTGGATATTTATCCTTTATATCTTTTATTACCATTTCTGATACAGTAAAGAATTGCATCCTGTTCTTATTAAACTTGGTTTTTGTAATGCTTTCTTCATTAGTTCTATAGTAATAAAGTGGCAAGTTACATGCTGTTATATTTTTAGCTCTAAGTATTACTTTATAAATTGTGGCAAAGTCTTCATATATAAGTCCTTCTGGAAATTCTATACTATCAAATAATTCTCTCTTAAATAATTTTGCGCATGCTGATGTATTTAATTTTTGTTCTGCAAATATTTGCTTAAGTGCTTCTTTTGAACTAAAGTTTTCTGTTGTTAAATCTTTTTTTGTTCCAAACTCATTTTTATTATCTATTATTTGACATACGCTTATATCACTCTCATTTTTTTCTAAAATATCTATTAAAATTTCGAGTGTTTTTTTATCAATATAATCATCTGAATCAATAAAGAATATATACTTTCCTTTAGCAACTTTTATTCCAGCATTCCTTGCAGAAGAAAGTCCTCCGTTTTCTTTATGAATCACTGTGATATTATTATTTTTTTTTGCATAGTCATCACATATTGAAGAACTTAAATCCGTTGACCCATCATCAACAACTATTATCTCTATATTCTTATATGTTTGTTCCAATATGCTTTCTAAACACTTAGATAAATAAAACTCTACATTAAATACCGGAACAACTATGCTAATTAAATCATTCATACTAATAAAGTTTTTCTAATAGTCTTTCTTCTCGAATTAATTCAAGACTATTTATCATTTCTATAATTGCAAAATTTATCCAGAATCCAATCATTGTTTCTGTTGCTATAAACACTCCTGCAACTGCTGTTGCTATGCCAATGGCAGTTGCTATGCTTGTCTTTTTTGTAAATGTTGTTTGTATTATCGTCATTATAAGTCCAACAAGTCCTGGTAATCCTAGCTGCATCCACACTTCTAGATATGTATTATGAGCTGGCAAATATATCCCTAAATTATCTCCTATCATAGTTGCAGTATATGTTAATCCTTGTCCAATAATTGGGGAATTTTTTATCGTACTTAAAGCATTTATGCAATATTCAATTCTCGCATAATTATTTGGATTTATGTATGACTCTATGCTAACTAATCTTAATAATCTATTTTTTGGCAAAAAAACTATTGCTATTATAATAATTGCTACAATAAATATTATCCCAATAATTACTCTTCTTTTAGTAATTATGCTTTTCCATGCCTTTATTATATAAACAATAATTCCCAATCCGACTGCGATAAAAGCCCCTCTGGATCCTGTAAGCACAATGCCTAATGCAATTATTATGAAACAAATTAAAATCACTATTTTTTCTTTTATATTTGCTGGCAAAAATAACCTTGCAAAAATAAAAATACATGGCGCAACTAACATCAGTCCTAAAAAGTTTGGATCTATTAAATCTCCATTACCAACTTGTATCGTTAATCTTATTGTGTTTGGTCCATAAAAACTTTTTTGGAATACAATAATAAGCAAAGAAATAATCAGCGCCATGACAATATATAAATTTATCAATGTTCTTATCTGTTTTGGCGTCCATTTAATAGACCATAAAACAAATAATGTTAATCCTATAAGAAGATAACTTAATAAGTATGCTTTTTGAGTTTCCTTTAAGTGAAAAAGCATAGTTAAAATAATAGAAAGTATTAAAACAACTAATGACAAACAAGTTTTTCTTATGTATAGCGGATTCTTAATAAAATATATAATTGCTACAGCTAAAAATACTATTAGCGGAATATACATCCCCGATATATTTAAAAATCTTTCCGGATTAAAAACTTGTAATATTAATTCTAATCCTAAAAGAAACATTAATGCATATTTTAGTTTTTCATTTTTATCTGAGTTTTTAATGTCTAAAAATAACTCTTTCATCTTATGCTTCCTATTACTTTAATAATTCGTTGTAAACGTTTGATAATCTTTCAGAAATTTCGTTCCAACTAAAATTTTCATCAATTAATTTGATAGCTTTTTGCGATTTTTCTTTAAGACTTTCTTTTTCTAAAATCGCTTTTTTTATCATTTCTGCTAATTTATCTATATTAGTTTCGCTTTTCCATCCTGCATTATATTGTTCAACAATATTTCCAAGATTTGTTCCGTCTGTAATTATGCACGGCATTCCTAAGCTAAGCGCTTCTAAAATGCCGACCGGCATTCCTTCATTTCTTGAAGTTTGAATAAAAATATCAGATTCAAAATATTTATTTATTTTTTCTTCACCACCTACTTGTTTATGAATAAAAACAAGTTCTCCAAGATCTTTATCCGTTATTATTTTTTCAATTTGTTCTCTTCGGCCTAAAATATCTGGGCCATATATATCTAAAGTACAATTATTTTCTAATAAAATTTCTTTGTTTTTTGCAAAAGCTTCTAGCATTATATCTATTCCTTTAATATAAACATCTAGTCTGCCTATATATATAAATTTTATTTTATCTTGATTAAAAGAATTTTTAACTTTTTCTTGCTTTGGCACTCCGTTGGTGCATACAAATTTCTTTACGTCAAATTCTATACTATTTGCTTCTTCTTCAGAAAGGCAATGTATCGCTTTCGCATTATTGATAAATTTATTAAATAATAAAATATTGGCTGTAGTTTTTTTTAAATGCTTCTTTTTTTGTGCAACCTTATTCATTTCTGAATGTGGCACAATAATATAAGGTATTTTATTCTTTAATAAATCTTTATAAATCTGAATACTTTCAATATTGTAAAGTTCTTGAAATACTACTAAATCGGGTTTGTTAAACGGTTCAGGGAGTCTTTTAATATTAAATCCCTTTTTATATTCAAACTGTTTTTTAATTCCTTCAACCTTAAAATTGTTGTAATTTATTAACGCAACTTCTGCGTTCTTTTCCTGGGCCTTTATGTATTGCGGTACAACTACATTTACCCCATTACAAAAATCATTATCTATTTTTGCAAAATCTAATATTACCATTTACTTAATTACATAGTTTCGATTGCTATATATTATTGTATTATCCAAAACTTCCCCGGCAATAACCGTTCCCGCTCCTATTACACAATTATTGCCTATTTTAGCTCCTTTTAAGATACAAACATTGCTTCCAATCCAACAATTATTTCCGATAAATACAGGTGCAACCGTAAATCCTTGTTGCTTTATTAAACAATTTATATCATCATACTTATGATTATGATCATATATTTTTACATTTTCTCCAAACATACAATCGTTTCCAATTTCTATTCTCTCTAGCGAAGTAATTGAACAATCATTATTAAAAAAGCATCCTTCCTTAATAATTACTTTCCCTTTCTTATCAATAAGAATGTTAAATCTTGATCTGCAAGAAAAACCTTTTCCTATATGTATTTTCCTTCCATAGATACATTGGTACCATATTTTGCTAGAAAACGTATTTATCTTAAAAATTATTCTTTTAACTAACATTTTTTATCTTTCAATATTATTTTCGTTTAAATATGCTTTATTTAAGTCTATGTAAATAAAATCATGTCCCGAATTTCTTTTATCTTCTGGAGGAAGTTTCTTCCAATCTCCGTATAATTGACTTAAAAACGAATCAATATTATTAGGTCCTTTCACCCTTAAGCCTTCAAATTCATATTCCCTTATAGGAAAAATAATATTTTTATTGTATATTTCTTGTTCAGCGTCATGAACACCAACATATGCGGCTATATATTTAGAAGAATCAAAATCTTTACACGCGACCTCTTCATCAAATTTGCATACAAGTTTTTTAGTATTTACAATACATTCCGGAATTGCTCTTGATAAAATTATTGAGGCGTTTTTCCACCATTTTCGTTCTTTTCTTACAACGGAAGTTCTTGTCGCAATAAACATATTTTTATAATAAAATTTTTTAAATGTTTTTTTTGCTTCCTCTAAATCATTTCCTATTCCGTCAACTGGAAAAATATCTAAAAACAATCCTCTTTTACACTTTGTTCTTACTTTCTCAATTGCTGTAGTTTCTGTATCATATATTTTTGCATTTAAATATAAGTAATCTTTATTTTCAGAACAGGGGGGTTCTAAAACATATTTTCCTTGTCTATCCTTCATTAATTCGCAAAGCTTTTCGTAGTCTGGTCTAGGCATTCCTACATCTATGTCGTCGTCCCATGGAATAAACCCTTTATGCCTTTTTGCTCCTAATGCAGTACCTCCGGTAACATAATAGGATAGTCCGTTCTCATCACAAAATTCATCAAACCATTTAAGTATATTAAGCAAGTTTTTCTGAATTTCATTCATTTGTTTTTCCTCTATGTTTTATATCTGATAAAATCTTCCAAACTTTAGGATGATTTATCATAAATATTTCTTTTGTGCTGGCTATTTTTTTCTCAATGTGAAATATATCTTTAACTTTATTCTTTGTTTCTTTAAGTCTTTGCTTTTCTTCTTTACTCCGTGGAATAAATTTGCTAACTATATTTCCGTACATATAAGCAACATTTGTTAACAATGGTTTTTTCAGCTCATTCAACCCTGTTTCTAGGTAGAAATAATATCTATCTATCATTGAATCAATAGCATCTAATCGTTTAACTGTTAATTTAGATTTTGTAATACTATTGTTTCTGATAATATAGTGATAATGCGGTTTTTCTATCGTTACTATCTTATTACATCTATCAAATATTTTATGAACAACAAACTCATCTTCATGTATTTTTCCTTCAGGAAATTTTATATCATTAAAAATTGTGTTTTCATAAAGTTTTGAACAAGAAATAACATATTTCCATCCATCTTCATCATATAGCTTTTCTTGGGCTTGTGATGATGTAAGCACTTCTTCCTTATAACAAATCTCTTCTATTTTTCCATCAGTATCTTTTGTAATACCGCATATAGCTACGTTTGCATTTTCCTTTTTTATCGCTGTGTATAAACTTTCAAGTGTTTCTTTTTCAATCCAATCGTCACTATCCAAAAAGAAAATATATTCACCTGTTGCATTATCTAATCCCGTATTTCTTGCTGCTGAAAGTCCTCCATTTTTACGATGTAAAACCTTTATTCGTGTATCTTTCTCTTTCCATTCATCACAAATTTTTCCAGAAGAATCTTCGGATCCATCATCAACAAGTATTATTTCTATGTTTTCATATGTTTGACTAGTAACACTTTCAACGCATGTATTTAGTTGCTGTTCTACGTTATAAACAGGAATAATTACGCTTATTAAATTATCATTTGACAAGTCTTTCATAATTTATAATTTGCTAAATATCCCTATCAACGTCCCGGCTCCATAGGCTACATGCATTACAAAAAATATTCCTGGCAGTGTTAAATTAGTAAGCCTAAATTTTTTTCTAATCGAATCTATAACTGTAAACACAATCCCACATACAATATATAATCCCATCATTACGATTAAAAGCCACGAAAATCCAACTACTGCAATAACTATCGTTACAATAAGCGCCAAAACAAATATAAGTGGAACGAAATGGAAAAGTGAAAAGCATTTAGGATTTATCTTTAGGGTTTTTCCTATCCAAAGTCCGTTTCTATATTTTTGTTTTATCATCTGCTTAAAATTAGGTCTTATATATTCAAAACTTTCTATTTCCGGTGTATAGCAAATCTTATATCCCGCTTCGCTAATTCTTTGACTCATATCATTGTCTTCGGTATAGCGTAGCTTTTCGTTATACAAGCCCACTTTTTCATATACTTCTCTTCTATACATTCCGTGGAAGATTGAGCTTACATAGGCTTTTTTATCTTGAGTTCTATACGGAGCTACTCCACTTCCAAATTTTGATTCTTCTGCTAAAAGTAGAGTTTCTTTCCATGAAGTTATCTCATCTATTATATTTGGCCTTGGGCCTCCCGTTACTTTTTCGCCTTCTTCTTGAAATTTAACGTTTTGCGAAATAAAATTTTTAGGTATTCTTGCATGTGCATCTATTCTGCAAATAGCCTCTCCCGTATAGTTCTTAAGCATTACGTTACAACCTTGTGGAAGGTATTGTCCCGGGTTATCTAATATTTTTATTTCGCAAAATCTTTTATCTTCTAGTAAACTCTCGTCTTCTTTTTTAAATTCTTCGAAACATTTTTTTGTTTCATCTTTTGAATTACTATCTATTAATAAAATCTCTATCTTATTATGCGGATAATCTTGCTCTTTTATTGAATTAAAAAGAGTAGGCAAATATTTTTCTTCATTATACGCAACTATTCCTATGCTTACTTTCATTTAATTTCAAAGTCTTCTTCTTTGTATTCTTTTCCTAATACGCTCCAAACGGAATACCACATAACTCGGCACTCGTATCCGAATGTAAACTTCTTTAAGCTTCGTAAATTATATTTCATCTTCATCGGAAGAATCTCTTCTACGTAATACTTATCTTCGTCGAAAACTTCTTTCTTACTTTCGGCTTCTTCTTTTGCTTTACTTATAAGCTTATCTTCGTCCTTAAAAAAGATACTGCATTCGCTCGTAGCTCCGGCCGGGAGTAAAAGAGTTGCTAACATCTCCGGTGTATATTTATCTACGTACTTAGGAACTTCTGGTCTTGTTCCTACGAAAGTCATCTTTCCTCTTAAAATATCTAGTACCTGGCAAAATTCATCAGCTCTTATCTTTCTAACAAATTTTCCAACTTTAGTTATTCTAGAATCCTCACCAATCGTTAAGCTAGTTCCTTTTTTTTCGGCGTCTTGCACCATAGATCTAAACTTAAAAATTCTAAATTTTTCTCCGTAGCGAGTTATTCTTATTTGTCTAAAGAAAACGGGACCTTTACTATCTATAACTATTGCGATAGATACGCCTAACATAAAAAGGAAAATCACTACTAAAATAATAAAGGCAACGACTATATCAAACAAACGCTTAATAACTAAATCCGCGCGCCTTTTATTTAGTATATCGTAGTATTCTCTTACTTCTGGAATTTGCATAAACTCCGGAAGCTCTTCCCATTTTCTTAAAATCATTTATTAAACTTCTCAACTAACTTTGTAAACTTTTCAATTATGTAATCTACTTCTTCATCGGTAAGCAATGTATGTAATGGAAGTGTTATTTCTCCCGCATAAATCCTATAAGCATTTTGGAAATCTTTAATGTCGTATCCTAATTCTTTATACGCAGTCATCATCGGAAGTGGTTTGTAGTGTACGTTACAAGCAATTCCTTCTTCTGCCATATCTACAATAAGCTGATTTCTTCTAGCTATTAACTCTTCGTAAGTTTCGCCTTCTTTTTTAGGAATACGGGCTATATACAAATGGCATGAACTTGTATGCTCATCTGTTAAGTGTGGTAATGCCGCTACTTCTAACGGCTTAAAGGCTGTGTCATAGCGTTTTACTATTTCCTGACGACGTTTTAGCATTCCTTCATAACGTTCTAATTGAGCTAAACCGAGTGCCGCCATAATATCCGTCATATTGCATTTATAATATGTTCCTACTACGTCATATTCCCAGTTTTTTATCTTTGATTTTGAAAACGCGTCTTTATCCTGGCCATGTAGTGCAAGTATTTGTGCCATCTTGAAAATTTCTTTGTCTAAATCTTCATTAAGCTTCCAAGTAAACGCTCCGCCTTCTGCTGTTGTGAGGTTTTTAACTGCGTGGAAACTAAATGTAGTAAAGTCTGACTGGTGGCCAACCTTTTCGCCTTTATATTCAGCTCCAAGAGCGTGTGCCGCATCTTCTACTATTACTATTCTTCCGATAGATTGTTGGATTTTTGCTCCTAGGCTATCGCCGTATTTAGGTCTAAATAAATCTTTCTTTGCTTCTACAATTTCTTTTATTTTATCGTAATCACAAGGAACTCCTGCTAGTGATACTGGAATAATTGCTTTTGTATTTTTATTAATCGCGTTTGCAACCTTCTCATAGTCCATCTCAAGACTATCTCTTTGGCTATCTATAAGTATAGGTGTTGCACCTACGTGCTCTATAACTGATGCGGACGCAGTGTAAGTATAAGCCGGAACGATTACTTCGTTTCCCGGTCCAATTCCTAATATTCTTAGGACTGTTTCTGCGCATGCTGTCTGACTATTTAAGCAAACCATTTTTTTAACGCCTATATAGTTCGCTAATTTTTCTCCAAACTCTTTTACTTTTGGTCCCGATGTAATCCAGCCGGATTTTAAGACCTCTGTAACATACTGAATTTCTTTTTCGCCTATATCTGGTGGCGAGAATTTGATATTCATACTTACTCCTTACTATTTAAAAACTTGCTTTATATTTCTTTTTAAGGAATTTTGCTTTTAAGAAAGCTCGTCCCTTATTCCACCAATTTACTTTTTCCGTATAGATATACGGAATTTCCATTATCTCATCTTTTTTTAATGTGCCTTCTTCTATCTTTTTATCTAGCCAAACATTAAAAATGATTTCCGATACTCTGCCATAAAATCTGCTCTCAAATGCGCTTAAATTCGCACTATCTACTCTTTTTTCTAGTTCAAACAAAATATCGAAAACCCACCTGCAATATTCGCTAAGCAATTCCTTTTGCATAATCATCATATTGAACATATATCCCGATCTCTTATTTACTATCTTTTCAAAACTTTCAATATACTCTGGATATTTTTCTTCTATGATTTCTTTTGTTTTATCTAATTCCTCTACGCGATGCGTATGGGCATAATGGCTATATAGTGTTTCTATGTAATATCTTCTTTTGCTAGGAACAAAAACTTTTACTTTTCCTAAATATTGTTTTAACTCTTCGTAAGATAAAACTCCGTCAAATCCTAACTTTTTGTTTTTAGCAAAATGCCTTCTATAATGAGCTAGACCGATATAATCTGCGTCTAAATTTTTCCACGCCCAATATAGACCTGTTAATTCACAAAAGCCTAGGTTTTTATTCGAAATATTTTCGCCAGTATTATCTTTTTCAAATCCAAAGTCTTCACTGCTTAGTTCTGCTCCAACGTGAAGCGGAACATACAAAAAATCTTTTGGCATTATATATCGTTTATGTGTCGCAATTATGACTTTTGCTGAATAATTTCCCATAAATAATCTATTCTAAATTTCCTCAAAAGGACATATTTTAACGATTAATTATACAACACATCTCACCTATTTGTCCATTTTTGCTAAATCCTGCACATGTATAAATTCTTGTCTTTTATACATCTATTGCTTTATAATGCTCCTATGAAAGTTTTAGCAGTAATTGTTACATATAATAGACTCAATATGTTAAAAGAGTGCCTTAAAAAAATTAAGGCACAATCTTTTTCTTGTGATTGTTTAATCGTTGATAATGCCAGCACCGATGACACAGCTTCTTGGTGTAAAAGCTTTATTTTGGAAGAACCTGGCACAAAGTTCATGTACGAAAATACTGATGGCAATATAGGTGGCGCCGGCGGTTTTAACTATGGTATAAAAAGAGCCTATGAGTTGGGCTATGATTATGCTTGGGTAATGGATGACGATGCTTTTGCTAATTCCGATGCTCTCGAAAAATTAATGGATGCTGACAAGGCTCTGGGTGGCCCTAGAAATTACGGCTTTGTAGCCAGCGTAGTTCTTTGGACCGATGGCAATATTTGTCTCATGAATCGTCAAAGGAAAAAAGATGGACCATTACTAGGAAAGAATTCTAAGATTGCCATTCAGGAAGTTTATGCTGCTAAAACTTCTAGCAATAAACTTATACCTATCGTAACTTCAACTTTCGTTTCTTTATTGATTCCTATAAGCACTGTTAAAAAAGTAGGCTTACCTATTAAGGAGTTTTTTATATGGTGTGACGATATCGAATATACTCGCCGAATTTCATGTAAGTATAATATGCCATGCTACAGCGTTTTAGATAGCCAGATTACTCACAAAACAAAAAACAACACTGGCAGCGATTTAGCTACAGATAGCGAAGATCGAATTGATAGATATAAATATGCTATAAGAAATACCAATTATTATTATAGGCATATGGGCTTTATTGGATGGATGGCTTTACTTTATTATATTGTTAAAAACAACCTATCTATTCTCCTAAAGTCAAAAAATAATAAGTTAAAAAGATTCAAAGTCTTTTGGAAAAGTTTAATAGATGGATTTAAATTTAACCCAAAAATCGAAAAAATTTATCATGAATAAAAAATTACTCGCAGCATTATATTTTATTGGATCCATTACTTTGGCGCTTTTATTTGCACCGAAAGATTTCATTTATATAGCAATATTTGTTTTAATTTCTTTAATTATCTCAATTTTGCTTTATTTTTTAATTTGTAAAAAATTTAATAAAGACTTTTATGAAAAAGTTTCAACATATGAACTGATAATTTCTGCTTTATTTTTATTTTCAGTTGCAACAATCTTTATAAAAAGATGGCGAGATTCCGATAAAGTTGCTTCTCTTTCATCTAAAATTCATACAAGCTCATTCATACTAGTATTAATTATTTCCATTATCCTATTTTTATTAACATTTTATTTTATAACCCGTATACTAGTTATAATTAAAAATATTTTTTCGCTTCTTCACGCCAAAATGAAAGAGTCTTCTTATAAGCAATTAAAAGTTTTTGTATATTCATTTTTTATTCTTTCTTTATTTTTTGTCGAAATCCAATATACAACTATATCTTTTGCTTACGGGCTTGGTCTCGTAGGAATAATTAACTTTATCTTGAATATAGGAATGATAGCTATTCTGTTAATTGTTTTACAATTAATTATTAGAAGGTGGCGTATATCTTTACTAATTATTTCTATACTAGGCTTATGTTTTAGTGTAGTTAATTTTTATGTTGTTAAGTTTCACGGTTCACCTCTTTTTATAAGCGAATTCAAGAATTTTAATACAGCCCTTAACGTTTTAGGCGGATATGTATTTTCATTCGACATAGAACTTTTAATTATTGCAAGTTTATTTGCTTTACAATTAATGCTTATACTTCGTCTTAGCAAAGAAAAGCAAATCTTCTCATGGATTAAATGTGCTATAGCCGCTGGATATATTGTTGTTTATGCGTTAGTGATTTATCTATTCATCTTTCCTAGAATAATAATTAGTTGGTCTATCGATGAATCAGTAGCTCAAAACGGTTTCTTTTTATGTGCTGTTGACGATCTAAGTCGCATGTCTAATTCCGTTAACCAACCTGATGGCTACGACGAAAATAAATTATCAAAAATTCCTAAAAGCACGAGCGTATTACCAGATACAGCCCTTCCAGATATTATATTTATCTTAAATGAATCTTTTTGCGACCTAAGTAAATATACTACTGTAACAACTGATAAGGATTATCTTAGCGATTACTATTCTTTAGATAATACTCAGTTTGGTAACTCAATCGTGCCTATGATTGGTTACGGAACCAATAATTCTGAATTTGAATTATTAACTTCCCAATCATCATATCTGTTAAACTTGCCTTCTCCTTTTAATTATTTAGATTTCTCAAATAATGGTGGTATTGTCCAGTATTTAAATTCTCTTGGATATATTTCGACAGCTATGCATAGTCAAACTAGCAGAAATTATTCAAGGCAAAGCGCCTATCCGCAACTTGGATTTAAAAACTCATTATTTATAGAAAACTTTAATTACACACTAAATCATAATGGAAATCGCGAATATCTAGATGCGGATAATTATGCTGATTTAATTTCTTTATACGATGAAAACAGCACTAAGCCGCAATTTTTCTATCTGCTTACTTTCCAGAATCATGGCGGGTACGACCAAAACGATGACAGCCTAGATACAGTCCATGCTGTAAATGGCGCTGGCTCAATAGAAAGCGAATTAAACGAATATCTTAGCAGTGTTTCTTTATCATCTTCAGCTTTTAAGGATTTAACTTCTTATTTTGAAAAAGTCTCTAGGCCAGTTATTATATGTATGGTCGGAGACCATGCTCCGCCATTTATTGGTTCTTTAACACTAAAAAATGATATAAATGATATCGATAGAGAAGTTGCTCAAAAAACTGTACCTTATGCTATTTGGTCAAATTGCGGCATTGACTTTTCGTCTGTTCCTAGCACATTAAGTTTAACTACCCTTGTTCCAAATATTCTCAACAAGCTAGAATTACCACTTTCTACTTTTTATCAAACAGTTTTAGATTTGCAAAATAAACTTCCTATTTTATTAAGTTCTGGAAGATATATAGATAGTAACGGAAATGTAGGTGAATACAATAAAAATAGCGATTATTACGATGACCTATCTTTGTATTATCAAATGGAATATAATGCACTAAAGGGAAATAACTATTGTGATAATTTATTTAGTATCGAAAATTGTTTATGCAATTATGAGCCTTTCAATTAAAGTGGCTCTTCTTTAGATTTTATTTTGAACCTTCTCTCTTAAAAACAACCTTAAACGTTTTGAAAATTATTTTGATGTCTAAAAACAGCCCCCAGTTTTTTATATATTCATTATCAAGGGCAACAATTTCTTCAAAATTAGTTATATTGCTTCTTCCTGAAACTTGCCAAAGGCCTGTTATTCCAGGTTTGAAAGAAAGCCTCATTTTGTGATGCGCTTCATAGTGGCTAAACTCTTCAACCGTAGGCGGTCTAGTTCCTACTAGGCTCATGTCCCCTTTAAGCACATTAATAAATTGTGGAAATTCATCTAATGACCAATCTCTTATCTTATGGCCTATCCCTGGAAGTATGCGGGGATCATTTTCCATTTTGAACATAAAGCCTTCCATCTCATTTTGAGGCATAAGCTCTTTTTTTCTCTCTTCTGCATCCATGTACATAGACCTAAATTTAAGTATATTGAATTGTCTTCCATTTTTACCAATTCTCTTTTGTTTAAAAAAAGCCGGCCCTTTATCTTTCGCTTTTATTTGTGGTGCTAAGATAAGATATAAAATTCCAACAATGATACAGCCAATTATTCCGCCTATGATATCTATTATTCTTTTTACTACTAGTTTTCCTGCTTCAACGGCATTATTACTAGTCGTTATTGTTATTTCGTCTCCTATTTCTTCAACAACAGCATTTGGTAAATCTCTACCATTTTTTGAAACCCCAATATGAACTATTATTCCAGCTTCTAAAAAATACTCTGTTAATTTTCTCTCTTCTCTTTCGTCAGATATCTTTATTAAAACTTCATCAATTACTTCTGTTAGAACATATTGTTTTATAGTTGCTGCAGAAGCAAGAATTTCATACTCTATTTTCTTGTTTTCTTTATTTGATTTTATTACTTCTCCAATTCGTTCTTCGTCAACAACAGCTACGCCTTTAACTTTGAATGCGTTATACGCTTTATGCTCAATTGCTTCTAAGCAAGAATTTAACTGTTCTTTATCTGTAACAACTAAAAGTAGTGGAAGTACTGTGCTTTTTTTATGATGTGATCTTAAGAATTGTTTATAGAGTATTCTTTCTATACTTATAAATATAAATGCAAAAATGGCTGTAAAGACAAATGTGATTCGGCTAAACAAAACTGATTGTTTCGTTACGAACATGTATAAAACTACTAAAAGAATCGTGATAATTACTTGAACGAATACTTTTATACACTCTTGCCATTTATTTCTTTGCAAAATACTTTTATAATTTTGTCCGATAAGTGCGACTAGGAAGTATAAGACTAGCATAATTATTCCTAGTCTTGTATAAAGTCCTGTTGCTTCTTCAGATAGATTGAAATTATGTCTAATAAGAGCAACGATAGTGAATGTCGCTGCTAGGATTATTAAATCGAATATTGCAAAATCTAAATGTTTTAGCCAACTTTGACTTTTTTTCTTATACATGTGCGAAGTATACCATACAGGTGCTTATTTGTTAACTATTCCTTTATGATTGGTATAAATTCATTAATTCTTTTATTGTATTAACTATACTATATTGTTCTACTTGACTAATGCGCTCTTCCCTTTCGCTTGAGATTAATGCTTTTCTAGTATCCTTTATTTTGCTTACAAAGTCTTGCTCTTTTTTGTATAATTCATCTACCCAGATTTTTGTGTCATCAATCGCAAGAGGTATTGAATACGGCATATTGCAGGCTTCCTTTGCTAAATCTTTTGCTATTAAAACATCTAAGCCTGAAACCTGTGCTTCAATATTAACAATTGGGAATCCCTCATGAAGGGATGGCAAACAAAAGATATCCATAGCATTATAATATCTATATGCATCGTCAACATTTCCTACAAAAATCACAGCTTCGGTAAGGTTTAATTCTGTAACCTGTTGCCTTATTTCTTCAATAAGCTCGCCATCACCTACTAGCATCAATTTACTATTAGGGCAATCTTTATTAAACTCTTTGAACGCATGAATTAAAAACTTATGATTCTTTTGATCCGAAAACCTTCCAATATGTCCAACTACAAATTCGTCTTTTATTCCGAAGCGATTTCTTATTTCTTCTCTATATTGCTCATTAAACTCAAAGTTTTCTAATTCAATTCCATTCGTAATGATTTTTAATTCATTATCTGATATTGATTTTGAAAACTTCCAAAGTCCTGCTTCGTATGAGCATGTACAATAGTCCGTTGGGCAAAATCTCATTAGCGGAGAGTAAACAACCTTAACTATTGTATGTTTTATAGAATCTATTCCAGTGCAATGTGAATGCACAATTATTTTTTTGACCTTGCATAGTTTTGCCGCCAAAGACAAATATGCTAATACTGAAATTGATCCTGAATGGATATGTACAATATCATAGTGATTATTTTTTAAATAATTATAAACTGGCTTAAATATTAAACCTCTACTTTTTCCAGGTAAAAAAGGAAGGCCAAACTCTATTATTTTGCCTGTTTTTTTTATCTTTTCTTTATAATTTTCGTTTTCACATGTATATGGAGTTAAAACATCAATACTGATATTTTCTAGATTTGCGTTTTCTATAAAGTTAAAAATGAAAACCTCCTGGCCACCATGTAATATTGGCTCACCGGTAATTTCCAATATCTTTTTCTTTTCCATTACAACACCTTCTTAACTTTCGGAATTTTCCTTAACGCCCAAACTATTAGGTACGATACTACGATTATTCCTATGATGCAAACAATAAATAATCCTATGCTTTCGTATGGATTAATTCCTAAATATCTTAAAACCAGTCTGGCAAAAAACATGTGAACTAAATATATTCCGAATGTGCACTCGTCGAATGCGTAGAAAAGTTTTGTGCCAAAATTTTGTTTAACGCTATCTTTGTATTTGATACATCTAGTAAATATTCCAAAGATGCTTAACGCCTGGATTATTACTAGGAATGACGAGTAGTCAAAAAATATATTTCTAAAATCTACTCCGATTAGTCCTATAAGGCCTGTTAATGTAGTAAGAATAATCGTCGATACAAAAAATCCTACTATATAAACCCATCCCGGTACTTTAACATCCTCTTTTGCAATTAAATATCCCGCAATAAAATATAGTGGATAAACGGTTACTATTGGAATATAAAAAGCTACTTCAATATTCCATATCTGCAATATCGGTAAAATTGAGGTGAAAATAAATATTATTAAAAGCAATCCGCCTAATTCTTTATTAGTACTATTAGCTGTGATTTTTCTAAAAAATGGAAGTAGCAGATACAGCCCAATTAGCATATATAAATACCATAGATGTGACCAGCTTTTTCCTGTAACGAAATTAACTAGCCCCTCTAATAGCGCCTTTGCCGTAAAGGTTTCCCTATTCATTATGATATCAAACACTTTGTAAAGAAGTGTAAAAATTAAAAGAGCTATTACAACTTTGAAAATATATTTGCTAAATATTTTCTTATATGTAATTTCTCTTTTTGAATCTAATAGTAGTGCGCCGCTTACCATTACAAAACATGGCACTGCCCAATATAAATTATTAACTATTGCTTCACTAAGAAGTGCGTTTGGCGCCATCGTTGTATTTCCATATATCGAAACTGCGCCATACGTCATATGTAAAACTACTATGGCAATACATGATAATATTCTTAAAAGTGAATATTTAACTTCTTTTTGCACGTTTAATAAAATAATCCATCGTCAAGGCAACCGTCTTTTTCTTCTTTTGTGGTTTCCTTTTCTTGTTGTTCTTGTTTTTCTGGTTGATTTACATCCTGACCATCATATGTTAGTGAACAGCCCGCTAATGTAGCTACTATTATCGCTATAAGAAATACACCTAAGAGTTTCTTTTTCATCCTCGCCTCCAACGGTTTTTGTAAAATCATTATAGCATAATTTAATTCCAGTACCAATAATCAGAATATTGCCATGTACCTTCCTGGCCGTAATATATTCCGTATCCGTTTTCATCGGTTTCTGTTTCAAAATCAGGATCGTAGACCAATCCGCCTATTTCTACCCAGCCATGTGGTCCCATATGTTTATCTTCACCAAGCGGTACATAACCACTAACTATATGTGCGTCATATCCGAGTTCTTTTGCCATGTAATAAAGTGCACTCGCCTTTGCGTAACAGTTTCCACGCCAATTTCCAAAAGCATACATCGCATATCCTTCTATCGACCAGCTAAGCGGAAGCGAGACATAATTTATTCCTGCGCACCACGCGTATGCCGAATATAAATTATAGCCTACATAATCAAGTACGCTTATTGCTTCTTTTTCTACAGTTGGCTTTAATTCATATACTGTTTGCATAAACTCTTCGACATTATGTTTTCCTGTTGCTTGTCTATTTTCATTTTGATTATTATTTGCATAATGAATAACGTATGCAAATATATTATCTTGATAAAGATTCCAAAGGTCTGGATTTAATAAGAAGTATGAGACAAGATCAAAGTTCTCACTTGACTGGCGAAGTTCATATATACCCGCCTCTACGAACTGCATCACCGCTTTTGAATCATCTAAACATCCCGCTGGTCCCGGGATAGTTAAATAGTGCTGTAGTTCCGGGGCATTTTCAACATAATAATTAAAGTCATATACCGGCGCATAATCAAATTCATTATAAACTGTAATTGGATCTTCTATTTGCGTAACGCCTTTAACTTTTCTTTCCGGCTCGTTATGGCCTGTTGTCATATAGTGTCTATAATATTTTGGAAAATCTGGTCCGAACTGCTCTCTTAAATCTTTATTTGCATTATAGTAAGAGGCAACATCAAACTCCTCGTTTGCTCTTACGCCAAAACTCATGTCAGTCGTTACGAAATATTTAATAAGCTTTGTAGCATCGTTGCCACAAGCGTTTCTCGCATCTTCATTATATGTGTAATAAAATTGTGGATTGTAAACTAGGCTGTAGTCTATGCCTTGATAAGTCGTAATATTTTTTACGATTTTTGTTTTATTGTAATCGCCTGGGTAGAAATAAAATTCCGGGCTAAGTTCTTCACAAAGTCTGTTTACTTCTTTTTTGTCTGCTTTGATTTCTTCTTCAGCTATATGCTTTGGCGCTTTATTACTTATAACGCGTACAAAGAAAATTGCACATGCGGCAAAAAGTAATATTAAAATAATTATTTTTATTGCTTTAGAAGATTTTTTCAACTCTGCTTCCTTTTTAAGAAGCCTACTTTTTTTCTATAAATGTCGGTACAACATCATGCAAAACTGCTCGAGCATTCTCGTCGTTTCCTTCTTCTACTGCTTCTCTTAATTTTTGTAATTTTGCATCGAGTTCTTCTTTGCTAAGTGGCTCATCTTTTTCTATGAAAATCTTATTGTTTTCTGTTTTTGTAAGTGTTTCTGAATCTATTAAAAGTTCTTCGTATAGTTTTTCTCCTGGGCGAAGTCCCATCTCTACTATATCTATATCTTTATAAGGCTCAAATCCCATAAGGCTTATCATGTTTTCCGCAAGTTCTAATATTTTTACTGGTTTACCCATATCGAGTACACTTAACTCTCCGTTTTTAGCCATCGCTCCCGCTTCTAATACGAGTTGACTAGCTTCCGGAATTGTCATGAAATATCTTATTATTCGTTTATCTGTTAATGTTACTGGTCCGCCGTTTGCTATTTGCTTCTTAAAAAGTGGGATTACACTTCCGGCTGAACCTAATACATTTCCAAAACGTGTGCAGTTAAAGTTTACATACTCGTTAGTTTTTGCGTGGCTAAGTACTGTCATTTCGCACATTCTCTTCGTTGCACCCATAATATTTGTTGGGTTTACAGCCTTATCCGTACTCACCATAATAAACTTAGACGCTTTATATTCCTCTGCTTTTTTAACAACCATATTTGTTCCAAAAACATTGTTGCTAATTGCTTCGCAAATATTTTTTTCCATGAGCGGTACATGTTTATGAGCCGCTGCATGTATTACAACATCCGGCTTATATTCGCTAAATACTTTATCCATAGCCTGTTCATCGCATACAGAAGCTATTTCTACGTTAAGATTTAGTTTATCTTTATATGCAATTTTTAATTCTTGTTGTACATCATATGCACCATTTTCGTAGATATCTAAAATAACAAGTTGTTTTGGCTCCATCTTTGCGATTTGTCTACATAGTTCTGAGCCTATGCTTCCACCACCGCCTGTAATAAGTATTGTTTTTCCTTTGTAGTAGGCTGAAGTTTTTTCACTATTTATCTGGATTTCATTTCTAAACAAAAGATCTTCCGTGTCGAATTCTCTTAGCTGTCTTTTTGATGAACTTGCATTTTGAAGTGTCGGATAATCATATACTTTAAGTTTAAAGCCTCTTTTTTTATATCTTTCATAAAGCTTCTTTCTCTCTTCTACCGTCTTTTCCGGAAGCGCAAATATTACTTCTTGTACCTTTATGTCATCTAATGTATCCTGGGTTAAATCGATTTCTCTTAGAACCGGCACGCCACATATCGTTCTTCCAATTTTTTCCTGGTCAACATCTACAAAGCATACCGGTGCATACGGTGCGTGGGGATTATTAATAAGATCTTCGGCAAGATTAACTCCTACCCTACCAGCACCTACGATTGCCACATTGATTTTTCTATGATTTAATTTTTCTTCTTCATCTATATTTATTTTAACTCCGCAAAATGTTCTTAAAAGATTTCTTATTATTGCTCCACCTTTTGTATCCTTTGCTCCTGCCTGGTAAGCAAAATAGTATACAAGTCTCATCGTAATTGCTCCTAGTAAGCTAAGGCAAACGATTGTAAGTAGACTTAAGAGCATTATTCGTTCTATTGGGAGTATTAATTCGAGTGCTAAATATAAAATTCCTCCTAGTACATCTGCTAAAAGAAGGCGAACAAAGGCTTTCATTCCGCCATATCTCCAAATTTGTTTATACACGGAAAAAGCGAATCTCATGCCAAAAATGCACACTATTCCAAGAACTGCCTGGATAATTATCCCTTTCGTTGAAATAATAGTATCCCAGCTAATCTTTAATCCTATAACCAACAAGTATGCAATAATTACTACTATTAAATCATATACAACTAAAAGCCAACGTATGTTGCTTTTGCCAGTGGTTTTTTGTTCTTTTTCTACTTTCGGATTGTTTGTTTTCATTCTGTCCATTTTATCACACCTTTTTAGCTTTTACATTATTTTTGGCTAAATCGATTAATCTTATCACCCCATACGAAACAAGAAGTTCTATTGCGATTGTAATAAGCATTACCGCGATATTTCCCTGTGGTATTATTTTTATTAACTGCATTCTTAATATCTCGTCCAAAAGTGTATGTATAAGAAGTACATACATACTTCCTTTTCCGAAGTCTGCTAAAATTTTGCTTATTTGCGGACATCCGTCTGATAGTAGGTTGCAAAGAAGATATGTCGTTAGGATTCCCGCTATCGCACCTATTATCATTAGTCCATATTCGCCATAATTTCTTCTTGAAAGCTCCGTACTTCCTTTATAAATCATAAACGCCCATACCGGAGTTAGTAAAAAGTAGAAAATGTAGTTTTCTTTAAAGAAGTCTAGGAGTTTATACTTCTTAAATAAGTGCCCGATGTGGTAGAAAACGAGTGCATAAAGAGCTACGTCTATACTCCATGGAAGCCAAAAGCCCGCCTCTCCGATTTTTGCACCGGCAAAAGAAAGAACTACAACTACTATTGATGTGATCCACTCTTTTTTGCAAAGCTTTTGTATACATGTATAAAGAATTTTTGTTACAAAGAGCATTAAGATAAACCATGCCGGACCAATCGACTGCACGCTCGTTAGTATATCTTTTGTTAGTATCACGCCAGTAATATATTTAACGGCTGCCTGGCCAAAGTACTGTCCTGACCAGCTTCCTGCATTTATTAATATCTGGATTATTGCGAAAACGGCATACGGGATTAGTAGTGTTTTTGCGGATGTTTTAAGTGTTTCTTTTATGCTTCGATTTTCGTTATAGAAATAGCCTGATACAAAAACGAAGGCCGCCATATGGCATGAATATATCGTTTTTATTAATAAATTATCTATTCCGAAGTGGCCTACTATCATAGCGATAATAAAGAGACCTCTTAAGATATCTATAGATTTATCTCTTGTCGTTGGGGCTGCTGCCACTTTGAGTTTATAATTTTCTTGATGCGCTTTAAATTTCTTAACTATTTGGTCAATAAGAATTGCTATTGCTATTGAAAGTATGAACTGGAGTATTGCGTTTAGCGCAAGTCTATAAAAGTCTATATTTGCAATGCTGCCATTATCCTTAATGATTAATTTTGCTAATGTTCTAAAGTATTCCTTACATGCTTCAAGCAAGAACAAATGCACGCACATAACATATATCGAAATGCGCCCTATGTAGCCAATTATTTTTATTTTGTCTACATGTTTCGCAAGCAAATATACAAGTAAGCTTCCCGCAAAGGCTACGATTATAGATATGATTAAATCTATTGCGCTTGCACCAACAAAACTTACATAACAAAATTCCAGTGCGATTCCAGCAATTAATAGTACGCCCGCAATTATGTAATGTGGCCATTTTATTTTCTTTAATAAATCATGAGCTTTTATTTCATATCCCGCACAGATAAATGGCGTTGCAAACATTGCCGGTTGAATACTAAATGGAAGCCAAATAAGCTTGGCACTTACGTAACCCACTAGTGCCAAAGCTATACTGATAAGTAATCTTTTTGTTGTGGTATCAAATTTATTTAAGATGAATTGGAAAAATATT
The DNA here is from genome assembly GCA_045616165.1 of Lachnospiraceae bacterium. GTDB lineage: Bacteria > Bacillota > Clostridia > Lachnospirales > Lachnospiraceae > RGIG5612. Next base: position 56,125 of record JAZLGF010000049.1, read on the forward strand.
ATTGCAAGGAACATCGCTGGCAAGAACCAGATTGCTCCTATTCTTATTCCTGCTTCTATTCCCGCATAATTTGTAACAGACCCAGACGCATAAAAAGACGATAAAATATTTCGACCGATTGCTTTTGTTGCCGTTAATATTGTTGCGTCTTGGTTTATTGCTATTTCGGTAATAACGCTCATAATAATTATGGCGATACATGTAACGAAATACGGTACCATAAGACGTTTAAATTTTTTCTTTATATATTCCTTGTCTAGTACTGCCTTTTTGAATGTATATCCGCTAAGCAAAAAGAAAACGGCAAGATGGAAACCATAAACGAATCCTAAACCCCATGGTCCGTAGGAAATATGCCTTCCTAGATGTCCCACCATGACGCATATCATCGCTATGCCTTTTGCATTATCTATCCAGTTTTCTCTTTGTCTTGTTTCCATAATTATACAGAATAAATTTTACCATAAATTTATACTCTCTTAAATGATTTTTCGCATTGTGTATGATAAAATATTTATACGTTATGAGAAAATTTCTTAAGTTTATTATTCCGAGCGTTTTAGCTCTTATATTGATTTTTACTCCAACGAAAAAGGCTTTGGCAAGCGTTTCATGGCCTTTGGCTCCTTCTACTGAGTCGGATTCTTCTATCATTATGGACGCTTATTCTTCGAGGGTTCTTTTTGAAAATGAAGCCGAGGTTAAGCGCTATCCCGCTAGTACAACAAAAATCATGACCTGTCTTTTAGCTATCGAGAATTCGTCGATGGATGAGATGGTTTCATTTTCTTACAGAGCTATTGATCTTGAAGATGGCGCTGTTAATATCAACGCGAGCGAAGGCGAAGAGATGCGCATGCGCGATTTGCTTTACGGTCTTATGCTTCCTTCCGGTAATGACTGTGCGATTGCGATTGCAGAACATATAGCGGGCTCCGTTGAAGCTTTTGCCGACATGATGAACGAGCGTGCTAAAAAGATTGGTGCAACTCATACCCACTTCGTAAATCCAAACGGTCTTTATGACAGCGATCACTATACAACAGCCCATGATATGGCTCTTATTGCGCAGGAAGCTTTTAAGAATTCTGTTTTTGTTAAGCTTGTTAGCACGCCGTCTTATACCGCTTTAGCAACTAATATGACTGACGAAGAGCGTATATTCAAAAACACAAATATGTTAATCCATCCTGATTCGGAATATTATGATGAAAGGGTTATCGGTGGAAAGACTGGATTTCTCTATGAATCTGGTCGTTGTCTTGTTACTTTTTCGGAACAAAACAATCTTACTATTATCACCGTTCAGTTCGGTGGTTCAATGAACGGGATTTTTGCCGAGGCTTCATCGCTTCTTGATTATGTTTATAATAATTTTTCTATAAAAAACGCAGCGCAGGTAGAAAATCGTTTTTCTTTTGCTTCTAAGAAATCCAAAGTGGTTCTCGATCCGAGTATGCAAATTCTTACTTTGAATTTGGCTACTCTTTCCGAGCTTGACTCTACTATTACTTTTGCTAAAGATATGGATGAGAAGGCTAAAGAGGTGGCTCTTTCTAAGGGTATGCCCGAAAAAGACTCTAAGCTTTTTGCGGTTATTAATTATTCTTTAGATGATCATGATTTAGGGTCGGTTAACGTTTACAGTGTCTCGGATCTAAAAATTTCTAAGGCGTCGTTTATTCCTGTGCTGTACATCAATGTTGTCGTCGTAATAATCTTCGCCCTCTTAATACTCGTCCTCGTCTCCGTCATCGCAACATCAAAAAAGCGCCCGGCAAAACGCCAAGCGCATAAAAAATCAAGATAACACGTTCGCAGCCCGTCGGCTCGTTCCTGGCTCGGGTTCCAACTCGCCGATAACGAGTCCGACGGCTCTGCTCACTTTGTATAATTTGTCATGCGAGTGGAGCCGTGCAACTTTTTTCAGAGCGTTTTTAGCGGTTGAAAAAAGTTCGTACGGGACACGAGCTTGTATATTAAAGGAACGAGCCGACGGGCCACTCGCCATCTAATAATTCTATGTCCATCGGCTCTTTTTTTAGGGAGCAGATAGCGAGGCGATATTCGCCGTCGAACCTAAAGTCCGCATTCTTTATTTCTTTTGATTTGCATACATGCACATATCTTTGCTCTAGGTTATTAAGCTCCGTTACAAGCTTTTCTTCTTCGACTAAAAATTCATTCGGCCTTACGCTTAATCCGCAACCCAAATTTTTTAAATAACTTTCTTTACTTACCCAGCACTCATAAAAATATTTTTTCTTTTCTGATGGGTTAGATACAAAGCTAAGGAGCAATACTTCGTCTGGATGTAATATCTTATCCATATGTTCTACTTCTTTTGTCTTTATCGTCTCGATATCGATTCCTACTGGATTATCCGATACTACGCATGCCGCATAGTCTTTTGAATGGGACATGTTAAAATATATTTTCTCATAGCCATTAACCTTAGTTTCTAATAAAAGGTTGCCACTTTCTTCTTCGGTGATTTCTAGTGGGAGTTTAACGTTTTCGTCTAAACTTTTTAGTGCATAAATAAGCAAGAGTTCTACGCAGGCGGAGAGCTCTTTATCATCGTCATGGCTTATCTTTTCAATCTTTGCTCTGCGGCCATCTGAAAAGATCGCCTCATCATAATCCATGTTTGCTAATTCATTTCTATTCATCAAGTATGCCTTAACCATTTGTACTCCTTTTTATTCTGAACATTCGCAGCCCGTCGGCTCAATAACGTTCGCGTCCCGTACGAACTTTTTTCAACCGCTAAAAACGCTCTGAAAAAAGTTGCACGGCTCCGCTCACTGTTTAAGTGAAGCGAGTGGACCGTATAATTCGTTATCGGCGAGTTGGAACCCGAGCCAGGAACGAATTATACGGGCCACGAGCGTCATTTATAGTCTGTCATGTAGATTGTTCGGTCGCACATCTGCTCCACTACCGCTTTGTCATGCGAAATAAAGAGCATCGAGAGATCGAATTCTTTTTGCAAATCCAAAAGAAGCTTAATAATTTGATTTTGGATTGTAACATCGAGCGCAGAGACCGGCTCATCGGCAACAATAAATTTTGAACCCGTTATTAGCGCGAGCGCAATGTTTACTCTTTGCTTTTGCCCACCGGAAAGTTCGCGCGGATAAACGTTTGCGACACTTTCTTCTAACTCAACTTTCCTCAGCATTTCATTAACAAGTTTTTTGCGTTCTTCTTTTGGAACCTTTTTATTTTTAAGTGGCTCTTCTAATATCCAGCCTACTTTTCTTCCCGGATTTAAGCTTCCCGCACTATCTTGGAATATCATCTGCGGGTTTTTAACATTCCATTTAATATCTCCGGAGCTTTCTTTATCAAGCCCTAAAATCGCTCTGCAAACACTACTTTTTCCCGAACCGCTTTCTCCTACAAGCCCTAAGATTTCACCCTTCTTTACAAAGAAGTCCATGCCCTCAACTATTACATGCACAGAAGGTTTTTCACCAAACTTTTTCGATTTTTTCGTGTGGGCTATTCTAAGATTTTTAACATCTAACGCGATTTCTTCTTCTAATTCTTTCGCATCCTTTTTACCCTTTGTGATGTTCGCTATTAATTCTTTTGTATATTCATGCTCCGGCGCATTAAATATTTGCTCTATCTTGCCGTCTTCAACTATTTCGCCGTTATACATAACGAGCGCACGAGCGCATATTTTCTTAATTATATTAAGGTCATGCGAAATTAAAATTATGCTTGTGCCGTAACGCTTATTTATCGACTTTAATAAATCCAAAATCTGTTCTTGCACTTTTGCGTCAAGCGCCGTCGTCGGCTCATCGGCTATAAGTAAGTCCGGATGGTTCATGAGCGCCATAGCTATCATAACACGCTGCTGCATGCCTCCCGAAAGTTCGTGCGGATACTTATTATATATATCTTCCGGATTTTCGAGTTCGACGTTTCCAAACATTCGCAAGACTTTTTCTTTTTTAAGTTCTTTGCTTATCTCCTTGTCATGTATCGCTACAATTTCTTCAACTTGCTTTCCAACTTTTACAAGCGGATTTAGCGCGCTCATCGGCTCTTGAAATACTACTGAAATTTCTTTTCCTTTTATTTCGCGTAGTTCATCAAAGGACAATGGTATTAAATCTTTTTCTTTAAATATTACCTGACCGGAGTATTTTGCCACCTGTGGAAGTTGGAGCATAAGGCTTAGTCCGAGCGTTGTTTTTCCCGAGCCGCTTTCTCCTACGATTCCTAGGATTTCCCCTTTTTGCATGTCAAAGGAAACTCCCTTTACTGCGTAGGAAATTTTTTGCTCTGTATGATATTCAACTTTTAAGTTTTTTACACTTAATAACATTTTGATACTCCATCACTTATTAGCGCTACGCCTAATACTAAAATAATTATTGCTAGGCCTGGGAAAATCGCATACCATGGCGCTTGCATTAGATAGCTTCCAGCTTCGCTTACCATGCGCCCCAACGATGCATCGGGCGGCTGGACTCCTAATCCTAAAAAGCTTATTCCCGCTTCTGCTACAACAGCATTGTTAAAACCGACTGCTGCCCCGCTTAATATTGTGATATATGCGTTCGGTAATATCTGGGCAAATATTATTCGGCCTTTGCTATCGCCTACCAGTACTGCGCTTTGGACAAATTGGGCCTTTTTTAGTCTAAGCATTTCGCTTCTTGAAATTCTGGCAAAGCTCGGAATAAATAATATTCCCAGCGCTAATATGACATTCATTAATCCGTTTCCAAGAAAGCTTACAAACACGAGTGCTAGTAAGATACTTGGGAATGCATTAACGACGTCATTTATTCGCATGATTATTTCATCGAACCATCCGCCCGTATATCCTGCTAAAAATCCGATTACTGTTCCTACTACCATGCCAAAGCTTACCGTTACTAAGGCTACTAAAAAAGTTGTTCCTGCGCCTTGCATAACTCGGCTAAATATATCTCTTCCATAATTGTCGCAGCCGAATATGTGGGCAAGGCTTGGTGGTGCAAACTTAAGGGACATGCTCATCTCGGTTGTAGAATATGGCGTCCAAAATAGACCGACGATTGCCATCAATAACACAATCCCGGTTATTATCATTCCTATTATTAAGCTGTAGTTCTTCTTTAATTTCATATTTCTACTTTCGCTCGCAGACTGTCCTACTCGTTCCTTTAATATACAAGCTCGTGTCCCGTACGAACTTTTTTCAACCGCTAAAAACGCTCTGAAAAAAGTTGCACGGCTCCACTCGCTGTTTAAATGAAGCGAGCAGAGCCGTCGGGCTCGTTATCGGCGAGTTGGAACCCGAGCCAGGAACGAACCGACGGTCTGCGAGCATTAAATTTCTACTCTCGGATCAACAATTTTATATACTATGTCGACTACAAAATTTATTACTATAATAAACAGCGCTATTAATAGCACTATTGCTTCTACGACCGGATAGTCTCTTGTTGTGATTGATGAAATTAGTAAGGTTCCTATGCCTGGTACGGAAAATACCTGCTCAACTATTATGCTTCCCGCCACTATCTCGGCTATGATTATTCCTAAAAACGTGATTACCGGCACGAGCGAGTTTTTAAGGACATGTCCGTAAAAGACCTGATTTCTGCTTGCGCCTTTTGCGTATGCAGTTCTTACATAATCTTTATGCAGTTCTGCTTTGATTGATGATGCGAGGAATTTTTCGGTCATGGCTATCTTTGGAAGTGCTATCGCAATTGCCGGGAACACTAAATAAGCTAGACTTGCAATGAAATTTGTTGCCGGGTCTACGAAGGCTCCGATTCTAAACCAGCCTAGCAGTATTGAAAAAATAAAGGTAAGTAGCACGCCAAGAAAGAACGACGGTATTCCCATAGTAAATTGGGTTATTGTCGTCATCGCCGCTTTTCCTACTACGCTTTTTCTTTTGGCTGAGAATATTCCGATTGGAATCGAAAAAATAATTATCATTAAAAATGATAGAATTGATAGTAACACAGTTGATGGCAATCTGCTGCCTATCAACTGGGTTACTTTTATTCCTGTGTATTGGAATGATTCGCCAAAATCTCCCCTTAGTGCATTTGCAAGCCACCAGAAATATCTTTCAATTACTGGTTTATTAAGGCCCATCTGTTCTCTAAGAGCGGCGATTCTTTCTGGTGTTGCGTTTGTTCCTAGCTTTGATATTGCGCTATCCGCCGGTATTACCGAAAACGCCAAAAAGACTATTATCGATATAAGTAGCAACGCCACTATTAATGTAATTATTTTTTTAACGATGTATTTCACGTTTTTATTTATATTTTACAACTGACAAATCTTGGGCTGAAATCGGATAGAATACATATCCTTCCAGCGCTGAATTAACAGCTACCAATATTGCCGGATCTTCGATATATGCGGCCGCGGCCTCATTTGCTACTATCTTTTGCAATTCTTTGATGTATTTTTCTTTTAAGGTTTCGTCTGTTTCTGAAACTACCTTTTCAAAAGTTTCATCAAAAGCTTTGCTCTTATAACACATAAAGTTATTTGGATTAGTCGACTGGTATCTTTCAAACCAACTTGTTGGTGCTAAGTATCTATTATCTACTGCAATTACCGTTGCTTCATAATCCCTTCCATGCGAAGCGTCTGAAGACAATGGATTTCCTTGATATACAGTAGAAAGCCATGTTGGCCAGTCCACCATCTCTATCTTTGCATTGATGCCAGCTTCTTTTAAGTTCTCCGATAAAATTTCGGCTGTCGATATATGAATTTGTAAGTTGCTTGGCACTGTAATTGTAAATGACAGGTTTTCATATCCCGCTTCTTTTAAGAGCTTCTTTGCTTTTTCAACATCGCGGGTATATGTATTTTCTGTAGATGCGTCATAATATTTTTGGATGCCTGGAATAAAGTGGGTTCCGAGTAAATGCGAATCCCCATCTAATACCATAGCGTTTATTGCATCTCTATCAATTGCGTAGCATATTGCCTGTCTTACTTTTTCATTTGCAAAGGCTTCAACGCTATTATTCATGTACAGCGCATGTACCATATTTTCGCTTCCTTTTAAGACATCAAAGCCACTTCCGATTGCGCTTACCTGGTCTGCTACTAAATGCTGATAGATATCGATTGTTCCTGCCTTTAGCTCCATCGCAATCATGTCCGGCTCTGCTACTACCTTAAAGGTTGCTTTATCTAAATATGGAAAGCCTTCTTTCCAATAGTTCTCATTTTTTTCTATTACTAACTCTTCGCCCGGTGTATATGAGACAAACTTAAATGGACCCGTGCCTATTGGGGCCGAGTTTATGTTGGCTTCATTTGCTTTCGGAAGTACGGCACATGTCAGATAGTAAATAAACTCTGAATTCGGCTTATTTAACACTACCTGGATTGTCTTTTCATCAACAATTTTTACTTCCTGGATATCGGAATATGCTGAACCTTCGCCCTGAATGAGCGCATAGCGATCTATAGAATATTTGACATCTTCTGCGCTTACCGCTGTTCCATCCGAGAATTTTACGCCATCACGTATCGTGAATGTGATTGACTTTGCGTCTTTTGCTATCTCGTAACTGCTGGCAACCGCTCCTTCGAGTTCACCTTCTGGTGTTGGCTTTACGAGCCCCTCGAATAGATTAAACAAAACTTCTCTAGTTCCTGCGCTTTCTGCATTATGCGGGTCAAGACTATCAAGGTCTTGTGTTATGCCTACAACAACAGAGTTTGAAGCTTTCCTGTCTGTGCTTGCGCCTCCTTGCTGGGAATTCTTCCCGCAACCTACGAGTGCGACTACTGTGACAAGTGCAATTAATACCGAAAGAGTTACCTTTAACTTTTTCATCTTAATCCTTCTTTCTGCTTGCAGCATATTAAGTTTTCATGCCGATTTGCATCGGCTATGGCATTATAAAGCCCTGATGGTCTGTTGTCAACAAAAGCGAGTGGACCGTATAACTCGTTCCTGGCTCGGGTTCCAACTCGCCGATAACGAATTATACGGTCCACTCGCATGATAAATTAATAAAGTGAGCAGAGCCGTCGGGCTGCGAACGTTATTGAGCCGTCGGGCTGCGAACAATTGTACATTGTATACTGTATTCATTTCGGGTATAATGGCTCCATGAATTGTATTGATTTAAATGCACACGCTAAGATTAATATTGCTTTGGACGTTGTTGGAAAACGCGCTGACGGCTACCATCTCGTAAAGATGATTATGCAAACGATTCCTCTTTACGACGAACTTCACTTTGAAAAAACAAATGGTCCGATTTTAATTGCTACCGATAACTCTAACGTTCCAACTGACGAGAAAAACCTTGCCTACAAGGCTGCTTTGGCATTCAAAGAAAAATATAAAATTGATGGCGGTGTTGCTATTAATATAAAGAAGAATATCCCGATGGCGGCGGGGCTGGCCGGAGGAAGTACGGATGCGGCAGCTACTCTTAAAGCTATGGCGGCGCTATATGAAATAGAGCCGGCTTCAAGTGAGCTAGACGAACTTGCTGTGAGTTTAGGCGCGGACGTTCCTTTCTGTCTTCGAAGCGGAACTTACCTTTCCGAAGGTGTTGGCGAAATTCTTACTAAATTAGAAGATTTTCCTGCATGTTACGGCCTCCTTATAAACCCGGGAATTGAGGTTTCAACCAAATGGGCATACGAAGCTCTTGATACCGAAATAGCAAAAGATCCCGAACGATACATGCACCCAGACATCGACAAAACAATCGAAGCGCTATATAAAAAGAATTTGTATGAAGCAGCAAAGTTTATGGGTAATATTTTAGAAATCCCTGTGCTGAAAAAATATCCGGAAATAAAAAATATAAAAGATACACTAGAAGAAAACGGGGCGATTAAAGCGCTGATGAGTGGTTCGGGTTCGAGCGTTTTTGCAATCTTTGATGATAAAGTAAAGTTACAAACGGCAAACAAAAAGATAAAAGGAGAAGATTATGTCAGGTTTAGTTTTGAATTTAGATGAGTATATGCCACTTAGAGACATCGTCTTTAAGACTTTAAGAGAGGCTATTATCACTGGCGAGTTAAAACCAGGTGAAAGACTTATGGAGATTAAGCTTGCTAAAGAATTAGGTGTTTCAAGAACTCCTGTAAGAGAAGCAATAAGAAAGTTAGAGCTTGAAGGCCTTGTAATCATGACTGCTAGGAAAGGTGCTGAGGTTGCGCCGATAAATGAAAAGGACTTAATGGAAGTTTTAGAAATTAGAAAGACGCTAGAAGGCCTTGCATGCGAGTTGGCGGCATCTAACGCAACTAAATCGAACATAAAGCAGTTCAAAGAAATAAATGAACTTATTAAAGTGGCTGTTAAGAATGAAGATATAGAAGAAATAACAAATCAGGACGTAGCGTTTCATGAGGCGATTTATTCTATTACAAATAATCGTCGCTTAGTTCAGATTCTTCATCAATTAAAAGAGCATATCTTTAGATATCGTCTTGAGTATATTAAAGACATGAAAAATAAAGAGGCAATTGTCGATGAACATATGCGTATCGTAAATGCTATCGAGAAAAACGATGCCAAAAACGCTAAGAAAGAAATTGAAAAACATATTGAGACGCAAGAAAAGTATATCCTTAACACATTGATTAAGAATGCAAAATAGTGTAGAATACGAAAATCATAAAAGAAAGAGGTTAGTCACATGAGTGCAGGTTGGATCATATTAATAGTTGTTGTAGTTGTAATGATTGGTCTGTTTATCTTCTTATATTTCTTTGGAAAGAGAACTCAGAAGAAACAAGAAGAGCAGCAAGAAGACATGAAGAAATCGGCAATGCAAATGTCGTTCTATATTATAGATAAAAAGAAAATGTTTCTTAAGAATGCCGGTCTTCCAAGTGTTGTTTATGACAATGCAAACTTTATGGCAAAGGTATCTCGTGTACCTGTTATTAAAGTTAAAATCGCAAATAAAGTAACTAGCCTTGTATGCGACCCTGAAGTTTATAAAACTCTTCTTCCTAAACAGGAAGTAAAAGCGCAGGTAAGCGGTATCTACGTAATCTCAGCTAAAAGAGTTCGTGGTCCTGTTTATGAAGGCAAAATTAAAAGAGATAAAAACGGAAATAAGAAAGAAAGCTTTATTGATAAATTAAGATAAAACTGATAACTGCGTATTGATGCTTTCAAGCCCTAAAACATCGCTTGCAAACATCTTGAAATGTTCGGCATCATCGCTGACATAGAATTTATGAGGATTATCAACTAAGATTTCAGTATTAAGAAGGTTCTGGCGAGCTAATAAGTTTTCCAGAGCCTTTGCTGTTTCTAGGGCTGGATTTACAAGAGTAATATTTACGCCAACCTCCTTTTTAATAACCGATTCTAAAATCGGATAATGGGTGCAGCCTAAAACCAAAGTGTCGATCTGATTTTCTTTTACGAGATTGTCCATGTATCTGTGAATCATAGTGATTGTAACTTCATCATCAATCATGCCTTCTTCAACAAGATTGGTAAATAAAGGACATGCCTGGCCAAAAATTTTAGCTTCTGGCATCAACTTTGAAATGCTCTTATCATAAAGACGGCTTTTTATAGTTGCGTTCGTTCCAATAACGCCAATGCATCCATTTTTTGTTGCTTTAACGGCTGCCTGGGCACCTGGATAAACAACGCCAATTACAGGAACAGGCGAAATAGCGCTAACAGCGTCTAAAGCTAATGCGCTTGCCGTGTTACATGCGATAACAATAGCTTTAACTTCTTTTGAAATCAAAAACTCGGCAATCTGTTTAGAATAACGAATTACTGTGTCAGCAGATTTGTTTCCATAAGGAACTCTAGCAGTATCTCCAAAGTATATAATTTTCTCCTTTGGTAAGTTTTTGAATATCTCCTTTACGACGGTAATTCCGCCTACGCCAGAGTCAAAAACGCCTATTGGTAAAGACTTTTTATCCATGTTCCTAATATAGCACCTTGTTGAATTTTAGTAAAGAATTGACTATAATTATTTTAGTTTGGGGTTTTGTGTTTTCATGCACAAAACCACTTGGAATTATGCACTAAAAATGCAGGTTAACTAATTAGGAGGAGTAATATGGAAGGAAGAAATCTAACCTTACTCACTGATTTATACGAACTTACAATGATGCAAGGATATTATAAATGCGGCAATAAAGAGACTGTCGTTTTTGACGCATTTTATAGAAAAAATCCATGTGATGGTGGATATGCTATATGTTGCGGCCTTGAGCAGGTAATTGATTACATAAAAAATCTACACTTCACATATGAAGACATCGAATATCTTCGCAGTCTTAAAATATTTGACGAGGACTTTTTAACATTTCTTAGTTCTTATCATTTTTCTGGCGATGTTTACGCAATAGAAGAAGGCACCGTGGTTTTTCCTTACGAACCACTTATAAAAGTAGTTGCGCCAATTATGGAAGCCCAGCTTTTAGAAACCGCTCTTTTAAACATCATTAACCACCAAAGCCTTATTGCTACAAAGGCAAGCAGGGTCGTTTATGCAGCAGGTGGTGGCGTAATGGAGTTTGGACTTCGTCGTGCACAAGGTCCTGATGCCGGAATATATGGAGCCAGAGCCGCATGTATCGCTGGCTGCGTAGGTACAAGCAACGTCCTGACGGGACAGATGTTTAACGTCGCAGTAAAGGGAACGCATGCTCATAGCTGGGTTATGAGTTTTCCTGATGAGTACACTGCGTTTAAGACTTATGCGCGCATGTACCCGGATGCATGTATTTTATTGGTTGATACGTATGACACTCTTAAATCAGGTGTGCCAAACGCAATAAAAGTTTTTAAGGAAATGAAAGAAGAGGGAATCAATCTTGGCTACTACGGAATCAGACTAGACTCCGGAGACCTTGCTTACCTTTCAAAGAAAGCAAGAATTATGCTTGATGAGGCTGGATTTAGCGACGCAGTAATTTCCGCTTCTTCCGACCTTGATGAAAACCTTATTACGTCTCTTAAAAGCCAAGGTGCAAAGATTACTTCTTGGGGCGTAGGCACAAATCTTATCACTTCGAAAGATTGTCCATCATTTGGTGGCGTATATAAACTTGTCGCTGTTAAGCCAGAAGATAAAGAAGCTTTTATTCCAAAGATTAAAGTTTCTGAAAACGTTGAAAAAATTACTAATCCTGGTAACAAAACTGTCTTTAGATTATATGGAAAAGAATCCGGAAAAATTATCGGCGATATTATCGCTTTGGCTGATGAAAAATTTAACGAAGACGAAGACATTTTGCTCTTTGACCCTGTAAACACATGGAAAAAGACTCTTGTAAAGGCGGGAACTTTTAGAATCAGAGAGCTTTTAATTCCTGTTTTCGAAAAAGGTATCTGCGTATATGAAAGCCCAAACGTTGCCGACATTACGACAAAATGTAGCGAAGAGATGGATACTCTTTGGGATGAGACAAAACGTCTCGTAAACCCAAATAAAGTTTATGTTGATCTTTCAAATAAACTTTATAACATGAAAAAGACTTTGCTTGACGAGGCACATGGAAAGCATTGGATTTAATGTACATAATCCCATAGATGACGAGAAAGTCTATGGGTAAAGGAGGATAAAAAATTGTACGAAAAAGTTAACACTAATCTAAACTTTGTTGAACGTGAAAAGAAGATTGAACAGTTCTGGAAAGACAACGATATCTTCAAAAAGAGTATGGAAGAAAAGAAAGGCTGTCCGCAATACATGTTCTACGACGGACCACCTACAGCTAACGGCAAGCCTCATATCGGCCATGTTCTTACAAGAGTTATCAAAGACTTAATTCCTAGATACTGGACAATGAAAGGCTACGAAGTTCCTAGAAAAGCGGGATGGGACACTCATGGTCTTCCTGTTGAAATCGAAGTTGAAAAACTTTTAGGACTTGATGGCAAAGAACAGATTGAAGAATACGGCCTTGATCCTTTTATTAGCAAATGTAAAGAAAGCGTTTGGAAATATAAAGGAATGTGGGAAGATTTTTCATCAACTGTTGGCTTCTGGGCCGACATGGATAACCCATATGTAACTTATGAAAACGACTACATCGAATCTGTTTGGTGGTCTCTTAAACAGATTTGGGATAAAGGCCTATTATATAAAGGATATAAAATTGTTCCTTACTGTCCTCGTTGTGGAACACCTCTTTCTAGTCATGAGGTTGCTCAAGGCTATAAAGACGTTAAGGAAAGAACTGCCATTGCGAAGTTTAAGGCAGCCGGCGAAAACGCTTACTTCCTTGCATGGACAACAACTCCATGGACTCTTCCTTCAAACACAGCTCTTTGTGTAAACCCTAAAGATACTTATGTAAAAGTTCAGCAAGGCGAGGATTTCTATTATCTTGCTGAGGCTCTTTGCGACAAGGTTTTAGGCGAAGACTACACTGTTATTAAAAAGTACACTGGTAAAGATTTAGAATTTAAAGAGTACCATCAGTTAATCGATGAGGTTGATTACTCGGGTATCCAAGGCAAGATGCACTACGTAGTTTGTGATGACTATGTAAGCATGGAAGATGGTACTGGTATTGTTCATATAGCGCCTGCCTTCGGTGAAGATGACTCTAGAATCGGCCGTAGTTATAGCCTTCCTTTTGTTCAATTCGTTGATGGCAAAGGTGAGATGACTAAAGAAACTCCATGGGAAGGCATCTTTGTAAAAAAAGCGGATGAACTTGTTCTTCAAAAATTAAGAGAAGTTGGAAGACTTTATTCAGCTCCGATGAATGAGCACAGTTATCCTTTCTGTTGGAGATGTGATACTCCTCTTATCTATTATGCAAGAGAGAGTTGGTACATAAAGATGAGCGATGTTAAAGAAGACCTCATCCGTAATAACAACACTGTTAACTGGATTCCTGAAAGCATCGGCAAAGGTCGTTTCGGCGACTGGCTCGAAAATGTTCAGGACTGGGCGGTAAGCCGTAACAGATATTGGGGAACTCCTCTTAATATTTGGGAATGCGAATGCGGACATAGGCATTCTATTGGAAGTATCGAAGAATTAAAATCTATGTCTGGTAATTGTCCTGACGGTATCGAACTTCACCGTCCTTATATTGATGATGTTACAATTAAATGTCCTGAGTGCGGCAAGGAAATGAAAAGAGTTCCTGAAGTTATTGACTGTTGGTATGATTCAGGTTCTATGCCATTTGCTCAATATCATTATCCATTTGAAAACAAAGAACTTTTTGAATCTCACTTCCCTGCTGACTTTATAAGCGAGGCTGTTGACCAGACGCGTGGATGGTTCTATTCACTTATGGCTATTTCAACTTTGATTTTCAACAAAGCTCCTTATAAGAACGTAATCGTTTTGGGACATGTTCAGGATAAAGACGGCCAGAAGATGAGTAAGAGTAAGGGAAATGCTGTTGATCCATTCGAGTCTTTGGAAAAACATGGCGCCGACGCAATTCGTTGGTACTTCTATACTAACTCAGCTCCATGGCTTCCTAGCCGTTTCCATGATGATGCCGTTGTTGAAGGCCAACGTAAATTCATGGGTACTTTATGGAACACTTATGCGTTCTATGTTCTTTATGCTAATATAGATAATTTCAGCGCAAAAGATTATAAGCTTGAACCGGAAAAACTTTCGGTTATGGATAGATGGATTTTATCTAAATTAAATACTTTGATTAAAGATGTTGATGAAAACATGCAAGGCTATAGAATTCCTGAGTCCGGACGTGCTCTTCAAGACTTCATCGACGACCTTAGTAACTGGTATGTTCGTCGCTGCCGTGAAAGATTCTGGGCTAAAGGCATGGAGCAAGATAAGATTAATGCGTACATGACTCTCTACACATGTCTTACAACCTTCTGCCAAGTAGCGGCTCCGTTTATTCCGTTTATGACTGAAGACATTTATCAAAACCTTGTTTGTAAAGACTTCCCTGACAGTCCACAAAGTATTCACCTTGCAGACTTCCCTAAAGTTAACGAGGCTTTAATTGACAAAGATCTTGAAAAGAATATGGAACATGTTTTGGACGTTGTTGTTATGGGTAGAGCATGTAGAAACAATGCAAACGTTAAAAACCGTCAGCCTCTTGCAAACATGTACATCAAAGCTCCTTGGGAAATGGAAAGTTTCTATACTTCTATCGTAGCCGACGAGCTTAATGTTAAGGCTGTTGAGATGAAAGACGATGTTCGTGACTTCTCTTCATATTCATTTAAGCCACAGCTTAAAACCGTTGGTCCAAAGTTTGGAAAACAGGTTGGCGAAATTAGAAATGCTCTTAGCGCTCTTGATGGCAATAGCGCAATGGATGAAATTAATGCTACTGGTGCATTAAAGCTTAATTTAACTGGTGGCGAGGTTGTTCTTGAAAAAGATGACTTACTTATCGAGACTGCTCAAGTCGATGGCTATGAATCCATAAGCGATTACGGCATAACGGTTGTTCTCAATCTTAATCTTACCGATGAGCTTATCGAGGAAGGCTTTATAAGAGAGATGGTTAGCAAGATTCAGACAATGCGTAAAGAAGCCGACTTCGAGGTTATGGACATGATTACTATTTACATCAGCGGTAATGACAAGCTCGAAGACATTGTAACAAGGAAGAAGAATTTGATGCTGACTGATGTTATGGCCACCGACGTCATAACGGGTTCTCAAGACGGCATTACAAAGTCCTGGGATATCAACGGCCAAACGGTTGATATAGGTATTAAGAAAAATTAATTATTATTTTTAAGGCGGTGGCTTCGGTCACCGCTTTTTTAATAGGGGGTTAGCCGCTCAAGAAATTTTATGATATAGGCAATTCACAAAATTAATTTTAAAAGCATATTTTTTAAGTACCACAGATCTTAAAGTATGACGCTATATACGAGGAGGCTTTTCAACTAAGGTGTACGGCATAACTTTTGGGTTTGATTTAAAAAACCAAAGCCAGTTAGAAGACATCTGTGGTTTTGGTACAACAATTTGCCTAGATATAAACAGTAAGCGCGATTTAGGATACTATAAAAAATATGCTCGTGCTTTGATAAGCGCAGCTACTACGCAAACTGATTATAAATTAATTGTCTCAATGAATAACTTTTTTACATCTATCCTCATTAAAGATATTTTTTATGTAGAAGTATTCAAAAGAATAATATCTATCCATCACAAAAATGGCGTCACTGATACATATGCTCAGCTTTCTGATACAGAAAATATTCTTTCTGTATTTGGATTTATACGAGTACATAGAGCCTATATTGCTTCTATATCAACTATCATGACGTTGTCATCCGAGAAAATTACACTTATTAACGGAGAAGAAATTCCTGTAGGTAAAAAATATTTTCCAGAAGTCAAGAAAGTCTTCCTTTCCCAAGGCATTAGACTAGGCAAGTAGTTTACTATATGCTCGCGGAGCAGTGTAGCTCGTTCCTGGCTCGGGTTCCAACTCGCCGATAACGAGCCACACTGCTCCGCTCGCTTTCTTAAATTATACTATTTCGCTCGCGAAGCTGACGGCGCCAGCGCTATTGAGGGCGCGCGCCTTGCTTCGCTACTTACGGCGGGTAAATCATTCGACATCAAAACTCGGCTAGCCACCCGCCTTACTCTTTGAAATCAGTTAAAACCATAAACATTCCATGATTTATTATTGGCAGTTATGGTCCTAACCATAAACACGATATGT
>JAZLGF010000050.1:0-17793 GCA_045616165.1 Lachnospiraceae bacterium
CAATTATCAAGTTGCCTTCCAAAAAACCTTGTAAAATCAAGCTTTTTTGACTTTTGCGCTGTTCCCTCTTTTAGGGGGACAGCTTGAATATAATATCA
This sequence comes from Lachnospiraceae bacterium, assembly GCA_045616165.1. Taxonomy (GTDB): domain Bacteria; phylum Bacillota; class Clostridia; order Lachnospirales; family Lachnospiraceae; genus RGIG5612. Next base: position 99 of record JAZLGF010000050.1, read on the forward strand.
TCATCAAAACCCTTTGTCAATTACTTTTTTGAATTTTTTTTAATAAATTTCAAAAAATTTTTAGGCTAATTTTTATCGATTTTAAATCACCCTTTTATACATTTTTGTTGTATACTATTAGTATCGATTTTAAGGAGGAAAAAAATGGAAAACAAATATAAAGGAACACAAACCGAAAAGAACTTAGAGGCTGCTTTCGCAGGTGAGAGCCAGGCTCGCAACAAATATAATTATTTCGCTAGCCAAGCTAAAAAAGATGGTTATGAGCAAATCGCTGCTATGTTCGAACTTACAGCTAATAATGAAAAAGAACATGCTAAGATGTGGTACAAAGAACTCAACGGTGGCAAAGTAAGTGATACTCCTACAAACCTTGCTGATGCAGCCGCTGGCGAAAACTATGAATGGACAGATATGTATGCTGGTTTTGCTAAAACAGCAGAAGAAGAAGGTTTTACTGAACTCGCAGCTAAATTCCGCTTAGTAGCAGCAATCGAAAAACATCACGAAGAAAGATATCGTGCTCTTCTTAAGAACATTGAAGACGGCGCAGTATTCGAGCGTGGTGAAGTTAAAGTTTGGGAATGCAGAAACTGTGGCCATATCGTAGTTGGCACAAAAGCACCAGAGGTTTGCCCAACATGTAATCACCCACAAAGCTACTTCGAAATCAGCGCAGATAATTTCTAAAAAAGCAAATAAAAAATTTGATTAAAAATAAGCGAAGCATGATTATTATGCTTCGCTTATTTTTTTCTTTCATCATTAAATCATCCAAATTGGAATAATATAATTCTCTTTATTTATTGCCAGTAATTCTTTTCTCATGCAGATTATCGCGCCTTTTCCTCGTGGTACCGAACCTTTATCAAGTGCTGCGAAAGAAGATATTATCTCGCTTCCCGGATTTGCACTCTTTTTTATTTCTATTGGATGTAGCACTCCATCTTCTTCAATTACCATATCAATTTCTTTAGTATCTTTATCACGGTAGTACCAGAGTAAGCATTCTTTAGCATTATTTTGATAAGTCTTTCGAATCTCAGAAACAACATAGTTTTTAAGAATTGCTCCATTTATTGCTCCATTTTCCAATACTTCTGGCGAAGAGTATTTCGTTAAATACGCAACAAGTCCAGTATCAAAAAAATAAAGTTTAGGCGTTTTTATAGTTCTCTTCAAAAGATTATTTGAATATGGTCTTAAATAAAATATTACATCAGATTTTTCTAAAACTTGCAGCCATTTCTTTGCAGTATCATCCGATACCCCAACATCTTTCGCTATGTCGTGAATATTTAGAACTTGTCCTACTCTACATGCTGCGGCTCTAATAAAATCTCTAAAAAGTAATTTATCTACACCGCTAATAATTTCGTTAACATCTCTGTCAATATATGTTTGTATATAGCTTGAATAAAAAACTTCTCGATCCTTATATTTTCCGCTCCTATAGCCTGGAAGCGAACCGTTCCATATACGTTTGTAAATTTCTTTTACGTTTGCCGCTGTTCCTTTGTCTTGACGTTTTTTTAATTTCTGAAGTTCTAATGAAAATATCTCATTTTTACCAGTTCCATATAACTCATGCTGAGACAATGTTGGCATATTAATAATAGCCACTCTTCCAGCTAATGATTCTTGAGCAAGGTCCATTAGTTTGAATGTTTGCGATCCCGTTAGCCAAAACGACGAAGCTGGCGCTCCATTATCTATTGCTATTTTTATATAAGGAAACAATTGAGGCGCATACTGAATCTCATCAATAAGAATCGGAGGAGTATGTATTTGAAAAAATAAAGCCGGATCATTTTTTGCAAGCTTTTGTTCTTCTAAATCATCTAAAGTTACATACCCTCTATCGCTCGACATAAGTTGCTTAAACAAAGTGGTCTTCCCCACTTGTCTAGCACCTGTAATAAGAAGGCATGAGTAGTCCTTGTTTAATGCCTTTATTTTATCTTCTAAATCTCTTTTTATATATTTCATCGTTTAACATCCTTTCGGCTATTATTCGGTCTGACCTTATTTTAGCCGAAACAATCTATCGTGTCAAAAGCTTTTTAAATAATAACTTTCTCATGAAATAAATCTTGTTAAGTTTCAGTCCTTCTCTTTATTCTTTCTTTAATTTCCGGGATAGGATTTCCTCTACGGCGGTTAGCGGGTCTTTGCCGTTGTTGACGATGTCGTTGACGGTGTTTATGATTGGGATTTCAACGTTGTATTTGGCGGCAAGTTCTAGCGCTGCTGGAAGAACGTTTATTCCCTCGACAACCATGCCGACTTTGTCGACTGCTTCTTTTGCGCTCATGCCCTGGCCGATTAAAAGTCCCGTTTTGTTATTTCTACTGTGCATGCTTGTTGCGGTTACGATTAAGTCTCCGATTCCGGCAAGGCCGGCGAATGTCGACTCGTTGCAATTCATCGCTGCACCTAATCTTTTAATCTCGGCCATGCCTCTTGTTATGATTGCAGCTTTAGTATTGTCACCAAATCCAAGGCCTACTGCGATACCTACCGCTAGCGCTTCTGCATTCTTCATTGCGCCGCAAAGTTCAACAGCGTAAATGTCAGTGTTTGTGTAGGCGCGTATGCATGTGTTGTTAAAAAGATTTTGCACTACTATTGCCGCTTCTTCGTCTTCGCATGCACTAACGATAAGCGTTGGCATATCTACTGCTACCTCTTCTGCATGCGTCGGACCCGAAAGAGCAACAACTTTTATATCATTCCCCATTTCATCATGAATGATTTCGCTCATTGTATAGAGCGTGCCCTTTTCCATTCCTTTTGCGACAGTAACAACAATCGGATTTTCTTTAACATCTAATTCATCCAACACTGTTTTAAGATTTTTGCTAGTATCTCTAACGTACGGCGATGGAACAGCAATGATTATTATTTGCGATTCATGTACCGCTGCTTTTAAGTCTTTTTCAAATTTAAGCCCTTCCGGGATTTGCATCTGAGGAAGGTTTTTATGTTTTCTTGTTTTATTTAATTCATCTATTTCTTCATCAAGAGCCGACCAAACGGCTACGCTATGCCCTGCATTCGAAAGAACGCGTGCGAGCGCTATGCCCCATGTTCCGGCTCCTAATACAGTTATATTTTTCGTTTGCATGTCCATAACTATTTTTTCTTTCTTCTTTTGATCTTTCTTTTACTATTTCAATTTCTTTTTGTAATTCTTCTATATAATTTTTATCTTCCATTTACTATCACCACTTTTACATTCTCTTTAGTTTGTGGAAGATAATTTGCAAACATCAATCTGCTCTTTTAAATTATCAATTTTTGCATCTCATGCGCAAATAATCATGATTGGTTTTTCGTTTACCTTAAACGTAAGCGACTTATCAATTAAGTTTTGAGAATAGTCACATACTTATTATTTTTCTGGAACTATTGCATATACTATGGCCGGTGAACCTGTTCCGTCCTTTATGAGTGGAAATCCCATGCAAATGATACTTCCCGTAGGTGAGCACTTGTCTAAATTGCACATGAGTTCAATCTGAAAGCGATCCACACAAAGGATATATTGCTCAACAGGATACGGATATATATCTTCGTTGGTTGTAATATATCCTGGATCAGAGTCAGCTGTTTCATGTCCGATTGCTCCGATATTTCTTTCTTCTACAAGCCATTGTACAGCTTCCAAACTCCAACCCGGATAGTGAGGCACACCGTTTTCATCAGGATTATCTATATCATCTTTTTTTGACCAGTCTGAGCGAAATGCTACAAAAGCGTTCTCAGGTATTTTTCCATACTCCTTCTCCCATGCTTTCAAATCGTCAACACTTAGCGTAAAGTCTGGATTTTGTGCGCATTCTTTTGATTTATCAATAACTACTAAAGGATACATTAATTCATCAACGCGAATCGCATCCAATGATCTTCCGTTCTCATGAAAATGGCTTGGAACATCTACATGCGTACCATACTGGCTTGTTACTGTATATTCAAAACAACGCATAGGTGCAAGCTTATCCGCATCTGTTCCTTCCGCATAATCGAAAAGTATCTCACTACTAAAAGGCTTAAACCCGTACCAATGAGGAGTGTCTGAACTCAGTTCATATGAAAGATTTACCCATTTATACTTAGGTGATTTTAATTCTGAAACCAAATCCCACAAATTATTTTCATCTTGTCTCGTCGTTTCCGAAGACCCACAACCAGAAAGAGACGTCACAAGCATCATAATAATCACAACTAATAACAGAAACAGTTTTTCCTTTTTTTCATTTATTAATTTCCTCATTTCCAAAATTTTCTCACTCAACAGATTATATCAATTTGATTGAATGGTGTCATTTTATTTTTTTATAGGTATAAAAACTATCTTTTTTTAGGGTATTTAACTTTCATGGTTTATTTGTGATTTTCAAGATTTAATTTGAATTTGTTGTTTTAACTTTTTTGGGACATATTTTAAGCATATTTGATAAATGTGGATGGACACGAATAAATATACAAAATATAATTTGTACAAAGGAGATGAATCAATTAGAAAAACAAAAAAAGAAACTCTATTGCATTGTTGCAGTAGAGTTTTTATATTATAAAGAACGACACTATGGACCAAAAAGAAATGAAGAAATTTTAATTTTCTGTCTTATTAAGCAGCACAATCACCGGAATGAATGTGATGACTGGAAGCAGGAAGCCAACAAGCGAATGTTCGGACTGAACAAGTGTGTTATATACCGAGTGGTAAATCATCGCCACAGCTAAGAGTGCAGTTGTTCCCGTATAGAATAGCTTACGTTTTGTATGCACAAAGGACATTCCATATCCAACAGCCAAAGTACAGACACCGTGCATCATTCCAGAACCAAAACCTCTGATGAGAGCGGTTGTTACAGATAGACTTGATACTGCGCCACCGAGAATAAATGCGTTTTCAAGAACAGCAAAGCCAACACCAACAAGAATTGAACTTTCAAGCAAAGTGCGTCTTTTCGGCTTAAAAATAAATGCATATACAAGTATCGGCAATGCTTTGAACACTTCCTCAAATAATGGAGTAAAATTTGATGTGTAATACTGTGTGTCAAACGGCAACATTTTCATTATTATTGCGCTGAATTCGCCACAGAATAAACACACTACTGTGCCAAGAAAAAGGAATATTAAGAGCGTTCGTGACTTACCTTTACATACAAACAATGTCATCAGTAATGGTGCGGCGAAGGATATAAACAAAATTAGATTCAGATTCCCCATCTTTTTACCCCCTTTACTGCACACAACGAAAGAGCTAATACCGATATTGACATTACAACTGAAAGAATACCGCTAACGATATACCCAGTATTTGCTGAAAATATTGAATAAGCCGCTGTAATGATATAAAAACAAAGTGCAACGATATTACTCGGTCTTGTTGCCCGAAGAAGCTCAAACGGGTCAACAGGAAGTAGAATATGCTTTAAATTGAAATAAGATGCTGGCAAAGCAGGAATTAGCATTATAACCCACATCACAGCACAGAACAAATCCTTATCTTTCCACGAAAGAAAGGCTAAAGCCGTCAATATTGCCATAACAACGGGTGCTATGATAGATATGGCACGAACTTTATCAAAGCCCTTGCTTTCGTCTACGATTTTATCCAATGTACCGAAGTTAGCGGAAAGCAAAAAGAAGTTACAGCCGAAAATGCCGAACATTCCAATGCTGACTACTGCCGTTACATCACACCATAAGTTTACGATATAAGAAAGTTGTTGAAGTGCAAAGCATCCCGATGCACAAACAAGTAATTGCAAATACATCGGCTTTCTTTTTTTGAAGATTTTTGCCGCACCGAATCCAAATGCAAATGCCGCAATCAGAAACGATGCCAAAGCGAAAATTAAATTTTGCATAATCTACTCCATTTAAGGTTTATGTTATATATAATATATACGAATAAATTCACAAAAAAGCCATAAAAAATATTAAGGTTTTCCGTGATAAATATGTCCGTTTTTAAAGTTTGAAATCTGTAGTTCTTTAGACCTACTCTCGGATTCTTTTCGAGTGAAGATGATATGATTTTCCTTTCAACATTACAATCATATACTGATTATAATTTTTGAAAGGAGTAACGTCAATAATTAAAGGAAAGCAATCAACCATAAAAGTTAAATAAACTATGTATTCTCGAAATGCCAATTTTATTAAAAATCAACCATCAAAGTAAAATAGCCTTTTTAAAAAATTGTACTTTTTTTCAAGTTGTTCGTATATAATATATATTAATAACCCAAAAAGGAGACTTAGCATGAAAAAAATAATTGGAATAATATTTGCTGCTATTTTATGCGCAGTAACAACCTTATCGTTTTTACCTACCGATACAAAAGCTGCTGAATTGAGAACACACGATATTTCACAAATAGAATTCGATTTGCGCAACGATTATTTGCCAATATTCTATATGGATAAAAACGAAAAAGTTAAAGATGAATCTAAATATGTATATTCGTATTGTTCAGGTCTTTATGAGACTATTAATGCGATGACGCCAGAAAGCGATGGTCGCTATTATCTTTATGTTCCGCTTAATGGTCACACAATCGGAACAGTTTATGAAATGGAAATCCCAGACAATGTTACTATCAAATTTGCGAACGGAACTATAGATTGTACAGGAAGATGTCGTGCTTTTTATCTCTATGGAGATAATGTTAATCTTATACTTGATGATGTCACAATTAAAAACGGAAATGCTACTAATCAAGCAGTTTCAGATTGGAGCCCAACTGACCGAGGTGGCGCTATATACGTAGATGGTGCTTATTGCTCTATTATTGGTCGTAATGGTTCAATAATTCGTGATTCTAGCTCATCTTATACTGGTGGCGGTATAGAAATTGATGGTCACTATTGTACAGTTGATAATATTCTTTTTGACAACTGTACAGCTCAATATGGTGGTGCTATATATGTATATTGGTCATTTTCAAAAATAAAAGACTGTGCATTTAGAAAGAATTGTAAAGGTAGTAACGGCGGAAATTATGTCTATGCTGATCACGGAAATCCTGCAACGGGTATTATAAATTGGGAGGGTTTTTCAATTTATGAAGATGGCACTACATTTCTTAGATGGAAAGCTACAGCAGAAAATAATGATTTCGCAGGCAAGTGTAAAATCTATGCCAATAATGAAGAATGGAAGAAAGATTATCAAGGCTACGAGAGTTACTTTACCGGCAGCATGGTTTCTCAGGGAAATCTTTGGATTATTATTGTAGTCGCTGCTGTTGTTGTTTTAGCTGTTGTTGCATTAATCATCTTGAAAAAGAAAGGCATTATCAAAACAAAACAGAACGCATAAGAATTCTAAATAAATAACAAAAAGCGAAGAGTTAAGCTCTTCGCTTTTTTAGCTTTAAATTATTTTGCAAAATCTAGAATTGCCTGCACGGCTTTTTCTTCTGCTTCTGGATCTTTGTCGTAGAAAATCGAATGCGTTCCATTTTCTATTTTTGCTACATTGGCTTTATCGCCGATTGCCTTTTTCAAAAGTTCTACTGAAGGCTCTGTTATTATATGGTCCTTCGATGGGAAAATTACAAGGTGCTCATGCGAAAATTCTTCTACCATCTTTAGAGCCGTTTTCATTATCTTGTAATAATCTATAAGTTGCTTTGTAAAATAATATTGCCAATATTCATTTCCAAGATAAAGCTCGTCGCAAGGTGCGTTTTCGTAGTGCTGATGATACTTAGAACTAGCATGCCATTTACAATGAACCTTCGGTGTAAACAATGATAAAAATCTAAGCATCAATCTTGCTGGAAGCGGCATCTCTTTATTTTCAAAACTAAGACATGCATAAACTAGCTTTCCTACTTTTTCATCATTGCATCCTAAAATCGCCGCAATGCTAGAGCCCATCGAATGTCCTAAAATATGAACCTTGTCATATTTTGTTTTTAAATCCTCTAGCGCATTTTTTGAAAATCCTAGCCAGTCGTTTCCGTGTGTTCTTGCAAAGTCTTGCCAACATGTTCCATGTCCCGGAAGACGAGGCACATAAATATCAAATCCTTGCTCATACAAATCTATCGCAGGACGAACGAGTTCTCCCGGATAGCCTCTGTAGCCATGAATGAAAAGCCAACACTCTTTTGGTTTTTCTTCATGTAAAATCTTAAATGAGCGTGCTGCTAAGCAACACTGTTTTTTGTCATGATAAACATTTTCGTACCAAAACTCCGGCACTTCATAAACTAGTAATTCAAGTTGGTCTTTAGTCATTTATTTTTTGAGCCTTTCTGTCTTTTCATAAGCTGCCTTAATCGCATCGGCACATGCCGCTCTAAAACTATATTCTTCTAAAGCTAAAACGCCTTCAATTGTTGTTCCACCCGGTGAGCAAACTTCGTCTTTAAGTTGGTCTGGATGTTTACCGCTTTCAAGCATCATCTCCGCACTGCCTTTTATCATCTGCGCTGCGTATGCATGCGCTTTCTTTCTAGGTACACCGCACGCTACTGCTCCATCAGCTAAGCTTTGAGCAAACATGTACGCAAAGGCTGGACCGCATCCCGTAAGTGTTGCTGCTGCATCAAAAAGATTTTCATCAACTTTATCGATTAATCCAGTAGGACTTACGAGTTTAACAAAATCATTTTCTTCTTTTTTTGTTATTCCTTTTCCTACGCAATAAAGAATTATTCCTTCGCCTGTTGCGCATGGTGTGTTTGGCAGAATTCTTATGCATCTATTTGTGCCTGTTGCATTTACTAAGTCTGAAACCGTTATTCCAGCTGCCATGCTAACAACAATTGTTTTTTCATTTATCAATTCTTTAATCTGGCTTGCAACATCTAAAATAGCATTAGGTTTCATGCCGAGGAAAACATATTCCGAATTTGTTGCTACGTCTTTATAGTCGGTTACCTTTGCGCTTTTAAGCACCTTTTGAAGTTCCGTTGCTTTTTGTTTTGTTCTATTACAAAGCGCAATATTTTTGCATTCTTTATATATGCCTGTTGCTAAGGCGCCACCCATATTTCCAGTTCCAATAAAACCTACTTTGTATTTCATTATTTTATTAATCCTTTTTTCTTTTTATTATAAAGTTTGATTGATAAGTATAAGCAATATAAACCAATAAAGAGCAATACAAAGAAGTGAATAATATTATCTACTGGTTTTGTCCAAAGTCTTTCAAGTGCAAGAGCTGGAGAAATTGCCGAAATAAACGCTGTATTTACAGCTCCTATCCAAAATACTGCTGTTCCCAACATAACGTCTACAATCAAGAAAATAATATCGTAAACAATTGCTACAACTGGGTTCGCATTAAATACTCCATAGAAGTAAAGGATTATATGAATCATTAATGCAAGTGGTAAGAGCAATGATAAATAGAATGGGAATGTAAGCCATAATGAATCTAAATGGATATATGTAACGCCCCACATCAATGCGCCAAGTCTATTATATGTTATGAAAATAATTACAAAAATTGCAATCGAGTAAACAACATATCCAAAATCGATTCTTCTCTTTGCTTCATCATCTGGCTGTTTCTTAATACGTTGCAACCATATGATTGAGCCTGCGATAATCAATGCATGAACGATTATTCCAAGGATTGTATATCCGTGGAACGGGTATGGTGCAAAGATTGAATCGTAAACCATTATTCCCGAAAGAATAGAAGTTATAAGTCCAACTCCCGATAATGCAAGGAAATATTTCGCATACAATCTATCAGTGCTTTTTTTGTACTGTGCTCTTCTAGTTACTCTTAATAAATAAATTGTTGCAACTACAAATTCTATTGCAAACATAAATCCCGGAAAGCTTGCTATACAATCAGCGTTATGCACGCCATAAAACATATTCGATACATCGCTCATGATGAGGTTTGATGTATAGAATGTAACGAATGAGCCTACAAGTATTAAAACTATAAGCGCTATAATGTTTGATTTCTTTTTCATTATTCAACCCCCTCATAAGAATGTAATATATCATTAAAGTCTAAACTGCCATCTTCATGTATCGTTATAACTCTTCCTCCAAGAAGACCATCTTCATAATATATTCTGTCTGTTGAGTTAACGCCATAAGAGAAAATAACGCCTTTATACTTTACGATAAAGTCACTTACATGGTCATGTGCAACAAAAACTCCTTGTGTTGAACCAAGTTCAAGCATCTTATCAAATAAGCCTGAATTAACCTGTGGACAGCTTACTGGCTCGCCTTGGCCACCGTAAATATATTCTGTATCTTTACTTCCACCTTCTTTTGCTTCGTTCCAAGCTGTATTAAATTCTGGAAGTGGGATATGGAAAAATGCTAATGATTTAACTGGCTCACCACCATTTTGTTTTGTTGTGTAATTAACAAGTCTTTCATACCAGTCAATCTGGTCTTGTTTAATATAATCATATCCGATATATTCGCCGTAATTATAACGGTTGCTATCAATCATAATAATTTGTTTTTTGATTTCTTTTCCATCCATTAAATTGATTGCAAAATTAGCATTTCCAAAAACATCATCATCTTGGATATCCTTGAAAAGACAATTAGAACCATACTCATTTAATACGCCTGTTACCCAATCAATTGGGAAATAACATTGTTCGTCATGGTTACCAAATGTTAGAGTCCATGGAACGTTATAACTATCTATGAATGCGAAAAGTTCTTTTGCAACTCTTCTATCTGCGAATGTAAATAAATCTCCGCACATAACAATCATGTCCGGATTTGCCATTTTTATTGTTTGATCTAAGAAGTCATACTGCTCTCTTCTATTATCCTTATTTGCTAAATGGATATCGTTAAGTTGAAGAATCTTGAAATCTTTTTTATATTCTGTTTCAAGAATATATTCTTCTGGTTTGTGTCTGACCTTTTTATAGGTACATCCACAAAGCATAGCAGCGCAAAGAGCTAGCGCTAGAATTGTTAAAATAATCTTTTTTGTCTTCACCCTTCTTCCTCCCCTTTTTTTCTTTTATTATATCATTTTCTTCAAGTTTATATCGACTAGTTAAAACACCAGAGATTTTATCTCTGGTGTAGGTTTTAATTTCCTATTCCGTCAGTTTTTATAACATATGTCAACGTACCATCTACTCCTTGGTCCGCTCCGCTATATGTGTGATATTTGCTGTCCGTTTCTTTTAATTGTTTAATTTTATTAATCAAATATCTAAGGTTATCGCCCATTGTAAACGAGCTTCCTTTGATAGTAATATTTTTTACGCTAAGGATTTTTTCTTTGAACTGTTTCAATTCTTTATTTACTGATTTAATGCTTTCGTAAAGTTTGTTAATGCCAGAATCTAATTCATTTACAGCCTCATCCATTTCCTTAGTGCCTTCATACATGTTATCTGAACCATCTGCTAAGTCAGAAGATCCATCACTCATTTTATCCAAGTTCTCATCAACAAGGCTTATTCCATCATCAAGTTTTACCATGCCCGAATACAAATCCCCATATGCTTTTGTTAAGTCATCTGATGTATTGGCAAGTTTTTCGGAGCCTTCCCCGATTTTGCCTGCCGCATTGTATAAAGCATCAACATCATTCGCAATTCCATAAAGCATCTGAGCAATACGATCTATTATTGAATGCATGTTGGTCATAAAGAATCCTTCTGGCAAAAGGTCTGCTAATAAATTTTCCATCTGGCCTGCTGTTTCTTCGTCATCAACTTCTACTGAATTATCTCTTGCATTTTGTACGCTTACACTATAAGAAGTTATTCTACCTGCGAACTCTTCTAGTTTGCTTAAGAAATCAGCTATGTCTTTTAATGTCTGTGAAAGACCTGGCATAAAAGTAAGCTTTGAATTAAGTTCTTGGATTCCTTCATTTAATTCTTTTACGCCATTTGCATAGTCGTTAAGTCCTTCTTGGTAGTTAGTTGAATTTTCCAACAACTCTTCTGAACTTCCAACAACATCTTTTGAACCATTTGCTAAATTCTTTGCTCCATTAGCTAAATCTCTGATTCCATTTGAAAGTTCTTTAGCGCCATTAGTTAAATCAGCTGAACCAGTAACTATTTTATCCGAACCATCTGCCAATTTTGCCGAGCCATCTTCTAATTTCTTCATTACGTCAGTAAGAACTTCTGACCCATCTACAAGTTCAGAAATATATGTTGTTACTTTATCAGTAGGAATGTTAATTACACCTACTGCACCATTTGCACTATCAATAGAATTAAGTGTTTCGTCTTTTATTGATTTTGCATATCCGTTTGAGAAAATTGTGTAAGTATAATCGATTGCGAAGTTTGTTGTATCAGCTTCTATCTGAACATAATCATTAATTCCTAAATTAATATTTCCGTGTCCATTTTGGCTAACGTATTCTTGAAGTCCTGGAATTGTTCCGCCATATGCTAATACATTTGCCCCTAAATTCAACGCATTAGCATTGGTTTTGATATTTGTAAAATTATCAGTACTCAATACAACTGCGCTCATTGCTACATAAGGGATATATTCTCCGCTTACAGTATTATTCGTATAATCAAAACGAATTATTACATGTCCGCTTTTTCCTTTTATTTGTTCAGGAGAAACTTTCTTACCATCTAAGAAATATGTCACCTTAACGCTTACTGGCATTTTTTCTTTTCCAACACCTTCATACACGATGTCTTTCTTTTTATTTTCAAAATAAACATATCCTTCATGCATCTCGAGGCGTTCATCGCCGTTAACATTTTCTATATCTGTGAGATTTGTTTTATCTTTAATGTATGCTGCATTTTTTTCTATGCCCGAAAGAGTAACTCTATCTTTTATTTCATAAACGCTACCTTCTGCATCAGCGCTTCCAATAACTATTTCATTTTTAATTTTACCATTGATTGCATTAACGCCATTTAGATCAAAAGGCTTCTGTTTAGGATTTTCTTCGCCTGATGTTACTATTGCGCCGAAATAATAAGTAGCTAAAAGAATAACTACTAAAGCAATCGCGCAAACAGGAGCAATAGCAATCTTCATTGCCTTAAACATAGTTTTCTTAAAGTTAAACGGCTTATATCCATAGAACACTGCACGTTCTATAAGCATATTAACTCTAGCATCATTGATTCTCTTCTTTAGCATTCGAGAATTCTTTTTGATGTTATGTTTTTGTATTAATTTTTCCGGTAAAATTTTTTTCAACATTTTTCTTCTTATATATAGTAAGGGCATTCATTTTACTATAATACTATAGTTTATTCAACCTTTACTCTTTCGTTCGCATGTTATCAGCCAGATTCCATTTTTGTATCTGTTTAACCATTAGGAAGTGCACAATTGCTAGTGTAACTACAATTATACCTATTACTATTAATACATCCCAAACGGTACATGTAAACGGAAAACTCCACGAATCATTTATAAGCATTTTGTTCATTCCTTTTTGCGCAATTAAGCCAAGCGGGAAGCCAAGCACTGACCCTATAACAAAGAATATGATTTCTTGTTTAAGCCACATGCCCGATATATCTTTTAATGAAAATCCAAGTATTCGCATTGTACTAAGCATTCGTTTTTGTTCTAAAAGTGACGCTAACGTCATCATTGCGATAATGATTACACTCATTAAAATTGCAAAAATTATTATAATAGTAAACATTAAATTTGCTGCGCTCATTCTAAGGTTTAAGTCAGTTTTGATATCTTCAATTTCATCTATTACGCATGCTTCGTCCTGAACTAAAACATATTCATCCAATGCACTTCTGCTAGACACATTCATCATGTATCCTACTTGATAATCATCAGTTAAATTTTTCATCTGCTCATCGGACATAGCCGACATTTTTTCCAAGAACTGATATGTAAGACCTACAACTTTTATTTGCGTTCCATTAATCGTAACATTATCGCCAACACCTACACCTAGCCAGTCTGCGTAATCTTTATTAAGCCAGATTCCATCACCCTCAACTTTTACGTTTCCTAAATCGCCTTTTTCATCTGGGATTTTATATAATGAGCAGTCTTTTATCATGCCACAAACGTTCATTTCTATTTCGCTTGTTTCACTTTCGATTTTCATTTCTTTGTAATATATTTTTTCAATTTTTTCTACGCCTTCTAAATTAGATAAATCATTAAATGTTTTTTGATTATCTTTTCCATTGCATAAATAATGTATATCAAAAGCATATGCTTTGTCTGTTGCTTGTTTAATAGAAATGTCTTCGGCTGTTTCAAATGTGATAGCTAACGTCATTACTGCTGTCGCCGCTAGAATGCAAAAGATTGAGGCTACTATTCTTCTTGGATTATGGAAAATAATACTCGTATTAAGAGCTGTATTGGTTTTTGCATTTTTAAGGCCTTTTCTTAAAAACTTAGGGATGTTTTCTTTGCCTGTTACATTATCTAACATTGCATCCTTTGGAGTAATCTTAAATATCCTTCCAGTTGATGCTAAAGTAGCTATCTGTCCGATAATTGCTGTAATTAAAACAGCCAATGCTATAAGTAAGATATTTAACCTGATTGATATCTTTGGCAATTGATAAATTTCTCCAAAGACTTTTGCCCCGATGATAGATAAAACTTTTCCTATAGCATATCCAACGATTAAAGATCCTGCACTTATGCATAGTGAAATCATACTCATCAATTTCACTATATCCTTTTTTTCTATACCAATCGCAAGCATTGTTCCAATATCTCTAGTCAAATAGAGTACTATCTGGTTTAAGAAGATTATGCTTATGACAATCATTATGAGATAGAAAAATGCTGGAATAATAAACGCTGCTTTTTCAAAAGTTGTTGAAAACTTAAGCATATATTCAGCGGTTGGTGAATCTTCAAAAGCTGTTGCATCGCTTACCTTTACCCTCGAAGATAATTCTTCTTTACATGCGCTCATAACAGCTTCTACATCAGCGCCTTCTTCGCATTTAACTAAAACCTGATTTGCATATCTAGATACGCCTTGTCTTACAAGGCCGTTCATTATATCTTCAATTGCTATTTCGATATTGTTTTTGCTTACCTCTTTAATAACTTTTGCGTAATCACTATCTGATAAGAAAATGTATCCAAAACCTGTGTTATCAGGTTTCATAAATCTATTTGCTAATACATAAATTGTTTCCGGAGTATAAACGATTTCTTTTACATAGCACTTCGTCTTTGTTCCATAGAAGTACATGTCAACGCTATCGCCTGCTTTCAAATTATTGTTTTCAGCGTAACGTTTTTCTAATGTTAAATTAATCTCTTCTTCTTTATCGTCTGCAACACTAATAACATAGTGTTTAGAAAAATCGTTTTCATTAAACGTGCATATCATTGCTGTTGAGATTCTGTCATTATTCGTTAGATACGCCGGAAGTGCTAACCTCGCATTAACTTCTTTTACTCCATCTATTTTATTAATTGATGTTAATGTATTTTTTGATGCAAGATCTGTGTTTAATGTAAAGTCAGCTGTGCCATATTCTTCTTTAAAATTTAAATATGCATTATATGTATTTTGAACAATAGAAGTTAATCCAGTAAGCATAGCAACGGCTAATGCCGATACTATTACCATGGATATAAACATGCCCTTATATCGTTTTATGATAGGAATTATCATTTTCCTAATCATTACCAACCAACCTCTTGTGCGTCTTGTATTTCTTTATTTACGTATTCTTCAACAATTTTGCCGTCTTTCATTTTTATTACTCTGCTAGCAATTTTTGCTACTTCTCTAACATGAGTAACAACGACTATTGTTTTTCCTTCTTTTTGATTAAGTTCTTGCAAAAGAGCTAAAATTTCTTTTCCTGAGTTTTCATCAAGTGCTCCTGTTGGTTCATCACAAAGTAAAACCGTGCTCTTTTTATTAAGCGCTCTTGCTATTGAAACTCTTTGCTGTTGGCCACCTGATAATTGGCGCGGATATTTGTTTTTCTTTTCTAAAATCCCCATTCGTTTTAGGATTTTATTTACAACTGGTTCAACTGTATTTGCACCAGGAACCAACGTAACATTTTGATAAACAGTTAAGTCATTAATCAAATTAAAAAACTGGAAAACAAAACCTATCTGGTCTCGTCTATATAAAGTTAAAGCCTTCTCTGAAAACGAAGAGATATTTTTCCCTTTATAGAAAATTGCCCCTTTTGTTAACTTATCAATTCCGCCAATCATGTTAAGCAATGTTGTTTTGCCGCTTCCTGATTCTCCTAGAATTACCACAAAGTCACCTTGGTTTATTTTCAAGGACACACTATCTAATGCGAAAGTTTTTCCCTCGTCTTCGCCGTACACTTTAGTAGCATTTTTAACTTCAATTAATGAATCGCCTCGTCTTATCATGTTACTCACCTTTTATATTTCACAATCTCCAAAAAGTTTCTTTGAATAAAATCCTTCACTCATGTAAAGAGCTGCTGCCGGATTATGTCCAAGCACTCTGTCTTTTGCAACAAGTGTTGTGACCGGGGCTGCAGAATATTTATAGAACATACTGTCATGTCCTACGCAAAGTCCCATAACAATGTTAAACTCTGTTCCTTCTTTTTCGAGAAGTGCTGCCTGCATTATTGGATTGCATATACTTTTTCCAATAGCATTACACTCTTTAGGAATTCCAAGGTCTTGTTTGCTAACCTTTCCTACCTTGCATCCAACTCCATATACTTCAAATCCATGACTTCTTAAAATTTTTGCAAGGATTCTAGTTTCTTTTAAGAGTCCTACGCATGTAGCGATTCCAAGCTTTTTAAATCCCATCTTCTTTGAGAATTCAACGATTTCTTGAACTCTTGTTAACTGGCAATATCCACCGAACTCAACGGCTGCTGCAGTTTGCATAAATTTAAGATTTTCCGGGTCATTATACTTATTAGTAACTTCCTCTAAAAATTCCGGATCCATCTTTTTTGTAGCACAAAACTCTGTATAATCCGTTCTATCTGAATTACATAATGGCAATGCACAATCAGCGCAGCTCATTTTCTCAACTTCCATATCCGCCTCCATTTATTCCATCTAATTATTACCTTTAATTATATCATATTTATCCAAGCTCTTTATCAACAAATTGCTCTTTGCCGGGATGTTTACTAAAATGCTCGCGGACCATTTTTATAAATTGACCAAATATAAAAAATCTAGTATATTAGAAAAGCACATTCGTGCACCCGAGCGACCCGCTCAAATCTGGCAGCTTCTGCCAACAAATTTCAAATTATTTTATTAGGCAGGCCGAGCCCGCGCTTTTTCATGCGCTAATCTAAACCGTTCTGCCGGAAAGGTTTTATTATGGAAAATAATTACAGAGAATTACCTTTTACAAACAACTTTATGTTTTCGAACACCCTTTACAATAACTACGAGTTGTGCAAGGAACTATTGGAACTTATCTTAAATGTTCCAATTGATCACATTGAAATGGTTGATCCTGAAAAATCCATTAAGACAGGTTACAACTCACATGGAGTTCGCTTTGATGCTTATGTTAAGGATGAAAACGATATTCACTATGATATTGAGATGCAACTTGCCAATGAAAAAAGCTTGCCAAAACGAAGTAGATATTATCACAGAATGTTGGATGCTCATCAATTAAGAAAAGGCGACCCTTACGAAAAACTTTCAGAAAGCTATGTAATATTCATATGTTACGAAAAAATCCCTATTGAAAAAGACTTACCTGTATATTACTATGAGTATAGATGTA
>JAZLGF010000051.1:0-15757 GCA_045616165.1 Lachnospiraceae bacterium
GTATGTTATAAGCTAAGTGTTTATGGGCGAAAACTTCCTAAGTTAATAAAATATAGTGTTCTAATCCCATTAAAACCATAAACAGCTATCTTAAAATACAAGATGTTTATGGTTTTAGGTGATTTCATAAAAGCAGGCAGCAGGCGGACATAAGTGTACTGGCGCACATAAGTTAGCTGCCGTAAGTAGCGAAGCAAGGCGCGAGCTCCTTCTTAAGCTCAGGCGCCGTCAGCTTCGCGTTCCATTACGCTCATTCTACATAAAAAAATATTTTTGTGTGTAAGGGCTGCGAGCATTTAGAAAAGAGCTCGGGAAATTCAGGTTTGTCTAAATAAATATGTTAATTTAGTTGCTTATACAGGCATTATTTTAGATGGCTACTTTACAATAACTTGCGCAACAAATATTACTAATATTGATATGTTTTGAAGCTAACGCCATTAGTATTCCTATGGCAAAAGAGCCAATTATATTAATAAAAAGAGTTGATACAAAAGCATCAACTCTTTTTCGTAGCGAGAGGGGGATTTGAACCCTCGACACCGCGGGTATGAACCGCGTGCTCTAGCCAACTGAGCTATCTCGCCGTGGGACCTACAGGGCTCGAACCTGTGACCCCCTGCTTGTAAGGCAGGTGCTCTCCCAGCTGAGCTAAGATCCCAAATGCACTCTCAAACGCGCTTGATTAGTATAATAAAATACCTATTTATTGTCAACTATTTCTCCATATTTTTTCATGCCCGTTATTTTGTGCAAACTTCTCTTATGCATTTGCTCAATTTTTTCAATTACTTCCGGAGCAACTTCTGAATCTTCCCCAGTTTCAAGCGATTCTAAGTATTTGTCTAAATCGCTATAAAGTATTCCCATCTCACCTTCGTCAGTTTGCCCTTCTTCTAGACCTGCTGACGGAGCCTTGGTTCTAATATTTAAAGGAGCATCCAAATATTCTAAAAATTCATAAACTTCACCAACCGTTAAATCAGCTATTGGATTAAAGTCTGCTCCGCCATCTCCATATTTTGTGTAATATCCAACATAAAGTTCATCTTTATTTCCTGTACCAGCTACAAGTCTTCCTTCGCTTTGACCAATTGCATAAAGCGTTGTCATCCTTAACCTTGGATTAATATTTTTTAATGCATCAGAGTTAAGTTTGCTAGCATCCATTGACTCAAGTAATGTTTCTTTTGTTTTAGTTAAATCCACTACTCTTGTTTCAATATCAAACTGTTTTGCAACTTCATTAGCATCTTCGCTATCTTCACCATAATTTCTTGCTGAAGCACATGGCATAATTATTCCTACTGTATTGTCACATGCCTTTTTACAAAGAATTCCAACAAGCGCCGAATCTTTTCCCCCGGAATTTCCATAAATAATTCCGTTTGCATGTGCATCTTCTAATAAAGCTTTTATCCAGTTAACTCTTTTTTCTAATTCTTCTTTATAATCTTTCATTATCTTAAAAAATGGGGCTCATTTTAATGAGCCCCTAACAAAACTTTTCTTATTCATTAGCTGCCCTAACTACACACATGGCAATATTTCCAACTAACTCAGAAACAGGAGCCGAACGTGAGCAGTCTGATGCAATCTTCTTGAATCCTTGAAGGAATGGACCTGGTGCATCGGCTTTAGCAAATTGCTGAACTAATTTAACACCAATATTTCCAACGTTGATATCTGGCCAAATAATGATGTTAGCTTTTCCAGCAACTTCGCTTTCTCTTTTAACTTTCTTTGCTGCAACCTTAGGATCGATTGCTGCATCAAGCTGGAATTCACCATCAATTTTAAGGTCAGGTCTTCTTTCGTTAGCGATTTTAACACTCTCTCTAACGTCATCAACCATTTCATGTTCCATACTTCCATCTGTTGAGAATGAAAGCATAGCACATCTAGGTTCCCATCCTAATAAACCTTTAACTGTTTCGCATGCTGAAATAGCGATTGAAGCACGCTCAGCAGGTGTAGGTTTTGTACAAACTGCACTGTCACCAAATAGTAAGTATTGTCCTTCACTTCCTTCAAATCCAGGAATAACAAAAAGACCTGTTGAAGAAGCCGTATCAATACCTTCTTTAAGTCCAATAATTGTACTTGCTCCTAAAATAACTTCGCCTGTTGTATGTGTTAACCCTGCGAATGTAACATCAAATTCACCATTGCATTGAAGAACCATTGCCGTATACATTGGATCTTTGCTCTTTCTTGTAAGTGATTTAATGCTAAGCATATCCGAATATTCAGCAACATATTTTTCAAATGCTGCTGTTTTTTTCTCTTCATCATTGTTGTCGAAAATTTCCATTCCTGAAATATCTACGCCAAATTGGTCGGCTGCTGCCTTAATTTCAGTAGGATCTCCTACTAAAGTAGCTTTGCAAAATCCTTGAGACACTGACTCATAAGCAGCTTGAAGCATTTTTTCTTCTGTTGCTTCCGGGAAAGCTACTCTTTGAGGATTTGCTTTAGCTTTTTCAAAAATCATTTCCATTAAATCCATAAGTTTAATCTCCTAATAAGAAATATAGCCACTCCCACATTTCGTGGAAGTGGCCAACGCGTTTAATAATTATTCTTCACAAAGTTCTGCAATATAATCAGCAGCATCAGCAAATGTAGCTTTTCTGTTGAATTCCATATAAGGAACTTCTACATCATATTCATCTTCAAGTGCTGTTGTGAACTGAACGATATTAGCAGATTTACATTGTAAATCTTCTTTGAAACGTGTTTCTGGTCCTAATGTACTTGGATCAAGACCAAACATTTTTACTGCTTTTTCTACGAGTAAATTAATAACTTCTTGTTTGAACTCCATTTATAGGGTTCTCCTTTCATGCTAATTATTTTGCTGGTGGTAAAAGAACTACTAACATCTGAGCTGTGTCAGGTCCGATGTTTGTAACACATTTTGGTGAACCAGCTGCGATATGAACGCTGTCGCCAGCTTCAAGAACTGTTTCAACACCATCTTCACCTTTGAACTTCATTGTTCCATGAAGAATGTAATAAATTGATTCTGATTGGTTAGATGCGAATTCTGTGCCGCCACCTGCTGGAAGGAAATGTGTTAAACCATTAATAAGTTGTCCTCCATCAACATCAGCTGGATCATGAAGTCTTGTGCATTTGCACTCATTATGACCTGGAGCTGTGTAGGTATAATAACCATCTTTTTTTGTGATTTTGTAACCAGCCATTTTAAAAATCCTCCTAAAAAATTAAAAATTAAACGTTTAATTAGTTCTTGCGAACTGCATTTAAGTATAGCACATTCTATACTAATATACAAAGGTCAGATTGAAATTTTGCGTATTTTAAAAACGCAGATAAGTACTACTACCGCTATACAAACCACCATATCCACTACATAAATCCATGCTGCCGGATACGAGAAATTAAGATAATTCAGAAGCAACATAAATGCATTTGCCGACATATGGCACACCATCGTGGATGTGATATTTTGAAATTTTTCATTTAAATAGCAAAATAGCATTCCTACTATAAACGCATATATGCCTTGCATTAAATTTAAATGGTAAAATCCAAATAATGCTGAACTAATAAGTGCGCTAACCCAAAAATTAAGGCGCTTTCTTAAAAGCCCAAAAATAAGCAATCTAAATATTAATTCCTCAAGTAATGGCGCAATAAAAACTGTGCTTATTATTATCCATGCAGTAGAGCTTTGATATACCACTTGTTCAACTTGGCTATAACTTCCCAATATGTTATCTATATGGAAAAAGCTAATAAGTGTACTAACCCCATGAGACGCTAACATTCCCATTAAAATAAAAAGCAAATAATATAGCGGATGCTTAAATAGATACTTATTTTGTGGTTTCATTAGATAATTTTATTTAATATTGCAAAAACAAGGAATAAAGCAACAGCCACTAAAACAACGATAACGACAATAGTCCAAATAAGACGTGTTGTTCTTTCCTTCTTTGAAATCTGTTTTCTATTTTTCTTGTTTGCTTTGTATTCGTCAACTTTTGCCTGGCTCATACTCTCTCCTCCAATTATTTATTATTAGGCTTAAATCTAATTATATCAAAAGGATTTAATTTTTCTCCTAAATCTACATAAAAAATCTGTTGTGGGTGTGGACATGAATCAATATGTTCGTACTGCTCATCAAGCATATCCAAAACTGCTGCCGAAATATTTTCACCATCTGGCTTCATTATTTCTACAACATCACCAACACTGAATTTATTTTTTTGCTCTAATCTATAATAAGTTTTGCCGTTTATTTCCTGCATTGAATCTATATTTACAATTCCTAAGAAAATCCACTCTTTCACATATGTATTTGCATCATATATTTGAGCATTATTGTCTGGTTTTCCAAAGAAAAATCCTGTCGTATATTCTCTGTATGTGCATTTTGAAATTTCATTTTTATAAAATTCAATTCTCGAATAATATTTTTCCGGATTTTCAAAATAATCATCTATCGCCATTCTATATGTTCTAGCAACACTTGCAACATATAATGCGCTCTTCATTCTTCCTTCAACCTTAAAACTATTAATTCCTGCTTCAATCATTTCCGGAATATGCTCTATCATGCAAAGGTCTTTTGAATTAAAAATATATGTGCCTCTTTCATTTTCATAAACAGGCATATATTCTCCAGGACGTGTTTCTTCGACCAAATTATATTTCCATCTGCATGGATGCGTGCAATCACCCATATTGCCACTTCTGCCTGTCATAAATGCACTAAGTAAGCATCTTCCAGAATATGAAATACACATAGCTCCATGAATAAAGCTTTCTATTTCCATATCTGATGGAATTTGCTTCCTTAATTCTTTTATCTCTTCGAGGCTTAATTCTCTAGCGCTAACAACTCTTTTTGCACCCATGTTATGCCAGAAATTATATGTCCCATAATTAGTATTATTTGCCTGAGTGCTTATATGAATTTCTACTTCTGGCAATACTTCTTTTGCAATCTGGAATATTCCAGGATCAGAAATAATAAGAGCATCCACTCCTACATCTTTTAATTCTTCAAAATAATTTCTAGCCTGTTTTAAGTCTTCGTTATGAGCTAAAATATTTGCAGTTACGAAAACTCTTACGCCTCGTTCATGAGCAAAGGCCACACCTTCTTTCATTTCATCAATTGAAAAGTTATGTGCATTCGCCCTAAGTGAAAAAGCTTCTCCACCAATATATACCGCATCTGCTCCATACATAACCGCAACTTTCAATACCGGAAGGCTTCCTGCTGGCATTAAAAGTTCTGGTTTATTTTGTTTTAATCTTTCGTTTGTAATCATTTCTTTATACTCACCGAAATTCCATCTCCAACCGTAAGAATTGTAGATTCTAATGCTTTATTATGTTTTATTTCATACAAGAATTCTCTCATGCGTTCATGAATCGTTCTTTGTCTTCTTTCTGTTGCAAATCTCGATTCTATCAAGTCGCCTTCTTGAAGCACATTATCCGCTACTAAAATTGCTCCTTTTTTCATAAGTCTTATTAAATCCGGCAGCATAACGATATATTGCGCTTTAGCAGCATCCAGAAAAACAAAATCATACGGTTCTTCCAGATTTTTTATTATCTTTGTAGCGTCACCCTCTATTAAATTTATCTTATCATGTTCCTTTAGATTTTCTCTTGCACTAATAAGTCGCTTTTCGTAATTTTCTATAGTATCAATATGTGCGTATGGGGCTTCATCTGCCATAACAAGCGCCGAATACCCAATAGCCGTTCCAATTTCTAATATTCTTAATTCTTTATCTTTTGCTAAATTTATTTGAAGAAGTACCCTTAAAAAACTTTCAGTTTCTCTTCTAATAATTGGTACATCGCTTTCTTTTGCAATTTTTCTTAAGTCCTCAAAAAAAGGACCTTGGTCCTTTTCCAAAGAATGGATATATGTTGTTAATCTTTCATCAACAATCATGCTAATATTATAAATAAATTTGCATTATTAAGCAATAAAAGGCAAATAAAAAGGGGCTCTTTTTCGAGCCCCAAAAAAGATAGTTTTAATTTAGTTTTCTTCGCCGCCTTCTTCGTTTTCTCCTTCTTCAGCTGCGGTAGTTTCCTCTTGTGTTGTTGTTTCAGTTTCTCCCTCATCCATTGTTCCGTCAGAATAATCATATCCTGAAAGAATATTAACTATTTTTTCTGTTGTAAAACTTGGGCTTACTTTATATGTACCTGGAACAAAATCAGCGTCATAAACAATACATCTAGTCTTAAACATTCCTGCATCGGCGATACATCCCATTTCCTTAAGCTGTTTTGCAACTGTATCTCTTGTTATACCTTCTGTAATGACAATTTCCATTCTAGTATTATTTGTTTTATCGTAGGCTGTATCATTAAAAATTCCAAATGTTACAAAGAATCCAATAAGGCAAAGAACTACAACACCGGCTGTGATAGCAGTACGAATAAGAAACTTCTTTGTTTTCATTTTCTTCATAGCTTTCATTTTAGCCATTCTTCGCTTTTGATCAGCATTTGGCTCAACTCTAGTACGAGCTGCACTTTCATTAGAAGCTTTCATGCTCTTTGTTCTTGATTTAATGAAATGTTCTTTAATAGTTGCCATAATAACTCCTATTTATTCTACTTCCATAATAAATGGTAAAACCATTGGCCCTTTATTGCCTGGAATATTAATAATTTCCTTAACGGCATCACCAATTATCATTTTTGCCTTACCTCTATTGTAGTGATTTTTATCTAAATAATCAATTAATGTATTATAAATTATTCCTCTTACATCTTCAATAAGTTTTTCATTCTCACTGCCTAAAACCCATCCTCTTGTAAAAATTTCAGGTCCTGAAATAATAAATTTATTTTGAATATCAAGGCACACTGTTATTATTAGCACGCCTCTTTCAGCGAGATCTTTTCTATCTTGAATTATTGTTCTTCCAACATCTTCAATTCCAGAATTATCAACATATATTCCTCCTGATTGAATATGTTCTACTACTTTGCCTTTCTTTTCGCCTAGTTCTAAAACATCGCCTGTATTAATCATAAATACATTTTTTGAATTGTATCCCATATCATATGCTATCTTTGCGTTTGCCATTCTATGTCGATACTCTCCATGTACTGGAACAATATATTTTGGTTTTAAAAGTGCATATATTAATTTAATTTCTTCCTGACATGCATGTCCCGAAACGTGAGTCTGTTCAAATATAACTTCAGCTCCAAGTACACTTAATTCATTCATTACGTTAGAAACTGCTTTTTCATTTCCAGGGATTGGATTTGAAGAGAAAATAACAACATCCCTTTCCTTAATAGAAATTTTCTTATGCGTTTTTGTAGCCATTCTTGAAAGCGCTGCCATGTCCTCTCCTTGAGAACCTGTTGCAACAATCACAATTTTTCCATCTGGATAATTTCCCATCTCATCAATACTAATTAATGTGTTTTGTGGTACTTTTATATATCCAAGTTCTTGAGCCGTCTCAATAATATTAAGCATTGAGCGTCCTTCTAACACAACTTTTCTTTTGAATTTATATGCAGAATTAATTATTTGTTGAACTCTATCAACATTTGAAGCGAAGGTTGCAATAATAATTCTTTGCTTTTCATGTTCCGCAAACAAATTATCCAAACTTTCTCCAACCGTTTTTTCGCTTGGTGTATATCCTGCTCTTGGTGCATTTGTCGAATCACTAAATACCGCAAGAACTCCCTTTTGACCTAATTCTGCAAAGCGCCATAAATCAATTGCATCGCCATAAACCGGTGTATAATCAACCTTAAAATCTCCGGTATGAACTATCGTTCCTGCTGGAGTTTTTATAGCTAATGCTGACGCATCGCTAATACTATGGTTCGTTCTAATAAATTCGATTTTGAAATCGTTGATATAAATTTTTTGGCCATATTGGACAACCTTTAATTTTGCAATGTCTTCTTGATGCGTTTCTTTTAGTTTTTTATTTATCAATGCTAAGGAAAGTTTTGTGCCATAAATAGGCGCATTAATTTCTTTAAGAATATAAGGAATTGCACCGATATGGTCTTCATGTCCATGCGTAATAAAGAATGCTTTAACTTTACTCTTATTGGCTTTTAAGTAAGTTATATCCGGAATAATTAAATCAATTCCTAAAAGAGTATCGTCAGCAAACGCCATACCACAATCAATAACTATAATATTTCCGTTATATTCAACTGCGGTCATATTCATTCCGATTTGTTCCATTCCGCCTAGTGGAATAACTTTCAAAGTAGATGGAACTTTTGCTACTTTTTTTGAATGATTCTGGCGTTTATTTTTTGTTTGATTTGCACGTGCTTTATCTGGCCGTGCTTTTTTAGCACTGTTTTGCGCTTTAGTATTTTTTCTTGCCATATTTACTCCTATTTATTCACTATTTTCCTCGCTCCCGCAGGACATCTCCCATGCTTCGCAGGTACCTCCCCTAATAGGGTTCCTCCTGCTCGTATGGTGCCTTCCTGCTCGCGCTCGGAAATTCTCATACAACAAGAAAAATACCCCTTACTTTTATATACAAAAATAAGGCTTTAATTTTTTTCTTGTTTAATTTTTATATTTAAGTTAGAGCGGTCCTGTTCGCCGGTGCCGTCTCTAAAAATAAATCACACTAAATCTTCGTCGTCTAATAACTGTTCAATAACACCTGCAACAGCTTCGATTTCATCATCATCTTCAACGAATACATAAACAGCTTCTGTCTCGCTAGGCTCTGAAATATCTTTCATAATATAAGCCTCAGCCTCTTCTTCATCATCGCTGTCAGTAACTAATAAATAACTAATATCATTAAGTTTTGTCTCTTCAACTACATAAAAGACATCTTCAGCTCCGTTTTCATCTGTAAAAACAATTTTATTATCTTCCATAACGTCCTTATCTTATCTCAATTATTTGTTTTATTTGTGTCTTTAAATTTACTCATATATTCTTCAAGTATGTAACATGCTGCAAGTTGATCAATATATGTTTTTTGTTCGCTCTTTTTTACATTCATGATTTCCAGTTCTTCCCTGGAAATAGCTGTCGTATATCTTTCATCTACCATAACGATTTCTACATCTGGCAGACGCAATTCTAACTTTTCTTTGAACTGATACGTAAATTTTACTCTTTCACCCTCAGTTCCATCCTCCATAAGTGGAAGACCTAAAGCTATCGTTTGAACATCTTTTTCTTTTACGATTTCTTCAATTCTTGCAAGCGTCTTTCTAAGCTTCTTTTCGCTCTCTCGCCATATTGTTTCAAACGGCTGAGCAGTCATCAAAAGCTCATCAGAAAGTGCAACCCCAATAGTCTTAGAACCGTAATCAAGTCCCATTAATCTCATATAACAATCCTAGAGTTATTTTAATTTATTGTCAATGTAAAATCTTATAGCCTCTTCAATAAGCTCATCTCGTTCTACCTTGGCAATCATTCCTCTGGCATTATTATGGCTAGTAATATATGTTGGATCTCCTGACATAATATAGCCAACAATCTGGTTAACAGGATCATATCCTTTTTCAGCCAATGCCCCATACACTCTTTCTAAAACTTCCTCTACTGTTGGGAGTTCTTCTTTAGGAATCTTATAGTGTTGTGTGAAATGTAAATCTTTATTCATATATACCCCGTTTTCATTTATAAGGTTTCTTAAAACTTTTGTAACATTTCTGTAATATTATCTAAATACTATACTACCTTCTACGAAAATGCAAGCGTATTTTTTTCGTCCAGTGTTATCTCAACCATTTGATTTATAAGACTTTCTTCGTTCTTTAGTCTTACTTTTATATAGTGAGGTGTAAAACCTTGTTGTATTTTACCCTCATCGCTTAAAACTTCTTCTTCAACAAGAACTCTAACCTTCTTTCCTTCAAATGAATGAACATATTCTTTTTGAAGCTGTTTTGCTACTTCTAAAAGCGTAGCTACTCGCTTTGCTTTTTGCCCAGCAGTTAACTGACCTTTCATATTATCTGCCTTTGTTCCTTTTCTTCTTGAATATGGAAATACATGTATCGCTGCAAATTTAATTTCCTTTGCAAAGTTTACTGTCTGGTTAAATTCTTCTTCGCTTTCTTCTGGAAAGCCTACTATTATATCCGTTGTAATCGCTGGATTATCAAAGTATTTTCTAAGTAGTTCAACGCTTTGTTTATACTCATTAGCTGTATACTTTCTATTCATCCTTTGCAAAACACTATCACATCCACTTTGAAGCGAAAGATGAAAATGCGGACATATGCTTTCTAATTTTGAAAGTTCACTAACAAAATATTCGCTGATAAGACTAACTTCTAAACTACCAAATCTAATTCTTTTTATACCTTCTATTTCCTCAATTTCTTTGCAAAGATCAACAATAGCCTTGTCCGCACTAATTTCTTCTAAATCTTGCCCATACATGCTTAGGTCGATTCCAGTTAAAACAATTTCTTTATAACCATTATTCGCCAATGTCTTAACTTCAGATAAAATATCTTCTTTAGTTCTTGAGCGTGACCTTCCCCTTAAATATGGAATAATGCAATAAGAACAAAATCTATTACAGCCATCTTGAATCTTTACGTATGCTCTTACATGTTCGCCTTGGTTTGTTATCTCTTGACTTTCATAAGTTTTGCAATGTGTTAGATCTTCAACAAGAGTAACTTTGAATTTTAATCCTTTATCTTGATTTTTATGAATGATATCCATAACAAGTTCAAGAGTTTTACTTTTTTCGTTATTGCCTATTACAATATCAACCTTTGAATCTTTCATAAGAGCTTCTTTGTCTTCTTGTGCATAACATCCAAGAGCTACCGTAATAGCTTTTGGATTAATCTTTTTTGTCCTATGTAAAATTTGTCTGGATTTTCTAGAAGCTTCTTTTGTAACGGAACATGTATTTACAATATATACATCTGCAAAAGAATCAAAATCTACAACTTCAAATGACATGTCCTTAAATTGTTCAAGAACAGCCTGGGTTTCATATGAATTTACTTTGCATCCTAAAGTGTGAAAAGCAACCTTCATTAAATTTCTATTACCTCTGTATTTTCTATTGCCCTTTGAAGTATTTCATCAGCAATTTCATCAAGTTTTCTTTCGCTTGTTACTATTCTTTTTAGAGTTGGTTTTGTAACCGGATGTTTTGCAACAAAAATTGTGCAGCAATCTTCAAAAGGAAGAATACTAGTTTCGTAAGCGCCTATCTTTTGTGAGATATCCATAATTTCTAATTTATCAAAAGCACAAAGAGGTCTATAAACTGGAAGAGTGCAAACCTCATTTGTTACAAGCATACTTTGCATTGTCTGGCTAGCAACCTGACCAATACTCTCACCTGTTACAAGGCCTAAGCAACCGTTTTCTATTGCAAAATGCTCCGCTATTTTCATCATGAATCTGCGCATGATAATCGTAAGCTCATCATGTGGGCATATCTCATAAATCTTCATTTGAATTTCTGTGAAATTAACTACATGAAGTTTTATTGGTCCTGAATATTTTGAAACTATTTTTGCTAGATCAACAACTTTTTGTTTTGCTCTTTCGGATGTGTATGGTGGAGCATGAAAATAAATTGCGTCCAAACTTACACCACGTTTTGAAACGAGATATCCCGCAACCGGACTATCTATTCCGCCTGATAAAAGAAGCATTGCCTTTCCGCTTGAACCAACAGGCATTCCGCTTAAACCTTCTATCTGTTTTGAATAAATATTTATTTCTTTTTCTCTTAATTCGATGTTGAGCATAATTTCCGGCTCATGTACATCAACTTTTAGTGTGTCAAATTTATCAAGAAGCATCTCTCCAATTTGCTCATTAAATTCAACAGAAGTCATTGGATATGATTTATCTGCTCTTCTTGTATTAACCTTAAAAGTATGGTTTTTGCACATGTCATAATTTTCTTCCATGTATTTTGCTATATCACTTTTAAGTTCTTCGTATGTTTCTTTTTGAAGTTGGGTTATTGGACAAATCCATGCAATACCAAATACCTTTTTTAATGCATCGATAGCTTCATCTTCATCATTTTCATCGTAATGAACATAAATGCGTCCCTGAGTTTTTTTAACATGAATATCGCCAGGTAAATCTTTTAAGGCGCTTTTTATATTGCGCACTAACATGTCTTCAAAGACATATCTGTTTTTTCCTTTAACGCCTATTTCTGAATACTTAATTAAAAAAATCTTTTCCATGTTTTTTCCTTTTTATTTGCTAACAAACTTTGCTAGTAACGGCAATAATTCTTTTAGTTGTTCTAATGTGTATTTTATTTCTTCGCTTGATGTATCTTTGCAAAAACTAAATCTCAGTGTACAATCTGCCTGGGCTGCTGATAGTCCAATTGATTGCAATGTTCCTGAAAGTCCTGGTTTGTTTGATGAGCATGCAGAACCAGACGAAACATAAATTCCTTTTTCTTCTAACGCATGAAGTAAAACTTCGCTTTTAATCGGCCAGAAAGTTGCACTTACAATTTGCGGTGCAGATTCTAAATCCTTAAAGCTGTTTATTTTTATTTTGCATCCCGAATTAATGATGCTCTCTTCATTAGTCAAAGCATTAAGTCCATCTATTAATTCATTTTTTACTTTAATCATTGATGCAACATTCTTTTCCAAATTATCGTATGCCTCTTTTGCGCATAAAGCCAGCCCCGCTATTCCAGGAACATTATCTGTTCCACTTCGCATTCCTTTTTGCTGGCCTCCGCCAAGGATTAGTGGCTTTACTTTAATTTTTTCATCAATGTATAAAAATCCAACTCCCTTTGGTCCATGTAATTTATGGGCGCTAACGCTAAGCATGTCCGCATTCCATTTTTTCGGATAAATTATATACTTCCCAAAAGCCTGAATAGCATCTATGTGATAAGCGCAATTAGGATTGATTTCTTTTATTACTTTTCCGATAGTCGCTATATCTTGGACCGCACCAACTTCATTATTTACCATCATTGTCGAAACCAAGATAGTATCTTTTCTAATTGCATTTTTTAATTCGTCTAAGTTTATGTGCCCTTTACTATCAACCCCAAGATATGTTATTTCAAATCCTTTTTTTTCGGGGTCTATATCTTCTGATAGTTTCATCTCGCTTAAATATTTTAATGCTTCTTTAACACTTGAATGCTCAATTTCTGTCGTTATGATATGGCGTCCTCGTCTTAAGTTTGCCATTGCATATCCGATAAGAGCTAAGTTGTTAGACTCAGTTCCTCCGGACGTAAATAAAATTTCTTTTTCATTTACTTTTAATATTTTAGAAATTACTTCTCTGGCATTTTTAAGATAGTTTTCAGATTCAACACCTTTTTTGTGTTTACTAGAAGGGTTGCCAAAATCTTGTGACATAACTTTTGTCACTGTAGTTATTACACTATCAGAAACGCGCGTTGTTGCGCTATTGTCTAAATAACATTCCATGAAAAAATTATAACATAGAAGGCTTTATAAATAAATACGAGGGAAACTCTTGTAAGAGTTTCCCTCTAATTAAATTCTAAAAAGAATAATTATTAAAATTATTCAGCTGGATGCTCTGCATAATATTTAGCAATAGCGTCTGACCAAATCTTGATCGCATCGTCGATTTGAGGAGCTGTCTTACGAAGTTCTTCTAATTGACCTGCTTGTATTCCATTAACGAAAGTCTTCCATGTATTAAGGTTTTCGCCTTCAATCTTCTTAATGATTGGTTCGCCACGTTTTGCCCAGTAATCCCATTGTGGATCTTCCTTACCATGAACCCATGTAACGAAATCTTTATATAATGGATCGCCAAATTCTTCTTCTACAATTTTTTGTAATGAAGGATCCCATGAATCCCATGAAGTCTGGCTGATGCAGAACATTTTAATTGTTGTAGACAATTCTTCACCAAATACCCATAAATACTTAGAAAGGCATTCAGCATCATCTTTTTCTGCTGCGATGTTAAAAATCTTAAATACTGCAGTTGAATTAAAAGCACCTTCTACAAGACCATTTTTGAATGCTTCACCTGCGTTAATAACAGCTTGATTACTTTCTACGCCACCTGCTTCACGAACGATTGATTTAAGCAATTCATTATCAACCATAATTCTTTGTCCAGCAAAGCCAGCTGGTGTAGACATATCTGCTTCTGAAACCATTCCTATAGCTGTACCAAAGCTTGCACTTGCTAAGAAAGGAATAAGACCTAAATTATCAAACTCAGCTTGCATTAACTCATTAGGATTTGTAAGTAACACATCACGCATAATATCGTTTGCTGAAAAGATATCTTTAAATCCTAAGAAAGGTTGTGCTACTGATTGGTTTGTGTATGGGAAGTATGAAGGGTTGTTTTGAAGCGTAATATCCGCAATGTCAACAATACCAGCTGCAAGCTCATCTGCTGCTGATGTTGGACTTGAAAATCCTGCACTATTAAGTTTTAACTTATAAGTAACTTTTCCGCCTGTTCTTTCTTGAATTCTGTCTAATGCTTGAATTAAATAAGTACAGTTTTCTTTTTGTGTTGCTGATGGGCTAACAAGTAATTCAAGTTCTGGGCCAGTATATTCGCTTGAGCCACCTTTATTACCGCTATCTTTCTTTCCACAAGCAACGAACATAGTAAGCGTTAAAGCAACTATAAGAACAAGTGCCAAAACTTTACTAATCTTTTTCATGTTTGTTTCCTCCTAAATATTTATTAATAATTTTTATTTTTTATTTACTAATCACCCCGTGATTAATTACAACTTATGCCGCAGGTGTATACATATGGCTTGGTAAGAATGTCGCAATCTCTGGGAATATGATAAGCAATGCTAATATTACTATATCGAGAGCGATGAAAGGAAGTACACCCTTGAATATTTTTTCTACAGGTTTCTTCGATACACCACTCATAGTATATACTGTCATTCCAACAGGTGGTGATATTGAACCAAGTGCCATAAGTTTTACGATAAAGCAACCTAACCAAATAGGGTCATATCCTAGTTTCATAAGAGCTGGATATAGGATAGGCATTGTAAGTACTAACATTGGAATTTCTGGAAGGAACATTCCAAGTATTAAGTACACGAAAATAAGTATAACAGATAACAACCATTGTGGAACTTGTAAACTAACAACTGCTTCAGAAATGATATCAGGTACATTACTTACAGTCATAAACTGTACGAAGATATAAGTTGATCCCATAAGGAAGAAAATCATACCCATTAAGATACCTGTATCTTTAAAAGCTTTCCAAAGGTTTTTAGCTTTACACTGGCGGAAAATAATCGATAGAAGGATTGATCCTACAGCACCGATTGCGCCAGCTTCTGTAGATGTAAACCATCCAAAATAAATACCACCTAAATCAATGAGCATTAAAATAATAATTGGAAAAACTTTTAATAAAGATTTCCATCTTACACTCCATGGAGCCTTTGGTGTTTTTGGACCATATTCCGGATGAATCCTACAAAGTAACCAAATAAGAACACAATAAAGGATGATTTGGATAATTCCTACAAAAATACCTGACATAAATAATTTACTAATGTCATTTTCAGTAAGAATACCATACATCATAAAGCCTGTGCTTGGTGGGATAAGAAGTGCTAGCGGTGCGCCAGCAGCGGTACATCCACAAGCGAATGTCTCTTCGTAATTACTCTTTTCCATTTCTGGAAGAGCGATACGGCTCATAATCATAACGCCTGTATTTGCGCTACCACAAATAGCTCCTAAGAAACCACATGCAACAACT
>JAZLGF010000052.1:0-2259 GCA_045616165.1 Lachnospiraceae bacterium
TCCGCAAAGAAAATCACCATCATAAAAAGCTTTAAAACTATAATTTTTACAGACAGTCAATAACCTAAGCCATACGATGGAATATTGTTCACTTTTCGGGAATGAGGTCTTAATAAGATTAAGAACGCGTGAAAAATCTGAGCCCTTACTATTAACTTCTTTTCCTATAATATTCATATATTCTCTTCTTGCAAACGATAAATATATTTATTATGTATCCATAAGTCTTTAATTTCAACCTTTCTTAAATATATAATAATACATAAGTCTGCATAAGTCTTTATAAGTATTGCATATAAATCCAAAGTAGCCCCTGACCGATGCTTCGCATCCGTCAGAAGCTACTGATTTATCTTACAGAGCGCTGCGCGCACTGCGCCTCGTGACCGCCTGTAATTTTACAGGGTATTCTATCACAAATGGCCAAAATTCATCGCTCCGGCGCAGTCCTTGCCTTGCAACCGGCCGTCGCGACTGGTGCTGCTTATAAGGGAGTTGCTATATTGACAGGCTGCTGTTATTGGATTATAATACAACCAACAAAATTAATATTTCAGGAATATGTTAGTTGTAAGGAAAAGTTATGTCAGTTATAGAAGAAGTTCTCTTAGAAGAGTATGACAGATCCATGCGAATAAAAGCGGCAATTGAAAAAGAGCAAGAATCTCTGCCAAAAGGATCAATTCAAAAGAAACTTATTCATGGCGTGGAATGTTACTATCTTCAGTTTAGAGAGAATGACAAAGTTAAAAGTAAATATATAAACGCTAATGATTTAGACGCCTATAGAGAAAACATTTCAAAGCGCAAAGATAATGCTGCAAGATTAAAAGAACTTAAACAATCGATTAAGCAGATTGAAAAGGCTTTGGGAAAGGATTTAATCAATGAGTATTCAGCAAACAGAGTTTATTAGGTTTATCAAGCTCTTAAACGATAACGATGTTTTAAAAGATGTTATCGTTATTGGTTCATGGGCTGAATTTTTATATAAGGAATGCAGGCTTCTTCCCGGATTTGAGGCAAATATCAAAACGCTTGATATAGATTTCTTATTAAAGAATCTCCGCAAGCCTAATCCACCAAAGAATGTTGCCGCTTTAGCAAAGGAATCTGGCTATATTGTTCAGCAAGACATTATGGACGGAACAACCAAAATTCTTGACAAAGAAGGACTTGAAATTGAATTTTTAATTAACAAGATTGGTGCAGGAACAGAAGAAACGGCGATTTATTCCAGCTTCTATTTTCAGCCTGAGCACTTGTAATTTCCTCGGTATATTCTGCCCATGAAAGTTTTCCGAAATAGTCAAAGCCACCACCAACATCAATATCCTTTTGTGTTGCCATATCAAACAGAGTTAAATCTACAGTAGAGCCCCTTGAATGACCGGACTTTGTAGCAACAAAACCAAGATCAAAGAGTTTAGTTTTATCTACTTCCGGATAGAAGTAGTCTTTCATAGCTAAATCTTTGTGCTTTTCAGCCCACCTGATAAAATGATCAACCGCCATCTGCGGTCTATAGCAATCAAATATTTTAAGTCTGTAGCCAAGAGCCATAGCTTTTTCGCTTGCCTTCTTTAAAGCTTCTGCAGCTTCTTTCGTAAGCAGCGCAACAGGCTCTTCGTATCCATCTACCCTTTCTCCAATAAAATTAAAGGTAGTATAGTACCTAATATCAAGTATGGCATCAGGAATTACGTCTGAAAGCAACACAAAACCAGAAGCATTTGTATTTTCCATGGTAATCTCTAAGCCTCCTTGTTTTATTCATTGAAAATCCAAATTAATAAAGTCAAACAAATTATGCTAGAACTCAATATATTGTAGCATATTTTATATTCAAATTCGATTCAGTACAAAACAGGTTGTAAAAGTAGTATAATCGTAAATATTAACTTTGAACGATAAATGGCGGAATCCCGAAATAGTTTCAAAACAGAGGAACAATGCAAAATAGAGGTATTAACACAAAAGAAAATAGTATCAACGAAGATATCTTGGAAAGCAACCTTCGCGTTATGGATGTGGTGGAAAAAGAATTGAACAAACGTAAGGCAGATTCCATTTTTTGTTTATCTGCCTTCCTTGTTACAATGGCTCTTTGGGTTCTGGTAGTAGCATTGTGGGAAATGCTTGGTCGCCCAATCGCACCATCTACTATGACATACGGAGTAGAAATCATTTCCATTATTATGTTCCTAATAATGAAAATTAAAACAGGATTTAAATGGGAAATGCTTGGAATAAGCTTAA
>JAZLGF010000053.1:0-2856 GCA_045616165.1 Lachnospiraceae bacterium
CCGGTACATTCATTCTTTGAACTTTGTAGTTCTATTATACCTTTTTGAGATGCTTGATTTAAGGCTTTTTCTGGTGATTCTACCCATTTTTTAAACGTATATGGATTGATACCATACTCAAGTGCTATCTGAAAATATCCACCTTTACCAGCCAGATAATCAGAAATTGCTGCCGCTTTTGTTGCAGGACTTACATTCATAAAAACTCCTTGCAAAAGCGTTACCCATAATTGGGTTCAGTGTTTTTTGACCTGTAACCATCAACGGGGTTCATCATCGAAAAACTGTGACCTATTTGGGGTTCAGTTCATCTTTACCCAGTGCATTGCATCAAATAACGATGGAATCGTAGAGAAAACTCGCCGCATTCAGGAAGATCATGTTCAGATTCTTAAAAGGGACAATGGAGAATCTAAGAACATCTACCTTATTGATAAAAACAACATCCACAACAATTCTCTGCAGGTCCTGAACCAGTATACCGTTGAGGATCAAAAGAAAAATGAAAACGGCGGCCGCTATGATAACCGTTACGATGTTTCAATTCTTGTAAACGGACTCCCTTTAGTTCATTGTGAATTGAAGCGTAGGGGAGTGGCCATCCGTGAAGCTTTCAATCAGATCAAGCGATATAACCGTGACAGTTTCTGGGCCGGCTGCGATCTTTTTGAATATGTTCCAGATTTTCGTTATTTCAAACGGAACAAACACAAAGTATTATTCAAATACAACTCGTGTTTGAAGCTACGAAAAAATGGACATTGCCGCTGAGAGACTAGGGCCGTGTTTACGGAGAAATGTGCATAATGTACAAAGGTCGTCTGCCAGACTAATAAAAAAAGACAACCTGCTTAACGGGCAAGTTGTGTTTAAATCATTTGACTCTTGAAAAAATCAAATCATATTTTATATTCGAAACATAAACAGTAGCTGTTAGCTGCAGCGAGTAATTCGCATTAACTTTTTTTTATCGCAGCCTATTGAATTTACAGAATTTTGTCCGCATCCCCCTCTCAAATTATGCCATAAACATTTTCATGTCATCTTCAACATTAGTTATACCGCCAATGCCAAAAGTCTTAATCAAAAAATCTGCAACATTAGGACTAAGGAAAGCTGGCAATGTAGGACCAAGATGAATATTTTTTACACCCAATGAAAGAAGGGCAAGCAAAACAATAACAGCTTTTTGCTCGTACCATGCAATGTTATAAACAATAGGAAGCTCATTAATATCATTTAATGCAAATACTTCCTTTAACTTAAGAGCAATAAGAGCCAAAGAATAAGAATCATTACACTGACCAGCATCAAGAACTCTAGGAATACCACCAATATCACCAAGATTTAATTTATTGTATTTATATTTAGCACAACCAGCAGTAAGAATAACAGTGTCTTTTGGAAGAGCTTCTGCAAAATCCTTATAATAGTTCCGACTCTTTGCACGACCATCACAACCTGCCATAACAACAAATTTTTTAATAGCACCAGATTTAACTGCATCCACAACTTTATCTGCCAAGGCAAAAACCTGTTCGTGAGCAAAACCGCCTGTAATAGAACCAGTTTCAATTTCTTTAGGGGCAGCACATTTTTTAGCAAGTTCAATTACGCTACTAAAATCTTTCTTACCATCTTTTTCTTCAATGTGAGCACAACCAGGGAATTCTACATCATTAGTAGTAAACAGACGATTCTTATAACTTTCAGCAGGAGGAACTAAACAGTTAGTTGTAAGAACAATTGGTCCATTAAAACTTTCAAACTCAGATTTCTGAAGCCACCATGCATTACCATAGTTACCAGCAAAATTTTCATATTTCTTAAAAGCAGGGTAGTAGTGAGCAGGAAGCATTTCTCCGTGAGTATAAACATCAACTCCAGTTCCCTGAGTCTGCTCCAAAATCTGCTCTAAATCTTTAAGATCATGACCGGAAACCTAAATACCAGGATTAGAGCGAACACCAATGTTAACATTAGTAATTTCTGGATTCCCATAAGTGCTTGTATTTGCTTTATCCAAAAGAGCCATGGCCTTAACACTAAAATTACCAGTTTCCATTGTAAGCTCAATATAATCATTCAAAGAAAGAGAATCATCCAAAAGAGACGCCAAAGCTTTAATAAGGAAAGTTTCAATTTCAGAATCTTTAAAACCAAGAACTGCAGCGTGCTTCAAATAAGCAGCAAGTCCCTTAAGTCCATAAGTAATAAGCTCTCGCATAGAACGAATGTCTTCATCTTTAGTCACAAGAACTCCAGCTTTCGCATCCAAAGCAGGAACTTCGCCACCAGAAACATTAACAGTCATAGCTTTAGTAGCCATTGTACTTGCAGCAATTACACTATTATCAAAGTTTGCATTAGTAATTGTTTTAAATAAATTATCAATAATCATTGGAGAAACTAAAGCAATCTGATCTGCCTTAAAACCTGCATTCTTTACAGCAAGAGCCAATCTCTTTGTTTCCAAAATAAGCACGTCCTGCTCGTAAGCTGTATCTATTTGGTAAATCAAAAGGTATTGAATTTTCAATATCCTTCACAGTTCCATCAGCGAACTTCTCATAATGTCTCTTATCATCACCAACAAAGATATATGAATCTTTCTTATCTCTTTTGCGTTCACCTTTTGCAATTTTTTCTTCTTTTTCTGCACGGATTTTTTCAAGCAGTTTTTCTGCAGATTCATGTTCTGGATTCTGAGGAACAAGTTTTCCGTGAATTGCGAGATCAAGGATTTTTGCCTTTAATGCTTTTGTATTCATTATTCAGCCTCATCCTCTTTAATATCTTTTACTAAATCTAAGAGAGCTTTATATGCAGATCCGATATTTGCAGCTTTTTCACCAA